>NZ_CP192260.1:310000-964931 GCF_050574275.1 Virgibacillus flavescens
TTCGGAGAGAACCAGCTATCTCCGTGTTCGATTGGCATTTCACCCCTACCCACACCTCATCCCCGCATTTTTCAACATACGTGGGTTCGGGCCTCCAGTCAGTGTTACCTGACCTTCACCCTGGACATGGGTAGATCACACGGTTTCGGGTCTGCGACCGCATACTATTTCGCCCTATTCAGACTCGCTTTCGCTGCGGCTCCGTGTCTTCCACTTAACCTTGCATACGATCGTAACTCGCCGGTCCATTCTACAAAAGGTACGCCGTCACCCATTAACGGGCTTCGACTACTTGTAAGCGCACGGTTTCAGGATCTCTTTCACTCCCCTTCCGGGGTGCTTTTCACCTTTCCCTCACGGTACTGGTTCACTATCGGTCACTAGGTAGTATTTAGCCTTGGGAGATGGTCCTCCCGGATTCCGACGGGATTTCTCGTGTCCCGCCGTACTCAGGATACACTCCGGAGGAAACACTTTTTCGACTACAGGGCTCTTACCCGCTATGGCTGATCGTTCCAGATCGATTCATCTAAAGTATTTCTTTGTAACTCCAAAGGAGTGTCCTACAACCCCAGAAAGCAAGCTTTCTGGTTTGGGCTGATTCCGTTTCGCTCGCCGCTACTCAGGAAATCGCATTTGCTTTCTCTTCCTCCGGGTACTGAGATGTTTCAGTTCCCCGGGTCTGCCTCACATACCCTATGTATTCAGATATGCGTACTGCTCCATTACGAACAGTGGGTTTCCCCATTCGGAAATCCTCGGATCAATGTCTACTTACAACTCCCCGAGGCATATCGGTGTTAGTCCCGTCCTTCGTCGGCTCCTAGTGCCAAGGCATTCACCGTGCGCTCTTCTTCACTTAACTATCTTTATGATTAAGAACTTACGTTTTAATTCGATGTCTTGTCTATATTGCTCTTATTTAGTTTTCAAGGTACAAAAAGAGAGATTTGCATCCCTCAAAACTGAACAAACAACCTTGTATGTTAAGGCCTATCAACGATAGGTCTTACGATGACGCAAGCGTCACCGATTTTCCGTTAAACAGTACGGCTTCTGCTATCACTAGCTTCGGCTTTCTGTTTTTCCTTAGAAAGGAGGTGATCCAGCCGCACCTTCCGATACGGCTACCTTGTTACGACTTCACCCCAATCATTGGTCCCACCTTCGGCGGCTGGCCCCTAAAAGGTTACCTCACCGACTTCGGGTGTTACCAACTCTCGTGGTGTGACGGGCGGTGTGTACAAGGCCCGGGAACGTATTCACCGCGGCATGCTGATCCGCGATTACTAGCGATTCCGGCTTCATGTAGGCGAGTTGCAGCCTACAATCCGAACTGAGAATGGTTTTATGGGATTTGCTTGACCTCGCGGTTTTGCGTCCCTTTGTTCCATCCATTGTAGCACGTGTGTAGCCCAGGTCATAAGGGGCATGATGATTTGACGTCATCCCCACCTTCCTCCGGTTTGTCACCGGCAGTCACCTTAGAGTGCCCAACTGAATGCTGGCAACTAAGATCAAGGGTTGCGCTCGTTGCGGGACTTAACCCAACATCTCACGACACGAGCTGACGACAACCATGCACCACCTGTCACTCTGTCCCCGAAGGGAACACGATATCTCTATCGCTTGCAGAGGATGTCAAGACCTGGTAAGGTTCTTCGCGTTGCTTCGAATTAAACCACATGCTCCACCGCTTGTGCGGGCCCCCGTCAATTCTTTTGAGTTTCAGCCTTGCGGCCGTACTCCCCAGGCGGAGTGCTTAATGCGTTAACTTCAGCACTAAGGGGCGGAAACCCCCTAACACCTAGCACTCATCGTTTACGGCGTGGACTACCAGGGTATCTAATCCTGTTCGCTCCCCACGCTTTCGCTCCTCAGCGTCAGTTACAGACCAGAGAGTCGCCTTCGCCACTGGTGTTCCTCCACATCTCTACGCATTTCACCGCTACACGTGGAATTCCACTCTCCTCTTCTGTACTCAAGTCCTCCAGTTTCCAATGACCCTCCACGGTTGAGCCGTGGGCTTTCACATCAGACTTAAAAGACCGCCTGCGAGCGCTTTACGCCCAATAATTCCGGACAACGCTTGCCCCCTACGTATTACCGCGGCTGCTGGCACGTAGTTAGCCGGGGCTTTCTGGTTAGGTACCGTCAAGGCACCGTCCTATTAGAACGGTACTTGTTCTTCCCCAACAACAGAGCTTTACGATCCGAAAACCTTCATCACTCACGCGGCGTTGCTCCGTCAGACTTTCGTCCATTGCGGAAGATTCCCTACTGCTGCCTCCCGTAGGAGTCTGGGCCGTGTCTCAGTCCCAGTGTGGCCGATCACCCTCTCAGGTCGGCTACGCATCGTCGCCTTGGTGGGCCATTACCCCACCAACTAGCTAATGCGACGCGGGCCCATCTGCAAGTGACAGCCGAAGCCGCCTTTCAACTTTCTACCATGAGATAAAAAGTATTATTCGGTATTAGCTCCGGTTTCCCGGAGTTATCCCAATCTTGCAGGCAGGTTGCCCACGTGTTACTCACCCGTCCGCCGCTCGTTCCACAAGCGCACACCCCGAAGGGTGATTGCTTGCTTCCCGCGCTCGACTTGCATGTATTAGGCACGCCGCCAGCGTTCGTCCTGAGCCAAGATCAAACTCTCCAAAATAGTTTGGATAAGATTAATAAAATTAATCCCATCAGTTGTCTTAGCTTTCTTGCTTGTTCTTAACATACTTGGTTGTTTGTTCAGTTTTCAAGGAGCAAATGGGCCTGAGTGGACTCGAACCACCGACCTCACGCTTATCAGGCGTGCGCTCTAACCAGCTGAGCTACAGGCCCGCCATAATAAAAATTTAAGTAATATTGGAGCGGGTAGGGAGAATCGAACTCCCATCATCAGCTTGGAAGGCTGAGGTTTTACCACTAAACTATACCCGCATTAAAGTTGTTAATAATTTTATAAAGTTTCCCTGGTCGGGAAGACAGGATTCGAACCTGCGACCCCATGGACCCAAACCATGTGCTCTACCAAGCTGAGCTACTTCCCGATATATGGTGCGCCCGAGAGGAGTCGAACCTCTAACCGCTTGATTCGTAGTCAAGTACTCTATCCAATTGAGCTACGGGCGCTTTTGAAGCGACATTTACTAATATACCATGTTTACAATGTGAATGCAATAGTTATTTTAAAAAATTTTTAATGCGGTCGAGAAGACTCGAACTTCCACGGGTTATTCACCCACTAGGCCCTCAACCTAGCGCGTCTGCCATTCCGCCACGACCGCATAATCTTTACAAAACAAAATGCTATGCAACACATAGCAACTTGATTGCAAATATGCGGGTGAAGGGACTCGAACCCCCACGTCGTAAGACACTAGATCCTAAGTCTAGCGCGTCTGCCAATTCCGCCACACCCGCAAGGGATACATTAAAAGATGAGCCATGAAGGATTCGAACCTTCGACCCTCTGATTAAAAGTCAGATGCTCTACCAACTGAGCTAATGGCTCCTATAAGTAATCTTATATTATATAGAAGAAAAATGGCTGGGCTACCAGGATTCGAACCTGGGAATGACAGGATCAAAACCTGCTGCCTTACCGCTTGGCTATAGCCCAATAAAAAATATATGGCGGTCCGGACGGGACTCGAACCCGCGACCTCCTGCGTGACAGGCAGGCATTCTAACCAACTGAACTACCGGACCAGTCCTAAAACATTAGAAAAACTTGGCATTCGCCTTGTCTTTAATAGCGAATGTCGAAGTTTCACTTATACAGGCATTTGCTCAAAACTTTTATACTCTCATGAAGTATTAGGAAAACTCGGCTGTTAGCCAAATGATAATGTTCAAAACTGTGTTTTTTAACATAATACTTCTTAAAGTGTAAATGATGACCCGTACGGGATTCGAACCCGTGATACCGCCGTGAAAGGGCGGTGTCTTAACCGCTTGACCAACGGGCCATTTAAAATGGCGGAGAAGGAGGGATTTGAACCCTCGCGCCGCTCACACGACCTACACCCTTAGCAGGGGCGCCTCTTCAGCCACTTGAGTACTTCTCCGTATGGCTCCACAGGTAGGAGTCGAACCTACGACCGATCGGTTAACAGCCGATTGCTCTACCTCTGAGCTACTGTGGAATAATGTAATATAGTGAATCATAATGGTACAATCTTACTTAGTTTTGTTCGTCACACAAACCGTTATTGCGACGAGAAATATACTACATTAAAATCTTTCTATTGTCAATTTCTTTATGTAATATTGCGACCCCGTTTTTTTACGGCTTATTAAATTTAACATGGAAGCAAACTTTCGTCAATGCATTTTGGTAGGTTTTTTACCTATAGCTATTATTTATTCAATTTAAAGGTGATGATAGACCCTATCTATCCTTGAAGTTTCAGCTTTCCTCCGCACTTTCCACATCTGTACTTATTAATATTAACTCTACGTTGCCGTTTATAGACATGCGCACATTTTCCACAAATGTATGAATGCTTTTCCTTTCTTTTATAGGACGGAAGTGGATTACAATGTCTCGGAGATCCTGTTTCCTTAAGCAACTTTCTAAAATCAGTATCACCATGTTTATACCCTTTTCCTTCTATATGAAGATGATAATGACATAACTCATGTTTAATAATGCCAATAACCTCTTCTTCATCTGTTTCCAGAACGTATTTAGGGTTTAACTCAATCACCCTCCTGGATGGAATATATCTCCCACCAGTTGTTCGCAGTCTATTATTAAACCGAACATCATCTTTAAACGGTTTATGAAAATACTGTTTAGAAAGCCTGTCGACTAGTGCATATAATTCCTGCTCGTTTAATAAGTTCATATTATGCATCCCTTTTATACGTATTGATATTATTTTACCATACCGCGTAGCCTGTCTCATAGTTTCCAAAAGTCAAAATACTCATTTAGATTTTCCAATTGATAGACAAGCAAACTATTAGTATATACTTTTTATTTTAAATAAACTAGTGTTGACAGTCATTATTCTACTATTTTTGACATGTTATTTAAAGTTATTTTAATTAAATATTGATTTTTAATAGATTTATATTATAATTAATATAAATTGTTTTTAATAAAGGAGAGGTGTTTCTACAAATGAGTTATGAAAAAAACAAACTAACAACAGGGTCAGGTGCTCCAGTCGGAGACAATCAGAATTCCATCACAGCTGGTCATCGTGGACCAGTTTTAATTCAAGATGTACACCTTCTAGAAAAACTTGCACATTTTAACCGCGAACGTGTGCCAGAGCGTGTTGTTCACGCAAAGGGTGCTGGTGCTCATGGTTATTTTGAAGTTACAAATGATTTATCTAAGTATACAAAAGCAGATTTCTTAAGTGAAGTTGGAAAGCGGACTCCAATGTTCGCTCGTTTCTCAACTGTTGCTGGAGAGTTAGGTTCAGCAGATACGGTTCGAGATCCTCGTGGATTCGCACTTAAGTTCTATACAGAAGAAGGAAATTATGATTTAGTAGGAAACAATACACCAATATTCTTTATTCAGGACGCGATTAAGTTCCCTGATTTTATTCATACACAAAAACGCAATCCTAAAACTAACCTGAAGGATCCGAATATGACTTGGGACTTCTGGTCATTATCGCCAGAATCATTGCATCAGGTAACCTATTTGCATGGTGACCGCGGTATTCCTGCAACAATGCGCCACATGAATGGGTATGGCAGCCATACATTTAAATGGGTAAACGACCAAGGCGAAGCAGTATGGGTGAAATATCACTTTATTGCAGAACAAGGCGTAAAAGCAATGGATGAAAAATTGGCAGGCGAAATTGCCGGTCAAAACCCTGACCATCATACAGAGGATTTATTTAATGCGATTGAAAAGGGAGACTTCCCTGCATGGAAGGTATATGTTCAAATCATGCCTTTCGAAGATGCAAAAACATATAAATGGGATCCATTTGATGTTACGAAGACTTGGTCTAAGAAAGATTATCCACGTATTGAGCTAGGACGCATGGTACTAAATCGTAATCCGGAAAATTATTTTGCAGAAGTTGAACAGGCAGCGTTCTCACCTGGAAACTTTGTACCAGGTATTGAAGCTTCTCCTGACAAAATGCTGCAAGGTCGTTTGTTTGGTTATTCAGATGCACATCGTTACCGTATTGGTGCCAACCATCAGGAATTGCCAATTAACCGTCCACTTAATGGAACAAAAAATTATCAGCGTGACGGCCAAATGAGATACGACAACGGCGGCGGATCGGTAAACTACGAACCAAATAGCTTTGATGGCCCGAAAGAAGATGCACCATCAAAAATTAACCCGTTTGAAGTACACGGTGAAGCTGACAGTGTTGTATATGAAAACGACGATCACTTCACACAGGCTGGTAATCTTTACAGATTAATGAGCTCTGAGGAAAAAGATCGTCTAATTGAAGCTGTTGTTAATCACATGGAACCTGTTAAATATGATGAAATTAAACTTCGTCAGATCGAACACTTCTATAAAGCTGATCCTGATTACGGTTCACGTGTAGCCGCTGGATTAGGATTATCTGTACCAGAAAGCGTGAAATAACAATTTTAAAAGGAAGGAACGCTGAATTAACACGCGTTCCTTCCTTTTTTTATTTTTTATTTTCGACCATAGATAAAGCTATTCTTCCTTTATTGGCGTCATAGTTCTCCACCCACACTGTTACAACATCACCGACCGATGCAATATCCATTGGATGCTTCACAAACTTATCCGCCATTTTCGAAATATGAACTAAGCCGTCCTGCTTTACTCCAATATCAACAAAGACACCAAAGTCGACTACATTTCGTACGGTCCCTTGCATTTCCATCCCTGGCTGCAGGTCTTCCATCGTTAATACGTTTTGTTTTAATAATGGTCTAGGCAAATCATCACGAGGGTCTCGCTCTGGACGAATCAATGATTGCATAATGTCTGTAAGTGTTAATACTCCGATGTCCAGCTTGTCTGCTACTTCTTGTTTGTTTACTTCCTTCAATTTTTCCTGCAGCTCTTTTGATCCTATATCCGTCACTTTACACCCAAGCATCTCTAACAATTTCTTCGTATGCGGATAACTTTCTGGATGTATAGGCGTTCTGTCTAATGGATGTTCTCCTTCAAAAATTCGCAGGAACCCAATACTTTGTTCATAGGTTTTTGCACCTAATCGAGGAATTTTCTTTAACTGTTTACGATTTGAGAACTTACCTTCCTCATTACGTTTTGCGACAATATTAGTCGCAACTGTTTTACTTAGACCAGATACATGCTGCAGCAAACTGGATGATGCAGTGTTTACATTTACACCCACCTGGTTTACTGCCGTCTCCACTACGAAGCTCAACGACTCATTTAACTCTTTCTGACTTACATCATGCTGATATTGTCCTACCCCTATTGACTTAGGGTCTATTTTAACCAGCTCAGCAAGAGGATCCTGTACTCTTCTTGCTATCGAAGCTGCACTTCTTTCTTCAACCTGCAAATCAGGAAACTCTTCCCTCGCTAACGCTGAAGCAGAGTAAACACTTGCGCCTGCCTCATTAACAATAATGTATGGAACATCTAAATTGTTATTTTGAATGACATCAGCAATAAATTGTTCCGTTTCTCGGGATGCCGTTCCATTACCAATTGCAATTAATTCCACACCATACTTCTTTATATATTCCAATACTTTCTTCTCGGATCCCGCAAAGTCATTTCTAGGTGCTGTCGGATAAATAACATTAACCGTGTGCACCTTTCCAGTTTCATCCACTACCGCAAGTTTACAGCCTGTACGGAATGCCGGATCGACACCAAGTACGGTCTTTCCTTTTAATGGTGGCTGTAACAATAAGTTTTTCAGGTTTTCGGAAAAAATTTTGATCGCCTGGAGTTCCGCTTTTTCCGTTAGTACATTACGTATCTCTCTTGAGATTGATGGTTGAATCAATCGCTTATAGCTATCCTCGATTGCGCTTTGTAAAAACGTCATAACATCGTTTTGAGTAGACGGTTTGATTACTTTTTTCCGCAGGTAATCAATAATCCGGTCTAATGGCGGCTCAATTGAAACCTTCAGCACTTCATCTTTTTCTCCACGGTTTAATGCAAGTGTACGATGTGCTGCCAATGTGCGGACCGCTTCATTATAATCATAGTACATCTCATACACACTTTTTTCATCCTTAGAACGATCTTTCACTTCTGATTCTACAAGACCCTTCTTAAACGTTTCATCTCTAATAAAATCACGA
The DNA here is from genome assembly GCF_050574275.1 of Virgibacillus flavescens. GTDB lineage: Bacteria > Bacillota > Bacilli > Bacillales > Amphibacillaceae > Virgibacillus_F > Virgibacillus_F flavescens. Next base: position 318,266 of record NZ_CP192260.1, read on the forward strand.
AAATCAGGATCATCTGAAATCCACTCGGCAATTATATCGTTGGCACCGGCGAGCACATCTTCCATTGTATGTATTTCATGTTCTTCAGAAAAATACTTTTTCGCTTCACCTTCAAGATCCATATTTTCCTGCTGCCAGATTGCCTTAGCGATTGGTTCTAATCCTTTTTCTTTTGCTATCGTAGCTTTGGTACGTCTTTTTTGTTTATATGGCCGATACAAATCTTCTACACGCTGCAGCTGTGTAGCGGTAGAAATATCCTTTTCAAGCTCATCTGTTAATTTACCCTGCTCATCAATCAAACGAATAACTTCTTCTTTACGGTTAGCTAAGTTAACAGCATAATTCCATTTATCCTGGACAGACTTTATTTGTACTTCATCGAGCCCACCAGTTATTTCCTTACGATAACGCGCAATAAATGGAACTGTATTGCCTTCTTCCATTAATGCGATAACAGTATTTACTATGTTCGGTTTAACTGTTGTTTCTTTTGCTACCCATTTGATAATATCCTGATCAACTTCTACTGACATCATTCTACCTCCTATTATTACCATACAATCTTATTAGAAAACTTGGCTTGCCGCTGCCTTAATAACAAAAGTCTTAGTTGCACTTATGCAGGAAGAAAGGATTTATACTTTCTTATCTGCCCAAAAAAACTTCATTACGTGCAAAAAGATCAGTACATGAATACTGATCTCACTGCTGTCCTGTGTAGCGCATACCAATTAATGTAATATCATCATCCATTTGACCATCTTTGTATTTATACGTTGCGATAATATCTTTTACGTCTTTGTTTTTGAAGTATCCTTGGGAAAGTTCCGTGTCGGAAACCCCATCAGAGAACATAATAAAATTCATATTTGGTACCAATGGACCATTTTCAATTTTAAACTTTCGCGGAAATCCAGCAAGGTATCCGTTATTGGGAATGTTTCTTTTTTTACTTCCATCTTCCAATACTGTAATTACACCAATATTTCCGATAGAGGAATAGGAGTATTCTTGCTTTTTGAAGTTTAATTTTAAAATACCAAGAACAACACCGCGTTTATTTGTAAGGTTTTTGTTACACGTTTTAATGATTTGTTCCACAGAAGCATGGATATTATCACCTATGATGTCCACCACAACCTGCGAGGATTCACTTGCAAATTCACCACTTCCAAGACCATCTGCTAACGCACAAATAAACTCATCTTCCGTCTCCGTATAAAAATAGCTGTCTCCACAATAATAATTTCCTTTTTTGGACTTCTGAAATACCTCTACTTCAACTCTGTTTTCACTCATTATTACTCAAAAACCTCCGAGCTTTCTGATTGAATCGCTTCACGTAGTTTAAGTAGTGCTCTTCGTTGCAATCGAGAAACATGCATTTGAGAAATACCTAATTGTTCCCCGGTTTCTTTCTGACTTAAATTGTCGAAGTACGTACAGCGCAATATTTCCTGTTCACGCTCTGTCAGAATCGGTAATATTTTTTCAAGCAGCATTTTCTGATCAATATTCTCATAACCGCTTTCATTGTTTCCAATTAAATCCAGTATTGCTACAGTACTGCCATCAGAATCGGCTTCTACTTTACGATCAACAGATAATGCCTTGTAGCTTTTACCCATCTCCATTGTTTCTAAAATATCTTCTTCCGAAACTTCAAGATACTCCGCAATTTCTTTAACCGACGGTGATTTTTGATCAGATATAGTTAATTCATCTACTGCTTTTTTTATTTTTGGTCCAAGTTCTTTTATACGACGCGGAACATGAACACTCCAAGTTTTATCTCGAATGAATCGTTTAATTTCACCAATAATTGTTGGGATCGCAAACGATTCGAATGATTTACCAAAACTAGCATCAAACCTTCTGATAGCTGCTAATAACCCGATCATTCCAACCTGAACTAAATCTTCATGAATACTACTGTTTTTGGAATACTTTCTCGCTATAGATTCTACAAGATCTTTGTATGTCAGAACAATTTTTTCTTTAATTACATTATCATCAGGGTTTTCTTTTAGATGCTCAATCCACTGGTAAACCTCGTCTCTTCCATCCCTATTTTGTGGATGAGATCTGGTTGCCATCGTAGTCCACCTCTGCTCCCTGAAGATACTTTGTCATTAGAACAATGACACCATGATTATTATTTATTTCTACTTTGTCCATTAAGGCATTAATTAAAAAGAGTCCGAAACCTCCCTCACGTAAGGTCTCCACAGATTCAGTGTGTTTATAAGGACCAATTCCACCCTTAATTTCTTGCAGGTCGAAACTGCCTCCATGATCTGCCACCATTACTTCCAGACGGTCATCGTATACACCAAAACCGATTGTGACATCCCCGTCACCGTCTTCGTATGCGTGATTAACAGCATTTGTAAGCGCTTCTGAAATAGATACTTTTAAATCCTCAATCTCTTCATAAGTAAATCCCATTCTATTGGCAATACCTGAGATACTTAAACGGACAACGCCGACATATTCAGCTTTAGCAGGAACCTTCATTTCAATAAAGTCGAATCTTTCCATTATTCTTTTCCACCTCGAATTTCTTCACTAATATCCATAATTTCATTCAAACCAGTTATTTTAAACAATCGCAGTACTCGTTCCTGTAAATTTATTAAAGTTAGATGGCTGTTATGTTCATTAGTTGATTTTAACGCACTAATAAACACACCAAGTCCAGTACTATCCATATACCCAACTTCTTCTAAGTTCACTTCAACTGTAGTATCTTTTTTTAGTGTTAACGGAAGTAAATTTTCCTTTAACTTTGGAGCTGTATATGCATCAATTTCTCCTGAAAGAATAACTTTAGACTTCATATCTTCTTCGATAACATCAATTACTAAGTTCATTCCAAATCCCCCTGTATTTAAAGCTAAAATCTAAAAAACCTGACACTTATTCACGTAATTCAATATTGGTTCCTTTACCCTATAGGATATTTTTGTAAACCTATTTACGTAAGATGATTAATGTGAAGTCATCCCGAAGCTGAAAGTTTTGCAGGCGTTCAAAATATTTAAAGACAAGATCCACGATCTCTTGTGCAGGTAAATGGATATGTTTCCGTATGACATCCAATACCTCTTCGCTCTCAATAAATCGATCTCCCTGCCTGCATTCCGTAACACCATCTGTTAGAAGAACGATCATATCACCCTCTTCTACATCCTGTTCATATTGTTGGTAGTTTGTTTCTTTTGATACACCAAGTACTAAACCTTTTGCTTCAATTTCCTTAAATGAATCGGTTTTCGCACTGTAATAAAATCCAGGCTCATGGCCAGCAGATGAGTATAAAAACTTACATGCGTTTGGGTCATACTGGGCATAGAACATTGTAATAAACATACTCGGATCAACGTTCCGCTCCACTACTCGGTTTAGATTCCCAAGAATTGCCGGCGGACTCATCGTCTCTTCCGGAAAACTATCCATGGAATACTTTATCATGGACATGCAAAGTGCAGCTGGGATTCCTTTACCAATTACGTCAGCAACAGCCACTCCCAATGAGCCGTCCTCACCTTTAATGAAATGATAATAATCGCCGTTCATTTGATTAGCGGAAACACTAATAACCCCGATGTCCAGACCTTTGATCTCGGGTTTTGAAGTTGCCAGAAGTGTATCCTGCATACCGGCCGCAACAGATATTTCTGACTTTAAAGCAATTTGCTGTTCGCGCAGTGTCTGATACTCTTGATGTGCTAACCCATATGAAATCATTAATTCCATCAGAAAGTCCATAGACCTTTGGAAGTCTTCAAACAGATCAGGATAAATATCTGCTAAAGCCTGATTATGGAGGCTTACAATTTCCTCTGGAAGGATATTATTTTTTATAAAAGATTTACTTATCTGCTCTGCACCGTATAAAGATTGTTCATCCTGTGTATCAATGTAATGTTTTAATAAATCCTTATAGTTTGCAGCGTCTAACTTCATTGTATCCACGCTGTTCACTCCTTTTTTAGAAAAACTCGGCATTCGCCTGGTCTTTAAAATACGAATGCCGAAGTTTTACTTATACCGGCATTTGCTTTAAACATTTATTCTTTCTTAGCTGTTAAAAAAGGATTAACTTATTACTAAGTTAAACCTTTTTATATATATTATCTTTTCCATTTGGTTGCACGTATTTCTGTGCCTTTACCAAATTCAGATTTAATATCAAAATCATCCATTAACCTTTTAACACCTGGGAGTCCAGCGCCTAATCCTCCAGATGTTGTGTACCCGTCTTGCATTACTTGACTGATATCTTCAATGCCAGGGCCAGCATCAATAGCAATCATACAAATTCCCTTTTGATTAATCGTATCCATTACTTCAAAACAAATTTTCCCATGTCCGGCGTAGAGATAAATGTTACGTGCTAATTCAGAGATCGCGGTGGCAATTCGAGCCTGGTCCACTGTACCAAACCCAATTTTCTTCGCTATATCACGCCCAACTTGTCTTGCGCCAACAATGTCCCATTCTTTATTAATGTTCACACAAGAATGAAGGTTCATACCTATACCCCCAATTCCTGATGAAGTTTAATTAATCCTTGTTCGATATCCAAAGCAGTTTGCACTTCCTGCATATGGATTCCGAGATCAATTAAAGTTACAGCGACGGCTGGCTGAATTCCAGTTAATACTACTTTTGCTCCCATTAAGTCCGACATTGTAACAACATCTCCTAATACTTTTGCAATAAAGGAATCGACGATTTCTACAGAAGTTAAATCAATAACCACACCCGTAGCACCGCTTTTATGAATTTTATTTAATAAATCCTCTTGAAACTGTATCGCTGTATTATCATCAAGTTCTGTCTGTATAGAAATAAGCAAGTAATTATGTAGCTTTAAAATTGGAATACGCATGCTTTCACTCCCCCGTTAATGAGTTTAGTATTGTTTCGATTTCCTCATCTTTTGTTTCAATGTCTTCTATTTTACGATTCGTTAATTCCAGTGCTTTTTGGAAACCTTTTTTCAATGAACTCTTTGTCGGGAATTTCCCAAGATCTATTCCTAGGTTAACGATAGTTTGTGCAATTTCCGGCCGAATTCCTACAAGGATACATGTTGAACCAATTAGACGAACCGCTTCAGCCGCTTGAATGATATGATGCGCAACCATAGTATCCACAACCGGTACACCAGTAATATCAATTAATACAACATCCGAATTATGCTTAATTGTTCCCTCAAGCAAATTTTCCATAATCAGCTTCGCCCGCTCTGTGTCGATTGTACCTATTAGAGGCATTACCGTAATTCCGTCCATCACCGGAATTAGCGGTGCTGAAAGTTCCTGCAAAGCTACACGCTGGAGAGAGACAATATGTTCCCAGCTACCAGAGTATTCGTTAACAAGTTGTCGAATGATGGGTTCCACCCATAAATCAACACTTTTCAATAGCACGGAAATGTATTCGGAGTCCAATTGATCAGCTTGTTCCAGAATAAAGGAAATTGTTACACGTCTAAATACTTGTAAACCATCAGTAATATAACTTAATGGCCATCCAAGGTTTATTAGTTTTTCAGAAAAATCCACTAATAATTTTGGAGATCCTTCTCCTTGAATACTCGTAAAAATAACATTTACAAACTCTCTATTTGTACTTTCAAATAATTCATCTGAAACACTCGCTGTATAGTTTCCCTCTTTTAACGAACCAATTTCTTCAAGCCACATTTGTACAATTGTATCACTATTTTTTAATGCAATATCTTTAAACTTCTTATCCACACGCTTTTCCCCCTGCATCCGTTTTATCTGTAACTATATTTTCTACTATGTATTTATTAGTTGCAAATACTTACATTAATCAACAAATTATATTTATATTATTATAATTATACCATATATTCGATTGTTGGACATTAAAAAACCCCCTGTTAAATTGTTTTAACAAGGGTTATCTTATAGGATCCTACATGTCCTTAAGTCCAAGACTTATTTCCAGTGCCTGATCTATTTTAGTCATCATTTCATTATCCAGCTTTGTTATCTTATCTGTTAATCTTTGTTTATCAAGTGTACGAATTTGTTCCAGTAATATAACAGAATTACGATCAAATCCATAACGCTTCGCATCAATCTCCACATGCGTGGGCAGCTTAGCTTTCTGAATCTGAGCAGTAATCGCCGCAACAATTACAGTAGGACTAAATCGATTACCGATATCATTTTGTAAAATCAGTACTGGACGTATACCTCCCTGTTCTGAACCCACCACAGGGGATAAATCAGCGAAATATACTTCTCCTCGTTGAACGATCACATTGTTACACCCCGATCACAGAACGCTCAAGGGTGTTTTCAGCCTCCTCTTCAGCTTGAAAAGCCTCCGACGCAATTGTTAGATTAATTCGAGCCATTTCTTCATATCCTTTTTGCATGGATTCCCGAAATTGTTGAACGTGGTCAAATTTCTTTTGTTCCAAGTAATTCTTTGTTGCCTGACAGATAAAATCACTAAGATCTCTATTATCATACTTCATTAGTCCATCCACCTCATTTAATAGGTTTTTTGGTAATCGTACTAAAATCTCTTGTAAGCTCTCTGACAAAACCAAACACCTCCGCCAACTGTTGAACGATCATTATCAAATTTAACTCAATAATATCATTGTACGAACAGTATTGCAAAGGAATTTGGAGATTTTTTGTTTATTCATATGGATAATGTGGTATATACACTTGTTTATAGATTAATAAAATATGAATAAACTTCATTAGAAATACTCGGTATTCGCAAAGTCTTGATGGCGAAAGCGTTAGTTGGCACTTTTACAGTAAGAAAGGATTTATACTTTTTTACCTGCTAATAAATACTTATGATATTCCTTACCTTTATATGACCCCGAACATTAGGACGAATATTACCTTTCAAAAACTCTTGGAATGCGATCACTTATCATACAAGGTATTTCATAGTTAATGGTATTTAAATAGTTCGCTATTTCATCCACTGTTATTTCTGCGCTTAAGCTCTTTCCAATTAGTGTTACCCTAGTACCAACAGGATATTCTTTGTCCAGCCTAATCATTGTCTGATCCATACAAATCCGGCCGACTATAGGCATGCGATTTCCTTCAATCATAACCTCCATTCCCTGCAAGGCACGGGTCCAGCCGTCCGCATAACCAATTGGAATGGTACCAATCCATTCCCTTTCCTGAGTAACGTAGGTTGCACCATAACTGATATATTCGTTTTTTGGAACTTCTTTTACATGTATTAAACGACTAAATAACGAAAAAGCAGGTCTCAGGTTAATCAATTTTTCATTCTGCACCGCTTCAGAAGGATAAAGTCCATACATGGCTATCCCAAGTCGAATGTATTGGTGCATTTTTTCAGGAAAGCGTATAGAAGCAGCGCTATTGCCAATATGAATATCTACGGGTTTATCCCACATACAATTAAATTCTGCTAATAATTGTTCGAAACGTCGCTGCTGTTCATAGTAGTAATCCAGATTTTCTTCGTCTGCAGTAGCGAAATGCGTATAAATTCCTGTTAATTGAATAACTGTATTTGCCTTGAGCGCTTGAGTGATCGAACCTAATTCCTCTACCGTCCGAACACCGATACGTCCCATACCAGTATCCCATTTCATATGAAGCTTCAATTCTTTTGAATTCAGGTGAGAACTTACCTCTTTTAACCACGATTCCTGAAAAAATGTAAGAGTTATATCATGTTCAGCCGCAATAGACGCATCTTCCGGCGCAACCCACCCTAATACAAGGATAGGTGCAGGAATTCCTGCTTTTCTAAGTTCAAGCGCTTCTTCGAGCAAAGCAACTGCCAATGCCTCTGCTCCAGCGCGTAAAGCCGTTCTTGCTATTTCAACAGCTCCATGACCGTATCCATTTGCTTTTACAACAGCAAATATATTACTGTTTGGAGATAGCATTTGCTTCATTTGTTTTATGTTATGTTCAATAGCATCCAGGTCCACTTCAACCCAGGTTGGTCGATAAAATCCATCTGACAAAACATTCTATCTCCCTTCGTCTCGTATATAAAATTAGTATATCCTCTATTATTTCGCTTTCCTTGTACACTGTCAATAATCAGTCTGAAGGATTTTCACGCTGCATTTAGAGTTAACTTAAAACAAAAAGCAGACCCCCTTTCTTTATGAGTCTGCCAAGATTTCTATTTAATTTCTTTACCTTGTACTGATTTCGCAACTTCTATTAATTCTTCACGCGTTAAATCATCACTTGCTAAATAAAATTCCATTCCATTGTAATGCCATTCTATAGAATTCTCCGATAATGCTCCAACAGCAAATCCCAGATTTACAATTTCACCGGTTACCAGCTGCGGTGAACTCATCGTAGTAACTGTATCAACCGTTTCTTCTACTAACGTAAAGTTTTTATCACCTGAAAATGACATGATAACTCGTTTTCCGTTTTCAAATTCCGTTTCTGTTTGTTTAGATAATGCAGCACCAGCTGTGTTTAATGGGAATAAAAGTTCAAAATTATTAGTAGTAGCAGGATCTGCAGAAACTGCTTCTTCTGAAGAACTGCTTGTCATGTTTTTATCCATTTCAAAGTCTTTTTCATTAAGACCTGGATCCATTTTGAAGCTGGTAAATTTAACTTCAACAACTGCCTTTTTATCCTTATCCATCACTTTAACCAAAACTGGAGTATAGGTTTTTTTATCAAAGTAGATTTCCTGATACGGAAGATTGTTATTGCTTTGATAATTTGTTTTCGTTTGGAAAACATAATGTTTATCCGATGAACTGAAAGTAGCTTCACTATCTTTTTTAATATCGTTTATAAGTGATTGGTACAAGTATGGCTGGCTGCCATTATCCGGCCATTTTGATTGGAATTTAAAGCTTTTGTTTAATGATGGTGTTAATACAAATACACCTTCTTTATTTTTCAAGATAACCTGATTACCTTTTTCGTCTTGACTATTCATTAACTTAACGCGGTATAAATCTTTTTTCTTATGCCAGACATCAATATTGAACTGTTGACTTTCCTGACCAGTATCCATTTTCATTTCTGCTGTAGCTTTATAACCATCTGCCTTCTCGAGCTTTTCGTCCAATTTTTCTAAGACGTCCTCCTGTGACTTTTCGCCACAAGCGGAAAGTATTAAAACCAAACCTAAGGCAAGCACTAACCAAATGCTACTTATTTTTTTCATATACATATCTCCTTTGTCTCGATTCCAAGGACAAAAGGAATGTAGTTGTCACCGCGCTCTCTTTAAATCATGTACGTAATACGATTGGCAAACCATTGATAACGTCTGTGGCCAATAGGTCGTAATAGGAATGTCCTTCTTCGATACAGGCATCGGCTGCCTTTCCATTTAAAAAGCATGCATTACAGATTGCTTCCTCTATAGATTGATTCTGCATTACCATTGATAAAATTACTCCAGTCAAAACATCGCCGCTTCCGCCCTTAGCAAGCCCTGGATTCCCCTTATGATTTACAGTTTGTTTTCCAGCCGGTGTGGTAATAATCGTATATTTCCCTTTTAAGACTACGTACACACCATATTCCCTGCTGAATTTTTTGGCGTGTGCAAATGGTGCATGTACTATCTCATCGATTGTACAATCCATCAGCATTGCCATCTCACCAGGATGAGGCGTTAGAATTGTGGCAGCAGATCGGTCTTTTAGTACATCCAAATTATTTTTTATATGGAACAGACCATCTGCATCAATAATTAAAGGACAAGAAGCTTGCTTCAGACTATTTTGAACGTAATCATATGCCTGCTTCTCACGTCCTAGCCCCATCCCTATTGCAACTGCATCATAATTATCATATTGTAATACATTCTCCGTACTATCCTTAGGAAGTTCTATAAATGTAGCTTCCAGGCAGGCCGAAGCAATAGATTGGATCACTTTCTCAGACGTTCCAATCGCTACTAGTCCAACCCCCGCTCGCAAGGCTGCCTTTGCCGTCATTGCAATTGACCCAGGCATTTCTTTACTACCACCTATTGCCAAACCTTTACCATGCGTCCCTTTGTGGGAAAATGCATTTCGTTCCGGTAGAGTGTTTTTAAAATCGCTTTCTTCCCATGTATCTTTTTTTGTATACATCTGAAATAGTTGTGATGGAACACCAATCTTAACTATTTCAATGCTTCCGTAATATGGGGCAGTGTGCGGAATAAAGGCACTTTCTTTAGCTGCTTCAATAGTAATTGTGAAATCCGCCTGAATTGCTTGAAACTCTTTGACCCCTTCGCAACTGGGCAATCCAGTAGGTATATCTACAGCAATCACCTTTACCGCGTTTTGATTTATTAGGGAAACAATAGACTGGATTGGTTCACGCAATGCGCCTTTTACACCAATTCCCAGCATTGCATCTATTATTACGCTTGCGGATTGAACGTGTTTTTCAGCTTCTTCTGCTGTGCTGACTATGTTCAGCGTCCCTCCGCATTTCACAAAAATGTCTTTGTGATAGCGTACATCCCCTGTTATTTTTTCATCAGGAACGACCTGCACGACGTTTACGCTATAAGCCTCATTTAATAACGTTCGTGCAATAACATACCCATCGCCTCCGTTGTTTCCTGCCCCAATCAGAATACAAATTTGATCATGTTTTGAAAGAATCGATTTCATGTTCTCGCTAATAGCTCTACCTGCATTCTCCATCAAAATTCTTCCGTCATATCCGATAGAATCCACGGCATGACGGTCTACATCGTACATTTCTTTTGCGGTGACAATAAACATTACCATTTCCTCCTACCCGCACTAAAATATATGAGACAAACTCTCCAAATATGCAACATCAACTATTCTTCTATAATTACTTGAGCAACCGCATAGTCTTTAGAATGTGAGATTGAAATGAATATATGCCGCGTGTGATACCCTTCCACGACTATGGACGGAGCACCGTTTTCATTTGCAGCTACGTGTATATCCTGAAAACTCAACTTCCCGATTCCAGTTCCTGCAGCTTTCCCAAAAGCTTCCTTGGCCGCAAACCTGCCAGCCAAAAACTCAATCTGTCGTGACTGACTTTTTAAATCTTGATAGACAATTTGTTCTTCTGGTGTTAGAACCCGATTCACTAACCGACTATTTTTCTCTATGCTTTTTCTAATCCGGTCTATCTCTATTATATCTATTCCAATTCCTTTGATCATAAATATTTTATCCTCTCTGTACGCTTAGACATTTTCGCTGTTTACTTGCTTTACTGTTTCGTTTTAATGGTCATACTGTGGATGAAACGTTATTATACTAATAATACCCGAAAATCTGTTTTATAAAAATTACCTTCGACGGGGGTTTCCAATGTTTATACGATCTGAAAAAAGTATAAAAGAATTCATTCATTTATATCCTGTAGTTTCAACTATTGTTATTATTCATCTAGCGTTGATGTTACTAGTCAATATTCTATCCTTGCCAATTGGTGTACAGCTTTATCAATGGGGCGCTGGAAGCAATATTTTAATTAGTCAAGGTGAATACTGGCGGCTTCTGACATCCATCTTCTTTCATGCTGGTTTAGGCCATACACTGTTTAATTCATTTGCATTAGTGTTATTTGGTCCAGCACTTGAACAAATGCTTGGAAAATTTAAGTTTCTCACTATGTACTTACTAGCAGGTCTTGCTGGAAGTATAGGAACCTATTTTATAGCTCCAGGTGCGTTTTACACGTATGTTGGCGCATCCGGCGCTGTTTATGGTCTACTTGGCATGTATGTCTTCATGGTAATGTTTCGCAAACACTTAATTGATAGTCAAAACGCTCGCATCGTTGTCACTATTCTGGTTATCGGTTTAGTTATGACGTTTATCCGACCAGGAATTAATGTTGCAGCACATATTTTTGGATTGCTTGGGGGATTGGCATTGGGTCCGATTTTTCTTGCGAATGTTCAACCTTTCTCCATTTATCGTAACCAAAGTAAATACAGCGGTGCTTCTACTCAATTTGATCCGAACCGATGGGATAAAAAGAGGAAAAATAAGAAGACACTCAAGGTTGTTCTTTGGTCAGCGTTTGGTGTTCTCGTTATTCTTGGAATACTGGGAAGGTTCTTGTGAACTTATAACAAAAAAAGATAAGGATTAAATTCCTTGTCTTTTTTTGCGTCCAAATACTTCGCTGTAGATGGAAACTGCGAAGTAACTTACAATTTTCACACTGTCTTTGATTACTGAAAAAGTTACATGAAATACGGATTTAGTGGATCTGCGATCGCATCGTCGAATTCACATCGCTTTCCGCGGGCACGGCTTCAGTCTCCTCGAGAAGAGCACTCTGCGGGGCCTTCAGACTCGTGCTGTTCCCACAGGAGTCTCGTGAATTCGATGATGCTAAGTTAAGGTGAAATAAAGAATTTTTAACATCTACCTCTTTTTCAGTAGTTATCTCACTATTGCGAACGTGTGTGCACAATGCAATTTCATATCCACTATATCTCAACAAGTGAATTTCACTGGTGGAAGTCAACTTCAATGCGAGTACGGGCAAGGTAAGATCACCTTGAGTACGATGAAGTCACTGAAAAAGTGATGGATTTTAAAATTACAAGTTCAACTTAACTTAGCTACTTCGAATATACGGAGACTCCTGCGGGAAGTAAGAGATCGGTGAGACCCCGGAGTGCGACAGCATGAGGAGGCTCACCACTCGCCCGCGGAAAGCGGAGTATATTCGAAGATGCGGTGGGTAGATCCTTTTATTTGTACTTCATGTAAATTTTTCAGTTTCCTAGGGATGACTCTGGAGGGCAACTACCTAGCAGTATAGAGATATTGCGCACTAAAACACCAATTTATAAGAAAACTGTCTTTTTTTTATAAAAAAAACGATTTTCTAGTTTTAAAATGATAACTGAGGGTAACTATATACTATAAAGCTTATGACATTATTTTACTATACAACAACATAAAGGAGATTACATAATGCATAATGAAAATCAGTTAGATATAGCTTACAATGAGGACAATGAATTAGGATTCAACAATATAGGAAGAATGAATATGAATGACTTTTTATTTATGCTTGCAGGTGTAGCATCAATAGCAGCAGTAACTGTACTGTTAGCTTGGATGATCATTTAATAAACTTTCAAAGGAGGCACTTATGTCTTACATATTAGCAATTTTACTCCCTCCTGTTGCAGTATTTTTCAAAGGGAGACCTATGCAGGTTTTACTTAATATCCTATTAACCATTATAGGGTGGATTCCTGGTGCAATTCACGCAGTTTTAGTTGTCAATAAATCTAAAAAATAATATAGCAAATTAAAAAAACCGTAAATGATGCGGTTTTTTTGTTTGTCTTAACTGGATTTAAGTAAGAGGGTTATTAATGAATATAGTAGAAATACGGTATCAGAAACTGAGGATTATTTCACAATGATAAAATAGAAGATATAAGTCCAAAGAGTACAATCATTTATTATGAATAGCTCCTGATACGCTTTAGTTGAAAACACTATAATTAGGAATAATATAAGATATATTAGACCGCGATCGCTTCATCCAATTTCGTTTTAATTACTTCTTTTTGATTAGTGATATATAACTCTAAATGTTCAGGGCAACGTTGATTTTGGAGTGGTGTCAGAGTTTCCGGATTAACATATAGCATACGGATACATTTTTCCTTTTTCTCAAAAACATGAATTTGCAGGCCCTTTGATTTCTCTACCACTTCATACAGTTCGAATTTTTCCATTTCCATCATCTCCTTTATGCTATTTATTTCCCCCCTTCATTTAAAACATAAACCTAAAATTTTTAATTTTTGTTATTTTTCACTTGTATTAATTATAAAAACCAGTAGTTTCGTTAATTACAACTGAAACTACTGGTTTTTCGATTGTTAGTCACGATACGAATACCAATCAAACAAGTCCATTACATCCCTGGTAGATAGATCTTTTATTGTATAATGCTTCCCTGCGCCTAATTTTGAAACGATCGAGGTTCTGATCGTCGCAAGTGACGCTCTTTGCTGCAGGAAATGCTGCTTATTTTCAAACGATTGGATTCGTTTATGAAATAATACAATTGTTTTTCGATTTACTACACGATATCGTATTGTGAGCAGCTCATGATCTATTCGAATCCCAGCATCCTTATGTTGAAGCAGACCAAGGATAATTGCAAATACGAGCAGTATGAGTGGCGCCAATATGAATTGTGGTAAAAAGAACAGCATGATGATGATTGCTGCTACCAGTAAAATTGCTGATCGTACGATGTAAAACGTTTTTGCTTTGCTTGGTAATCCTGTGAGCTTATTTCTTTCCGTACCATATTGTGGTAAAAATTGCGACAGAAAGTCATCCACTTCATCTCTTTTCATAATTGGAAATAATACTGTCGAAAATTCTTCACCTTTTGAAATCGAACCACCCGCAACTTCAGCAAAAACGGTGACATATCCAAGAGGCTGACGCAGCAGACTTTCATTAACCCCAACTGCCTGAATTCTTTTTATAGGTATAGTAGTCTGTTTCTTTTCAAGAAGACCTCTTGTAATATACAGCTCATCTTCATTTTTCCTGATAGTGAAGTTACCATATTTTATCATTGTCCCAGCAATTCCCATAACCCATAACAACAGGATTAAGGCTAGAACCATAATCGCAAGCAGAACAATACTATAGCTTATAATCGTCTCAAAAGTCGTTTCATAATAATCGTCGGGAACAAACTGTTCAATTTCTGAAAATAAAACAGAAAATAGAACAAATATAATCCCAATACTGCCAGAAGTAGTTCCCGCTAAAAACAATCGTCTAGTTGTAATCTTTTTCACTAGCGCCTGATCACTTTCTTCTTGACTTTCCGTTTCCTCAATAACTGAAGATTGATTTGTTTTTAATTCTTTGCGTAACTTCTCGCCTGCTGAGAGCTTTACAGCTTTTAACGATGCTTCGGCGCCGGTGCCGCTGCCTGCTGTTTCTATATTAACTCTAACAAGTTTAAACATACGGTGTACGACTGATTGCGTCAGATCGATTGATTGTATACGGTTTTTTGAAATGTAGCGTTTTTTGCGAATGAAGATGCCGTACTCAATACGGAGTTCCTCTTCCTCTAAACGATATGTATAGCGATACCAGGATAAAGTACTAACTAGAAGTGCAACTACTACAAACAAACAGATACCCATAATTAGGTAGATAAGACCGGCATCCTTAAATGCAAAAAAACCTACACCTATCGTAAAAATCATTTCTTTGAAAGTTTTTATCAATGTAAATATTATCGCTGCCGGATGTAATCGTTGTTTCTTAGACATCATCTTCATCCACCCTCGCAAGTGCTGATATCCGATCCCTCAGTCCAGCAGCGTCTTCCTCTCGTAAAGCAGGAATTTCATGTGTGGTTGCGGCGGTTGAAATAGTTACCCCTGCCAACTGGTACTTCTTAAGAATCGGCCCTTGCTTGGTGTCCACGTGCTGTACTCTTATCATCGGCACAAGCGTTCTTGATACGATGATAATTCCATGTTGAATATAGATTTCCTGTTCGAATATTTCATATCTCCACCGATTCCATCTCACCTTTGGCAATAAATAAACAAAAAGGTAGTGTATTAGTAAACCTAAGAGAATACCTATTCCTGCATACAAAAATGAAATATCAAAAATCACCGATAAAACCAAACCAGCTAAAATCAGGAGCCATAAGATAGACATAAATATAACTGCTGTTAATTTCCATGCTTTAAGTGCCTCGTCAGCTATTGTATTAACAGGTGGTTGGCGCATATAATTTCCCCCATTTAATTTATTCTAATTTCTTATACGTTTTATCGGTTAAAAAAGTCTCACTTTAAATGACTCGTCGTGCTTTTCGTCGCTAAGCAAGCCCACTCCGCTTTTCTTTTCCAAATAAAAAAGCTCCCTTTGCGCTTAGGAGCTTTGTTGTGGTATCTATTATTTAGTTGCGTATTTAGTCTTAGTCTCGGTTGCTTTTGCGTTTTTGGAAGTTACCTTTACGGTTGTTACGTCCGCCTTGCGCGCGTCCACCTTGCGTGTTATTACGTCCGCCCTGGCTACGTTGTCCGTAGTTGCGCTTATTTCGACGATTGCCATCTTTTCCGCCGCCGCCACGGCCGCCTTGTGCTTTTTTAACACTTATTGGTTGTACGGAAGAAATAGATACTGGTGTATCTCTGCGTTCCTTCGTCAACATTTTAAGTGCAGCTGAAATTACAGAAATTGAATCGTTGTCCTGTAATAACTCGTTAGCTGTCTCGTGATAAGATTTTAAATCATCGCTTTCCAATGTTTTTAATAACTTATTAACAGTAACTTGTTGTTGTCCGCGTTGTGCATCCTGATTAGTCGGTGGCATTAGACGCTTCATTTTACTATTTGTAACTTTTTCAATTAAATGAAGGTGTGCCATTTCTCTTGGTGTAATAAATGATACTGCTTCACCAGTACGACCAGCACGTCCGGTACGTCCGATACGGTGAACATAGCTTTCTGGATCTTGTGGAATATCAAAGTTGTATACATGTGATACACCTGAGATATCCAGACCACGAGCTGCTACGTCTGTTGCTACAAGTATCTCAATACGTCCACCTTTAAATTTGTTTAAAACGGACATACGTTTACCTTGTGTCAGATCGCCATGAATACCTTCAGCACGGAATCCTCTTGCTTGTAATCCTTCAGCAATTTCATCCACACGCTTTTTGGTACGGCTGAAAATAATTGCTAAAGTTGGACCATGTATATCAATGTGATTCGTCAACGTATCAAACTTTAAACGTTCAGGAACTTCAACGAAGAACTGATCAATATTTTCCACAGTCATTTCTTTCGCTTTTACTTTTACTTCTTCTGGTGATTTCATTAATGTGTTAGCAATATTACGAATTTCTTTCGGCATAGTTGCTGAAAACAGTAATGTTTGACGATCTTCCGGAATTCCTTTAAGAATGTCACGAATATCATCAATGAATCCCATGTTTAACATTTCATCTGCTTCGTCCAATACTGCTGTTTGAACGTTATCAATACGAATTGTCTTTCTGCGCATATGATCCAGCAGACGTCCTGGAGTTGCTACAACAATATGTGGTCCGTCTTTCAATGCACGGATTTGTCGATCCATATGCTGTCCACCGTATACTGGAAGTGTACGGATTCCTTTAAATCTTCCCAAGCGATTAATTTCTTCAGCCACTTGTATAGCAAGTTCTCTAGTTGGCGCTACTACAAGTCCTTGGATTGTTTTAGCTGATTTATCAATTTTCTCGATCATCGGTATGCCAAATGCAGCTGTTTTACCAGTACCTGTTTGAGCTTGTCCGATTACGTCTTTACCTTGCATTGCTAACGGAATTGTTTCTGCCTGAATTGGTGTTGCTTCTTCAAAGCCCATCTTCTCTAATGCTTTCATGATTGGGCTAGATACATTAAGTTCTTTAAATGTTGTCACCTTATTAGTCTACTCCTTTTTTTCTTAAAAATTTATTCGCACAAAAAAGGCATCCCCCGTTCCTGGTAAGAGGCCTCACTTCATTTCACTCATGCACTAAATAACAGTTCTTATAGCATAACATACATTTCACGAAGTTATCTACTACTAACTATAAAATGATTTTTTACCATTCCCATGATAAACTTAATAAATATAAGAAACATCGGTTACACAGACCATGATTAACATAAATGAAAAGGAGGGCTCATATGCGTATGCCTCCGTCAAACCCGCATTTTGCAGTTTTCATCGGCATTATTGCAGTTTCAACTTCTGCAATTTTAGTGAAGCTTGCTGCTGGAGCGCCAGCATCAATCATAGCGAATTATCGTTTACTATTTGCAGTTCTTATTATGTCACCCATTATTCTTTTATATTACAGAAAAGAGTTTAAATTAATATCCAGGAAAGACTGGATGATGGTTACGTTTGGCGGAATATTTCTTGCCTTTCATTTCATTCTCTGGTTTGAGTCATTAAATTATACCTCCGTAGCAAGTTCTGTAGTGCTTGTCAGCCTAATGCCTATTTTCGCTTTTCTTGGGACGTATTTTTTCTTTCATGAAAGATTTACACCCGGCGCTGTCATTAGTATGATTATTGCTTTATTTGGTAGCATCATTATCAGTTGGGGTGATTTTCAGATTAGCGGTATAGCGCTTTTGGGAGATGTATTAGCCATACTTGGTGCCATAATGGTTACCGCTTATTTCTTAGTCGGACAAAATACAAGAAGACGACTTTCCTTAATGACATATACGTTTGTAGTTTACGGAGTAAGTACTATCACGTTATTTATTTATAATATCTTACTCGGATATTCTTTTGTAGGGTATCCTGCTGACTACTGGTGGGTCTTCCTTGCGCTTGCAATTGTACCAACGTTCCTGGGTCATACCATGTTTAATTGGGCGCTCAGGTGGGTGAGTACTTCCACAATCTCAATGGCTATCGTGCTTGAACCAATCGGGGCAACCACATTAGCTTACTTTATTTTAGGTGAAAAAGTCACTGGACTGCAATGGCTTGGTGGTGCAATCGTCCTCTTCGGTTTGTTCTTGTTTATCATGAGCACTACTAAAAAAAGAAGAGTTACGATTTCGTACAAAAATAAAGGTAATACCTAGTACTAAAAACTGATATAATATAACCAAACTAAACAAAGAGGGTGAAGGTATGAGTATTCAGTTAATTACAGATGGCGGTGCGGATCTCCCAAAAAGTTTAGCAGACTCATTAGATATTATTGTTGTTCCATTGTATTTGCACTTTAAAGATAAGCAATATATCAGTGGTGTCACGTTATCCCTGGATGAATTTTATGAAAAAATCAGTAAGTCTGAAGAGATGCCTCGTTCATCTGCCCCAAGCCCTAACGACTTTTATGAAGCCTATAAAAAAGTGGATCCGGACACAGCAATTATTAACCTTAGTCTTACCAAGGGATTAAGTACTACATATGAAAATGCTGTTCTAGCCAAAAATATGTTACTGGAAGAAGAACCAGATCGTAAAATTGCTGTTATTAATACAAAAACCGCTTCTTGTGGAATGGCTCTATTTCTGCACGAAGCTAATAAAAAAATGGAAGAAGGCTATACCTTCGACCAGCTTGAAGAACATTTAACTAACCGCGTGAATGACATAGAGACTTTAATTGCATTAAAAACACTGGATAATCTAATACGGGGCGGAAGGCTTGATAAAGTACGTGGTGCCATCGCAAAAACGTTAAACATCAAGCTTTTAATGCGTGCCAGCGAAGAAGGCACAATTGAAGTAGCTGAAAAAGTGCGTGGAGGGAAGAAGTCAATTAGACGGCTAATTGAACAGATTGGCGAACATACAAATGATTTCGAGGAAAAGATCATTGTTCTTTCACACGCTAACGCCGAAAGCAGTGCTATAGAGTTAATGAATGAAATCATGAGACAATATCCATTCAAAGACTCCTACCTAGCAGAAATGGGCCCATTAATTTCAACATATGCAGGTGAAGGCGGGATTGTAATTTCATTTTATAAATAAAAAGGAGTATGCCACATTCTGGCTTACTCCTTTTTACGTGACCGCTACTTGTTTCGACAAAAAATCATATATCATTTTGTTCAATGTATCTTTATCATCTCCGAGGCAAATAAGATGCCGTGAGCGTTCAAAAAATACAACCTCTTTTACTTTTGAACTGATTTCCTTATCAAGAAAGTAAGCAGTTTTATATGGAACCATTCCATCTTTTTGTCCCTGAGCAATTAACACACTAGAGTCAATTTCTTTTAAATATGGCTTGGTAAATTTAACTAGCTTCAAAAATTCAATGTTTGCTTTAAATGGCACTCCACCAATTTTCTTTCTATAATGAATATACAACTTGTTCTTTTTAATATTTCCTTTTACTCCATCGACCACTACCTGGTTCACATCGAGAATAATTTGTTTTAACGATAGATATTTTCTGGATGAGGCTAAAAGTACTAGTTTATCCACCTTGTACTTTGCCGCTAGGTAAGATGCGATCATCCCCCCCATAGAAAAACCAATTAAATATACTTCATCATATTTATCAAGTAACTGCTTAAGTGAATTTTCAGCAGCATTTATCCATTTTTTATGTGAAACATTTTTTAAGGCAAGCTTTCTGCCATGACCAGGAAGTGTGGGCACTTCTATATGCCAGTCTGTTTCTTCTTTCAAAAAATCAGATAAGGGCTCTATTTCATATGGTCCACCAGTATAGCCATGTATGATAAGACATGCGATCATAGGAATTCTCCTTTCTTATCTATGTACTTATTTAATACCCTTTTTCCACTTGAGTTATTACTTTTGCGGTGTGAATTTAATTCCCTGCTTTGGTTTGTTTTACAAATAAAAAAAAGCTGATGAATACACTCACATACATCAGCCTCCCCCATGTTTATCATTATTTAATGCTTTTCATTATGGAACCAAACTGTTTTACCATTGGAGAAATTTGCTGGAAAGTATTCGCTACTTGCCCTACTGTAGACATCATCTTATCAAAATCAACTTCACCGTTTTTATTCTGAAAATAATTAAGAAGTCCACTTTGACCAGGTGGTTTGGCTGGATAATTCATTTGATTAGGTTGCGAGAAAGAATTCCAATAAGCTGGTTGTTTAGGTTTTGCATACATTTGATAAGGTGTAGGGTTAAATGGTGGTATAGCTGATTGATGCCATTGCTGATGGGATGGTGGATATGGTGGACGATGATTAAATGGTCCTGGATAATTATTTGGTCTATTGATCATTTGACACACACCTCTTTTTCCTCTGTTTACAATAGAATATGCAAGTCAGAGAAAGGATGTGTCAAATGGGGTTATTTGTCGTAGTCTTCATACACATTTCTGAAATAGGAGCCTTGGCTATTCGATATCCCGAGCTCGTACTTCAATTTAATTTCTTGGTAACCTAAGACAGGATTGTCATCTATAAACGTTACAGGAGTTCCATATATACCTCTAGCCTGCATTTCTTTTAGTGTAGAATTATTATTAGAGACGCTTTTCTCCGTGAATTCAATTTTCCACTCATTAAGCAGGTCCACCAAATCTTCACATTCAGGACAATTGTCAGAAGTATAAATAATAACTTGATGTTCATTCATGGTGTGCACCTCCCTTTACATATCCTAAGTTCCTCTTTTATCTTAGTTATAAATTCCCCTATTTCTGATACTTAAACTCTTTTATTAAAATAACATTACAAAAAGATTACAATCACCTGTTACTCAGCTTTTGCAGACTGAAAAATGAAGGGCTCCGTAAAATAGCAGAATAAGGTCGCTATCCGTTGTAGTAGTTGACAAAGTATCTCTATACTGCGAATTAACATTAGATTTGTTTCCATTGCAGCCGTCCAGGATCGTTGCGGGCGGATGCTTTCCGCGGGCACGGCTTCAGTCTCCTCGAGAAACCCACTCTGCGGGGCCTTCAGACTCGTGCTGTTCCCGCTGGAGTCACCGCCCTCCACTCACCGGGACTGGTAAAGCGGTTTATGTTTTTTTTCTTAATAAAACCAATGCATGCTGAAATAGACGTGCTATCAGGTGTGCAGTTAATAAACCTTGACATCCATATTTTTCCTAGAGAATGGAGCGGATGGCAGTCGACTCCTGCGGGAGGACAGGCATAGGTGAGACCCCGGAGTGCTTCAGCACGAGGAGGCTCACCAGCCGCCCGCGGAAACGACTGCCAGCAGCGGAAATCTCGTTGCTGTTACTTCGCCGTTTTATATAGCTAAGATGTTACGTCGCAGTTTACATCTACTACGACAAAGTAACTGGTAGCAGGGTTTAGTAAAAACACGCTTTATAAACTTTGGTAAATTACATACTTCAAGTGCTACAAGAACTATAATTTATTTCATACATCAAAAATATTGAACTGCGCAAGTTGAGACGTAAAAAAAAGACCCATGTAACTGGATCTTCTACTTCATAGCTGCGTATGCACCTTTTTCTTTCGTTTTTCCTTTTTTCTTTTTTCGTAGCTTGTAAAAAACGAAAATGATAGCTGCAACTGCCACAACTATTAAAGCATAAAATTGAAATTCTTCCATAAGCGACTTCACAGACTTTAAATTACCCACGCTGCCTAACCACAGAATTCCTACTGTCCACGGTAGTATTCCAAGTAGCGT
The DNA here is from genome assembly GCF_050574275.1 of Virgibacillus flavescens. Lineage (GTDB taxonomy): Bacteria > Bacillota > Bacilli > Bacillales > Amphibacillaceae > Virgibacillus_F > Virgibacillus_F flavescens. Next base: position 340,467 of record NZ_CP192260.1, read on the forward strand.
TAACGATAAAAAGGTCCATATATTAACTTTGAAAACACCGGATACGTAGGATATATAGTTTCCAATACCCAGCGGCCGGGAGAACGCGATACTCCATATTCCAAATTTTTTAAACCAGCGTTCAGACTTCTCTATTTTCTTGCGGCTTGTTTTCTCTTTCAACTTATCTTCCAGCTTATATCCGATAATATATGGAATAATGCTGAAGACTGTGTAAACTATACTTGCCAGTAATCCATACAACACAATTTCAATAAATGAAAGCTGTAAAATATACCCGAATACAAGTGTAACTAGTCCACCGGGAAATGGAAGTGATGAAGCCTCAATTGCAAGGCTAGCAAGTAGTCCCCATATGCCATACTCTTTTATTACGTCTATTACAACCTCCAGCATTTTACATACCACCTTCTATTAATCCGCTAATCTTTTTTTACTTGAATATTTCTTTTCTTACCTTCAAAAATGGTAAAAATACCGTATAATAACAAACCTAATGATATAATTCCAAGCATTGTCTTACCATAAGGTTCCTGTGAGATCTGTGCTAAGGCACTATCGATCCCCGTCACACTGTTTGGTTCAGCAATCCAGCCTGCATGTGCTATAAAACCGCCTAGAACTCCAAAAGTCAAACCCCTGGCTATATATCCTATCTTCCCTATTACTGAAAGAACAAACTGCTCATATTTTTCCATTTCATGTGTTTTTAATTCCTTTAAGTAAGATCCAGTTATTCCTCGAATTATTTGAACGGCCGCGAAAATTAGAATCCCTAAGCCGATTAGTCCTATAATCACTCGTCCAAATGGCATTTCGATTACTTTTGCCATCCAGGCTTGTTTTGAACTTCCTGACTGACCAGACCGCATAGCAATGGTGGCAAATTTCGCGGCTATTCCCATGTATATAAGGGCATAAAAAAAGAAACCCATTCGTATTAGAATCCCTTTAAACCTAGTCTCGACATTATCCGGTTCAATTATAACCTGTGTAATCAACCAAGTTATGTAACCTGTTAAACCCAATACAATGACCCAAATGATTAATTCGCCAAATGGCTTACTTGCGATTGAGGCAATTGCTCCCTGTTGTCCGCTTTTTTGACCAATTCCTACTGCTGCCAGCATGGAAATTATGCCTATTAATGCGTACACTGTTCCTTTTGCGGAAAAACCAATCCTCGAGTACCATCTAACCCATGGTTTTAATCTATCGTCTGCATCCTTTCGTTTTAAAAAGGATTTTATTCTGCTTTTCATATCATCCATACATTCATCCCTCAGCTACATTATTAGTAATGATTATTCTATCTAGCAAGATTTTTTATTGTTTTATACCGTTCCTTTAATCATTCGAATGTATTTTGGCAGAATTTCAAGTGATGCTGGAGTTTTCCAATTAATTTCACCGTCCATGTCTATTTCTTTTGCTGTGTCTGTTTGAACGTCCAGCGTTTTCGTCTGAAAATGAATTAGTTCAGATAGCTGATCGACGTCAGTTGTTGGTTTATTCATAGACATAAATTCACGAAAAGAAGCCAGGTTTGAATTTTTTATAATCAGCACATCCATTTTTCCATCTGTAGGATCCGCAGTAGTAACCGGAAGTTCCCTTGTACCGAGAAACCTTCCATTTAATACCAGTATTAACACTGCTTCCCCTTCATACATTTCACTATCAGCACTAATTTTATAAGAAAATGTTTCAGCCTGGTTAAATGTTCGCAATGTACTCATATAATAACTTAGAACACCAAAGCTTTTTTTCTGGTTTTGATCTATGTTTAACGAAGCTTCCGATACAAAGCCGATGCCCCAGAAATTAAGAAAATAACTATCATTTGATTTCCCTAAATCAATATCGACTATTTCGCCTTTTGCAATACCTTTTGCAGCTTCCTGAAGATTTTGCGAGGTCCCTAGCATTCGACTGAAATCATTTGAAGTTCCACCCGGCAAAACACCAATAATTGGTCGCCTATCCAACGGTGCGATGCTGTTAATACATTCGTGAATCGTTCCATCGCCACCTAATATAACAATAATATCAACTTGACTGGCAAAATCGATACACGTCTTTTTTGCTTCTTCAATTGTTTCTGTTTGAACAATTGACAGCTTCTTTATTGCTTGAGCTATGGTAGGTAAAGTTTGTGCAAGCTTTTGATCTAAATCGTCACTTCCTGCATTACCATTGTATAAAAATAATCCTTCTTTATATTGAACCATGACAATACCTCCTACCTGTATAGTTCTATATTACCTCTATTTGTAATGTGAAAAACCTATATCTTAATTTATTATTTTACTTTAACATCATCTAATAATCCCTATCCATTTCCTCTATGTCAAACATTTAAAACTATTAATAATATTTATTATTAATTTCACGTAAATTTTCAAAAAACATCTAGCAATTTTATCCAAAATGTTATTTAATAAAAGAGTAGGATTTTTAATTTTCTAATTACACAGGAGGGTCAAAATGAAAAAGTTTTTTAGTTTGTTGCTAGTTTTATGTTTAGTGTTTGTTCTTGCAGCGTGTGGGGATTCTAAAGATGGCGATGCAAAAGGCGGAGATAGTAAAGAAGAAAGCCTTACCCCAGAGACACTAGTAATTGGTTTTGTACCATCTCAAGACTCAGATACTATTGCTGATACTGTTCAGCCACTAGCTGATCGCTTGTCGGATGAACTTGGAATTGAGGTTAAAGGACAAGTAATGACTAGCTACAACTCACTTGTTGAGGCAATGGGAGCTAATCAGGTTCACGTTGGATTTATTCCAGCATTTGGTTATGTTCTGGCAAATGAGCAATACGGTGCTGAAGTTATTTTAAAATCAATCCGCTATGGATCAGGTACATATAAAGCACAATACCTAGTACGTGCTGATTCAGGAATTGAAACGCTGGAAGATTTAAAAGGCAAAATCTGGGCTTACCCTGATAAAGGATCAACATCCGGATACCTTTTCCCAGCAAGTCAATTAATGAAGAAGTTTGATTATGCAACTGCGCCAGAACTAGAGACTGATTTCTTCTCTAATACAGTTCAAGCTGGTGGACATGATACTGCTGCTCTTGCTGTTTTAGAAGGAGATGCAGACGTTGCAACTACTTTTGACGATGTTCGTACAGAACTTGAAGCAGAACATCCTGATGTAATGGAAAAATTAAAGGTAATTGGATATACCGAAGAAATCCCGAACGATACAATTTCTGTAACTAAAGAACTTGATGATGACCTTGTGAAACAAATAAAAGAAGTCTTCCTTTCATTTAACGATGATGAAGAAATGATCAAGATCATGAATGAAGTATATAACTGGGACGCTATCGATGAAGCTTCTGATGAAGAGTATAAAGTTGTAAAAGATACGTATCAGGAATTCAAAGATAATATCGAATTATAATATATATTTAATTATAGAAAACTTGGCAAATCGCCAAGCATTAATGGCGAAAGCCTTAATTGCACTTATGCAGTAAGAAAGAATTTATACTTCTTACCTGCTAATAAAAAAGGGAGAGGTATTTATCTCTCCCTTTTTCTTGCACATTATAAAACTTGGCTGATTACCAAGCACTTATGCAATGCCGATATCCGGAACAATTAATCTGTTAAGCTCGGAGCGCCTTACCAGGGCGCTTCAGCTTTTCTTAGTATTTAGGAGGACATACATACATGATCGAATTTAAAGACGTAAGCCTCGTGTACCCGAATGGAACAGAAGGTTTGAAAAATATCAACACGACTATTAAAGATGGTGAGTTTGTCGTTATTGTAGGATTATCTGGTGCAGGAAAATCCACGTTTATTCGAAGCATTAATCGCCTGGTTACACCTACACAGGGTTCACTTTTAATTGATGAGGAAAACATTATTGACTATCGTGGGACAAACCTGCGTAAACTGCGTACAAAAATTGGTATGATATTTCAAAATTATAACCTGGTAAAACGTTCAAGTGTGTTAAAAAATGTTCTTGCCGGCCGCCTTGGTCATACTGGTACATTAAGATCTATTATGGGTCTATACAAAAAAGAAGATATTGGACTTGCTTACGAAAGCCTGAAACGTGTGAATATTGATGAGAAATTATATAACCGGGCAGATGAATTAAGCGGTGGGCAACAGCAGCGTGTCAGTATCGCCCGCGTGCTTACACAGAAGCCGTCATATATATTAGCGGATGAGCCTGTAGCTTCACTTGATCCGCCTACCTCACATCAGGTTATGACCTATCTGAAGAAAATTAATAAAGAAGACAATATTACTACAATCGTTAATCTGCACTTTATTGATATGGCTATGGAATATGCTGATCGTATTATTGGTATGCGCGCTGGTGAGGTTGTCTTTGATGGCCCAGTTTCTGAGGTAACTGAAAAAACGTTCGAAGAAATCTACGGCCGTACAATACGTGAGGATGACTTGCGTGGGGGTGCAAAGGAATCGTGAGCAAACTAACTAATTCCAGTATCCCGCCGATTTATCCAAGGAAAAAGAAGGCTCAGATGACAGTTATTTTAACGGTCGTACTGGGATTCTATCTGTTCAGCATGTTCTGGACACAGCAGAAAATGGTCGGTGGCTTCGGAAACGCGATTGGAAATATTATTGTGGTTGTTGAAAAGTTCTTTCCACCCAATATGAGCGTTATCCCTGCGGTATGGGATCCAATGGCCCAAACGATACAGATGGCAATAATCGCCACCACTATTGCCGCAATCCTTACCGTTCCATTAGCACTTTTGTCAGCGCAAAACATTACAACTATTAAACCGCTTTATGCAACGACACGAACCATACTCAATATCTTACGTACGATTCCTGATTTAGTATTAGCCGTTGTCTTTGTTGGACTATTTGGTGTCGGTCTATTTCCCGGAATTGTTGCATTAGTTATTTTTTCACTCGGTATTTTAGCCAAATTGATTAGTGAAACGATTGAATCGGTCGACATGAATCCACTTGAAGCAATGCGAGCATCTGGAGGAAGTGTAATCCAGGTAATCGCGTATGGACTCGTCCCCCAGATAATGCCGCAATTCGCATCATTCGTATTGTATGTTTTTGAGATAAACATTAGAGCATCTGTTGTCCTTGGTCTTGTTGGAGCTGGCGGAATCGGCCTTGTCCTTGATCAGCAGCTGAAGTTCTACAACTATCCTAATGTAATGGCTATCATTATACTTATTTTTGTTGTAGTACTAATCATAGAATATATTAGTAACAAATTAAGGGAGGCATTAATTTAATGAAAACTTTTTCATTACCTCCAAAACCACCAAAGTCAGGATTAAATAAAATAAAAAAAGTATTCATTACCATTGCTCTGATCGCTCTCTATATTTGGACGTTTCTCGGTATTGATATTGATTGGGGTCGGGCAATTGAACGCTCCATCAGCAATTTCAGTGTTATTATACCAAAACTGTTCAGTCCTGATTGGTCTGCTACTGGTGAGGTTACGCTAAAAATAATTGAGACCGTATTAATAGCCTTTGCCGGATCATTTATGGCGGCGGTGCTCGCTGTACCTTTAGGATTTCTTGCAGCAAAAAATATGTCACGCATTAACTTCCTATCAAGCATCGGCAAATGGATTTTATCTGCTGTCCGTGCTTTTCCGGATATAATACTTGCGATATTATTTGTAGTTGCCGTTGGACCAAACGCATTTGCTGGAGTGCTTGCAATTGCTATAGGTTCTACTGGAATGCTTGGAAAACTTTATTCAGAGGTTGTTGAGTCCATTGATATGAAGGTTGTTGAAGCTATGGAAGCGAACGGCGCGAATAAGGTTCAGATGCTTTTCTATGGTGTTATCCCACAGATCATTCCTGAGTTTCTGTCTTATGCCATCTATCGGTTTGAGATCGATGTACGTGCATCCTCCATACTGGGAATTGTTGGTGCGGGTGGTATTGGTACAATGATTATTTTTGCAGCAAATAACCGAAATTGGAGCGAGATGGGACTTATCCTGTTAGCCATAATTATTGTAGTAACAATTATCGATTTTATATCTGCAAGAATACGACGTAAAATTGTATAGACTCAGCTAGAAGCGAAATTAAAGAAGTAATTCTTTGATTTCGTTTCCTTATTTTTATTTAAAAGGAGCATTTATACATGGATACCACAAAGGTAAAAATTCTATATACAAGTGATGTTCACGGGAACGCATTACCGATTATTTATGGTTCAAACCAACCATCTGATTTAGGGCTGGCGAAGTATGCGACTGTGACCAAGAAAGCAAGACAAGAAAACGATAATCTGCTTTTACTGGACAATGGGGATTTAATTCAAGGTACACCGCTTATGACACATTATGTGAAACAACACCAGGATAAAGAAAATCCAATGATTGGAATTATGAATCGAATTGGTATTGAGGCAAGCGTGATAGGTAACCATGAATTTAATTTCGGAATGGATGTTTTGGAAAATGCTGTACAGCAGGCGAATTTTCCATGGCTATCTGTAAATAGCATTAACAGAAAGACAGATCAGCCTTACTTTGGAAAACCCTATTATATAAAAGAATTGAATAACGGAATTAAGATTGCTGTTTTGGGGGTAACTACTCATTACATACCAAACTGGGAATCTCCTGAGCATATTAAAGAAATTTCTTTTCCGGACGCTATGAAGTCTCTCCAGAAATGGGTGCCACACGTCCGCACCGTAGAAAAACCAGATTTACTAATTGTATCCTATCACGGCGGATTTGAACGGGATATTGAAACCGGTGAAGCTACTGAAGCACTCACAGGAGAAAACCAAGGCTACCAATTATGCCAGGAAATTGAAGGCATAGACATCTTACTTACAGGACACCAGCACCGCTCCTTAACTGGTATGGTTAATCAAGTACTGGTCATCCAGCCAGGGTTTAATGCACAAAGCTATGGTGAGATTAATGTGGAATTTGGTCAATCTGAAAACACGTGGCAACTAATCAATAAAGAAGCACATGTTCATAGACTTGACGGAGTTGAACCTGCCAGAGAAATCGTAGAATACATGACGGAATTGGAAAGCTCCACCCAATCATGGCTGGATGAGCCTGTTGGTTACATCGATGGTGATATGTCTATCGAGGATCCATTTGAGGCTCGGATCAACAAGCATCCGTTTATTGAATTTATCCAACATGTTCAGATGAAAGCAACAGGTGCTGATATTTCCGTTACTTCGCTGCTCAATAATAAATCCAAAGGTTTTGGTCCGGTAGTAACCATGCGTGATATTGTAGCAAATTATATGTACCCTAATACTTTAGTTGTATTAGCATTAACAGGTGCTGACATTGCAGCGGCATTAGAAAAGACTGCGTCTTACTTCATCATAAATGATTCTGATGAAATAGATGTTAACCCCGTATTTAGTGAACCAAAGCCACAGCACTATAATTATGACATGTGGGAAGGTATTGCGTACACGATTAACGTGAATAATGCTGTTGGAGCGCGTGTCGAGGACGTTCGTAAAAACGGAGAAAATCTGGATATGGACGCCACTTATCATGTTGTATTAAATAATTACAGAGCAAATGGTGGAGGAAATTACCATATGTTTAAAAACAAACCAATTATGAAAGAAGTCCAGCAGGATACCGTTGAACTTATTCGTTGGTATTTTGAACAGCATCCGACGGTTAAAGCAAACGTAACGAAAAATTTTCGTGTACACAAATAAGCGACAGCCAGCTTGCAAAACATAAACTGGTTAGAAAAACTCGGCATTCGCCTCGCCTTTAATAGCGAATGCCGAGTTTTTACTTAAACCAGCATTTGCTCTAAAGCTTTATACGTATAACTCAATTATCACAGAATAAAATTAGGTGATTCTCCCAGAAACAGTTGAATATCTCGCAATCCATTTTCGTAGTGACACAATATTACTATACTGCGACGTAACTTTAGATTTATTTTCCATTGCTGCCGTCCAGGATCGCTGCGGGCGGATGCTTTCCGCGGGCACGGCTTCAGTCTCCTTGCCCCGACAAGGGGTATGCCGACGTTGTCCGCAAAGGACGGTTTTAGTCGGCCTTCATCTTTCTAACCACTCTGCGGGGCCTTCAGACTCGTGCTGTTCCCGCTGGAGTCACCGCCCTCCGCTCACCAGGACTGGTAAGGCTGTTTATGTCTTTGATTAATAAAACCAATGCATATTGAAATAGACGTGTTATCAGGTGTGCAGTTAATAAATCTTCGACATCCACATTTCGTCAAGAGGTTGGAGCGGATGGCAGTCGACTCCTGCGGGAGGAAAGGCATAGGTGAGACCCCGGAGTGCGTCAGCACGAGGAGGCTCACCAGCCGCCCGCGGAAAGCGACTGCCATCAGCGGAAATCTCGTTGCTGTCATATCGCAGCATTCCCAAAGTGGTAAGTTATTTCGCAGTTTCCATCAACTACGACAAAAGAACTAATAGCATGTAAAAACCTCAAGCGGGCTTGGCGTTGGAACTAGACAGACAAACATAAATACTTTATACATTTTTATCTTTTAAAATAGAATGCGCCTATATGAACAACACCCCCATTCATTGGTTGGGCAGTTCATATAGGCGCGTTTTTTAATTTCATCTTTCTGGTTATCTTCATTACATCACTTTAATCTTCGTCGTTGTCATCGTCATCTTCCTGTTTAGTAGAAACTATAATAACTTCGCCAGTGTATGCATCTATTTCGATATCTGCCTCTTCATTCTTGTTTTGAATTTCAATTTCATACTTTAAGCGTTCATTATCCTCATCGTCTAGTTCAATGCTTGTTATAGTTCCCTCAAATTCTTTTAATGCAATTTCCTCTGCTTTTCCAGGTTCAATAACTGCCTTTTTTTCAGACTTATTCTCATCACTTTTTGCTTGCTTTTCAACATTTTGGTCGTCTGCGACATCGGTGCTTTTTGCATTTTCTGGTAATGGGTTTTCATTTAGATGCAGGATTTTTCCGGAATTTCCGTCGATCTTCAGCTCGTATTTGTTTTGATCGCCTAAAATTTCAAGCTCATAAACTGCTTTGTTTTTTTCTTTATCCAGCTCCAGCTCAGTTACTGTACCAGGGTACTGCTCTGCTACCAATTTTCTAATATCATCGGTCGAAAGCGATGCATCAGCTTGTGATGCTGTTACTTGAAAGATTCCTACACCTAAAACTGCTGCTACAATCACCGCAACAATTGTTATTTTTTTCTTTTTACTCATTTTACTTCCTCCCTTATTTCTTTCTACTACTATCCTATCCGTCATTGATGAAAGAATAAGGTGAATCACATTAGAAATTGATGAGAAAGTGACTAGCTTTCACTTATTAATGGAAGGGTAACCGTAAACGTACTCCCCTTATTTATTTCACTTGCTGCAGAGATTTCTCCTTTATGTGCATCTATGATTGATTTAGCAATAGAAAGCCCTAGTCCAGTTCCGCCATCATCTCTGGTCCTAGCTTTATCAACCCGATAAAAACGATCGAAAATTTTCACATGTTCGTCCTCCGGGATACCTTGTCCAAAATCCTGAACATTCAAGGTGACTGTTCTTTCGTTTTTAGTTATTGTCAAAACAATTTTATCATCACTGTATTTACATGCATTATCAATTAAACTATATATAACTTGTTTTAGTTGTTCTTCATTTCCTTTTACAACAATCTTTTCCTGGTTCCTGTTAACAACTATATTCCGGTTGTATGCCCCAATGAATACATCTGAGACATCTATACACAGGTTTACGACGTTCACTTCGTTCAGCACCTGTTCATTCCTGCTTTTAGCAAGAAAGAGCAATTGCTCCACTAATTGCTGCATTCGATCTGCCTCTGTTTCTATAGCACCTACCGACTCAAGGAAAATTTCAGGACGCTCTATCCCTCGCCGTTCCAATAGCTGTGCATAGCTTTTAACAATTGCAATTGGTGTCTTTAATTCATGCGAAGCATCTGATACAAACTGCTCCTGTCTGTTATAATTTTCCCTAAGCTGTTCAATCATCTCATTGAATGTTTGTTCCATTTGGTACAATTCATCTTTCGAATGACTTCGTACAGGTATCTTTTTCCACGTGTTTTCTTCTTTGTTAACTTTCATCGTCTGAATAAGGGATTGAATTGGTTTTAATACGAATCCGCTTACTATTCTTCCAGCAATAATAGCAGGAATTAGGGCAAGAATCGCTGCCCCGATTACAACGTAAAGTAACGTATCCATTGTTGCTTCTAGACCGGTCAGCTGCTTTGCAACCTGAAGGGTAACAACATTTCCATCACTCCATATAACCGGTTGGGCTACTACCGCTACACTGGCCAGGTTATCATAAGAAGTCACTTCCTGTATTTCACTTGCTGAATAGGAAATAGGCAGGCTCGTATAGTCACTATCTTTTGTTAGGGAAATCAGCAATCTCTCTTCTTCATCGATTACACGAATCATGCCTTCAGTCGGCAGGTAGGCACGCAATAGCTGGTTTTGTGCGATTTGGGGATTATCATTTAATGTTTTAATAATTGTTTCCATTTGTGCATCCAACTGATTCAGCTCATTTTTAACTGACAATTGATAAAAAGAGTAATAGATGGATGTATTAACAAGTAAAATTAGTACTAGCATAAACACACTAAAAAACAATTGAATTTTCGTTTGAAGTTTCATTCCGATTGGTCCTTTATCATGTACCCGACACCGCGGATTGTTTTAATATATTTCACATCAAAATCTTTATCAATTTTTTGTCTTAAATAACGAATGTACACATCTACTAAATTGGTATCACCTAAATAATCGTAACCCCATACTTTTTCTATTAACTGGTCACGGGTCAGCACAATATTCTTGTTTTGTAATAAGTATATAAGTAAATCGTATTCACGAGGGGTTAATTCTATTTCTGCATTGGATCTATTGACTTGCCGTGTGTTTAAATCCACATGCAAGTCCCCAAGCACTAGTTTATTCCGCTTCGACTGCGGTCGTAAGTGAACTCTCACACGCGCCAGAAGCTCTTCAATTTGAAAAGGTTTAGTTATATAATCATTCGCTCCGAGGTCGAGACCACTAACCTTATCATGAACCTGATCCCGTGCCGTCAACAGTATAATTGGAGTTTGCTGGTCAGTCCGTCTAATCTTCCTCAATACCTCAAGACCACTTAATTCAGGCAGCATGATATCCAGTAAGACCAGATCCCACGTTTTCGATTGCATTAACTGGAGCGCCTGTCTTCCATTATCTGCAATTTGTGTCTGGTAGTTTTCATATCCAAGCTCCAATTGCAGAACTCGGCTAAGTTTTTTTTCATCCTCAACAATTAAAATTTTTGATTGACTCAAGTAAAGGTCACCCACTTTCTATGTCTCTTTTTAAGTACTATACCAAATAATTACAAGTAAGTACGAATCGTATGTATGTTTTTTTAAAAACAGATGTTTTGCATAATAGCTGGTAAAAGTTGATAATGTTTCAACACAGGAGAAGGTGTGATTAAATTAATGATATGAATTACGTGAAGTGATTGGAAAACCGATTACGTGACCTTTGATGAATATCTAACATGGAATGATCCTTTTCAAAAGAATACAATCAAAGGAGTGGTGCGTTATGCTAGCACTTGATCATATTGTAGTAGCCGCAAAAGACGCTGAAGAGTTAAGCGCCGATTATGGAAATGAATTTACAATAAAGTCCATTAAAGGTGGTCAGCATACTGAATGGGGAACCCATAATTACCTGTCTTATTTCTCAAATGACAGCTATATTGAATGGCTTGGAACCTTCGATGATGAAAAAGCATCTAACGCAACTAATCCATTAGCAAAACATCTTATGTATGTTTTAAATAATAATATAACTGGACCATTTCAATTTGCATTACGTACAAATCAAATGGATAAATATATGGAGCATTTTAAACAAAATGATATCTCATTTGATGGTCCGATTTCAGCTGAACGCGAGAAACCAGATGGCTCCGTATTAAAGTGGAGAATGTTATTTCCAAAATACAACTTTGAAACAGAAGTCTTGCCTTTTTTGATTGAATGGGAAGATCCCAAAAATGCCTATCCAGATACCAGTCTCTTGAACACTCAGACGATCAAACAAATTAACTTTGGCGGTATCGGAAAAGAGGCTTTTGCCAAGATCTACCAGCTTAAGCCTAAGAAGTTAAATAAAAATCAGTTCCCACTGCAAAATAGTAAAATAAGGTTTACTGACAATCACAAATTAGAATTTGATTTAATATAGAAATAGAAAAAGCACCCGAAATTGGGTGCTTTTTCTACTTCTATTATAAGTTTTTCTGTAAAAATTCAGTAACGGATTCTGGTGATTTTGTATATGCGCTGTGCTGATGAGCAATTTTTTCACCATTTTTGAAAACAAGGATACTTGGAATCCCCATTACTTCATATTTTTCAGCAAGTCCTGTTACTTCATCACTGTTCACCTGGTACCAGCTGTATCCTGGAACATCTTCCATTACATCACCAATGAACATGTCCATTCGCTTACAGTCGGGACACCAATCAGCAAAAAACTTAATAATAACAGGTTTTTCACTTTGAATTACTTTGTTAAACTGTTCGATCGTATTTATATTTTCCATTCTTTAACACTCCTTCAAAAGTTGCTTATATCTATATTACTAGTTGACGAACAGATTGTCTTATTATCTGTTTCTAGCTATATTCCACCCGACCGAGCAAATAGGCAGCAAGCAGACCAACAGCAAATGTAACCACACTTAACACAATAAAGGAGGTAGTTGCTGGAAACCCGGGATAAACTACTAATATAGACCCGATTACCAATCCAATTATTAATGCAAACGTCCCTCGACGATAATTTTGCAGAAAGAAATTGATGATTTTACTCATAACCAGAAGACCTATGATTATTCCAACTCCTGTGACCGCAATTATATCAATCTGCAAGTTACTGATGGCACCAATAATAGTTGGGTAGACACCTATAATTAATAACATAAATGAACCGCTGATACCAGGCAGAATCATTGCACTACTAGCGATCATTCCTGAGAAAAATAACAGTATATACGTTGAGGTTGAAATATTTTCGATTACTGCACCTTCCCCTGTTTGTATAAACGCCATAGCACCTACGATAACTGCTCCAATTATCAGGATAATATAATGTTTATTTTTAAATGTATTCTTAGCATCCGCTTCATGAAATAAATAAGGTAAGATACCAATAATTAATCCCAAAAAGAAGAATTGTGTTGGTCCAGCATAATGTTCAAATAACCATTCGATTAAGCGGCTTAATGAGAGTATTGCTATCCCAATACCAACTCCAAGTGGTATTAAAAATCCGATATGTTTTTTCCATTCTTTGCTGAATACCCCATTAATTCCAGCGATTAAACGATCATAAATACCTAGCAGTACAGCAATTGTCCCTCCGCTGACGCCGGGAATGACATCACTTGCCCCCATTAACATACCTCGATAAATATTTCTCCATTCCATTCAATAAACTCCCTTTTACAATTGCATCTAATTTTTAAATCGTATCGTAAGCATACCAAATTATAGTATAAATCACATTATTTAGGTACACAAAAAGAAAGATATAGCGGTGATAAGGTCTGATTAAAAACGCAGTGGAAACGAGGCAAGACTCCAAAGTATGCAGACGATGCGATCATAGATCCACCTATTCTTTCTCATTTTAAAAGGGTTTTCTGCATTCAATCAGAAAAACTTTCTCTTTTATTCTTCAATAAATTCAAGTTCCGGTAACAACTGTGACATATGCCTTCTTATTTCGTTGTAATGCTTATCTGCATTTGGCAGTGTGTCATTAGTCAGCTGGTACATCGGAATCACTTCAAAATCCGTTTCGCTTTCATAGTCTACAAAGGTCGGCAGGAACTTTGGTGAAACAATTTCAATCTTATCCGGTTCTTCTTTCGTTTCTGTTTTACGAACCGTGAATTTTACCATCCCGCCAATCCGACGATAAAATTCATCTTGACCAGATAAAAAATTCCCAAGCGAATATGCAACAAATGTTTTATTTCCATTCTTTCCTTTCACGTAATCTACCGGCTGCAGAACGTGTGGATGGTGACCAATTACAACTTGCACGCCTTGATCAGCAGCAAATTGAACTAAATCTTTTTGTTCTTGATTTGGCATCCGTTCATATTGAGTTCCAAAGTGAAGACTTAGCACAATCACATCTGATTGTTCCTTCGCTCTTTTTATATCTGCAGCTATTCTTCTCTTATCTATTCGGTTCACCAAATACTCTTTTCCCCGAGGCACTGATATTCCATTTGTCCCATATGTATATGCAAGGAAAGCAACCGAAATGTTTTGATCGGTCTGAAGCACGCGGATTTTCTGCTTGTCTTGTTTGTTTTTATACGCACCTGTATACATCATATTGATCGACTCCCAATGGGAAATCGCGCTCTGTATTCCTGCCTCACCTTTATCGAGGGTATGATTATTTGCAATCGTTACCACATCAATTCCAGAATCTTTAAGCGCTTCACCCATTTCCTGCGGAGTATTGAATGATGGATACGTAGATAATCCAAGTTCTACCCCGCCAATCATTGTTTCCTGATTAGCAATAGTAATCGTGGACTCTTCCAAAAAAGGTTGCACCGCATCAAACATCGGATTGAAATTATACTGGGTTCCGTTGAATGCATCCTGATAAACGGTTTGGTGTATTAATAAATCACCAATTGCAGAAATCGTGATTTCATTTACTCTGGTAACTAAAAACGTAGTATCAAGCGACTTTTCCGTTACACTGATTTGCTTTTTCGAGTTATCTTTTGCAGTTCGCTCGTCATTATCGTCATTTACACAGGCAACCAACAAGAAGGTACAAATAAACAGCAAAATGCCAGCTTTATATCGCAACATGACGAATCAGCTCCTTTTTTCGATCATAACACATTATCCTATTTGCTGTGACAGCATCCTTCCAGTTTGTTATATATACTTTTTAAATGTCTGTGGTCCAGTTCAGATAACTTATCGAACTCAATGACTTCCATTATATAAAAATGAAATTCCCATATTTTTTGTTTAATTGGTTCCTTGCTGACTACCGCTATTTTATATAAGACTTCTAGCATCGCATAGAGCATGGATACATCATCTTTTCCATAGTGACGTATTTGATAAAAGGATTTATATAGATAATCCTCAAACCGTTTGGGTTCGACAATAATTCGAAGCTGCTTTTGTGTATCTGTATAATACTTATCGGTATTATTAGTCTCACCAACTTCGCTTAACAATGCGCCAATTCGGTTCAAACTATTTATTGCTGTGTGTGGGTCGTTAATTCCTGGGGAGATGGCTCGCAATGCAATCTCTACTAATTTTTGCAGAATGAATTCTACGTCCTGAAGGTCTGTCCGTTCATTCCCGATTATTATGGACTTTTTAAAATCATACTTATCTTCCCGTCCATCTTCTTCGTACACACTCAATATTGGCAAACCTTGCGTAACAAAATCTCCAATTTGTGAATGAATTTGGAGGATACATCCCATTTCGGTAGCTTGATTAAGCAATTCTTTCCAGTTTAACTTCTGAATATAACCAGAGTCATACGCATGAATAGTCCGCTTCCTGTAATATTGAAGCTGTTTAATTTCGTTTTCATCCCATTCGGCGTACGTGTGAAAATCGTAATTCTTATATGTTCGTTTAACAGTCTGGTTTCCGTCATTTCGAATTTTATTGATCAAATTATTAACTTGAATCCACCGTGAAGAATGGTGAATAAAGTAGACAAAAAACGCAAGATTACTAATTGCTATAATCACCATTACAATTGGACCAAGCAATGACGTCTCTTTACCAGCTGTGAGCAGATGAATGAGTGCAAATATAAATCCTGAACAATACACCCCTAATACATGCTGGGTAGTACGACTTTTCATAAAGTCCTGCAAAGTCCGCGGGGAAAATTGGGTGGAGTATGTAGTAAGCACAACCATAATTACCGAAAAACTGATTGTCGTCATCGTTAAGATCCCCGTTACTAGTGAAGCATATAAGCTAATTGCGACATCTTTACTGGTAAGAAAAATCTTAGGTATAGCATCTTTAAAGCTGCCTAATAACCAATTATCTATCAATGATACAAAAACGACCATGATTAACGCACTAATCCCATATATAGCTGGGGTAAACCAAAAGCTGTCACGAATTCTAATCCATATTTTCGTTTGATTCATCTAAGGTGCCTCCAAATTATAATCCCATATTTTTAGCAATAATAGTTTTCATGATTTCATTTGTTCCTGCATATATGGCAGCAACAGGTGTGTCGCGATATCTTCTTGCTATTTTGTAATCTTCCATATAACCATAACCGCCATGAAGCTGCATGCATTCTGAAGCAATTTCTTTGGCCGTGTCTGTCAGCCAATATTTAGCCATGGAGACTTTGGTTACAATATCTTTCCCTGCCACATGATCTTCTATTAATGATTCAAGGAAGGACTTCCCAAGTTCCACTTTAGTGGCTATTTCTGCCAGCTTAAACTGTGTATTCTGGAACGAACTTACAGATTTACCAAAAGCTGACCGTGATTTTACATAGTCAACAGTCATATTCAGCATATCCGCTGAAGCTGCTTGCCCTGCAATAGCGACTACTAATCTTTCCTGTTGAAGCTTCTCCATTAAATAACTAAACCCTTCGCCTTCTGTGCCAATCAAATTCTTCACAGGCACGCGACAGTTATCAAAATACAATTCGGCTGTGTCTTGTGCATGCATACCTACCTTATCAAGCTTGCGACCGCGGGAGAATCCTTTCGTGCCTGCCTCGATGACAAGCAGACTTATTCCTTTATGTTTTGGGTCTGCATGTGGATTCGTTTTTACTGCTGTTAACACAAGATCGGCATGAATGCCATTTGTAATAAACGTTTTTTGACCATTTACGATGTAATGGTCATCATCACGAATCGCTATTGTTTGGATATTAGCTAAATCAGAACCCGCTCCAGGCTCTGTCATCGCAATTGCAGTCACATGTTCACCAGTGACACACCCGGGCAGCCAGCGTTCCTTTTGATACTTGCTGCCATACGATTCGATATACGGTACCACGATATCATTGTGTAAGCCTATGCCTGTTAAACTAGTCCCTATTCGCTCGAGTTCCTCAAGTAGTATAACAGAATAAGTAAAATCAAGTGCCAGCCCGCCATATTTTTCTTCGACATGCGGACACAGAAAGCCCATATCGCCCATCTGATTCCAAAACTCACGTGGAATTAATCTGTTCTTCTCCCATTGTTCGTAAACTGGCATTACTTCTTTTTGCAGAAACTTTTTAAGTGTCTTTCTAAATAAAATATGATCGTCCGTTTCAAAGCGATAGTTTCCCATTATCACTTTCCCCCTTATTTCGGCGCCATCCTAATAGCGCCATCTAAACGAATGACTTCCCCATTCAGCATGGGGTTTATCATAATACTTTCTACTAATTTAGCGTATTCTACTGGCAGTCCTAACCGATTTGGAAAAGGTACCATCGAACCTAGACCGTCTTTTGCGGCTTGTGGAAGTGTATCGAACATTGGTGTCTCAAATAATCCGGGAGCGATTGTCATCACACGAATTCCGTGTGCGGCAAACTCACGCGCAAGCGGCAGTGTCATGCTTGCTACCCCACCTTTTGAAGCGCTATATGCCGCCTGCCCGATCTGCCCCTCGAACGCTGCAATAGAAGCGGTATTGATAATAACACCACGTTCACCATCGACTGAAGGAGTATTTGTTTGCATAAAAGAGGAGGCAACTCGAATGACGTTGAATGTACCGATTAAATTAATTTTAATCACGTTTTCAAAAGCCTCAAGTTCCATCGTACCTTTTTTACCTAAAACTTTGCCTGGAGTTGCTATACCTGCACAATTAATTAATCCATTAATCCCATCAAATGTTTCAACAATTTCTTTAATATGTTTCTCCACTTGTTCTGAAGAAGTTACATCCGTCTTTTTGAATAAAACTCGATCGGTACCAATTTCATTTATTAATGCGTTTGCCTTTTCTTCATTCAAATCCAGTATGGCAACTCGACCACCCGCTTCAACGATATGCCGCACGCATGCCTCTCCTAAACCAGATGATCCCCCGGTCACAACAGCACTTACCATGCGTAATTCCATCATCCCACCCCTATACTATATTCGTTCAATAATTGTAGCATTGGCCATACCCATTCCTTCGCAGATTGCTAATAATCCATATTTCCCGTTAGACCGTTCCAGTTCATTCATAAGTGTAACTAACAATTTTGTACCTGTTGCACCTAACGGATGGCCTAGCGCAATAGCGCCCCCATTAACATTGAGCTTTGCTGGATCTGCATTCATATCCGCAAGCCATGCCAGTGGAACAGACGCGAAGGCTTCATTAACTTCGTAGCGATCGATATCATCTAGTGTGAGTCTCGCCTTCTCCAGAACTTTTTTGGTTGCAGCGATGGGGCCAGTCAGCATAAGTGTTGGATCAGAGCCGACAACTGACCGTGCAATAATTTTCGCTCTGGGTGTCAGACCAAGTTCATCTGCTTTTTCTCTCGACATTAATAAAACAGCCGATGCGCCATCACTCATCTGACTAGCGTTTCCAGCGGTCACTTTACCTTCATCTTTAAAGACAGATTTCAATCCTGCCAATATTTCTAATGTAGTGTTGGCACGTGGACCTTCATCTATTTTCACCAGTTCTTTTTCTCCATTTTCATTGGTTATTTCAATTGGAACAATTTCTTTTTCAAAATTTCCGCTTTCAATCGCACGTATGGCCCGCTTATGACTCTCTAGTGAATATTCATCCAGTTTACTCCTTGATATTCCCCACTTCTCTGCAATTTTTTCGGCCGAAATACCCTGATTAACAATTTCATATGCTTTTGTCAGCTTTTCACTCGGTTTTACATGATTCATATTTGACATCATCGGCGCCCTCGTCATATTTTCGACACCACCAGCAATTACAATTTCCATATCCCCTGAGGCAATTGCTTGTGCAGCAAAATGAACTGCCTGCTGACTTGAACCACATTGCCGGTCGATTGTAACACCAGGTACCCCAGTCGGAAATCCCGCTATTAATGAAGCAGTACGGGCTATATTACCACCTTGTTCACCTACTTGGGTAACGCAGCCCAAAATAACATCTTCCACGTCCTTTTTTTCTACCTGCGTGCGATTTATTAGTTCGTTTAACACAACTGCTGCTAACTCATCAGGACGGTAATCAGCAAATTTTCCCTTGCGTTTTCCAATTGCGGTTCTGCAACCATCCACTATAACAACTTCGCGCATTGTCCCCACCTCATTTTATTTACTAGTTATATTCAGTATACCTTTCGATTGAATATTCTCAAAGTTATTTCTTTCATATAAAAAAACAGGTCTAACACGGTTCATGTCGTGTTAGACCTGTTTCTATATCAACCTATTACTATTTTTATTCTGCTTTCAATTCAGTGTAAACAACCAGACGCTGATCAAAAGTATCAATTTCTTCTATATAGTCACCAGTACACGTAATTAAATTAAGCATTCTTCGTGGTGTATACCCGAAAATTTGTTTAAGAGGTGCTTTACCTAGATCGTAAACCGCTTTATCAACTACTACAAATGTTCTTGTTTCCCCGTTTTCCCCAATTACTTTCACTTCATCTCCAGCTTCAAGCTTATTCAGATCATGAAAAATCGCATCACCTTCTGGATCGGTCACGTGGCCGGAAATCGCTGAACTTCCTTGTTCGCCAGGTTGAGCTCCCGCTTTATACCATCCAGCCTTGTTATAATTTTCCGGAACAGAAAGCTTGCCATCTTTTAATAATCCAACACCTTCGACAACTGCCTCTACTCCGAGACTCTCTATCACAATTTTTTTAGGGATTACTCCGGTTACACCCTGATCGAAAGCATCTGAATAAAATGTTTTCTTGTCAGAATTTTTATCTGCACTGACATTTTTTGTTTCTGTCTCTGGTTCTGCTGTCTTTTGCGTTTCAGTGGTTTTCTCTTTTGTTTCTTTAGGTTCAGGCTGGTTAGAGTCAGTGCTTTCGGCCTGACTACACCCTACCAATACTACTAACAATAGTATGCTTATAATCTTCCGCATCACACTGACCCCCTGCCATTTTATACTTTATTATTTATCTTCTGAAGTTTGATACTTACGGATAGCTACAAATGCTGCTAATGCTAATGCACTTGCACCTAACAACCATAATATCATCATGTCATTGTTTCCAGCTGGTGCGAAACCAGTTTTTGGCATTTCAGAAGGCATATCTGATGCAAATTTATCTGGGAATTGAGTTACAATAGCACCAGATAGTGATTTTGAAATCTCATTAGCATAAGCATAACCATCATGGAACTTGTTATAAGCTTCATCATAGTCACCTGCTGCATAAGCATCAAATGATCCAATTAGTTGATTAACATGATCTTGTAATTCTTCTGCTACAACGTCAGCTGGTGCGTTACCATCTGTAGCTGTTGCCATGAATGCTGAAAAGTCTTCACGGTATTGTGATAAATTATCTAGTGCAGCTTGTTTTGCTTCTTCGTCTTCAGCTGCAGTAGCTTTCACATAGTCTACAAAGTAGCCAATGTGTTCAGTCCACATTTCTTTAAATTTAGCTTCAGCTTCATCGCCATATACAGATCCGATAGCCGCTGAAAGTTTATCTGTATTAGCAGATAATTGCGCTGCATTTGCTTTAAAGATATCTGCAGATTCTTCGCCTTCAATTCCGTTTTGCATTGCTGTTACAGCAAATGCTACGTGACCTGAAAGGATATTGTTTAGCGTTAATCGAAGGTCAGCCGCTGGTGTTACAGCCATTTGATTGTCAAATTTCTCAGGGAACTGAGCTGTAATTGCACTTGAAAGACCTTTAGCTGTCATATACAAGTGAGCTCTTGCATCTGCTTGATGACTATATGCTTTTTCATAGTCTCCAGCAACATACGCGTCAAATGCTCCAATTAATTGATTAACGTGAGTTTGTAGACCTTCTGCTAATGCATCAGCCTCTACACGTCCTTCAGTAGCTTTGTCAAGAAATGCTGAGAAGTCCTGACGGTATTGAGATAATTCATCTAGAGCTGCTTGTTTTGCTTCTTCATCTTTTGCTCCAGTTGCTTTTACATAATCTACAAAATAGCCAATATGTGCACTCCACATGTCATGAAACGCTTGACCTGCTTCTTCGCCGTATACGGAAGCAATAGCATCAGATAACGCTTGAGTATTTTCACTTAGCTGAGCAGTTGCTGCATTAAAGTCTTCTGCACCTTCAGCGCCTTTACGCATTGCAATAATTGCTAAGTTACCATGTTCTGATAGTAATGAACCTAATGTAGCTCTTAGATCAACCGCTGCATTATCTACTGTCGGTTTTTCCATTGTTTCTGCGCTTACTAATCCTCCATTTGCTGAGAATAAAATTGCCGCACTCATTGGTGCTACTACTAATGCTTTTTTCCAATTCATCTTAATAACATCTCCTTCTTGTTTTTATATGATTCTACTAAGCTAACGAAGATGAAATAGAATTGGATCATTATTTATTGAAAAAAATTAAATGACTTTGGGGAACCAGCAATGAAAAGCTTGTGCATCAACGGTTCAAGAGGAGGAAATATTTTAATTTTATTTTTGATTCGTGCCATATTCAGCAATAATCGCGCAATTATGGAACAAAATCGCACGAACCATAGTAAATTTCGCGCACCAGTGAGATCGTGCGCGTTTTTTGTCGAGGGACGCGCGATTTCGACGTTACTATGCGCGGGGCGAAACCATCATTGCGCGTTAATATCATAACCCCGCGTGTTTTCTGGTTTACTTAAAATTAACCAAAAAAAATGAGATGCAAGTTTCCCTGCATCTCATTTTATATTTCTTACGATAACGGTGAGCTTAATACTATGTCGCCTTGTGGTGTTTGACTGTTTGCATCAGGTTCTTTTGTGATTGCAATTGTATCCCACTGATGTTTTCCTTCGTAATTCATAATAAAGGAGACAGCACCATTTCCATTTTCATTGGAAACAAATGTACCAGCCCGGTATGGTTTTCCATCTTCCAGGACCCACACCTGATAGGTTTCATTTCCTTCAAGTTCGGGCAAGTCATTAGCTTGAACTACCAGGTTTGTTTTACTGTTTTGTTCAATCATCATTGCAGTCGCTTCTGCACTGATTCCTTCTGATGGACTGAGTGACACCATCTTTTGAATTTCATCAAGTGACGGGTCTTCTGGTTCAGTTGTGGTTTCCGAATCGTCATCCTCATCGGATAAATAGATAAATGCTGCAGCGTTTCCTACTAAAGAAATTGTTAATACTGCTGCGATTAACGGTTTAACCAAACCACTTTTTTTCTGTTTTTTTGGCTCGTTCCACCCGTTTATTGGTGTAACATTATTTATTTCTTTTTCTTCAGTTTCAACTACAGATTCAGAATTAGTCGCTTCGTTTAATACATTTGATAACACTCGGTCCTTCATACCACTTGGCGGCTCGATAGCTTCACTGCTATATGGAAGGTCTTCTGTTAATTGCTGCAGCTCTGAAAGCTCTTCTTGACATTCCTCACATGCTAAAAGGTGTAACTCAAATTCTTCTTGTTCTTCTCTTGTTAGCTGGTTATTAAAATAATCAAGCAACAAATCACATTTATTAGACATCATCCTGAACCCCCCTTTCGTTCACAGGAGACAGTATACCACGCAGATGTTTCAACGCTAAACGAACTCTCCCTTTAACAGTTCCTAGAGGAATATTATAGGCTTCAGCTATTTTTGCCTGTGACATTCCTTTAAAATAAAATAATTCTATTATTTGCTGCTGCTCACTTGTCAGGTGAGTCACTGCCTCACGGATTTCTTCACTTTTTTCCTTCCATTCTATCTGATCTTCAGTAGAAGGACCCAAATCGTGAAGCGCATCCCGTTCATCTATTTCATATGGTGTTTCCTTCTTTTTTCTTAGCATATCAATTGTAGCGTTACGTGTTACAGTTAATAACCAGGAAGAAAACTTGCCTTTCGATTCATCAAAATTCCGTTGTTTTGACCATATTTTTGTAAATACATCCTGCACTACTTCTTCTGCAAGAAATTTATTATTAGTCATTCGGAATGAAAACGAAAAAAGCAGCTTTTCATAACGGTCGTATAGCTGTTCCAGCGCATGTTCATCTTGTTCTTGTGCTCGATTGAATAGTTCAACATCTGCTTCGCGCATAACATTCTCCTTTTGAAAAGATATATAGACTTATCATATCATAACTGCACCAAATGGAGAGATTGTAAACCCATTCGAAAATTTAATTTCTCACATAGTATACGGACGTAAACAGCAAATGGATCACTTTCTTGAGCAATTATTAATTGTACTTCTGAAATCCTACGTTTTAATCTGTACACCACGGGAATGGAATATTAACAGATTAAAAAAACTGTTGGAAGGATGGATTAAAGTGAGTAGAACTCAATATCAACCGACGAAAAACAAACAGCTTTCAGACGCACAAGAGGTATTATATACGAAAGAATTTAAGAAAGCTGACATGGCTGGAGGCTATCGAAAGCCAAAGGTTAGAGAGGCAAAACGTGAAGGTTAATGAATAATAACAGATTACAGTCCCTTCTTACAATATTGTAAGGGGGCTTTTTTCATGAAAGCATATCTAATTCTGAGCAACTATGAAAAAATTATAAACAACTGAAACATTTCTACACAATAAACCGTAATACTAACAGATAGAGAATAGGAGGCAATACTTATGACTGAACCAGCTATGCAACTTATTGATGTGCATAAAAAAATTGGTAAAAAAGAAATTATTAAGGGACTTTCGTTTACGATTAACAGAGGGGAAGTATTTGGCTTTATTGGCCCGAATGGTGCTGGTAAAACAACTACAATTCGAATGATGGTCGGCCTGATGAACATAACTGAAGGCGACATTCGAATCCTTGGAAACAGTATTAAGACAAACCATAAAGAAGCAATTCGTGAAGTTGGTGCGATTGTCGAAAACCCAGAGATGTATCCATTTATGAGCGGGTTGCAGAACCTTCAGCATTATGCACGAATGATTCCAGGTGTAACAAAAGATCGAATTCAAGAAGTTGTAAAATTAGTAGGTTTAGAGAAACCAATTAAAGAACGAACTGGTAAATATTCGCTTGGTATGCGTCAGCGCCTAGGTATAGCACAGGCATTATTACATAAACCTTCTGTATTAATTCTGGACGAACCAACAAACGGGCTAGACCCGGCAGGCATCCGTGAGATTCGCAAGTATATACGCAGCCTTGCAGAATCAGAGAATGTTGCTGTCATTATTTCCAGTCACTTACTTGCAGAGATCGAGCAAATGTGTGATCGAATTGGAATTATTAAAAACGGAGAATTAATTACGACGCAGCATTTGAATGAGACTTCTGATGATAAACAAGCACACCATATTAACATAGAGGTTGATCCTACTGAAAAAGCAATTGAATTATTAAAAACGCATCATGAACTAGAACCGCATCTTGTTGAGAATTCTATCTCATTTCAAGGTAATAAAAAAGACATACCTGTCTACATTCAAACACTGGTTAATAACCAGATTTCCATCTATCAGGTTGGAGTATCAAAATCTACATTAGAGGAAAAATTCTTTGATTTGATTGGAGAGAATAAAATTGAGTAATTTCTTTCAACTAGTTAAAAACGAACAAATTAAAACATATATACGTAAATCCACGTGGGCCATGTACATTATTTTGGGTATTATTATTATTGGTTTAGGTGTAATAGGCAACTTTTACGACGATATTCACCCAACCTATGAAGAAGATACGTGGCGTCAGACACTGCAGGATGAAAATGCAGAGATTAAAAAAGGTATGGAAGAAATGAAAGACAATGAAATGATGAAGGGTTTTACCGACCCTACACTTGAAAAAAACAATTACTATTTAGAAAATGATATTATGCCAGCGAACTATGATGGATGGCAATTTATCCATGAGAATGAATTCCTGCTTTCACTTGTGACATTATTTACGATTATAGTTGCAGCAGGAATTGTCGCCAATGAATATAAGTGGGGAACGATTAAGCTGTTATTAATTCGACCAATATCGCGAACAAAAATATTAGCTTCCAAATATGTTTCCGTATTGTTATTTGCTTTATGGACATTACTATTTGTACTAGTGCTTTCCTTTATTGTTGGTGCAGTATTTTTCGGAATTAACAGCTTTGATCCGCAGATAGTTACGGATGCTCGTGGGTCATTTGAACAAGTTTCAGTTATTGGTCTGATTTTTGCGGGATATGGATTACAGCTCGTTACGCTATTAGTGATGACCACGTTCGCATTAATGATTTCGACTATTTTCCGTCAAAGCTCGCTAGCAATCGGAACAGCGATTTTCCTTATGTTTGCCGGGACTGCCATTGTAGGCTTTTTCGCTGACAAAGAATGGGCAAAATATATCCTTTTTGCGAATACTGACTTAGAGCAGTATGTTACTGGTACACCTATGTTAGAAGGAATGACGCTTGGGTTCTCCATCGGTGTTCTTATTGTATATTATGTAATCTTCTTAGTGCTCACATGGTTCTTCTTCTCTAAAAGAGATGTAGCTGGTCATTAAGGAGCATTACAATTTAGTTAAGGGCAGGTTAAATTATCTTCCGAACGTTCTCATTGACGTTAAAATATGATATAAATAATAGGAATGTGTTTATACATTACTTACCTGAGGTGTTAGGAATGAAGCGTTATTTAACTACCTTGTTTATTGTACTTAGCGGAATTATATTATTCATTGGCCTGCAATTTGATTTCCGGCTAAGTGGTACCCTTTCATGGGGTCTATCATTTATCAGTTTAATATTTGCTGTTTATTTTACTAAGTATATACCAAATGAGAAGAAACCTAAGCGATCCAAATCAATGTAAAGAAGCTGTAAGCATCTATGAGATGCTTACAGCTTCTTCTATTATTTATTAATTCTGCGGGCAAAATCCACAAACCTGAACTTATCTGGTCGATGTCTTGATTCTGTGTACTGAAATAAGCTTGCGTCGTCAAGATAAACCAGACTCTTTATAACCACAATATTCGAGAATCCTTCTAAGTCAAGGTATTCTCTATCTTCAGCAGTTGGTTCCTCTACTACAATTTCTTTTCTCGCAAAACTTATTTTTAATCCGAGGTCACTTTCAAGATAACTATAGATGGAGTCTTCACAAATCGCTTCAGTAATTGATGGTACCACCGATGCGTTTAAAAAATCTTTATCAAGAATAACCTTCTCTCCATCAATAATACGAGTTCGAGTTACAGACCAAACTTTTTCCGATTGCTTAAGCTGCAGCAATTGCTGTAATTTTTCTGCAGCAACCGCAAGACCAAGTTCATGTACAACCGTCCTGGTTGTAACCTGAAGCTTCGCAGCTAATTCTTTGAAACTTACAATGCCCGACACAGGAAAATCAAATTTATTCATGTTAATTACGACGGACCCTTTTCCCCTGATTTTCTGAATATACCCATCCTGCGCTAATAGATTCAACGCTTTGCGAATTGTTTCTCTCGATGTAGAATACGCTTCGGTCATTTCATTTTCAGATGGAAGTAAGGATTGCTCCGCCCATTCGTTGTCGCTTATTTTTTTCACAAGGTCCTGGTATATAGTCATGTATTTCTTCTGCACGGCTACTCTCCAGTTGGTGTCTCATATACAATCGATTCATACGGTCTTAAAGTAAGGTTGTTTAGACCTGTATCAGAAGAATCGCTGTAATTTGAAACGACCACATTACCTTCTGTGAAAGGCAATTCTATTGTGATTTCATCTTCGTAGAAATTATTAATAATCGTGAGCGTTTTACCCTTAAAGTTACGGGAATAAGCAAAAATCTGCGGATGATTCTTAAACAATAACTGATAATCACCATACGTCATAATATCCATACTTTTTCTCAGCTTGATTAGCTTCTGATAATGATAAAAAACGGAATCTTGATCCTGCAGCGCCTGTTCCGTATTGATGTGCGGATAGTTATCTGCCACAGAAATCCATGGCGTTCCGTTTGTAAATCCTGCATGATTAGCTTCCGACCATTGCATTGGTGTACGTGCATTGTCGCGTGATTTTTGCTGAAGGATCGCTATAATTTCTTCATCCGATTTTCCATTTGCTTTTAATTCGTTATAAGCATTTAAGGACTCTACATCACGATAATCTTCGAGGCTTGAGAACCTTGGATTAGTCATCCCGATTTCTTCACCCTGATAAATATATGGTGTCCCCTGCATCATATGGATAGTCGTCGCGAGCATTTTTGCTGACTCAACCCGGTAAGCGGAATCGCTGCCGAACCTTGAGACTGCACGCGGCTGATCATGGTTACACCAGAATAATGCATTCCACCCATTTCCTTCATGCATACCTACCTGCCAATCAGAAAGTATTTGTTTTAATGCTTGAAAATCGAATGGAGCTGTTGCCCATTTCTGTCCGTTTGGATAATCTACCTTTAAGTGATGAAACTGAAAGGTCATGTCCAATTCATTACGATCAGGATTCGTATAGCGCGTACAATTTTCAAGCGTAGTTGATGACATTTCGCCAACAGTCATCATGTCACGTTTTGAAAACACGGCCTGATTCATCTCGTGCAAATATTCATGAATTTTTGGTCCATCTGTGTAATGCTTTCGTCCATCACCTTCATGGTCGTCAGGAAAGCTCTGGTCTTTCGAGATAAGGTTTATAACATCTAAACGGAAGCCATCGATTCCTTTATCTGCCCAAAAATGCATCATATCGTACAGCTTTTCACGAACTGTTTCGTTTTTCCAGTTCAAGTCTGCTTGCGTCTTATCAAACAGATGGAGAAAGTACTGATCCGTTCCTTTATCATATTTCCATGCAGAACCGCCAAACTTAGATTTCCAGTTGGTTGGCTCTGCGTTATTTTTTGCATCTTTCCATATATAAAAGTCGCGATATGGATTGTCTTTCGATTTAGCAGATTCAACGAACCATTGATTTTCAGTGGACGTATGATTGATTACTAAGTCCATAATTAATTTCATTCCACGTTTATGTGTTTCGTGAAGCAATTCATCAAAATCAGCCATTGTCCCGTACATTTCATCAATTGAAAAATAGTCACTGATGTCATAGCCATTATCTTTTTGCGGTGATTGGTAAACTGGTGTCAGCCATAAAACATCGACACCCAGCTTATTCAAATAATCAAGCCGGGAGATAATCCCTTGAATATCACCTAAGCCATTACCAGTGGTATCCTGAAAGCTCTTTGGATAAATCTGATATACTACTGCCTTTTTCCACCACGGTTCTGTCATTTGAAACACCTCGTTGTATTATTTTTCTAGTTTCCGTAAAGCGATTAAATACGTAATTAAGAATGGAATTACAACAACCACAGCCATTCCGATAAAGAACGAGCCCATCGCATCCTGTATGGATAGGAATCCTGGGATACCTCCGATACCAATTGATTCGGCATTCACACCTTGAAACGTTATAAAAGCTCCAGCTATTGACGAACCAATAACTGCCGCCACAAATGGATATTTAAAGCGTAAATTCACACCAAACATAGCCGGTTCGGTGATTCCAAGCCATGCCGAGATGCCTGAAGTTAGTGATAGACCCTTTAGTTTATCATTCTTCGCTGCTAGCCAAATTGCAAATGCTGCTGCACCTTGTGCAATGTTGGACAGCGCTAATATCGGCCATAGGAATGTACTTCCTGTGGATCCAATCAACTGCACGTCAACTGCCAATAATGTGTGGTGCATACCTGTAATAACTAATGGAGCATAAATCGCACCATAGACAAGTCCCCCGACAATCGGGAATGTGTCAAACATGAATACAATTCCGTCTGTAATAGAATTTCCGATTGCGAACATAATTGGACCAATTAACACGAAAGTTAAAAATCCTGTCACAAGCAATGCAACTGGTGGAACGATTAACAATTGTAAGGAATCGATAACTTTTTTCCTCATAAACACTTCAATTTTTGCTAAAACATAAGAAGCAAATAATACTGGGAGAACCTGACCCTGATAACCTATCTTATCTACTTCAAATCCAAATAGGTTCCATTTAGGAATCGTTCCTTCTTTCAATGCGTCACCATAAGCATACGCATTCAGTAAATCAGGGTGTACCATCATCAAACCAAGGACAATACCAAGAATTGGACTCCCTCCGAACTTCTTCACCGCTGCCCAACCAATCAGTGCGGGTAAGAAGACTAAGGCTGTATTCGCGATAATATTAATCATACTTGCAATTCCAGCCCATTCTGGGTGAACCTCAACTATCGATGCATCCTCATAGAATACTGGATTAACCAAAATATTATTAATACCCATTAATAAACCAGCAGTTACAATAGCTGGAAGGATAGGTATGAAAATGTCAGCTAACGTTTTAATTCCTCGCTGCAGTGGATTTTGTTTTTGCGCACTGGCAGCTTTCACATCGTCTTTACTCGCTTCCTCCATACCAGTCTCTTTTATCATTGCAGCATAAACTTTATCAACCGTACCTTGTCCAATTACGACCTGGAACTGACCATTAGATAAAAAAGATCCTTTTACAATATCAAGGTTTTCCAGTGCTTCTTTATCAACCTTGTCCTGATCAGCTAAAGCAAAACGAAGTCTTGTAACACAATGTGTTGCAACATTTATGTTCTCTTTGCCACCAATTGCAGCCACAATATCCTGCGCATCTTTACTATGTCCACTTGTTTTGCTGCTTTTGGTTTTACGTTTTAAAGCGGTATGAAATAAAATGGATTTACCTGCTTGAACCACACTGTCTTCTGTTTTATCAAGCATCTCCAGTACGTCTCCATTTGTAATAATTACAGGAGTAATTGTACTTTTAGCTTTTTCTTTAATGAAATCTAAGTCAAAGGTTATAAGCGGATCTCCAGCCTTTACTTTATCTCCTTGTGCCACATGCGCTTCAAAACCTTCGCCATCAAGCGCAACTGTTTCCAAACCGATGTGTATTAAAACCTCAACACCCGATTCATTTTCAAGGCCAACCGCATGCTTTGTCGGAAATAAATTAACAACTGTACCATCAAAAGGTGCAACTACTTTACCGTCTGTTGGTTCAATCGCCAGTCCGTCACCCATCATTTTTTCCGAAAAAGTAGGATCTGGAACAGCTTCTAATTGCTTAATTTGCCCATTAATGGGGGCATAAATAATTTCTTTATTATTACTCATAGAAAGGACTCCCTTTTCACTATTAATTATTAACTTGTATATACATGTTCCAGAAAACAGTATAACTTGTATATACATGTTTTGCAAGGGCTTTCATTCGACAACAACTTTTTGAGTGCAAGATTTATTCACTCCACTTTTGCACATAGATAATCTTGCTGAATTCAATAAACCGCAGTACTTGTAGCATTGAAATATGGATTTCCACAAAACTTGTAGCTATTTACTTTGTCGTAATTGATGTAAGCTGCGACATAACTTCCCACTTTTGAAATAAACTGCGATGTAACAGCAACGAGATTTCCGCTGATGACAGTCGCTTTCCGCGGGCGGCTGGTGAGCCTCCTCGTGCTGTCGCACTCCGGGGTCTCACCTATGCCTTTCCTCCCGCAGGAGTCGACTGCCATCCGCTCCAATCTCTAGATTAGAGTTTGATGTCACGGATTTATAAGATCCGATCCACCCTCGATCGCTATATCTCTCTCAGAATGCAATAGTTTACAGCAAAGACATAAACAGCTTTACCAGTCCTGGTGAGCGGAGGGCGGTGACTCCTGCGGGAACAGCACGAGTCTGAAGGCCCCGCAGAGTGGGTTTGAAGTGACCCCGAAAAGTTGGACAGATTTTTCGTTAAGCTGCTTGTTGGGAAAGAGTTCGGTATTGAATCGGACTCTTTCCTTTTAATTTTGTTTTTATTCGTTTGTTATTATAGTAATCCATATATTCTACTAGCTCTTGTTTGAAGTGATCTATGCTTTCAAATTGGTTGAGATAAAGAAATTCAGATTTCATAATTCCGAAGAAATTTTCAATAACGGCGTTGTCATAACAGTTTCCTTTTCGTGACATACTTTGTGTGATGCCACGTTCCTCTAGAGCTTGGCGGTATTTTTTCATCTGGTAGTGCCACCCCTGATCCGAGTGGATAATCAGTTCATCATTATCCGTGATGCGCTCCAAAGACGCTTCTAACATGTCGGAGACTAGGGAGTAGGTTGGTCTAGAACCAATCGTGTAGGAGATAATTTCGCCATTAAATAAATCAAGAACAGGAGATAAGTAAAGTTTCTCTCCGAATAATTTAAATTCTGTAATGTCGGTCACCCATTTTTCATTTGGTTTTTCCGCCTTGAAATCGCGATTTAAGATATTGGGAGCAGTCTTACCAACTTTGCCCTTATACGAACGGTATTTCTTTATGCGAACAAGGCTTTTCAAGCCTAACGCCTTCATTAATCGCTGCACTTTTTTGTGATTCACTAGGTATCCCTTATTTGCTAATTCTAATTGAATGCGACGATAGCCATACCGTCCATCATGTTCATGATAAATCGATTGGATCAATGACTTTAATGTGGTATCTTTGTCAGCTCGATTAAATGTTTTTACCCAGTAGTAGTAGGTACTCCGCGGAATACCTGCCAACTTTATAAGTTTTTTTACCGCGAATTCGACCCTTAGTTCATAGACTACTTTCGCTTTGTCTTGTTTGGTGATTTTTCCTTGTTTTGAACTAAGGCTCTCAACTTTTTTAGATAGGCATTCTCCATACGCAAGTGTTCCAGTTCTTTTTGCATTTCCTCTATAGGATCCTTAGCAGGTTTTTCATTCTTCGAATTTTTCTTTTGATGTGCTGTCATATGGGGATTCCCCTTCCGTGTTGGTTTAAGGGCATCGAATCCACCAGTCTCCCACTTTTTCTTCCACTTCCGAACCATAGCAGGATCAGGAATGTGGAAGATCGCCGATGCCTCTCGAAGAGAGAAATTCTTCTCTTCAATAAACGTAATTATATCTAGCTTAAAGGCTGGCGTATAGTTTGTATAGGGAAATTGAAAAGCTTGATTTCCATGATACTCATATAATTTTACCCAATAGCGTAATACAGATTCGTCAATCCCGCTTTCTTTCGCTAAGCCCCGATAACTATAACTCTCTTTTATATAACGTTGCACAACATCGTGTTTTTCCTTCTCTGTCATCTTTCTCATCCAGGCACCTCCTATTGTTAATTGGGTGTCCAACTATAGGGGTGCACTGCATTTTCTCGAGGAGACTGAAGCCGTGCCCGCGGAAAGCATCCGCCCGCAGCGATCCTGGACGGCAGCTTTAGAGTATATTTAAGAATAAACCTAATGTTACATCGCAGTATATAGATTTTGTGTCAACTGCAGCAATGGAGTGCGGGTTTATTCAGCTATTTCAGTCCCTGAAAATTTCGTTATTCTCCTTTCGGTACAAAAATCAATTTATCATCGTTCTCCGCTGCATTTCCTCGACCATCTGTATTATTGGTTATAAAATATATTCCATTTTCAGCTGCAAATACATCTCGCACTCGTCCTATTCCATCCATAATCAGTTCAACCTGTTCAGTGTCAGGGTTAAACCTGCGAACTCCTTCTCCTCTTAAAGAGGCAAAATAGAAATGACCTTTAAAATAAGCCATGCCAGATGGTGCCCAAGTTGATTTTCCTGAATGGACAATCGGTTCAGTCATACCTTTCTTTGACTCGTCTCCACGGATTACTGGCCATCCGTAGTTTTGACCTTTTTCAATTTTATTAATTTCATCGAAGGCGCTTGATCCATGTTCTGTTGCATAAAGCGAATTATTTTCATCCCAGGATAATCCTTGGGGATTTCGGTGGCCATACGTAAAGACATATGAATTATCGAATGGGTTGTCTGTGGGAATGGAACCATCCATATTCATTCGTACTATCTTTCCAGCAAGGCTATTCAAATCCTGTGCGCTTTTCTCATTAGTAGCATCACCTGTTGTAATGTATAATTTCTGGTCAGGACCAATCGCTATTCTTCCACCTTGATGAAACTCTCCCCCAGGAATTTCATCCAATAGGATCTCCGTCTCCACCCAAGAGGCGTCCGTTTCTTTCATTTTGATTACACGCTGAAAGTAGCTTCCATTTTCCTGATAGGAGTAATAGGCATATGCCACATTCTTTTCTGCAAAATTTGATGGAATTGCAATGCCTAATAGCCCTGCTTCAGACTGATTTGAAATATTCTTTTCAAAATTAACTGCCTTTCTTGCCTGCACACCATCCTTTACAATTACAATTGAACCAGTCCGTTCACTGATATAAAACGTACCATCCACTCGCTGAATTTCCCATGGAACCTTTAAATTTTCGGCAATAACTTTCATCTTTGCTCTCGTTTCTTCCTCCGGTTCAACAGTTTCCTCCGTCGGTTCTGAACAACCGACCAATAAAACAAAAACGAAAGATAAAGCAAAAAGTACCCGCATGATCCACTACCTCCTACTGCCTGTATACTTCAATCTTAATTATGGTCTTCCCTTCCAAATACAAAAATAACCCTAATGAGGTGATACCTCATTAGGGTTATTCGTTTTATTAACCGATATTCGTTTTCTTTGCTGCCTTTTCACGTTCGTTTTTATTCAAAATCTTTTTACGCAAACGAATTGATTCAGGGGTAACTTCACAATATTCATCGTCATTCAAGTACTCAATTGATTCCTCGAGTGACATTACTCTTGTTTTTCTGATTGTAGACGTTTGGTCTTTGTTTGCTGAACGAACGTTTGTTAAATGTTTTTCTTTCGTGATATTAACAGTTAAATCGTTGTCGCGGTTATGTTCCCCAACGATCATACCTGCGTACAGCTCTGTACCTGGTTCAACAAAAATCACACCACGGTCTTCCAGCTGCATGATGCCGTATGTTGAAGCTTTTCCATTTTCAAGTCCAACAAGAACACCTTTCGATCTGCCGCCAACTTGACCTTTAACAAGTGGTTCATATGCTTCAAACGTATGGTTTAATATACCGTAACCACGTGTTTGGGACATGAACTCAGTAGAATAACCGATTAATCCACGTGAAGGAACCTTAAAGTCGATACGAACTTGACCATTACCATGGTTAATCATATCAATCATTTCACCTTTACGGGCTCCAAGTGATTCCATAACGCCACCAGTGTATTCTTCAGGAACGTCTACTTGCACACGCTCAATTGGTTCACATTTCTGTCCGTCAATTTCTTTGATAATTACTTGCGGCTTAGAAAGCTGTAATTCATAGCCCTCACGTCGCATATTTTCAATCAGGATAGATAAGTGTAATTCTCCACGACCGGAAACAATCCATGCGTCAGGTGAATCTGTCGGATCAACCCGAAGACTTACATCGGTTTCCAACTGTTTCAATAAACGCTCTTCAATTCTTCTTGACGTGATATATTTACCTTCTCTACCTGCAAATGGACTATTATTTGTTAAGAAAGTCATTTGTAAAGTTGGCTCATCAATACGTAAGAATGGTAATGCTTCTGGATGATCCTGCGGGCAAATTGTTTCCCCAACATTGATATCCTCAAGACCAGCAATAGCAACAATATCTCCTGCTTTTGCTTCTTGTATTTCAATACGCTTCAATCCGATGAAACCAAACAATTTTGTTATACGTGAAGCTTTTTGTGTGCCGTCTTCCTTCATAAGAACAACTTGCTGTCCTACTTTAATAGTTCCACGGAAAACACGACCGACACCAATTCTTCCAACATAATCATTATAATCAAGTAACGCTACCTGAAATTGTAATGGTTCATCCGAAGTATCGGCTGGTGCTGGAATGTTTTCAAGAATAGTCTTGAATACTGGATCCATTGTTTCCTGTTGTTCATCCGGTTCATCACTTGATGTACCGTTCAATGCTGACGCATAGACAACAGGGAATTCCAATTGTTCATCATCCGCTCCAAGTTCGATGAATAGATCTAATACCTCATCGATTACTTCATTCGGACGAGCTCCTGGTCTGTCAATTTTATTTAAAACTACTACTGGAGTAAGTTTTTGTTCTAATGCTTTCTTTAAAACAAATCTTGTTTGTGGCATACATCCTTCATACGCATCAACGACTAATAATACACCGTCAACCATTTTCATGATACGTTCCACTTCTCCACCAAAATCGGCATGACCTGGGGTATCTAAAATATTGATCGCTAAGTCATTATATTTAATCGCTGTGTTTTTAGCGAGAATCGTAATTCCGCGCTCACGCTCAATATCATTGGAATCCATAGCTCTATCTTCCACTTGTTCATTTTCACGAAAAGTACCCGAGTATTTTAGTAATTGATCCACAAGTGTTGTTTTACCATGATCAACATGGGCGATAATCGCGATATTCCGTACATCTTCTCTTAATTGCATATTAGTACGCTCCTCTTCCGTTACAGATAACTCAAACTATAACATTATATCACAGTTTCTCATTATTTCAAAATTTTCTTTTCAGGAAAGGCAATAATGAATTTTGCCCCACCAAGATCTGACGTTCCAACAGTTATATTACCACCTGACTGTTCTACAATCGCACGTGCAATAGCTAGTCCGAGCCCAGTTTCTCCTTGCTTCCCTTTAATGAAGCGATGGAAAATATGAGGGATTAGTTCCTTATCAATCCCTTCCCCATCATCCTCAATACTAATCGTAATCATTCGATTTATTTGCCGAGCGGTAATAAACACTTGTGAGTTTGCATGACGAATCCCATTAAACGTTATATTTAAAAAGGCTCGCAGCAGCTTTTCAGGATCTGCAAAGACATAAAGTGTTTCATCTACCTGGTTTGAAATCTGAATTCCTTTTTCATTTGTTATTGGCAGCGCACGATCCATTACCTGGTCCACTATATCCTTTAAATATATATCCTCGGGTTCATACGAGGTTTGTTCTGAATCGAGCTTCGCCAAAAGAATCATTTCATTTATGATCTTCTTTAATCTGCTAACCTCGGTCACCATAACTTCAAGCCCTTTTTCCTTCTCTGCCTGATCAAAGATATCGTCGCGAATTCCTTCTGCATATCCTTGTATCGTCATTAATGGTGTTTTTAATTCATGACTGGCGTTCTGGAAAAACGTTTGCTGTGACTTCATATACCGCTGCAATTCATTCGCCATTTCAAAAACACTTTCTTCTACCTCTTTAATTTCGCCTGTAGCTTTTATTGATTCAATCTTATCAAATTGTCGTTTTTCAACTTTTTTTAGCTGCCATTTTAAACGGGTTAACGGCGTAACTAATTTATTTGTGAAAAAATAACTTAAAATCACAGCGAAAATAGCTCCTACCACAAAAACAATAAACAGCTTACTGATAAAGTTCTGTTGGACTGCCTGCAGTTCGTCTAATGGCGTTAAAAGAATTAATTCAAGCCCAGTAGCTTCCGGATAAAAAAGAATTCTTGAGGTGACATACTTATCATTCCCAAAACTCCATAATTCTTTATCTGTATTTGAAAAATCATTATCAGATAAAAAACCTTTAATAATCTGCTCAGACATCGTGGCATCAAGTACCTGATTCTCTGCACGATTATACAAGATTATCTGCAGATTTTGATCCTCCAGAAATCCACTGAATTGATCAACCCTTGGCTGGTCACTCTCCCTGTTCAGCAATTGGACAAGAATCTCTCCTTTTTGTTCCAATTCCGCCTTCTCGTCTTGTATGAGTAAATCCAGAATTAAGGAATAAATAACAAATCCTGTCACAGACATAATGATGAGAAGTAAGGTTGTAAAAGCAATATTTAACTGATATTGAAGTTTCATACCTATTCCTCTTCACTTCGCAGACGATATCCATAACCCCAGACTGTTTCAAGCTGAATATCATCCAGTTTTTTGCGGATGCGTTTTATTAAGTCGTCGACTGCTCTGTCACTGCCAAAGTAATCGTCACCCCAGATTTTGACTAACAACTCTTCTCTTGAGAAGGCACGATTTACGTTTTCTGTAAATAAAAGCAGCATCTCGTATTCCTTCGTAGTAATTTCAATTTCCTGTCCTTTCCAGAACAGGCGACGATCATTCTTCCGGATAAGCATGTTACCTAGCTTAATTTTATCCAGCTCCTGTTCATTCTCTTGGGCTGCAGGTTTTGATCGTTTAAATAACCGCTTTACTCGAGCCACTAGTTCACGAGGACTAAATGGTTTTGTTAAATAATCGTCCCCTCCTAATTCAATTCCGAGTATTTTATCAATCTCTTCATCCTTTGCAGAGATAATAATAATAGGGACATCGCTCTCTTCTCGAATCTTTTTACAAAAATCATACCCGTCCATTCCTGGAAGCATTATATCTAAAATCCACATATCAGGTGGTTGCGTTTCCCATAATTCCCATGCGTTTTCTGCTGTGTCTGATACGGTTATCGTAAATCCTTCTTTTTTTAAATATGCTGAAACTATATTCTGGATATTCGGATCATCTTCCACAACACCAATATGATAATTCATGATTAAACACTCCCTCTTCACTTTTTTTCTCTAGGTATATTTTTACATAACTAGCGCCCTGTGCATACTAATATGGAAACACAATCTTCTAAAAAACATTTGAAATGTTTTAGAAAGCAGCTGACGTGAAATGGTATCTTACATACTTTTTCCACATTTATAACAAAGTAATGCCGAAGAAACCGTGTAGTATATGGAATATAGAAAGAAGCAAAAGCGCTGTAGACATAGGCGCTAGAGCTAATACACGTAAAAGGGTGATAGTTAATGGAACGTAATGATAATTACAATGAGAATCAAGAAGAATCTCATATTGATCAAATAAATCTTAATGACGACGACACAACAGAAACAAGGTACCAACGGAAAGAAAAAAACCCGGGTTTAACTAAACCTACTCAACCTCAAAGTAAAGAACCAAAACAAAAAAAATCTGGTGCCGGTGTTTTATTTGGCGGATTAATAGGTGGAATCATCGCAGCAGTGGTAGTTGTGCTATTATTCACAAACAATGTTATCCCGTTGAATAACAGCAGTAATGATAGCTCAACAAGTGCTCAGGATAGTGGAGCACCTGAAATAGCTCAAACCGTTGCTACTGGAGATGCTGATGTATCTACAAACTTAGAAGAAGTGGCCGAAGCAGTCGTAGGCATCTCAAACATCCAGCAGCAAAATGTATGGTCACCTGGTCAGAAAGCTGGAACTGGATCAGGTATTATTTATAAAAAAGTAGACGGAAAAGCATATGTTGTTACAAACAATCATGTGGTAGAAGGTGCAGAAAAAGTTAATGTGGTATTAAGTAACGATGTTCAAATAGAGGCAAAAGTACTTGGAACAGATCCATTTACTGATTTAGCAGTATTAGAGATTGACGGCAGTAAAATTGATACAGTTGCAAAACTTGGTTCATCTGAAAATACGAAAGTTGCAGAAACAGTATTTGCAATCGGGAATCCACTTGGTGAGAATTTCGCTAACTCTGTTACAAAGGGTATTATAAGTGGTAAAGACCGTTCAGTTAGCATCGACACGAATAAAGACAACCAGCCAGATTGGGTTACACAAGTACTTCAGACAGATGCAGCGATTAACCCTGGAAATAGTGGTGGAGCGCTAGTAAACACGGATGGAGAGGTAATTGGAATCAACTCCATGAAAATTGCAAAAGAATCAGTAGAAGGAATCGGCTTTGCCATTCCAATCGATGAAGCACTTCCAATTATGAAGCAGTTGAAAGAAGAAGGTGACGTAGCTCGTCCGTTTATCGGAATCAGTACAGCATCCCTTCAGCAGGTTCCGGCACAATATCGCGGACAAATTGAACTACCAGAAGGAATCCAAAACGGAATGGTAGTGGCAAAGGTACAATCTGGATCACCTGCTGATGAAGCAGGACTGCAGCAGTTCGATATCATTTCAAAAATTAACGGTCAGGAAATAACTTCAATTTTAGATTTACGTAAGTATTTATATACAGAAACTAAGATTGGTGACACTGTTGAAATAGAAATTTTCCGAAATGGTGAAGCACAGACAGTTGAACTGACATTAGTAGAACGCGCATTACAAGAGCAGGCACAGGAACAACCACAACAACAATAAAAAAATTATTGTGTCAAGCATGGCGCAGTTTCTAAACAGGGAAAAGGATGATCCAATTTGGGTCATCCTTTTTTCTTCTCCATAACTATACAAAATACAAGGATTTTCAGAAGACAATGTCGAATATAATTAGAGTAAGTATCTAATACATATTAAAGGAAGTGAGTTTTATGCAATGTCCTAACTGCTTTCAGCAAACGGAACAAGGTAAATTCTGCACGAACTGCGGTGCGCTGATTCCTGAGAGTGAGCAGGATTCTTCAGAAGAAACTGCTGCTTCTGTTGACTCCGAGCACACGGATCACACCCCTCAGTCTAACGACGATACGAACCATACCAATGCAGCAGCAGAAAAGATAAAAGCAATGTCGGCTAATTTCGGTCATTTTTTTCTTGCGATAATAAAAAAACCAAGTGATGTTAACCGTGCAAATGAAAATGATTTCGTATCTGGTATTTTCTCAATTGCAATTTATTCCTTGCTGTTTGCTATAGGCTATTACATGATAGTTGATAGCTTATTTGGGCTGATTTATGGCAATAGGATTGGGATACCCAACAATCCATCTACACCTGCGCAGTCCCTACCATTTAAGGATGGTTTATTATGGCCATTCCTTAAGTTAAATGTTTTATTCTTGGTTTTTATTGGTCTGACTTTTGCTGCCTTACGATTGGTAGGCAATGGTTACGCCTTTCGCTCCACTGTTGCGAAATATGGTGGTTACTTAATGCCTTTGACACTGTTACTGATAGTCGGCTATTTTTTAGTGTACATTAGTCTTTATTTTATTGGTGCAATAGTTATTTCAGCTAGTATTTTAGGTGCAATCCTCATTGTTCCAACGCTCATTCTGCTAGAACAGCCACCCAAAGTCTTTGATCGTATTTATTTATTAATTGTGATTTATATTCTGAATATGCTTGCTGCTTGCCTAATAATGAAGTCAGCAATTACGGCAGCTGCACAGTTATTAAATCCATTCACAGGCGGAATGATGGGTCCATAACATAAAAAACTCTTGTCAGATATAATGGCAAGAGTTTTTAATTATGTTTGAATAGCTTAGCTGCAAAACTCGATTAAAAGCATAGTTGTAGTTGACAAAATCTCTATACTGCGACTTAACAGTTGGTTATTTTCCACGATGAATCAGCAACGAGATTTCCGCTGATGGCAGTCGCTCACCTTAGGGCGGCTGGTGAGCCTCGTAGCCACTGAAAAGTTGTGTGTGGCACGAAATATGTGGATCTATTTTCGCATCTTCGAATATACTACGCTTTCCGTGGGCACGGCTTCAGCTTCCTCGGATAAGCAAAAACCGCTTTCCTGCGGGATCTTCAGCTCGCGTTGTTCCCACAGGATAAGGAAAGCTTCCCTGAAAATGCATCGCACGAAGAAAAAGTACTTTTCTTTTTCGAGGAGTCTTCGTATATTCGAAGATGCTTAGTTAAAGGTGAGAAATTAAATTTTAAAGATCTCTCTCTTTTTCAGTAACCTATGCCTTTTCTCCCGCAGGAGTCGACTGCCATCCGCTCCAATCTCTTGACGAAATGTGGATGTCGAGGATTTATTAACTGCCTCCCTGATAGCACGGCTATTTCTACATGCACTAGTTAAAGAAAAAACAAATACGTAAAAGCTTTACCAGTCCTGGTGAGTGGAGGGTGGTGACTCCTGCGGGAACAGCACGAGTCTGAAGGCCCCGCAGAAAAGCATTTTTAAGAGGAAGGCCAACTAAACCCGTCCTTTGCGGACAACGTTGGCATACCCCTTGTCGGGGCAAGGAGACTGAAGCCGTGCCCGCGGAAAGCATCCGCCCGTATCGATCCCGGACGGCAGCAATAGAACAAGTTTTTGTAATAAAGTTACGTCGCATTATATCTAAAGCGACAAAGTAACTAGCAACATGTTTTAGGAATAGACATATTTGTAATCCGTCGCAAGCAACCCATATTTCAAGTAATACAGTGTTTTGCATTCATCATGATTATCTTTGGGCGAAAGTGGAATTATTAATAATTTTTTGCCCCAATATCGTGCATTTATTCTGTAGGATGGCCGTCGAATTCAGCAGTTCCAATACCCTCAGTATCATCCACAATCCCTATATTTTCATCACTGTTTATATACATTTCATCATAGTTATCATAATCATGATTTCCACCTAGGTCTGATGGCGTATCAGATGAACCATATCTTCCGACTTCCTGGAGTGCATCTTCTCTGTCATATCCAGTTTGGGTTTCGTTTGTATGCTGATGGATATCTGGCGTTAAAACATCTTCCTCAACAGGCCGATACGCTACAAATCCTGCTCTGCCTGCATGAAGAACACATTGATCTGCTGTTGGAATGGCTTGCATTCTTTCCATTGGAATATCAATTCCGCACGTTCGGCATATACCATACGTTCCTTCCTCAATAGAAGATAATGCCTCATTAATCTCCTTTAATTCAACTTCTACATGCTGTGACAACGCTTGATCCCGGTGCTGGTCAAACAATTCCGTTCCCATATCAGCAGGATGGTTGTCGTAATTCGAGAGCTCTTGATTTCTCCTGGAGTATTCACCTTCCGACTCCATTTGATCAAATAATTCCATCTGCCTTTTTACTAACTGGTTTTTGAAAAATGATACTTGATCACTTGAAAGCATCGTCTTTTCCCCCTTTATATAGATATATATTAGTGCTACCTATAATTTGTGCAAAAGACAAGCATTCATGCGGTTAAAAGCTATTGGTTTTTATCCCAAATCATGTCAATGTGAGGTATATTATCGTCCAGGTATACGTCGGATATTTGAATAAATCCAAGGCTTGAATAAAAGGTATGTAAGTATTTTTGAGCCTGAATTTTTATTGTATTTTCCTGCCATTGATTCTCAACATGATCCATCGCTTTTTCCATTATTAATTTTGCATAGCCGTTTCCTCGAAAGGTTTTAACTACTAATACGCGACCAATTGACACCTCTTCATATTTTTTATGGCTTGGTAAAATTCTTACATATGCTGCAATTTTATCCTCGATTGTTAAAAAGAAATGGCTCGCTTCCTGATCATAATTATCCAACTCTTCGTACGGACATTCTTGCTCTATGACAAACACATCGACGCGAGCTTTCATAATGCCATATAACTCTTCATTTGTTAGATCCTGAAA
This sequence comes from Virgibacillus flavescens, assembly GCF_050574275.1. Lineage (GTDB taxonomy): Bacteria > Bacillota > Bacilli > Bacillales > Amphibacillaceae > Virgibacillus_F > Virgibacillus_F flavescens. Next base: position 382,930 of record NZ_CP192260.1, read on the forward strand.
GTTTTTCATATTCCAATTCAACTGTACATCCACCTCAGTTTTTTCTTTTTATACTAGCAGAAAAGCAGCCTCTGCACTAGAAGCTGCTTTTAACACTTAAAGATCATCAAAACCGTTATCGTTATAATTCACTTTCGTATACTGTCTTGATTTTTGTTCAAAAAAGTCTGATTTACCAAGGTCTATTTCTTCATAGGCTTTAATCCACCGCAAAGGATTTTTGCGGTATTCTGGATATGGACGTTCATAGCCAAGCTGTTTGCAGCGGATGTTTGCATAAAATTTTATATAAGCTTCCACATCCTGAATATTAATCCCTGTAATTTTATCTCCTATGATATAGTTTGCCCATTCAATCTCTAAATCAGCTGCTTCTTTGAATGTATCCTGCACAAAGGCTGCTAATTCATCTGTTTCATATTCGGGATACTCAGCTAAAACCTCTTTATAAATTCTTACGAATAAATCTACATGTATCTGCTCATCCCGGTTAATATAGTTAATCATGGTGGATGTTCCAACCATCTTTTGATTTCGTGCCAGATGGTAGAAAAATGCAAACCCTGAATAGAAGAACAGACCTTCTAAAATAACGTCATAGACGATCGACTTTAACATAGTTTCTACCGTAGGACTTTCTACAAAGTCCTTATACCCATTGGTAATGAAGTCATTTCGCTTTTCCAGGACAGGTTCATTTCGCCAAAAATCAAATACTTCATCCTGCTCTGACTTGGACACGAGGCTTGAAAGCACATATGAATAAGAGTGATTATGGATAACCTCCTGTTGCGCCAGAATAATCATTAGTGCGTTTATACTTGAATCGGTTAAGTAATCAGCGACCTTACCGGCATAGTCTGTTTGAATACTGTCCAGCAGTGCTAGCAATCCTATTATTTTTAAGAATGCTTCTTGTTCATCATTGGTCAGCGACTGCATTTGTTTTCGGTCCTGTGCCATATTTATTTCAAAAGGTGTCCAAAAATTTCCGAGCATTTTTTTATATTTTGGATATGCCCAGGAATATCTGACATCATCCCAGTTTAATACATTTGAACTTCTCCCATTAATAATCCCTGTCGATCGATTTGGAGCATGTTTATCCATTATTGTACGTGATTGGACAGATACAGTCATTAACGTAATGCCTCCTTATTATTTATCAGCTGGAACAGGATTCACATTCTTCTATATCCGTTGAGGTGGACCGTAAGTAATATGTGGTCTTAAATCCCGATTTCCATGCTTGTACATGTATGTCCAATAGTTCTCTTGCCTGCACACCATTCGGAACATAAATGTTAAACGAAATCCCCTGATCAATATGTTTTTGTCTAACTGCGTTTTGAGCAACACTCCACTTTTGATCAATTAAATAAGCTGACTTATAGTACCATGTTGTCTCTGAATTCAAGTCTGGAGCAGTAACAGGAATTTTAAAATCCTTCTTCTCTTCGGAATAGAACTTTCTGAATATCGGATCTATACTTGCTGAACTTCCGGCAATTAAGGACGTTGAAGAATTTGGCGCCACTGCCATCAAGTAGCTATTCCGAATGCCATACCTCTTTACATCTCTCTGCAAATCGTTCCAGCTAAATTCTGAATCTGTACTTAGATAGCCTTTCCGTTCAAAATATTTACCTGTTTCCCATTCCGATCCATTAAATAAAGGGTATGCATCTTTCTCTTTGGCTAGCTTCATACTTGCCCCTATTGTTAGATAGGCTATTTTTTCGTACAATTGATCTGCAAAATCAACAGCAGCTTGACTCTCCCACTTAATCCTTTTTTGTGCGAGCAGATGATGCCATCCGAACGTACCAAGTCCAATTGCCCTATACCGCTGATTCGTATATTCAGCCTGTGGAACCGGTATATGATTTAAATCAATAACGTTGTCCAGCATCCTAACCTGAATTGGTATTAACTCTTCAAGCACATTATCCTTAACTGCCCGTCCAAGATTAATGGAAGACAGATTGCATACTACAAAATCACCTGACTCTTTGGTAATCATGATTTTGCCGTCACTTGTTTGCTGGTCAATAAACATGGTAGGACTTTGATTTTGCATAATTTCTGTGCAAAGATTGCTGCAATAAATCATTCCAGTATTGTTATTCACGTTTTGACGATTAACTTCATCACGGTAAAATAAGAATGGTCCTCCTGTTTCAAGCTGACTCTTCATAATATTTTTCATGATTTCTATAGCCGGAACTGCTTCTTTTGAAAGTTTGTCACTCGCCACACATTCAGCATATTTTAATCGGAATGAACCAGTGTGCTTCTCCTCGTCGTAATAGTCTTCCAGTGAGTATCCCATTACTGATCGAACCTCATGCGGATCAAATAAATACCAATCTTCCCGCTCTTCTACCTTTTCCATAAACAAGTCGGGTAACGTTACACCTGTAAATAGGTCGTGGGTCCGCATCCGTTCATCACCATTATTTAGTTTGGAATCAAGAAACGAATGTATGTCTTTATGCCAAACGTCCAAATAAACACAAATCGCTCCTTTTCGCTGACCCAGCTGATCGACGCTCACAGCAGTATTATTTAATTGTTTCATCCATGGTATAACACCTGAAGATGCACCTTGGAAACCTTTAATCATGCTGCCACTGGACCTTATTTTGCCCATATATACGCCAATTCCTCCACCGTTTTTTGAGAGATTGGCAATATCCGTGTTACTGTCGTAGATGCTTTGCAGACTGTCATCCAGCGTATCGATGAAACAACTGGACAACTGACCATAACTTTTGCCTGCATTTGCAAGTGTTGGTGTCGCGACTGTCATATATAAATTACTCATCGCCCAATATGCCTGTTCTACCAGTGTTAATCTATTTTCAGTCGCCTCTCCCTGCATAAGCGTCATCGCGATAATCATGAAGCGCTCTTGCGGCAGTTCAAAAATTTGTTTAGTATAACCTTTCGCCACATAACGATCTGCCAGTGTTTTTAAACCTATAAAAGTAAAAAGGCGATCACGGTCCGGATTCACTACAGTTCCCAGATAATCTATCTCCTTTTTTGTGTAGGAATGCAGAATTGCTTTATCATAAATGCCTATTTCCGTTACTTTCTCAATTAAGGTATACAATGAACCATATTTATTCTCGTAATCATAGCCGCGATTTTCCGCTGCTTGCTGGTATAGCCATTCCGCATAAATCATTGCAGCCACATATGTCCAATCAGGATTTTCTTCATTTATATTGGCTAGCGCTTCCAACGTAAGCTGATTAACCCAATCTTCTGTAGAAAGACTTTCCTTCGATTGTACATTTTTATCAAGAAATGCCTGAATAGACATCTCCGAAAACGAACTCATTACGTTATTTTCTAACCGTGTTTTCCAGTCCTCTTTTACCATTGCAGTTTGCATCTTTCACATCTCCTTTTTAATATAAAAAAACCGTTTATGGCTCAATTTGGCCATAAACGGTTAAAACGACAGAAAAATACTCCTCCATCGTCTCGTCTTCTTTGGCCCCGAAGAATTGAAACTGGTTACAAGACTTGGCAGGTCTCCTGACTTATGTGTTTATCTACTAGAGCTCCTTCCCATATCCTTGCCGTTAAGCAAAAAGATACAGTGGAGAAAATCTCGTTCGTCCACATTCACAGTTGCGGGGACAGTTCTGGTATCACACCAGATTCCCTATTAAGGCCAATTTCAGTTGGCCACCAACGCTTGTAGGATAATACTATATATAGTAATGTGATTATTTATTTAACAATATATTGTGTTTAAAGGCTAACACAGGTTGAAAATGAATGCAATACTATTGGTGAAAAAAGGAAAAAAGTGACTTACTGTCGAATTAATAGATATACGAAACAGGAGGTTATTTGATTGGAAAAAACAATTGGGTTTATCGGTATCGGTGTAATGGGTAACAGCATGGCAAAAAATTTACTCGAAGCGGGCTTTTCAGTAGCCGTTCATAGTCGGACAAAGAAAAAAGCCGAGCTTCTCATCGAACAAGGTGCCGTATGGAAAAGGTCCGTAGCTGAGTTAGCTTCTGATGCAGAGGTTATCATAACAATGGTTGGGTATCCGTTAGATGTTGAGGCAGTATATTTTGGGGAAGATGGAATTCTAGAAAACGCTCGTCCAAAATCGTATATTGTGGATATGACTACATCTAAACCAGTAATCGCCGAGAAAATATATCAGGAAGCTGCACTTCGTGGTTTATTTGCACTTGATGCACCAGTATCAGGAGGCGATATTGGCGCTCAGAAAGGAAAATTGTCGATAATGGTTGGTGGCGAGACTGAGATTTATCAGGAATTGCTTCCTGTTTTCAACGTTTTAGGAAGCAACATTATCCACCAGGGTGGAGCTGGAGCTGGCCAGCATACCAAGCTTTGTAACCAAATCACTATAGCCTCCAACATGATTGGAGTATGCGAGGCCATTGTTTATGCAAAAAAGGCAGGTCTGGATCCCGAACTGGTTTTAGAAAGCATTACAACCGGAGCTGCCGGCAGCTGGTCATTGTCAAACTTAGCTCCACGGATGATTGAAGAAGATTTCGCTCCAGGTTTTTATGTAAAACACTTCATCAAGGACATGACGATTGCACTTGAGTCAGCCAAAGACATGGGATTGTTAACTCCAGGACTTGAGCTCTCACTGCAGCTTTACACAGAACTTGCCGATCAAGGCGAAGGAAATAGCGGTACTCAAGCTTTGATTAAGTTGTTCGGTTAAATGTTTTGAAGCACGTGCGAGGCGTGCAGTCTATTTGATAGTTACTTACGCTTATCAATTTGTTCTTGAACTATAAAAGCTAAATCGTCATTTCCGAAAAGCTGTAATACATGCATAACAGTCGAGTCAGGAATTTCTTCTGACTCTTCTTTAGATACAGTTAATTCCAACGCTTCCCTCAAAGCATTATTTTTCATTTGAGACGGATATGCCTGTTCATATAGTTCCTTTGGTTCAAGTTCATTGTTTATACACCACTGCGCATAAATTAGAATCATCATCTTTTCATCATTTTGATAACTTTCAATGACCTTCTCTTCCATTTCTTTTTGTCCCATCATTATTCACCTTCTTTTCTTAGTATAAATACCCATAAAAATGTTAATGCCTGCTTTAATTCAATTGGTAATCCTTCATGATTGCTGGCCTTCACACCGTCACGGTATACTCCGAATCCATTTACATATGTAAACCCATTTTCTGTTGCCAGTTTCTGAAACTCCCAGGGCATCATCGTATTTGCAATCGCTTTATCCCCATACACCCTAGGAAAACTATGTGTTCTTGGTCCCGCTGTAGGTCCTAAAATCCCGACACAAAGCAGACCATCTTTTTTCAAAACACGGCTCAGCTGTTTTAATGCAGTCGCAGGTATTTCTGTCCATTCCAATACATTGATCGAAACGACCCCGTCGCAGCTGTTATTTTCAAATGGCAAGTCCATTACATCTCCCTGTACGAAAGAAATATCCTTTGCCCGTTCTTTAGCAAGATTAACCATTTCACTTGAGAGATCCATTCCGATAACATCATAGCCTGCCTGTTGCAGTTTGTACGTACCATAACCATCTCCGCAGCCGATATCATAGACCTTACTACCCTTTTTCAGGTGCTTTTCAATAAAAGGGACTATGTCCTTTCTACTGCCGTTGTCCCACATATTCACACTGCGTTCATTCCAGAATTGCGCCCGGCTATCCCATTGCAATTCTGCTTCTTTATTCCAATTAAAATATGTCACTCTATAAAACCCCCTTCATCTGATTTTATTATACCTTAGTAGTGGGTATTCGTGCAGGTATGAAATGAACGAGGCAATTGTTCACATTTATGCGGAATTAAACTGCATCCAGTTAGTAAAACTTGCATTTGCTCTAAAGCTTTATAAGTATAACTCAATTATCGCAGAATAAAATAAGGTGATCCTCCAGAACTGAATATCTCGCAATCCATTTTCATAGTGACACAAAATCTCTATACTGCGAATTAGTTGCCGTAAGAATCATTCCGAAGGAAACTGAAAAAGCTACATGAAATACAAATTAAGAGGATCTGCGATCGCATCATCGAATTCACTTCGCTTTCCGCGGGCACGGCTTCAGTCTCCTCGAGAAGCCCACTCTGCGGGGCCTTCAGACTCGTGCTGTTCCCGCAGGAGTCTCGTGAATTCGATGATGCTGGATTGATGTGCGAAAGTGAAATTTTTAATATCTATCCCTTTTTCAGTTGCTAGTGCATCGGCGCTTTTTCTTCACTGCAGTCGACTTCTAGGGTAGGACGAGCATAGGTAAGACCTGGATCGCGCTAGTATGTCACTGAAAAAGCGGTAGGTTCTAAAAAATATTATTTCCACTTCAACCTAGCATCTTCGAATATACGAAGACTCCTGTGGGAAGTAAGAGATCGGTGAGACCCCGAAGGACGCCAGTCCAAGGAGGCTCACCACTCGCCCACGGAAAGCGAAGTATATTCGAAGATGCGATCGCAGATCCACTAAGTCAATATTTCGTGTAACTTTTTCAGTACACTGCCAACAACGGAAATTTCCTTCCTGTTACATCGAAATTTTCACAAGATGAAAATTGTATGTTACTTCACAGTTTCCATCTACTACGACAACAGTAACTAATAGCATGTTAAAACCTCAAGCGGGCTAGGCGTTGGGCTAGACAAACATAACTATTTTATACATTCTTATCTTTTAGAAAGCTTGCTATTCGCCAAGCCTTAGTTGCACTTATGCGGTAAGAAAAGATTTATATTTTTTTACCTACCAAAAAATGCTGAAACCAAAAAAGGTTTACCTCACGAAATGTGAGGTAAACCTTTCATTTATTGTCAATTATAGGCTAGTTACGTTAGCTGCTTGTGGTCCGCGGTTACCTTCTACGATTTCAAACTCAACGTCTTGACCTTCTTCAAGCGTTTTGAAACCTTCGGATTGGATAGCTGAGAAGTGTACGAATACATCGTCTCCGTCTTCGCGTTCGATGAAACCAAAACCTTTTTCTGCATTAAACCATTTTACTTTGCCAGTCATTAAAATGACCTCCTTATACAAATATCGTGCAAAGTAATTGAATCATAAATACTTTTACACCACTTTGGTAAAGAGATCGTAAAGTATTATTCAAACTTCAATTTCCTTTTGCACCTTTAAGTTTAACCCTTTCACCAAAATAATGCAAGTGAATCTGAGGATTTTTTAATTGATTTTTACACATTTTTAACACGATTGACTATGTGCTGGCTCTTAGCCGATTGTACCCATCTTGATATATGGTACAAATACTGATAAAATAGTTTCTTGCAAGAATATAATAAGAAATGACTACTATGCATTTGTATCTTGCAAATATAAATGATAGGTGGTAACAAAAATGACTGAAAAGTATCAGGTATTGTTGTACTATAACTATGTACACATAGAGGATCCTGAACAATTCGCAAATAATCATTTGCAGTTTTGTAAGGATCTGGAGTTAAAAGGTAGAATTTTAGTGGCTAACGAAGGTATTAATGGTACTGTCTCAGGTACAGTTGAACAAACTAGCAAATACATGGATGCCATGCACAATGATCCGCTCTTTGCTAATATGACATTCAAAGTGGATGAGCATGAAGGTCATGCTTTCAAAAAAATGCATGTACGTCCGCGTAAAGAATTGGTCACACTTCGTTTAGAGGACGATATTAATCCGAAACAAACAACTGGACAATATTTAGCTCCAAAAGAATTTTATGAAGCTATGCAAGATGATAATACAGTAGTTTTGGACGCACGAAACGATTATGAATATGATATTGGACATTTTCGTGGAGCAATCCGTCCTGATATTGAAACGTTCCGTGATCTCCCAGAATGGGTGCAAGAGAACAAACACCTTATTGAAGGGAAACGTATTCTAACATATTGTACTGGCGGAATACGGTGCGAAAAGTTTTCGGGCTGGTTAGTTAAGGAAGGCTTCGAAGACGTTGCACAACTGCACGGTGGAATTGTATCTTACGGAAAGGACGACAATGTTCAAGGTGAGCTGTGGGATGGCCAGTGCTACGTGTTTGACGAACGCATTGCAGTTCCAATTAACCGTAAGGAACACGTTGTTGTCGGTGTCGATTATTTTGATGGTAAGCCATGTGAACGATACGTAAACTGTGCACATCCACCATGTAATAGGCAGATGATCTGTTCAGAAGAGAATGAGCATAAATATTTACGTGGCTGTTCGCATGAATGTCGTACAAGCCCCCGGAATATGTATGTAAAAGAACACGAACTCAGCGAAGAAGAAGTTCAGGAAAGACTAAATAAAATTGAAGAAGAAAAAACACAAACTATTTAACATAGTATGGACCAGGTCAACACATCGTGACCTGGTTTTTTTGTATGCAAAAAAATAGACCAGCGTATTAAACTGGTCTATCTTTGAACTTTTATGATATGGACGATTGGTGTCCGGGTCCGGTTTTATTTGATTTATTTTTGGTATATTGAAGAGTAGCAATAACTCCAAATATCACAAGTCCGATTATAGAGAATAATAGATCCGGATAAACCAGTAACAATCCTCCACCGAACAACGCCAAACGCTCTAGCCAATTAACAGAGCTGACAAAGTATCCAATCATTCCTGCACTTATACTTGCCATTCCGAGCATTGCAGTAATTACAGCGATGGATACATTCATTACGTTCGCATCACCTTGTAATAACAAGATCGGCTGGGAAACAAACATATACGGGATAATAAATGCTGCAATTGCCAGTTTCACTGCGGTGACACCCGCCTTCATTGGATTCGCACCAGCTATTCCAGCCCCTGCGTATGCCGCTAAACAAACAGGAGGAGTAATATCTGCTACAATACCGAAGTAAAACACAAACATGTGAACTGCAATGACCGGAACATCAAATGCTAATAAAGCAGGTGCTGCCATTGTTGCAGTTACAACATAGTTTGCTGTAGTAGGCAATCCCATTCCCAGTATAATACACGCAACCATTGTAAAGAACATTACAAGGAAGAACTCTCCTTGTGCAAGGTCAATAATTCCACCAGCAATTTTTGGTCCAAGTCCAGTGGTTGTTACTGTACCAGCAATAATACCTGCCGTCGCACAGGCTGCGATAACTGGCAAGGCTGTCCTGGCGCCTTCTTCCAATAGTTTAATAATACCTTTAAATGATAACCTGGTATCTTTTCGGAAAAAGCTGATGACAAACGCTGCACCAATTGCAAATAATGCTGCATAGGTCGGTGTATATCCTACTAATAAAAATCCAATAATGATTACCAGCGGAATAAATAAATCGAGGCGTTTAACGAGATTCTTTGTTTTAGGAAGCTGCTCTTTAGGAAGACCCATTATCCCTTGTTTCCGTGCCTCAAAGTGAGTTCCCAAAAATACGCCTGAAAAATAAAGCACTGCTGGAATAATTGCGATAACAATTATGTCATTATATGGAATCCCGGTATAAGACGCCATTATAAACGCAGCTGCACCCATGATAGGTGGCATGATCTGACCACCAGTTGATGCAGAGGCTTCGGTAGCTGCTGCAAAGTGTGGCTTAAATCCTGCATTTTTCATCATCGGAATTGTAAATGAACCTGATCCAACAGTATTTGCTACAGAACTACCACTTACCATTCCCTGCAAGCCACTTGCCGCAACAGCTGCCTTGGCAGTACCACCAGTGTATTTACCTGTTAAGCGTAACGCTATATCATTAAAAAATTGTCCTATGTTCGTTTTTACCAGAATAACTCCGAAGAATAAAAACAAATAGATATATGTGGATGAAATCTGAATTGGAATTCCAAATATGGAGCTTGAACTAAAGAACATCTCAGTTGCAAGTGATGGCCAGTCATAACCAGCGTGTCCGATAACCGGAATATATTGACCTAGCAATCCATAAAGAAGAGCTGCTATTGCTATTATGACGATCGGCAGTCCGACTACACGTCTTGTTGCTTCTAAAAGTAAAATAATACCTACTGTAGCAACAATTTGGTCCGTATAAGTAAACCCGAAAATGATTGCCTCGTTTATAATTCGTTCATAGTTATAAATAATGTAATAATTTGAAAGTAGTGCAGCAAGCGCCAATAACGCATCGTACCACGGCACGCCTCGTCGTTTGGTCATAGATGATTTGATTGGATAAAGTAAATAAACCAGACTGAGCCCTGCACCTAAATGTATTGCACCTTGAATTAGTGAAACTTTAGAACCGTAAAACGCCGTGTAAAGCTGGAATATCGTTAATGCTCCACCTAATATTAGCGTTAACCATCCCCATGGCCCCAGGTTTGTGCGGTAGGCACTCTCTTTATCATACTTTGCCATCAATTCATCTTTGTCAATTTGTTGTGTGTCCTCTACTGCCAATGCTTAACCTCCGTTCTCTCTCACTATAGTGTGAGGAGAAAGAACCGGACATAATCGCCCGGTTCTCTCCACTTCATTTTATTCTATAACGCCAACTTCTTTAAAGTATTTCTCAGCACCCGGGTGTAATGGTAAGTCACCAACACCAGTGAGAGCACTATCTTCCTTAATTAGCTTAGCTTGTGCAATTGTCATGTCTCCTGATTTCTCGTATAACGTTTTTGTTAGCTTATACGCAAGATCTTCACTAACCTGGTCTGTAGATGCCAGAAGTAACGCCATTGCTGTAACAGTTTGAACTGGCTCTTCTAACCAGTCGTATGTTCCAGGCTCAACTGTATATTTTTCGTATTGGCTGTTTCCAGTTACTTCTTTTAATGCATCACCTTCAATGCTAAGTAACTTCACTTCTTTTGTAGCTGCCTGTAACTCATCCGTTGAAGAAGATGGAACACCAACTACTTCGATTGAAGCATCAATGGTACCGTTTTGAAGTTTACTTTTAGCGTCTCCAAAACCTTCTTCGTATGCTTCGTAATCGCCTTCTTCAATACCATAAGCCGATAAAATTAATTCAGCAGCTGCACGAGTAGCTCCGCCTGGAGGTCCAATTGCAACTTTTTTACCTTTTAAATCAGCAATTGATTCAATCCCTGTTGATTCTAGTGTAGCAACTTGAACTGCTTCTGGATAAAGGGACCCAATTACTCCAACATTGTTAATTTCTGCCCCTTCAAATTCACCTTCACCAGCAACAGCGTCTATCATTGTGGTGTTCTGTGCGATTCCTAACTGGAATTCACCTTTTTGGATTTTAGCAATGTTTTCTACTGATGCGCCTGATTCAACTGAACTTACATCAAATCCTTCAACATCAATGTTATCTGCCCATAGATTAGCCATTTCTCCGCCTAATGGATAGTAAACACCACCAACACTACCAGTTCCCATGGTTAAATTGGTTTGTGGCTCTGCTTCACTTTCGCCATCAGTGCTTCCGCCACCATTTCCGCTATCGCCGCAAGCACTTAAAATCATGCCGACAGCAAGCATCAACATTAATAAAAATAAACTTTTTTTCTTCAAAATAAATGCCCCCTAAAATTTTTTTCTAATACAAGTTACAATATAAACAAAGTATTAGACCAAATGAAGACGTTTTCATCATTTATGATAACGTTTTATATGTATTTTACATTGATTTCATCAATACTACAAGTATTACTAGATTTCAATTTACCACTATTTGATACCAAGTCAACGCAGTAAGTCACTTATTTTGACTTGCAGATGCGCTGTTGATATATTTTTTTTAAGGAGGTCGAAATTTAATGACCATTTATGATTATAAGGCTAAGACCCTGTTGGGTGAAGAAAAATCGTTAAACGAATATAAAGGTAAACCAGTTTTAATTGTTAACACAGCTAGTGAATGTGGACTTACTCCACAATTTGAAGGATTACAAGAGCTCTATGATGAATTTAAAGGACAGGGACTGGAAATTTTAGGATTTCCATGCAATCAATTTAACAACCAGGATCCCGGTTCAGATGATGAAATATCTTCGTTTTGTCAACGTAATTATGGCGTTACTTTCCAAATGTTCAGTAAGGTTGATGTCAATGGAGACAATGCACACCCATTGTTCAACTACCTTACATCGGAAGCGCCAGGAATTCTAACGAAAAAAATCAAATGGAATTTCACCAAATTCCTCGTTGATAAAAATGGCGAGGTAATCAATCGTTTCGCACCCCAAACAAAACCAGAAAGCATAAAAGACGATATTGAAAAAGTAATCAAGGCATAAGCACCATAGCTATAAAACGAGCACATCCAATGGATGTGCTCGTTTTTAGCTATTAATATGCTTTCGCCCAATATACTAATTCTTTCGCTTCTTTTCCACAGCATACACATGTATCAGATACTTTCTCCTGCTCAAATGGAATACAACGGGACGTCGCTTGAAAGTCTTCTTTGATTTTTATTTCGCATGCCTGGTCACCACACCACATTGCTTTAATAAATCCTGGTTCTTCATCAAGCGTTTGTTTGAATTCCTCTAGCGTGGTTGCAGTACTGGTTTTCTGATTGCGATGTTCAAGCGCTTTTTGGTAGAGATTTTGTTGTATCTCTTCTAATAACTCACTTACACGTTCCTTTAATTGATCCAATGAAACAAATTCTTTTTCCCCTGTATCGCGTCGAACAATTACTGCCTGCTCTTTTTCGATGTCTTTAGGTCCAATTTCAATTCGAATTGGTATACCCTTCATTTCATGCTCATTAAATTTCCAGCCAGGAGACTTGTCACTCGCGTCGATTCCTACCCGGGCATTGTCTTTTAATTGATCGCGAAGATCGTATGCTTTATCCAATACGCCTTCTTTATGCTGTGCAATTGGCACAATCATTACCTGTGTTGGCGCAATGCGTGGTGGAATAACCAGGCCACGGTTGTCGCCATGTACCATAATTAAGGCACCGATCAAGCGCGTTGTAATTCCCCACGACGTTTGGTGAACGTACTGACTTTCGCCATTTTCGTCTAAATAGGTAATATCAAACGCTTTTGCAAATCCTGAACCAAAGTGATGCGATGTTCCAGACTGCAGTGCCTTTCCATCGTGCATCAGGCTTTCTATTGTTAAGGTATAGTCTGCCCCAGCAAATTTTTCTTTTTCTGTTTTACGTCCTTTAAGTACTGGTATAGCCAGATAGTTTTCAACAACGTCTGCATAAACACCAAGCATTTTATCTGTTTCCTCAGCAGCATCTTCATACGTCGCGTGTGCCGTATGCCCCTCCTGCCATAAAAATTCAAGTGAGCGCAGGAATGGCCGAGTTGTTTTTTCCCAACGGACAACATTGCTCCACTGATTATAAAGCATTGGCAAATCCCTGTACGAGTGAATGTTCTTTGCGTAATATTCACAGAATAGTGCTTCAGAGGTTGGTCTGACAACCAGTCTCTCACCAAGTTCTTCTTCACCGCCGTGCGTTACCCAGGCTACTTCTGGCGCAAAACCTTCTACATGGTCCTTTTCTTTTTGCAATAAACTTTCAGGAATAAATAGTGGGAACGATACGTTAGAGTGGCCAGTTGCTTTAATTTGACGGTCCAGCTCATCGCGAATATTTTCCCAAATCGCAAACCCATCCGGTTTAATAATCATCGTTCCTCGAACAGGACCATAGTCAACTAGGTCCGCTTGCTTCACAACGTCGGTATACCACTTGGCGAAATCATCCTCCATTGCCGTGATTTTTTCTACAAACTGCTTATTCTTTTTACCCATCTAAAACACCATCCTTTAATTAAAATTGAATACAAAAAAGCCCCCGCGTCCGCATAAGGGACCGAGGTTTGGTGGTACCACCCTTGTTTACAGGTTAAATCAACCCATACACTTTGCTTGATAACGGTACAATAATACCGCGCGCACCTTACAGCACTAAGACTTTTCTGGTGGCGAACTCAGGAGGCAGGTTCCAGTTTTTGTTTTTAGGAATTCACACCAATTCATTCCCTCTCTTGAAAAAACTTCAAACTATACTATTCCTCTTCAACGTTTCCTATATTGTATTTTTTAATATATAACCATGTGATTGGAAAGTCAAGTTATCCTATACATCGCTCGTATTTGGAAAATAAATCTCCACCCATATCATGGGAACCGATAAATTCAAATCCAGAATTTTGATAGAAACGGTTTAATACCTGGTTATGACCCACACAATCCAACCGCAGGCTTCCCTTTCTTAACTGGATATTATCAAGCATCCATTCCAATAACCTGCTGCCGATGCGTTTATTATGCTCGGTTTGGGCCACCACTAGTCGATGAAGGTAAAGGTGTGAATTTACAGTGGCACCCCATAACTCTTTGTCCCAGCTATTCTGCACGGATGACAAATTAAAAGATGCGACCATGTTACCATTCGTATCCTCTACAACATACGTGGTCTCATTCATTACTGCCGCTTCTATTTCATGGTTTTCTTTCCCACTTTGTAAGTAACTCCATTGGTCTACTCCATTATTCTTTAACCAGCTTGCGGCACTTATAAGCATATCTATGATAATTGGAACATCTTCCTTCGTGGCCAGCCGTACGTTATAATCGGAAAATTCACTTGCAGTAAATAGCGTCATTCGATTACCTTCCTCGTTATATGTATAGAAGCAGAACGCTTGAAAATATGTGTTTAACTTATTGTAATTTGAGGGCACTCCGTTTGCGTCCGACTGGCTGCATGATACGTTGGCCCTACTAATTCTGTATACGAAAACCCATACGCAATCGCACTGGTCACAAATCGCTTGGCACTTTTAACCGCTTCAATGACTGATTTTCCTTTTGCCAGTTCTGCCGTAATCGCAGCGGAATAGGTGCATCCCGCTCCGCTTGTATGTCTTGAATCTATGCGCGATGCTTCAAACATGGTAAAGTCAGTACCATCATATAAAACATCAACTGCTGGACCGTCTAATCTACCACCTTTAACTAATACACACTTCGGACCTAACTCGTGCAAATCCGTTGCTGCCTGTTTCAGATCCTCAACCGAAGTTAACCTTCGTCCATCCAACAACAATGACGCTTCAGGCATATTCGGTGTAATCACTGTAGCTAATGGCAGCAATTGTTTCTTTAGTACGTCTATCGCATTATCTTCCAGCAGTTTTGAGTCAAGCTTTCCGACCATTACCGGATCTACGAGGATATGCTTCACACTTGAAGCTTTGATTATATCGGATGTTTTTTCGATTACTTCCTGCGAAAATAGCATACCTGTTTTAAGTCCATCTAATCCGATTTGCTCAACTGCTGTCGCGTATTGCGCTTCAATTGCTTCTATTGTTTGTGGATGTACATTTTTCTTTGTTACAGGGTGCTTAGCAACGATTGCAGTAATGACACTCATGCCATACACATCCAATTCCTGAAACGTCTTTAGATCTGCCTGGATGCCGGCGCTTCCACCAGCTGCCGAACCAGCAATTGTCAGAACTCTAGGCGGTTTAATCATAGAACAAAATCCTTTCTTTTTGATTAAAATATGACCACAAGTATAAACCAAATAATCATGATTAACTGAATCACAACTTTTGCAACTGCACCACTGAGGAAGCCAATTAGTGACCCAATCGATGCACGAAAAGCTTCTTTTATTGTCCGCTTCTGAATTGTTTCAACGATTAATACCGTTACAAATGGGATAATCAAAATTCCAAATGGCGGAATGATGAAGGAACCAATTATTACTGCAATACCTGCAGCCCGTTCTCCCCATTTACTACCACCAAATTTTTTCACAAAATAGCTGTTGGCGATGATATCGGAAACAATGAGAACTACAGTTAAGATCCCCATGCTAATCCAGAAAATAAAACTTAATTCATCACGGCTAATCGCAAAATGATATAAAACAAACCCGATCCAAATCACAAGCGGTGATGGGATAATGGGATAAATAATCCCAACGAAACTTAAAACAAATAAAGCGATTATGACTACCCAAATAAGAATATCTACCATAGTGTCCTCCAATTAAACTGTTTTTTTACCAAATAAACTTGAGAGCTTTGTTTCTTCCTTTGCCAGAACACGTTTATAATTTTCCTGATGCTTCATTAAACTGACTGCAAACAACAGCAGCGCTATAATCCCTGGACTGACTCCAAAGTAATAAAAGGAGAGTGCCACGAAGGAAATATACATAAAAAGCACACCTACAGCTAAATAGTCTGTAGTTAACGTAACGAGAACTAATACACTTATGCATATAACCGCGACTTTCCAATCAATCGCCAGAAATGCTCCGACTATTGATGCGGTCCCCTTACCACCATTAAAATTCATGGTGATTGGAAAGTTGTGACCAATTATGACGAAAAAGACGTTGAGATAAACAAGTACTGTTTTAACTTCTTCTGTCATGCCACTTTGATTTAAAATATTTAGCAATAATAAAACAGAAAATGTTGCTTTAAATATATCAATTAGTGCTACTACACAGCCGTATTTCCATCCTAATACAATTGTAGTATTTGATGCTCCTGAATTTTTGACGCCAGTTTTTTTCATATCAACCTTTTTGTATTTACCGACCAGCTGCGATCCGTGCATACAACCAACTAAATAACCGACGATCATGCTTATTACGTAATACATCCATATCCCCCTTACATCATACTATACTTTTTTAACATCGACCGAAATCGATTTTTTATTAACTCAACTTTCGCAGATAGATATTTTTGATGGATAATAGGTAACTTGATACGAATTACAAATACGTCTATCCCTAAAAAGCGATGTTATTTACTTGATCACATTTGATGCAAACTGCGATATGACAGCAACGAGATTTCCACTGATGGCAGTCGCGCACCTTAGGGCGGCTGGTGAGCCTCCTCGTGCTATCGCACTCCGGGGTCACACCTATGCCTTTCCTCCCGCAGGAGTCGACTGCCATCCGCTCCAATCTCTAGACTAATATGGATATCAGGATTTATTACTTGCACCATTGATAGCACGTCTATTTCATCATGCATTAGAAAGAAAAAAACAAAGACATAAATAGCTTTACCAGTCCTGGTGAACGGAGGGCGGTGACTCCAGCGGGAACAGAAGAAAGTCTAATGGCCGCGCAGAATGTTCTATTGGTCACCGAAAAGGTGGTGGATTATAAATTTTAATTATTCCACTGTAATTTAGCATCTTCGAATATACGAAGACTCCTGCGGGAACAGCGCGAGCTGAAGATCCCGCAGGAAAGCGGTCTTTGCTAATCCGAGGAAGCTGAAGCCGTGCCCGCGGAAAGCGAAGTATATTCGAAGATGCGACCGCAGATCCTCCTATTTCGTACCACATTCTACCCTTATTCAGTGGCCAAGCAAGCGAAGAGCACTGAATATAATTATAAGTTAATTCGCAGTATAGAGAATTTGTGTAACTATTGCTTCGGATTGCTGGCTTATTCCACTTGTTTTGGGGAGCACCTGCATTTTACATGTACATTAGAATATACGTTTATTTTCCAATAGAAGTTTCAGTATCTTTCTTAATCCATGCAGGAATTGATAATTGTTATAACTATTTTAACTCTGGTATTATTAAGGTACGACGAAGAACAAGGGGAACTATTTGATTGAAAAAAATGAACAAAGATATCCTGACATGGCTCATTATCATATTATTTTTTGGTACAGTTATTTATATATACAACAAATTGGAACCTAACTATATAGATGTAGGAGAAAAAGCGAACTTACCTGGAGAACTGCATCCTTTAGTAGAAGAAAAGAAGGATAAACTACTTGAGAGAACCTCTGCTATCGGCATTGATGTCGTTATCACAGATACGTGGCGTTCCAAAGAAGAACAAAATGATTTATATGAACAAGGTCGATCTTCAAATGGAAATATCGTGACACACGCTAAGAGCGGTGAATCCTACCACAACTATGGATTAGCAATTGATTATGCACTTAGAAAAGATAATGGAACCATTATCTGGAATATAAATTATGACGGTAATAATAACGGTGAAAAGGACTGGTTTGAAGTAGCGGACATTGCAAAAGATCTTGGGTTTGAATGGGGTGGCGACTGGCACTCATTTAAAGACTACCCTCATTTGCAGATGGATTTTGGTTTAAGTATTCGCCAGCTGCAAAAAGGTTTGCGTCCGAATACTACGGAAGAAAAGAAGGATTAATAGACATTGAAACAATAATTATACTACTATTATTTAAACACAATGAAAGAAGGAGGACCTCTTATGGAACTAAAGGGAATTCATCATGTATCCGCAATCACCGCAAATGCAAAACAAAACTATAGCTTTTATACACATATATTAGGTATGCGTCTTGTCAAAAAAACAATTAACCAGGACGACCCATCTGTTTACCATTTATTCTATGCAGATGAAGCTGGAAACCCCGGTACAGATTTGACGTTTTTTGAAATACCTAATGCTGGTTCAACTTATCAAGGGATAGGCAGTATTTCTGGTACATCCTTACGAGTAATGAATGATGAAGCACTTGCTTTTTGGGAAAGTCGATTTTCCGAGTTCGATGTAGATCATGACGGAATTACGGAACAAGGTACACGAAAAGTCATCCATTTTCGTGATCCGGAGCAGCAGCGCCTAACACTCGTTTCTGATGAGACCAATATAGGGGTTAAAGGTGGTAAGACTTGGGTTCATAGCACTGTACCCGGTGATAAAGGTATCATCGGACTTGGCCCAGCCAAACTGACAGTCGCAAACGCTGCTCCAACTATTGCAATATTAACTGAAATATTAACGTTCACCGCTACCGGAAGCTATCCTTCTAACGTTGACGGTCAGGATGAAATTCTTGTGTTTTCAACAGGTGAAGGCGGGACTGGCGGAGAAGTTCATATTGAAACGAGATCAGATTTACCAAAAGAACGTCCTGGTCGCGGCAGTGTTCATCATGTCGCCTTTAGAGTAGATAATGAACAGGAGCTGGCTGAATGGAAAGATCGGTTAGTCGCCGCTCGCATACCAAATTCAGGACTTGTTGATCGTTTCTATTTTAAATCTCTTTATTTTAGAGAGCCAAATGGAATTTTATTTGAACTAGCAACAGATGGACCAGGATTTGCCACAGATGAAGATAACGAACATTTAGGGGAATCCTTAGCTCTTCCTCCACTTTTTGAAAATCGACGTAAAGAAATCGAGGCAAACTTAAAGCCGTTAGATACGAAAAGACCGCGAGATTAACCCGCGGTCTTTTCGTTTATTCGTGATGGTTTTTATTATCACTTTTTTCTTGCTCGTCATCGTTCTGATTTTCCTCCGGCAGTTCGTCAATGGAATGTTTAAACGCATAGCCTTTGTTAATTGTAATCAACGAAAGGACTAATACGAACAATATGATTGCGATTGCTAATATGATATAACCTGTCATACCGTGTTACTCCTTTACCTTATTGAATATGTCTTACGTAGAAGTTGCCTTCCTTCTTCCACCCCTTCTGTTCCATGAAGAAAATGGTCTCGTGCTGTTCCTCGGAAATTTCAGCCTGTATATAGTTCACATTATTTCTTTCAGCTGCTTGTTCCAATTTTTTGTATAGATGTTCGTTTAGACCTTTTTTCTTGTAGTCACCGTCAATCGTTAATTTTTTCAGATCAATTTTTCCATGCCCAACGTCAAAGACGAAGAAAATAAACGCAAGGACCTTACCTGTTTTTTCAACAACGTACCACCTTGTCTTATCTTCGCTAAGCGACTCCTTATAATAGGATTCTTCTATAAGCTCTTCGTTTTCTTTCAACTTCATTGATTCGTGTGAATGATTTAATTGGCGTACGATTTCGTAATCATTTGGTTGCGCTACCCTAATTTTATACACGTACATAACTCCTTATTTATTTTCAAAAGGTTTTATCAGTCCATGAATTGATTCCGTATATGGCATCTCAACGCCCTTTGCTTTTGCTAAACGCAGTGCCCCTCCATGTAAGTGATCGACCTCAAGCGTCAATCCTTTTCTGCGGTCCTGATGCATCGAAGAAGTGGCATCAGCAGGTAAATTCCGTAATTTATCTTTAGCAGCTTCGATTTCTTCTTCATGAATTTCCACGTTATATGCTTTCGCTAAAATTTTCATTTCATGTAAGATCATCTCCGCAATTCGAAATGTCTCCGCTTCCTGACGAATGGATCCTATTGATAAATTTGTTGCTGTAGTAATACCTGAGAAAGCGTTTATAAACGTGTATTTTTTCCATAGTTCTCTCATAATATCTTCTGTATTTGTCACGGTCACAGAAGTTTTATTCATCGTATCCTCTAACTCCTGACAAATTGTTTTTTGTGTAGGCTGTAATGGACCAAATATCAGATCGTCAAAGTCGCTCGAATGAATTACATGACCATTATCATCAAGTGTTGCAATAATAAAGGATAGACCACCTAAGACAAAATCTTTTCCTAATTGATCCTGAAGCATACTGATGTGTTCCATCCCATTAAGCACAGGTAATACACTTGCTCCATTTTCAGTCAATGTCTTCAAGCTGTCCAATGTACCATTAACGTGATAGCCCTTTACACTTACCAATACCAGATCTGCATGTTCTATTTCCGATACATCTGTAACAAAGTTAGGATCTTCAAGCTTGTAATCTCCCTTTGGACTAGTTATATGAATTCCGTTTTCTTTTAATTGCTTTGCCCGGCCCTCTCGCACTAAAAAAGTTACATTTGCTCCACCCTCGTGCAAACGACCTCCAAAATATGCTCCGAGTGCACCAGCACCAATTACCACTATATTCATTAAAACCCTCCTAAGAAATTAATTTGTTACGTTTATCGTACCTTGTTTGTCGTTTACTTGTCTATTATCTACTATATGTAAGTGAATTTTCTATTGGGTTATGGTATTCACAACTTTGGTACAATTATCTTATAGGGGCTCGTAACAGAAAGTTTCCAGGGCAATTAACCATTGTTGCCAACTTATTCCTTGTGTTAAGCTATCCTTCTACTAATTTAATCAATAAACTTACCTGCCAAAAAAGAAACTGGTGGTTCCGCCAAAGCATAGAAGAATCGAAAGAAGGAGTGATGAGACAATGTCTGAACCGATTGTCAGCTACAAAGATGTATATAAATCTTTTGGCGACGCAGAAGTACTTAAAGGAATAAACCTGGATATTAAACCAGCAGAAAAAGTTGCGATTATCGGTCCAAGTGGATCAGGCAAAACTACAATTATCCGGATGCTCATGACACTTGAACAGCCAACAACCGGAAGTATTATTGTAGATGGAAAAAACCTGTGGCATATGGAAAAAGGAGGAAAACTTGTTCCAGCTAGTGAAAAACACTTGCGCCAGGTTCGCGGTGATATCGGTATGGTATTCCAGCACTTTAATCTTTTTCCCCACATGACCATTTTGGAAAACTGCATGACAGCACCAATTCAAGTCCAAAAAGAAGATAAAAAAGCAGCTAAGCAGCGATCCATTGAGATATTAAACAAAGTTGGATTAGGCGACAAGCTCGATAATTACCCAAATCAGCTTTCAGGCGGGCAAAAACAGCGTGTGGCCATGGCCCGAGCGCTAGTTATGCGACCGAAAATCATGTTATTTGATGAGGTTACTTCAGCCCTGGATCCGGAATTAGTAGGCGAGGTTCTTCAGGTCATTCGAGATATCGCGCTTGAAGGCGAAATGGCAATGGTACTCGTTACACATGAAATGGAATTTGCCCGTGATATTGCGGACCGCATTTTATTTCTCGACGGAGGTGTTATTGCCGAAGAAGGACCACCAATGGAAGTTCTGGAGAATTCAGAGAACGAACGACTGCAAAGCTTCCTGCACCGGTTTAGAACATAAATTTGTTTCATACTGTCTTTGGGATTTAGATCCCGGAGACAGTTTTTTTGTTGTTGTGGTTTAGTTTTAGTGGTGGTATGGTTGTTTCGATGTGGTTGGTATGCGGCATGTAGAATTGGATATCCATGGCGATACCTGGCTTATCGATGCTGAGATTTGGTTATCGCTCCCGAGATTCAACTTATCACGCTCAAGAAAAAATTTATCCATGCTGGCAGAAAATTTATCGATCGCGAGACGAATTTTATCGATACCAAGCTCAATACCCAGCCAAATCACATCCATAGCCGATCAAAAAAGCCATGAACAACGAAATTGTTGTTCATGGCTTTCGTAAATCGTATTTAATTCAAGTCTTCGCCAATAATCTTCACTTCACGTTCCAGGTTTACACCAAATTTATCTTTTACGGTATCCTGCACGAAATGAATCAGGTCAATATATTCTTTCGCTGATGATTTGTCGATATTTACGATAAATCCTGCATGCTTCAGCGATACCTGTGCACCGCCAATTTGTTTGCCCTGCAAGCCACTATCCTGAATTAACTTGCCTGCAAAGTAGCCCGGTGGGCGTTTAAATACACTGCCGCATGAAGGGTATTCTAGTGGCTGTTTGGATTCTCTTTTGAACGTAAGGTCGTCCATCACAGCTTTTATCTCATCATAGGTACCGCTTTCCATAGCGAAGGTTGCTTCAAGTACGATATAGCCGTTGTCCGGAATATTGCTGGTACGGTAACCAAGATCAAGATCTTCCGCAGCAAGATCAAGCAGATTCCCTTCTCGATCAACCACTTTAGTGCTTTTTAATACATCCTTTACTTCTCCACCGTACGCACCTGCGTTCATGAATAGTGCCCCGCCAACTGAACCTGGAATTCCACAAGCAAATTCGAGCCCTGTTAACCTCTTCGCCAACGCTTCACGTGACGTATCGATAATTCGTGCTCCACTCTGAGCAACGATTACAGTACCATCCGTCTGGATCGCGTCCAGTTGTGTAAGGTTCAAGACAATTCCACGAATCCCGCCATCTTTTACTATCAAGTTAGATCCATTGCCAAGTAACGTAAAAGGTACCTGCTCTTTATTCGCAAGCTTCACAATGTCCTGAACCTGTTCATATGTTTCAGGGGTAACAAAGAAATCTGCTTTTCCACCCAGGCGTGTATATGTATGATTGTTCAAGTGTTCATTCACCATCACATTTTTCTTTGGTGTTATTTCAACAAGCTTTTCATACGTATGGTGATAATTTTCCACTCTGATCATTCCTTTTTAAAAATTTTAAGCTGTCGCTGATACATTTTAATATAGTTATGGAGTTTTCCCCAGAAATGAATGTATCAATTGATCGACATACTGGCTTTCGTGAAGTTGACTGTGGCCAAGTTCATCGTTTTCAATTATAACTGTTTCCAATTGTTCCGCTGGTATAATCATTCGTAATGCCCTCACGCTTTCTGGCACTGCTATTGGATCTCCAGTACTCCCAATGTTTAGAACGTTTAAACCTGATGGAATCATTTCTTTAGTCGAGCGAAGTAATTGCAGTGCTGCAGAGTTCGGTTTTAAATCTGTAGCCGCTTCGTCGCGATTATATTTAAAATACGTTTTATTGTGTATCCCATCGAAAGGACTGCCGATTGTTACCAAATTATCTGTTACAGGATAGCGGGAAGCGTCACCGTACTCCTCAATATATTTGACTGAAATCAATCCACCCATGGAATGACCAACAAGATTAACATTATTAATTTGATAGTATTGTTTCATATGGCTAAGTACATTTGACAACCACCTTGCTCCATCTTTGAAACTCGCACGATTATCCTCAAATATAACTTGAATATATACTGGCTTTGTTTTACCTTTGTTCAAATTATAGACTCTAACGTCACCTTCACGCGAAACCCGGTAAACAAGTGCCTTTTCCCCCCACTTGTTCGACTCAAAACGGTCCAGCATGCTGCCAAATGAATTGTGTGTTCCTTTATAGCCATGGACAAACACAGTAATAGGCACAGTTTCTCCCTGTGATTTGGCTTTTTCTGGCATATAGGTGATGACTGCAATACCCGCAATAATAATTAGTAAGTTAGTTATTCGAATGATGTATTTCTTTTTCAACAATCGTACTCTCCTGCCTACTGCATTTTATGTAATGTCTTTTGTTTTAAAATTACTGTGGTAAAAATTCCGCCAATGAGAAATAAAAATAATTTAACAAAGAGTAAAGGAATTACAAAAAAGATTGTGTACCCCATTGATACCCACAGCAAAGAGACACCAATTATTTTCGCTTTCAAAGGAATTCCTTTTCCTGCACGGTAATTTTCAATGTATGGTCCTATCCACTTATTTGAAATTAACCATTGATACAAACGATCAGAGCTTCTCACAAAGCATGCTGCCGCAAGGAGTAATAGTGGAGTTGTCGGTAAAAGCGGTAATAGTATGCCGAGTAATCCTAAACCCAAGGATATAAATCCAATTATGATTAACAATATTCGTTTCAGTTGTTTCATTCTTCACACCAGCTATAGTAAATTAATTACTTCTAGTATATCATTTCACGGTTTTTATTTCCTCAATAGAATCAATTTATTTTCTTAGAAAACTTATGCAGTAAGAAAGGATTTATACTTTCTTACTTATTTAAAACAGAATCAATGGAATGAAAAACCGGTACTAAATTTTTGTAAGTGGTGATATAACGAAATCCTATCGTTTTTAACAGTTCGACTGATTCCTTGAACTGATACGAAATGGTTTTCTCCATATGGGAGTCTGAACCAATTGTGATTATTTCTCCACCCAGTTCAAAATACAATTCCAGAATATCTTTGCTTGGCATGCCGTTATTTAAGCCATATCTTACTCCAGATGTATTTAATTCGATTCCCTTTTCAGCAGCAATTATTTCTTTAAAGATTGCTGCGATGATTTCAGAACAATTATGATTTACTGGTTCCTGTTTGTATCGTTTTACTAAATCCAGATGTCCCAGGATCGAAAAGTCCTTGAAGTTTCTAACGCAATAGAGCAGTTCGTTATAATATGCTTCATAGGCATCTTCCGGCTTTCTTCCCCTGAAAAAATCTCCTGAATGCAGATCTTTTTTATTCGCTGTGTGCATCGAACAGATAATAAAATCAAATTCTTCTTTCTTCATCAATTGTTTATAACGTTCCAGCAAATATGGCTGAACCCCAATTTCCACTCCTTTTCTAATCGTAATTTGATCCTGATATTTATTTCGCATTTGATTTATTTTCGTTTCATAACCTGCTAGATCCAAATCAAAATCAATGGTTGGATCGGGATATTCATAGTCGATGTGTTCGGTGAAACAAATTTCCGCAAGACCTAACTCAATTGCACGATTAATACTTTTTTCCATTGGTGTTTTACAATCCGCGGAAAAATCACTGTGAACATGATAATCAAACATCTACAACACTCCTTGCGTTGACTTTTTCTTTCGATACCACTATACTAACAAATAACTTTAACTAGATAAAGCGATAAAGTGATAAAGTAAAAGGGTGGTAGTATGAATCAAGTTAAATTTAATCGATCTGACGGGTTAAACGCAGCTGAGTTTCACAAAAAATCTATAATGCTGCACAGGATAAAGTATATTTTTACAACGTTTGGCTACAGTGAAATTGAGACACCGACGTTTGAATCGTATGATGTATACCAATCTATCATTGGGACAGTTGATCGTGACAGTATGGTAAAAGTTATTGATCCTTCTGGGAAAATTTTGGTTATGCGTCCTGACGTTACGATTCCAATTACGAAAATGCAGGTCTCGGAAGCACCTATCACACTTGAAAATCAACGTCTATTCTATACGGAAAATGTTTTTCGCTTGTCTGAAGGCGAACTAGGAAAAAAAGAATGGACCCAAGCAGGCATCGAAAATTTTGCTCCTAGCTCGGTTGAAACAGACGCTGAAGTTATTGCTTTAGCAGTTCGGGTGCTGCGCAGCATGAAGTTAGGGTCGATTCAAGTTCAAGTTGGTCTGGCAAGTTTTTTCCGAACGTTATTAGAACAGGTTTCTCTTACTATAGCTGAAAGAAAAGAACTCCTATCGCTCGTTCGCGCGAAAAATATATCGGAGATGGAATTATTTTTAACAAATCGGGAGGTTCCAGAGAATTTGCTGAAACTTCTACTGGAAATTCCTTATTTATATGGTGAATTTAATCAAGTTGTGGAGCGCGCTAAATCTTTACCGTTAAATGATTCCATGAAGGAAGAAATAGAGAAGCTTGAAGCATTACACCACATGTTGAAAATTTATGATGTGGAAAGCTATGTATCACTTGATCTTGGTCTCATCAATCATATGGATTACTATTCCGGGATCATTTTTCAAGGTTTTATTGAAAATGTCGGCAAGCCAGTCTTGATGGGCGGCAGGTATGATAAATTGGCAGCACAAATTGGAGAAACACTCCCTGCCATAGGGTTTGCGTGTGAAGTTGATGTGCTGCTTGATGCTATCGCACAGAAGTCCATATTTGAATCAGTGGCGCCTCCTGTCGACGCAGTTGTTGTGTATGAATGGTCCAGACAAAAAGAAGCGATTCAAACAGGCGATAAACTGAGGAAAGATGGATTACGTATCATTGTAACAGCGCAATCTGAGTCTGGTGCTCTGCCAGAAGGGACTCCGGTGATTCGATATGCGAAAACGGACCAGGTGATTGAAAAGGACAGTAGAATGACCCCTTTCTATGAACCTGACAACCTATCAGAAATACTTAAGCGCAACAAGGAGGAAATGTAATTGGATTACCTAACGCTAGCTCTTGGCAAAGGACGTACTGCTATAAAGGCAATTGAGATGCTGCATCAGGCAGGCGTCGAGTTCGAAGATTTTCATCCCAAGTCAAGAAAACTAATATTCTATGATCACAATTTAGGAATAAAAATGGTTTATGTAAAAGCGATAGATGTTCCCACTTACGTGGATACCGGCGCTGCGGATATTGGTATTGCTGGAAAAGACAACATCCAGGAGTCCAGTTCCAATTTTTATGACATGATGGATTTAAAATTTGGCGCCTGTCAATTTGTTGTTGCAGGAGTAAATAAAGAAGCATATGCCGGAAAACAAAAACTGAAGGTCGCTTCCAAATATCCTCGGATAGCAACTGCCTATTTTCAAAAGCAGGGAATAGATACGCAAACGATTAAACTGAATGGCTCAGTAGAACTGGCTCCGTTAATTGGAATGGCAGATGTGATTGTCGACATTATGGAAACCGGAACAACACTGAAAGAAAATGGACTAAGCGTATTTGAAACGATTGATCATATCAGCACCCGCCTGATCGTTAATAAAGCCAGCTTTGCGACAAAGTCCACACGCATTCATGACATATTGAATCGATTACGAACTGTACTGGAGTGAACAAAAATGAAGATCATTACGAAGTCAGCATTTTTAGCAGAAAAGAACAGCTCGACAACCATCACGCAGAACCAAACGATTCGTGCACGTGTTGAGGAAATTATTTTGACTGTAAGGTCTCAAGGGGATCAGGCACTTTTCAACTACACAAAGCAATTCGATGGTGCAGCAATTAATAGCATGGAAGTAACTAAACAGGAAATCGAGGATGCACGTAATCTCGTCGGGGAATTGTTTATGGAAGCATTACAAAAAGCAAAACAAAATATCACCACATTTCATGCCGAGCAGCTGCAAGAGTCCTGGTCAATCGGTGAACGTAACGATGCCTATGTTGGTCAAAAAATCACCCCGCTGGAAAGTGTCGGTGTGTACGTGCCCGGTGGAAAAGCGGCTTACCCGTCTACCGTATTAATGAATGTCATTCCAGCCAAACTTGCAGGTGTCTCATCGATTAGCATCGTTACACCACCACAAGCAAACGGCAAAATAAACCCATACGTACTGGCCGCTGCCGATGAAGCTGGAGCTGACCGGATTTATAAAGTTGGTGGTGCACAGGCTATCGCTGCACTGGCATATGGAACGGAAACAATTAAAAAAGTGAACAAAATAGTTGGACCCGGCAACTCCTATGTAGCCCAGGCCAAGAAAATGGTCTTTGGTGATGTTTCTATCGATATGATTGCCGGGCCAAGTGAAATATGTATCGTCGCTGACAGCTCAGCGGATCCAAGATTTGCTGCTGCAGATCTACTCTCTCAGGCAGAACATGATGAAGAAGCAAGCGCTATTTGCATTACCACATCATACGAAATGGCTCAGTCCATTCTAACTGAAATAACTCTTCAAACGAAATCGCTTGAACGAAAGAAAATTATACAAGCATCGATTGAGAAAAAAGGACGGATAATTGTTTGTGAAACGCTTGAGGAAGCATTTGAAATTGTAAACGAAATCGCACCAGAACATCTGCAGCTCATGATCAAAGAACCGTATAACGCTTTGGAAGCAATAAAAAATGCTGGTGCCATTTTCCTTGGAAACTATTCACCAGAAGCGCTGGGAGATTATTTTGCCGGGCCAAACCATACGCTGCCAACAAATGGTACAGCGGCATTTGCTTCCCCACTTGGCGTATACGATTTCGTCAAAAAATCAAGCGTTATTCAGTATTCGCAAACCGCCCTTGCCGCGGCAGCTGACTCGATTATTACATTGGCTGAAGCAGAAGGATTATCTGCACACGCGAATGCAATCCGAGTCAGAAAAAGTTAAAAGAATTACATTACGATGTGATTCGCGCAGGACTATGCTGAAATCGCGCATTACTCGTATATTATCGCGCGACGTACGGTAGCTTTCGCGCACTAACATCCCAGATTCGCGCAACACTCACTTGGAATCGCGCGCTGAGGGAGTTGTGCGCGATTCCTGGCCGCGTGTGCGCGATATTCGATAGGCAGTGCGCGTTTCCTCGCCACGGCTGCGCGATTCTGGCCAAACCTTGCGCGACTTGGAACACTCACTGCTCCATAACCTAATAATTAATTTCACCAATTAAAAGAAAGGAAGATATTACATGCGAACAGCTGAAGTTGAACGTAAAACAAACGAAACTTCCATACAGGCTGATTTTACAATTGATGGAAAAGGGAACTCTGCCATTCAAACAGGTGTGGGGTTTTTAGACCATATGTTAACTTTATTCACGCGACACGGATTATTCGATTTAAATCTTACCTGTGACGGGGACCTTGACGTAGATCAGCACCATTCGGCGGAAGATATTGGGATAGTGTTGGGGCAGGCTCTGGAACAAGCATTAGGTGTAAAAAAAGGAATTAATCGTTATGCAACCATCATTACGCCAATGGATGAGGCACGGTCGACGATATCCATTGATATCAGTGGTCGTTCTTATTTGGTTTTCCGTGTAGATGGATTAAAAGATAAAGTTGGTGACTTTGATACCGAACTTGTTGAAGAGTTTTTTCTAGCTTTCACTCGTCATGCAAACCTCACGCTTCATATTGAACTGGATTACGGAAAAAACACTCATCATATCATCGAATCAATTTTTAAAGGGTTTGGACGGGCCTTGGACGAGGCAACTAAACTGAACCCAAGAATTATAGGCGTACCCTCAACAAAAGGTTCGTTGTAAAAAAGGAGATATCTATATGATTGCCATTATTGACTACGGCGCAGGAAATATTAAAAGCCTGCAGTTTGCTTTTGATAAATTGGATTTGGAAACGTGTGTTACATCTGATAAACAAGTTATCCTTGCAAGTGACGCAATTATATTACCTGGTGTTGGAGCTTTTAATGATGCAATGAAGGCGCTTGAAGCACATGATCTGCTTGAAGTTCTTAAGCAGGAAGCTCTATCTGGAAAACCTTTCCTTGGTATTTGCCTGGGTATGCAATTGTTATATGACCAAAGCTTTGAAGACGGTGTCTGGACCGGTTTAGGGTTACTGAACGGCAAGATTAAACGAATTCCCTCTAGTGTAAAAGTTCCGCATATGGGCTGGAATACGCTGACACTTCATCAGCAAAGTCCAATACTGAAAAATATAAAGGATCAGGATTATGTATATTTTGTACACTCCTACTTTGCAGCAGATTGGAACGAAGATGCACTTATCAGCAGTTGTTTTTATGGTGAAAAATTACCAGCTATTGTACAAAAAAATAATGTCATTGGTATGCAATTTCATCCAGAAAAAAGTGGTGAAGCCGGTATACAGTTATTAAAGAACTTCGGGGAGATGATTTCATGATACTATTTCCAGCTATTGATCTACTGGATGGGAAATGTGTTCGACTTACACAGGGTGATTATGAACAGGAACAAATTTACAGCGACTCACCTGTTGACGTGGCAAAACGGTGGGAAAATCAGGGCGCATCGTACATTCACATTGTTGATTTGGATGGTGCGAAAACAGGAAACATGACTAACCTTTCAACAATTGAATCAATCGTCCATGCAGTCCAGATCCCTGTCCAGGTTGGAGGCGGAATCCGCTCATTGCAAAGCCTTCAAAATTATCAATCGATTGGCGTCTCCCGGATGATTATCGGGACCGCAGCTATTGAAGATAAGAATTTTTTGCGAACGGCTGTATCAACCTATGGTGAGAAAATCGCAGTTTCGATCGACGCTAGAAATGGCATGGTAGCGACAAATGGCTGGATTGAAACCAGCGAAGTTTCAGCCCTTGATTTAGTAAAGGAACTGAATGAACTTGGCGTGCAAACTATCATTTACACCGATATTATGAAAGACGGAATGCTATCAGGTCCAAATTTTAAAGAACTCGACATCATCAACCAACGAACTGGACAGAATATCATCGCTTCTGGAGGAGTGTCTAATGTTGATGATATTAAACAATTGGAAGCAATGGATATGTACGGTGCAATTGTCGGAAAAGCTTTATATAATGGCTCCCTTTCATTGGAAGTACTCCTGAATGGTGATATCAATGTTAGCTAAACGAATTATTCCATGTCTGGATGTGAACCAGGGTCGTGTTGTGAAAGGTAAAAAGTTTCAAAACATACAGGATGTAGCGGATCCTGTGGAACTCGCGAAGCGCTATAGTGAAGAAGGCGCAGACGAGCTTGTTTTTTACGATATAACCGCTTCAAGCGATGAGCGGGATATTTTCCTCGATATCGTGGAGAAGGTTGCTGCTGAAATTACAATCCCATTCACAGTTGGTGGCGGTATTCGCACAGTCCAGGACGTTCATCGTGTCCTTCGTGCTGGTGCGGATAAAGTATCTATAAACAGTGCTGCTGTTAAAAATCCTGCGTTATTGACAGATGCGGCGCTAAAGTTTGGGAGCCAGTGTATCGTCCTTTCGATCGATGCAAAAACAACTGAAAATAACGAAAGCGCTGTTTTTCTAAATGGAGGTCGAGTGAACACACATATGAATGCTTTAGAATGGGCAAAACGCGGCGCAGAGCTTGGTGCAGGTGAGCTGGTAATTAATGCGATGGATACCGATGGAGTCAAAGAAGGCTACGATATAAGTTTAATAAAAAAAATATCTGAAATCGTTACAATTCCAGTCGTGGCAAGCGGTGGAGCGGGTACCATGAAGCACTTTGCTGATGTGTTAAAAGAAGGTAAAGCAGACGCTGCGCTTGCTGCATCTGTTTTCCACTATAACGAAATTCAGATTCCAGAATTAAAAGACTATCTAATACGTAACGATATCGCGATAAGGGGTGTGAAAGCATGGATATAAATGAACTTAGCTTTGATGAGAATGGTCTGATTCCAGCGATCATACAGGATGCAACAACAGGCGATGTGCTGATGTTTGCCTATATGAATGAAGAATCGCTGTCAAAGACGCTTGAGACAAATGAGACGTGGTTTTACAGCCGGTCAAGACAATCCTTGTGGAATAAAGGGGAAACATCTGGTAATAAGCAATCTGTTCAAAAGATTTCCTATGATTGTGACGCAGATTCATTATTAATTCAGGTTGATCCTAATGGCCCTGCTTGCCATACAGGTGAAGATTCCTGTTTTTACCGTACACTTGCTGAAAACAACTCTTATGAACGTAATGTTATGCACACATTGACCGAAAAGATCACAGAACGACGAGAGGATCCTGTATCAGGTTCTTATACAACGTACTTATTCACTGAAGGAATCGATAAAGTACTGAAAAAAATTGGGGAAGAAACGAGCGAAGTGATCATCGGTGCAAAAAACAATGATAAACAGGAAGTTGTATGGGAAATTGCCGATCTGACTTATCACACGCTTGTTTTAATGGAAATTCTCGGTGTAAGCATTAATGATATAAAGAAAGAGTTATATAAACGCCATGTTCAAAAAGAAGGTAATGACAGTGAATAAATTCTGGAGCTCTGCCGTGCTGCGAACCGAACCATATGTCCCTGGCGAGCAATTAGAGGTGGAAGGGTTAGTAAAATTAAATACGAACGAAAACCCATATCCACCTTCACCACGTGTAACAGTAGCAATTCAAGCAGAACTGAACAGAAAACTGAATCGCTATCCTTCTCCCACCACTGATTCATTAAGGGAAAAGATCTCAGATTATTATCACCTTGAATCTGACCAGATTTTTATTGGAAATGGATCAGATGAGATTCTTGCATTCAGCGTTATGGCGTTTTTTGAACCTGGAAAGACTATCCGGTTTCCTAATATCTCCTACAGTTTTTACCCGGTCTATGCAAAGCTGTTTGATATTCCGTATGAAGAAGTACCATTAAACCGTGATTTTACGTTACCAACGGAAAAGTTTTTTCAGAGCGACGGCGGAGTGATTTTCCCAAATCCGAATGCCCCAACAAGCATCTATGCGCACTTGACCGATATCATAGAGATTATAGAAAACAATCCGAATTGTGTTGTCATTATCGATGAAGCTTACATTGATTTTGCAAACGAGTCAGCTGTCAGTCTGGTTAATGCATACGATAATTTGCTTGTTGTACAAACCATGTCAAAGTCTCGCTCACTTGCTGGATTACGCGTGGGCTTCGCAATTGGAAACCCTGACTTAATTGAAGCATTAAATCGCGTCAAGAATTCTTTTAACTCCTATACAATCGACCGCCTGGCAATTGCTGGAGCAGAAGCTGCGATAATGGATACAGCGTATTTCAGGGATACGATTGAGCGAATTAAAGTTACAAGGGAATGGGTGACAGAGTCCCTAAAAACGCTTGGGTTTTCCATATTGCCTTCTGATGCAAATTTTCTATTTGTACAGCATTATAAAATTGATGCCAGCACTATTTATTCTAAGTTAAAAGAACAAAATGTACTGGTCCGATATTTCAACAAACGTTTAATTAATAATCACCTGCGAATTACAATTGGAACAGAGGATGATATGACATCTTTAATTAAGACGCTTAATTCCATCGTTTAGAAAAACTCGGCATTCGACTTGTCTTTAATAGCGAATGCTGAGATTTTACTTATACCTGCATTTGCTCTAACTTTTTATACTTATAACTAGATTTTCGCAGAATAAAATAAGGTGATTCTCCTAGAAATAGTTGAATATCGTCGCAATCCATTCTCTCAGTTGACTCAGTATCTCTATACTGCGAAGTTATTACCAAAAAATGTTCTAAAGCTGCCGTCCAGGATCGCTGCGGGCGGATGCTTTCCGCGGGCACGGCTTCAGTCTCCTCGAGAAGAGCACTCTGCGGGGCCTTCAGACTCGTGCTGTTCCCGTTGGAGTCACCGCCCTCCGCTCACCTGGACTGGTAAAGCTTTAACGTCTTTGTTTTTTATTCAACTAGTGCATGTAGAAATAGCCGTGCTATCAGAGAGGCAGCTAAAAAATCTGCGACATCCATATTTTGTCTAGAGATTGAAGCGGATGGCAGTCGACTCCTGCGGGAGGAAAGGCATAGGTGAGACCCCCGAGTGCAAAGCACGAGGAGGCTCACCAGCCGCCCGCGGAAAGCGACTGCCATCAGCGGAAATCTCGTTGCTGTTACATCGCAGCATTCCCAAAGTGGTAAGTTATTTCGCAGTTTACATCAACTGTGACAGAAGTTTATCTGCTAAAATTAAAAAAACTCCCATCAACGATTTGTGATGGGAGTTTTAAAAGTGGCTTAAATCATATGCTCAATTTCTGCATCTTTTTTCAATTCTTCTACTTTAGCCTGCAGTTTCTGTGATTGTTTCTGTTTCAGTAATTGACTTTTAATCTGCTCTTTTATCTCTTCAAGTTTTGGAAGATCTTTGTTTTTACTTTGCTCTTTTAGCTTAGCATAGTATTCCTCGACTTCTTTTTCTGTAACCTCTGCTGATTCAATTTCCTGTTTGGTGTATTGTTGGAGAGTTAATTCGAATTTCAACTGGTCTTTATAGGATTCCTCAGACAGCTTGTATTTTTCTAGAACGGTTTCAAAGTTCTTAGCATTTTCTTCTTTAATTGCTTCAAATTCTTTTTGAACTTCCTTATCCGTAACTTCAATACCCTGCTCTTTTGCAGCCTGCATTAGAAGCTCTTGTTCAACAATAACTTTTAGTACTTGATCTTTTACTTTTTTGGTATCACTAACATCTTGTCCATATTGACTCATCAATGTCTTTGTTTGTGCATAAGAAGCATTGTATTGCTTACCCTTTACTTTTTCTCCATTTATTTGAGAAACAACTTTATCGCTGTCTACCTTCTCTTCATCAGTTATCTTAACTTCTTTGCTAGCTTGTTCAGTTGTCTCTTTTGAAGCTTCTTCTTTGTCTTTAGCTTTGTCAGCAGAATCATCTCCACCGCATGCTGTTAACACTGTTGCCAACGCAATTGCGAGAGCCAACATAATCATTTTTTTCATGGAATTAATCCCTCATTTCATAAACTTTATCTATTCATTCAAACATAAATTTCGCTTGCATTGCAAGTCTCTGGATTGTAAATAACCGTCACATTACCTGATATATCAGTGATTTGCTAACTATTTTACACTTTCAAGTCATTTTAAAGTATCTATTTCTTACTTTTACCACAAATCGATAGACCGAGACAAAAATCAGCCTCTGAATGTAGATAAGTTCGTTCCTCTAGCCGTTTTGTAACGTGTCGTCCCCTTCTATACTTATAGTAGAAACAAACATGAAACGGAGGGGCACAAATGATGAACCTTTTTGAGACTCAGGTTATTATTGAAAGTAAACGCATAAGATAACTAGCGATGTTAAAACGCTGGAATCTATCTATCCTGAAACAAATTTATCAATAGCAGCGCGCCGATCTAATATATATATCTACCCATGCAGAAGCTGACATACTCCCCATGTTAGCTTCTTTTCTAATCTGAGTCACCGTCACAGCCCTCACCCGTACAATAGGTTGTTTCTGACTTTTTTGGGTTTAATGATTGTAATATAGGCTGCTCTTTTTCTTCTTCCCAGACTTTTTCGATTACTTCAGTAAATACATCTGGTGGTTGCGCCCCAGAAACTGCATATTTATCGTTGAAGACAAAAAATGGTACTCCTTCTGCTCCAATCTGCTGTGCTTCCTGTTCGTCGCTTCTCACTGCTTTCGCATAATCGGTAGAATTTAAAACATCCAGGACAACATCTTTATCCAAACCAATTTCCTCAGCCAATGACACCAACGTTTCATAATTACCAATGTGAAGCGAATCGGTAAAATATGCTTGGAGCAACCGCTCGGTCATTTCTTTACCTTTCCCTTGCTCATCAGCATACTTAGCCAGTCGGTGTGCATCGAACGTATTCGTATGCTTCATCGTATCAAACCGATACGTGAGTCCTATTTCAGCTGCCTGATCCGCCATATTATGGTTTGTTTGCCTAGCTTTCTCAACGCTCATACCAAATTTTTCTGCAAGTATCTCATGTATTGTTTTATCCGGATTCTTTGCTGCGTTCGGATCTAATTCATAACTTTTATATGTGATTGTAACCTTCTCTTTATTTGAAAATTTATCCATTGCAAGTTCCAGCCTGCGCTTACCGATGTAGCAGAATGGACAAACAAAGTCTGAATAGACGTCAATTTTCATTGTAACTAACACCTCATTTCTGTTAGTTATTGTAGCATAGGATAAAAGACTGTTGGTAATATTGTGCTTACATGCTTAATGAAGGTTTCTGTCAATATATTTTCCGTAATCCGGTACCGCTTCTTGTTCGAAGTTCTCCACCAAACCTTTTAAGCCTATTTTCAGTTTTTCCCCATGCATTACAGTGCCATGCCCCGGTATCATTACTTTCGGATCCAATTCCGCAAGTTTAACTACGGACTCTTTCGCTGCCTTCCAATCGTTTGTTAAGTATCGTGGTGGACCATTTAGTTCAGGGGTTTGCATCAATACTTTGTAAAATGAGTCCTGCTTTACTGTAATACATGCATCGCCTGAAATTAATGTACGGTCACTTTCCCTAAAAAAAGAAACATGACCCGGTGAATGACCTGGTGTGTGTACCCACATCCAATTTATTAATCCTGGTACACTTCCATCTTCAGGCAGAGGTTTCACTGCACTTCCAAGGTTAATTGGTTTATTTGGAAAAGAAGATGATGCCTTAGCAATCAGCCCGCCTTCTACTGTTGGATCAGGGTCGGGGTAGGACGTTTCTCCAGTTAAAAATGGTATTTCCAATTCGTGCGCATATACAGGTACTTCCCACTCTTCGATTAGATCTATGAGCCCCCCTACATGATCAAAGTGTCCATGTGTAAGAACAATTGCGGAAGGTCTGCTTTCCCGCCCAAAACGATCCACCACGACAGATTTAATTTCAGGGGCAGACTTTGGCATACCACCGTCAATGAGAACCCAATCACCTTCAGTCGGGCTTCCGATGAAACATATGTTTACTATCTGATCGGTGTAATAATAGACATCATTATGAACCACATTTCCAGTTCCACTCGTGATGGATGTCATTGGTATAAATCGAAGTATACTATTTTCATTTGTCTGTTTATCCATTTGATTAACCTCCATTTTCCTACTAGTATTCGTAGGAAAACAGAATTTAATCACAAAATATAGTGTCGGATTGCTAAAGTCAAACAGGTTTTATTCCACCTGCCATGGATTTGCTTACGATAAAAAACTCCCGAAATAAATCGGGAGGCTCATTTAGTAGGATTCTTCCTTTTGAACGGAGCCATCCTGTTTATATACAGTTAATTTTGTATCTTTATTTTCTGCAATTTCTTTCGCCCGTTTAACGGCGTCTTTTTTATTGTCATATACATCACTTGGCCGCTTTGCATTAGCAGATTTTACTGCCCAGCCATCTTCATGCGGAACAACTTGTTCTCCTTCATCTAGTCGCTCAGGATTGTTGTCGTATTTTTTTCCTTCTGCTGACCGCTGTGTTGGCTTACCGCTATTTTCATATTCATTGATTTCTTTTTGGCTTGCATTGTCATACCATTCTTTAGCCTGACTGGTTGCAATTGGGATAGCACGTTCCTCTTCATACCCATCGTCCAGCATGGAATTCGCAATATCAATGGCTTTTTTTCGAACGACTTTGTCTAAGTTCTTCAATGAATCCGGATAATCATTTAATGTCCAAGGCATGTAAATTCCTCCTTATCCTTTTATGTACATTACCCGGCTAGTCATACAGTAAACAACTTACTTTCATTTTACAGTGTGCAGTTCCACAGTTTCAGAAGAGTAAATTTGAATTACCATTCTCCCGGCCTCAGATTTTGCACGAATTAATATTGGCTGATTATACATGTTTTTAAATACGAAGTCTGGCCCCCACCAGCTTACAGTTGCATCTCGTCCAGGTGGAACATATGGTACACTGCGACTATGCGAATAGCGTTCAAGAATCTTAATGCCCTTTAAACTGACAGCATTGTACAGTGTCGAGGAAACCTGACATATCCCACCGCCAATATCCTCCGACAGTTCTCCTTTTACAATAACTGGTGCTTTCATATATCCTCGATCCTTCGTGCGCTTCCCAACGATCTTATTAAATGAAAACTTTTCTCCTGGAAAGACTACATAATTATTAATTGCATCTGCAGCAAGCTCAATGTTATGTGTTCTTTCTTGATTACTTTTTTTAAAATAGGTTACATACTGACCAATTTGTTTTTCTTTTACTTCCGTTAATAGATCTGTATCAACGCGAGGATATATTTTCTTAATTGGTATTTCAAGGGTATCTGGCTCGCCCGTATAAAACGATTCACGAAATAACAACTGGAATTTATGGCGGTCTATCGTTTGCCCAGGCTTACCTTGAACAACTTCACCTTTTTTATTTAATCTGGCATTAACCGGTTCTTTATATATCTTTTTATCAAGTTCGTTTAACAGACCTTGTATTTTTTCATCATGAATAAAATGACTGTTCAGAAAGGGCAATTCATACCTTTCCAGTTCCACACTCATTTGTGGTCTTCCATTTTCTGTTATCGTTAATTGCTGAGGCACATCACCTAACGGAGCCGTAAGTAAAAAAAATGATAAAAAGAGCATTTTCACAGGTCATTCCTCCCTACCCAATAGTATGGATTACGAAGAATGATTTCATGTATTAGAAAACGTGACTTATCTCCAAACCTTGATGACTTAATCCCCAATTGCACTTATGCAGTAAGTATTTATTACTTTCTTACATGTAAAAAAAGGCTAAAACCCTAAGAGGTTTT
The DNA here is from genome assembly GCF_050574275.1 of Virgibacillus flavescens. Taxonomy (GTDB): domain Bacteria; phylum Bacillota; class Bacilli; order Bacillales; family Amphibacillaceae; genus Virgibacillus_F; species Virgibacillus_F flavescens. Next base: position 421,385 of record NZ_CP192260.1, read on the forward strand.
AGCCTTTGTTATTTAACAACGATTGTCCCATTATACTTACACGATTTGTATTTTTAAGTTCATCAATTGTTTGGGCCCCAATACCGAACATCGCCATCTTCAGTTCCATCTCAATTTGATTCATTGCTTCAATCACAGCTTCTTCTGAATCTGTTGCCGCCTGCAGTAATTGTCTGGCAAAGCCAACCATGTCTGCACCAATCGTTAGCGCTTTTGCAGCATCAACGCCTGTCTTCATGCCACCACTGGCAACAATTGGCACAGCTGATCCAAGTTCACTTCTTACAGAAACAATACAATCTTTCGTTGGAATGCCCCAGTTGTTGAAAGCTTCTGCCGCTGCCTTCCGAAGTGGGTCCTTTGAGCGAAGCTTCTCTACCTGACTCCATGAAGTTCCCCCCGCACCAGCAACGTCAATATAAGCAATGCCTGCATCGTATAATTTTCTCGCAACGGTACCGTCGATTCCAAAACCAACCTCTTTAACACCTACTGGAACCGTTAGCTTTTTACAAACTTCTTCTATTTTAGGAAGCAACTGATGAAAGTTAATATCCCCTTCATCCTGTGTAATTTCCTGCAGGCTATTTAAATGAAGATAAAGGGAATCCGCTTCCGTTAAATCAACAATCCGCTGACATTCTTCTGCCCCATAACCATAGTTAAATTGTACCGCACCGATATTTGCAACTAGTGGCGCAGTCGGGGCATGCTGGCGGATGAGAAACGAATTTTCATGTGCGTCGCTTTCAAGTAAGGCACGCGTTGAACCAAGTGCAATCGCCCAGCCTTTTTGCTCAGCTGCCTTTGCTAAATTACCATTTATCTCTTCAGCAAGCTCTGATCCCCCAGTCATGGAGCTGACCAGAAATGGCGCTTTCAATTTTTTGCCTAGGAATGAAGAATCAAGCTGGATATCATTAAAATCTATTTCCGGTAATGCATTATGTATAAAGGAAATTCCTTCAAGGCCCGTTGTTTTATTAACACCTTCCACGTTTTCATCCAGGCACAGTCGAATATGTTCTGTTTTACGTTTATTTATTCCAATATCCATATGTAAACCCTCCACATTTAGTTTGCTACCATTCTTCTTTTATTTATTAAATAGGGATGCAATGTTACGAAGTAAACACCCATAATGACCATTATCATTCCAACGATTTGTGTCCAGGTAATCGTTGAACCGTAAAATACAACCGCTAACCATGCTGTATTTATGGGAACGAGGTTCATATAAATACTCGCTTTACCTGCCCCGATTTGTTTAATTCCATTATTCCATATTAGAAATCCAATGACAGACGAACAAATAATCATGAAGATCATCTCAAGCCATGCCTGTGTTGACATCCGCAATACATCTCCCCACCCTTTTTCAAACAGCGAGACAATTGCCAGAAAAAAAGATCCAATTAAAGTAGTTAGCGTTGTCGTTACTACGGGGGAAACATCCCGCATTGCTATTTTACCCAGAAGACCGTGGGCTACCCAGCTTAACAACCCACCAATGAATAACAGATCTCCAACATTAAATTCCAAAGACAATAAGGTCGAAATGGATCCTCTGGAAATTACAATGACTACTCCTATTAGGGACAATAGAATACCGAAGCCCAGTTGCTTATTCCATACTTCATTTAAAAATAAAACAGCTCCAAACGTAACAAGGACTGGCGTTGTAGCAACAATTAACGATCCATTTATTGCCGAGGTTAAATCAAGGGCAATAAAAAAGAAAATATTATATCCAAATATCCCTGTGATTCCCATAGCCAAAATAGGTTTCCATTGCTTTTTCAATGCAATTATATCAAATTTTTTCTTCCATAACACATAGATTAATAGCAGGATGCCAGCAGATCCAAATCGAAAGGCTGCAGCAGTTACTGGAGGTAACTCTGTAATTACATGCTCAGCAGCAACAAAAGCCCCACCCCAGAATAATGGAACGAGCAGCATCCAAAAATAAATAGCAATCGATTGATTTTGGTTCATAGAGCTCCTTCTTCCATTAACTATTATGAAAAAACTATATCAAATGCCTATGGAAAAAGCCAACCTCGACGGTTAGCTTTTTTCCTGAACTCACTTTATATTTTGAAAAATTGGCTTACCGCCAATCTGACCAATTTTTTTCACAGCATAAAAGTATTTCTCACCTGCTAAAAATAGATTCTATTTCCTGATGGATCTATTACCATGTATTCCTCACCATCTAAATCAACAGGAACATTCAACCCCTGCAAACGGCTGACGATTTCTATTCTTTCGTTAGCTGGAACCGAAATGGTATAACTTTTCAAGCCTACTTCTTCCTTACCTGGAACACTTCCATTCAAGCTGTTCCATGTGTTTAATCCGATATGATGATGGTAGTTTGCAGAAGACAAAAATAATGCCTGATTCCCAAAGTGATTGACTACCTGAAAACCAAATCCTTTTGTATAAAACGATTCAACTTCAGAAAGGTCTGCTACTTGAAGATGGATATGTCCAATAATCGTACCCACTGGCATCCCCTGCCAGCCTTGCACAGCAACCTCTCTCATCAAAGCATTGGCATCCATTGGAAAAGTGCTCATTTCAACTTCATCACCATTCCAATTCCATTCTTCAGGGTCACGATCTGTATAAATTTCAACCCCATTTCCATCAGGATCTGAAATATACAACGCTTCACTGACAATGTGGTCAGAGGCTCCGTGAACAGGATATCCTTTATGCATAAAATGACGCAGCATTTTTGCTAAATCAGCTCTCTCTGGAAGTAAAAAAGCAATATGAAAAAGACCTGTCTTTCCTTTATTCAAAGGGACAGAGCTTTCAATTTGTTCAATCGTTAGTAGTGGTTTGGAACCACCAGCTGTTAATATTGCGAGGTGTGGTTGCTGCTCAATCACACGAAAACCCAATATGTTCTGATAGAAATTAAGTGAACGTTCCAAGTTGGCAACCTTTAAGTGAATGTGGTTAATATGCTTGGTGTCTTTATTATGAAATCTCATGGGGGGAATCTCCTCTTAGCCTTAATGTAGTTTAGTATAGTTTACATGTTTTTCAATTTTTTTGAAAGAAATACGTCGCTAGCATGGTGAAGGCAAAGATACCCAAAGTGCCGGTGTCAAAAGATCTAACTGACTACTTTCAAACCAATAATAGTAAATATAATACCCAAAATACAAAACACTCTAAACCCATTTCGAGGTTCCTTAAAAAAGATCATACCAACGATAGCAGATCCTAATGTTCCTATTCCAGTCCAAACGGCATATGCAGTCGAGAGTGGAATACTGTCAAGCGCAAATGACAAAAATGTAAAACTTATGATAAAGCCACCTGCTAATATAGCATTATTAACGATATTACTCTTTTCAGATACCTTTTTAACTCCTAGAACACCTACAATTTCAAATAGCCCAGCAATAACAAGATAGCCCCACGCCATTTATTCCACCCCCTTTTTTGTAACATTATCGGAAACCTTTAACCCTATAATGAATAACGCCAACAAGAGAATTAATGCTAGCTTCACGAGTTTAAATGGCTCATGAAAATATAGGATATCGACCATCACCGTCCCAATTGTACCAATTCCGGTAAATACAGCATACGCAGTGCCTACTGGTACTTTTTTAGTAGCGCGAATTAATAATTCGAAGCTTAGTAAGATAGCAACTAATGTTAATAGACCAAGTGAATCTGATTTCAGGGCTGCCGCCCAGTAAATTTCAACCAACCCAGAAATGAATAAAAATAACCACGCCATTCCTTCCGATGGTATTTTCTTATCTGTGTCTTCATAATTTAAATTATCCTTTGATGTCATACTAATTTCCTTTCTTTACTGGCGTTCATTGTTTTTATAATACAGTTGTACTATTTATAATATCACATGATTATTAAATAGTACACTTGTGTTATAATAAAACTATGCCGAAAATAGTTGATCACGAAAAACGAAAAGTTGAAATAGCAGAAGCCACATGGAAAGTTATAGTAAACGCGGGACTGGAAGAAGCTACTGTACGTAAAATTGCTAAAACAGCTAATCTCTCTGTTGGATCATTACGTCATTATTTTTCTACCCAGTCCGAATTATTAGCGTTCTCTATGCAGCTTGTATCCAATCGGGTGAAGAATCGGATAGAAAACAAAAACTATGATGGCCCGCCACTTAAAGCCATGCATGATTTATTATGTGAATTTTTACCAATAGATGAGGATCGCAGAATTGAAATGGAGGTGTGGATGGTTTTCTCTACCCGAACGCTTGTCGATCCTGATTTAAAAGATGTGAGCGAACAGGTTTACGAAGAAATATATCGTGCATGTGCAATCGTCATTGATAGACTTACCGATTTAGGATTAGTATCACCAAAACTGGATAATAATATGGAAACTGAAAGATTGTATGCGTTAGTAGATGGAATGGCTTTACACAGCCTTCTGCATCCAGAACGATTCACCGTACAAAAAATGCAGGCTGCATTAACGTATCATCTTGAAAAATTATGCGAACATACAGATTAGAAAGGATGATAGTGTGAAAGAGCAAGCGAAGAACTTTGCAGAAAAAGCACATCAGGGTCAAAAACGTAAGAATACGGATGCAGCGTATATTACCCATCCAATACGCGTTGCTGAAAAGTTAGAACGAGCAGGACTTCCAGAAGAGTTAGTATGCGCTGGCTACTTACATGATGTTGTTGAAGACACCATTTACGAAATAGAAGATATCGAAGCCGAGTTTGGTCCACGTGTAGCAGAACTAGTCGCTGCCCACACCGAGGATAAATCGAAATCCTGGCAGGAACGTAAACAGCATACAATTGATGCTCTTCGTGACGCCGAAAATGAAGTTAAGTATCTGGTTGTTGCCGATAAACTGGATAATTTGCTTGGTTTAGAACAAGACATTGATTCAAACGGTGATGCGGTATGGCAGAATTTTAACGCGGGAGTGGAGCAGCAAAAATGGTACAACACATCTATTGTCGAGAATATGTATGTGGGACTTAGTCCAGAAGAAATCCCAAGTTATTTTGCTGAGTATGAGGACGCTGTTAGACGAGTATTTCATAGCTAAAATAAGAAACACCTTCCATCAAATGTGGAAGGTGTTTTCTATATCATCCTTTTTTACGATGTTTATGTTTATTTTTCTGGTTCTTTGAAATCTTTTTCCATTTATTTTTTTCTTCAAGTTGTGCTTTTTGATCCTGTTTTCTTTTTTCATAAGCTAGTTCTCGCAGCAGCTTTAAATAGCTTTGGTATCGTCCTTCAGATAAGTCACCATTTCTGATTGCCTCCTGTACGCTGCATCCAGGTTCTGTCTCATGCTGACAATCTGTAAACTTACAATTTTTCTCCAGAACCTCTATATCCTGGAACGTCGTATCAATTGATGATTCGCCTTCCCATAACTGTAATTCGCGCATACCAGGGGTATCGATTAACAATGATCCGTTCGGTAAGAGGAACATTTCACGATGGGTGGTTGTGTGACGACCTTTACTGTCTCCAGTTCGAACATCTTTTGTTTCCTGGACAACATTTCCGATAAGCGTATTAACTAGTGTAGATTTCCCAACTCCAGAAGAACCAAGCAATGCAGCTGTTTTTCCAGACGGCAAATAAGAGATCAATTCCTCAATGCCATCCATCGTAATGCTGCTTACAGGGATAATCGGAACACCAATTGCAACCTCTTCAACGTGCGTGATAGCAGCCTGCACTTCTTCAGGTGAACATTCGTCACTTTTTGTCAGTACAATTACCGGCGTTGCTCCACTGTCATATGTTGATAAAATATATCGCTCGATACGACGCAGATTTAAATCATGATTAAGCGAATTAACAATAAAAACGGTATCCATATTAGCCGCAACAATCTGTGCTTCTGTCTTTGTTCCTGCCGCTTGACGAACAAATTGACTTTTCCTGGGCAGCAATCGATTAATTACTGCTTTCTTTTCCTCAACTAGCTTCTGAACTTCAACCCAGTCGCCGACCGCTGGATAATCCAATGGACTATATGCTTCGTTAATAAATTTTCCACTTAAATGTGAGAAATACTCCATTTCGCCATCTAAAACACGATAGCTGTTTTTTTGGACCGCGATTACGCGACCTATTTTTTCTTCATCAATTTCTTGGACAGACCGATTCCATCCAACTGTTTCTAGTTTATTCAATTTCATTTTCCTCCTAATTATATGGAGGAAAGTCCGTGCTTACGCCGACTGTTCCCCCACTTTGATATGTGTTTGTTGGTTTGATAATGCAATTGTATAAATAGCCATTTAACACCACTCCTTTCAAAATGGACGAACAAGATTTCTATTAGTATACTACAAATTCAGAAAATGTGCGCAAGAAAATTAATTTATTTTTCAATTTTTGCAGAATGAACTAAGCAGGTGCTTTCTGAAATAGTTAAACAAGCCAGCATTTCATTAGTGTAGTTTGGACAAAATCTCTAAACTGCGAAGTAACTTTAGATTTATTTCCACACCCGAAATAAACTGCGAGGTAACAGCAACGAGATTTCCGCGGATGGCAGTCGCTTTCCGCGAGCGGCTGGTGAGCCTCCTCGTGCTGACGCACTCCGGGGTCTCACCTATGCCTTTCCTCCCGCAGGAGTCGACTGCCATCCGCTCCAATCTCTTGACGATATGGGGATGTCGAGGATTTATTAACTCTACTCCTGATAGCACGTCTATTTAAGCACGCATTAGAAAGAAAAAAGTCATAAATCGCTTAACCAGTCCTGGTGAGTGGAGGGGGGGTGACTCCTGCGGGAACAACACGAGTCTGAAGGCCCCGCAGAAAAGAATTCTGAAGAGGAGGGCCAACTGCGGACAACGTTGGCATACCCCTTGTCGGGGCAAGGAGACTGAAGCCGTTCCCTAAGGTGCGCATCCGCCCGCAACGATCCCGGACGGGCAGCTATAGAACAAGTCTTTGAAAATAAACCTTAAGTTACGTCGCGGTTTACATCTTCTGCGAAGAAGTAACTAGAAACAGGTTTCAGGAATAGATATGTTCGTAATTCGTGTCGAGTACTATGAATTTTATTTGAAAGTTGAGTTTAAAAAAACAGGAGCAGATTCAATCTGCTCCTGTTCTCTATAAATCTATCTGACATTCATTTCACTTGGTTCTGGTCCCTTACGTTCATTTCGGTCCAGTTCAGCAATTTTATTCATGTCGTCTTTCGATAACTCAAAGCCAAACACATCAAAGTTTTCTTCGATACGTGATGGCGTTACAGATTTCGGAATAACAATTCTTCCGCTCTGTAAGTGCCAACGAATAATTACCTGTGCAGATGTTTTACCATGCTGCTCGGCAACTTCTTTAATCGCATCATTATTCAACACTTCGCCACCCTGCATCAATGGACTCCATGCTTCCAAATAAATATCATTTTTCTTACAGAATTCCTGCAGTTTACTTTGCTGTAAGTACGGATGACATTCCACCTGATTTACTACAGGTGTAACTTCGCACTCATCAAGCAGACGTTTTAGATGTTCAATGTTAAAGTTGCATACTCCAATCGCTTTAACACGTCCATCTTTATATAATTTTTCCATTGCTTTGTACGTTTCAACATAATCATCATACTCAGGTGTTGGCCAGTGAATAAGATATAAGTCAACATAATCAAGACCTAATTTTTCAAGGCTTTCATCAAATGCTTTTAAAGTATTATCATAGCCCTGGTCTGAGTTCCAAACTTTAGTTGTAATAAATAGATCTTCGCGGGGTACATTGCTTTGAGCAATTGCCTCCCCTACACCTCGTTCATTTTTATAAACTTTTGCTGTATCGATAGAACGATATCCAACTTCTATTGCTGTAGATACTGCTGATGACACTTCATCTTCAGGAACCTGCCAAACGCCATAACCAAGCTGCGGCATACGTAGTCCATTGTTTAACGTAATAAACTTCATCTTATCGCTTCCTTTCTTGCAATAGTGTACTAAAAGTTTATCACAAGGATTACTTGGTGAGAAAATATCTGCTTAGATTAGAAAACTTTGCTTATCGTTGCCGAACTTTTACTTTTCGATGCCCAGATTCAACTTATCAGGCTCGAAAATTAGGTTATTCATTTCGTTGAAAAAATATCAATCTCAACAAGTATATTGGACAAAGAAACTACCACAATGATAATCATTGTGGTAGAGACAGTTGTTATACTTTCTTATCTTCTAAAAACGGTAGTAATCCCTACTATACCTTTTCTAATTCTGTCCACTTCTTTCGAGCGAATGTGAAGCTGCCTTCGAACCTTGTCAGCTTTTGATCAGCCATCAAGTATGTTAGTGGGAATAATCGATCCAGAAAATAACGATCATGCGATACAGCAATAATTGTTCCATCAAATTGTTCTAATGCATCCTCCAGAACTTCTTTAGACTCAATGTCCAGATGGTTTGTCGGCTCATCTAAAATTAATAGGTTATGATCCTGGTGAACCAGCTGCGCTAAGCGCAGCCGCATTTGCTCCCCACCACTCAGACTGCTAACCTTTTGAAAGACAGTGTTGCCATAAAATAAAAATTTGGCCAAAATTCCACGAGCGTCCCCTTCTGTCACAGAAACCTGATCACGAAACTCATCGATAATGGAGCGTTCCCCGTTTACTTCAAGCATATGCTGAGACAGAAACCCAACCGACAAATTACTACCTAGCTTAATAATGCCCTCATCTGTTTTTTCGGATTGCATGATCATTTTAAGCAAAGTTGATTTTCCGCAGCCATTTTCGCCAATAATAGCGATGCGTTCCTGAAATCTTACGTGCAGATCTACATTTTTCAGTAATGGTTTTTTATCGAACTTCTTTGTAACACCATCTACGATAATAACGTCTTTACCACTTCGTTTATTCATCTGAAAGTCTAGATCAATCTTTTTTTGCTCCAGAATTGGCTTTTTCAATGTTTCCATTCTAGCTAACGCCTTCTCCATGCTTTTTGCCCGGCGATGCAGTCCGGCATTTGGTGGATTTGCCTGGTTTGCCCACTCTTTTAACCGCTTGATTGTTTCTCGCATTTTTTTCATTTTCTTTTGCTGATCCTGATATTGCTGAAACTCAATTAATAAACGGGCATCTCGTTCCTTTACGTAGTTGGAATAATTTGTATGATACCGAATTAATTCCCCTTGATCCATTTCCAGAATAGATGTAACGGTTTCATCTAAAAAGTAACGGTCATGCGATACGATAACTACCGTTCCCGGGTAATTTTTAATAAAATCAGTTAGCCATTCAATAGCAAACAGATCCAAATGATTTGTTGGTTCATCCAGCAGCAGCAGATCTGGAGCTTTTAAAAGCAATTGAGCCAATCCGACTTTTGTCCGTTCTCCCCCACTCAGCTGTTCCCAGCTTTTTTTAGCTAAATCTGTGATTTGCAAACCGCTCATAATCCGTCTAATCTGCGAATCTATTTCGTATCCGCCCTCTTCTTGAAACTTTTCCTGCAGGACCCCATATTTTTCAATATGTCGGGTGAGTTTATCCGGATTCGACTCTGTTGCCATTTCACTTTCTAAGCTGGTCATTTTATTTTTTAACTCAGTTAGCGTATCAAAAACATCGTAAAGAAGTGATTCCACTTGCTTATTATCCTGCACATCCGGAGATTGCTGCAATAAACCTACTGATAAGTTCTTCTTCCAGCTGATTGTTCCTTCAGCAGGATCTGTTTTTTTTGCAAGCAAGTGTAATAAAGTGGTTTTACCTTCTCCGTTTCTTCCTATTAAGCCTATTCGTTCCTGTTCTTTAACTTCACAAGACATATCACTAAATATAATATTAGCACCATAGATTTGGGTAACGTTTTTTAAACTGCAAATAATCATTTTACTATTCCTCCGCAAAGCAGAGACATCGAAAAAGCAGTGTTTAAAATATACAGAAAAGACGACAGAGAAATACAGCACCCCGTCGTCTTAATCATTCATTTATCTTCGCTTGTGGGCAGATGTCTCTAACTGGTATTTTTTATTCATTTGTTTTGAAAAAGGACAGACTTATCCCGTTGAAAACAAATGATGCAAAAAGCGCATAACACATCCAGAGGTATTCTCTGAACTTTGAAATGCTTTTACCAGTTTGAAACATGACTCCCACCTCCTTTATTATTGTTTTTAGTTTATTCCAATAAGTAATCAAAGTCAATGTTATTTATGATTGAATTAATGAATAAGCTTGCTTTCTGCCAGCTTTAGCTGGTTTATAATTTGATTGGGAGCTGTTCCGCCGTAACTTTCACGGGCTGCAATACCTTTTTCGGGTTGCAGCTTTTCAAAGATATCTTCTTCAAATAACGGACTGAAGGTTTTGTATTCTTCCAGCTGCAACTCCAATAAATATTTTTTATTTTCTATTGCGAAGAGAACAGTCCGACCAACTACTTCGTGCGCCTCTCTGAATGGCATTCCTTTTGCAGCTAAATAATCTGCGATGTCGGTTGCGTTTGAGTAATCTTGTGTAACAGCCTTTCGCATCTTCTTGTCATTAACTTTCATCGTATCGAGCATTGGAGCAAGTAAAGTTAATGATCCCTCAAGCGTATCAACGGTATCAAACATACCTTCTTTATCTTCCTGCAGATCTTTGTTATAAGCTAAAGGCAGCCCTTTCAAGACGGTCAGCATCCCCATCAAATCTCCAAACACCCGTCCAGTTTTCCCTCTCAACAACTCCGGAACGTCAGGATTTTTCTTTTGCGGCATGATACTCGAGCCTGTGCAAAAAGAATCATCAAGTTCAATAAATTGAAATTCCTGACTGCTCCAAATAACCATTTCTTCGGCAAGTCGCGAAAGATGGACCATAAGGATGGAAGCGTCGGAGAGAAATTCAAGAATAAAATCTCTATCGCTGACAGCATCCATACTGTTTGGATAAACACTATCAAATCCTAATAGTTCAGCCACCCGCTCCCGGTCTATCGGAAAAGTCGTCCCGGCAAGTGCACCCGCTCCTAACGGAAGAACATTAACCCGCTTCAGACTGTCCTGAAGTCTCTCCTTATCTCGTTCAAACATCCAGAAGTATGCCATCAAATGATGCGCAAAGGAAACCGGCTGCGCGCGTTGAAGGTGGGTATATCCAGGAAGAATTGTTTCGATGTTATTCTTCGCCTGACCTATTATGGATGATTGAACCGTTTCAAGCAGCTTGATCAGCTCTTCCGTCTTCCCTTTTAAATAAAGATGCATATCTGTCGCAACCTGATCGTTACGGCTGCGTCCTGTGTGCAGCTTCCCGCCAACAGGTCCAACTTCATCGATTAAAAGCTTCTCGATGTTCATATGAATATCCTCATGTTCCACAAGGAACTCGATATCGCCTTTTATAAGCTTTTCAAAAATTGACTCAAGACCTTTTTGAATCACAGCCGCTTCTTCCGACGAAATTATATTACATTCGCCAAGCATTTGAACGTGGGCAATACTCCCCTGAATGTCTTCTTTAGCCAGCTTCTGATCAAACGCAATGGATGAAGTGAATTGGTCCACCAATTTATTTGTTTCCTTCGTAAATCTCCCGCTCCATAGTTTGCTCATTATTTTCCTCCTTCCCCTTATGAACCTCTGCATATACTTTTGTGGAAAGCCCCCACAGCTTAATAAATCCAACTGCGGCGTTATGATCAAACGCATCACCATTCGCATAGGTAGCTAGTTTTTCGTTGTATAGACTGTTATCAGATTTCCGGCCAACAACCGTATGTGATCCTTTATGAAGTTTGATTTTCACTTTTCCGGAAACCATTTTTTGTGTTTCGTTAATAAATGCATCAAGGGCCGGTCTAATGGGAGAATACCACAGTCCTTCATAAATAATTTTGGACATCTGCTGATCTATCGTCGTTTTAAACTGCGAAACTTCCCGCGTTAATGTTAAAAATTCCAGCTCTTTGTGCGCGTTTATCAACATTAATGCGGCAGGATTTTCATACACCTCCCGTGATTTAATGCCGACTAACCGATTTTCGATATGGTCAATCCGTCCAACACCATGAGTTCCGCCTATATCATTCAGTGTTTCAATTAACGTTACCAAAGGCATTAATTCGCCATTTAACGAAATCGGCTTTCCTGCCTTAAATTCTACCTCCAAATATTCAGGTTCGTCTGGCGTCTTGTTTATTGGATTTGTCCACTCATACGCCGCTTCCGGTGCTTCTTCCCACGGATTTTCAAGCACTCCAGCCTCGCAGGCACGTCCCCAGATATTAGCATCAATGGAAAAAGGATTGTCGTGATTAACAGGGACTGGGATTCCTTTCTCTTTGGCATAGTCCAGTTCCTCATCTCTTGTCATTCCCCATTCACGAACAGGTGCAATGACTTCCAGATTCGGATTAAGTGCTTGAATCGACACTTCAAACCGGACCTGATCATTTCCTTTTCCAGTACATCCATGTGCGACAGCAACTGCCCCTTCCTGTTCTGCCACTTCCACTAACAGCTTTGAAATTAACGGCCGTGACAACGCGGAAGATAGCGGGTACTTTCCTTCGTACAATGCATTTGCTTTAAGTGCCGGGAGAAGATAATTTTCAGCTAGCAATTCTTTCGCATCAATAGCAATTGACTTAATTGCTCCAACGTCTAAAGCTTTTTGTTTTATCTCATCCAAATTTTTTCCTTCGCCAATATTTAATCCTAATGCAATTACATCGTACCCGTATTTTTCTTGTAGCCATTTTACCGATACGGAGGTATCCAGACCTCCGGAATATGCTAATACCACTTTTTGATTTGCCATTTTAAATCTCTCCTTTTTTATTTTTAGTTTTCCATCAGGCTTTTTAAGATTGCTTTTTGTGCATGCAAGCGGTTTTCAGCTTCATCAAACACTACGGAGTGCTCACCATCAATTACTTCTGATGTAACTTCTTCTCCGCGGTGGACCGGTAAGCAATGGAGGAAAATATAGTTCTGCTTAGCATGAGCACACAATGTCGCATTCACTTGGTATGGAGCGAAAAAATGCTTGCGTTCTTCCTGCTCTTCCTCCTGACCCATGCTGCTCCAGACATCGGTTATAACAACATCTGCTCCATCCATAGCTTCTTCTGGAGAAATCGTATATTCCAATTCGCTACCAGTGGTTTGACCAACTTCGCAAGCTTTCTCAAAGATTTCAAGATTAGGTTCATATCCCGGAGGACTGGCTATGGAAAGATGCATACCAACAATTGCAGCTCCCTCTAACACGGAATGACACATATTATTGTTACCATCACCGATATAACAAACTTTGAGCCCGGCTAAACGCCCTTTGTGCTCGAATATGGTCAACAGGTCTGCTAAAACCTGTGTGGGGTGATGCAAATCGGTTAATCCATTGATAACCGGGACATCCGCTTTACTTGCAAATTCTTCAATGGATTCATGTGCAAACGTTCTTATCATTAAACCATCTACATAACCTGACAAGACCTTGGCTGTATCCGCAATCGTTTCTCCTCGTCCAAGCTGTATGTCCCTCGAACTCAGGAAGATCGCCTGTCCCCCAAGCTGCATCATTCCGACTTCAAAGGAGACTCTCGTTCGAGTAGACGATTTTTCAAAAATCATTCCCAGCACCTTACCTGTCAGATATGGATGAGGAATCCCTTTTTTCTGAAGGCTTTTCATCTCCAGTGCTTGTTCCAGCAGAGAATGAATTTCATCAGGTGTAAAATCAGTCAGTTTAATAAAATCCTTTTCTTTGAACTGCGATGGTATTTGCTTCATTATTTGTGCATCGTAAACCTTTGCCATTCCTGAACACTCCCTTTTTTAAGTATTAAAAAAACGCTCGTCTCTTTGTAATAAAAGAGACGAGCGTTATATCACCCGCGGTACCACTCTGATTATTCCGTCTAGCGGAATCAGCTTTGTGCCTGTTAACGGAAGCTACCCGATTCACCCTACTGAGCTCAAAGCCCGTTTAGGAGAACATTCAAAAGTGCGGTTCTTTACATTTTCTGCACCGGCTTCCACCAACCCGGCTCGCTGCTCAGAATGTAATGTAATTACTCTCTTTGTCATCAATTTCACTTATTCATTTGTTATAAAAATACAAAAAACGCCCGTCTCTTCTTGTATAGAAGAGACGAGCGTATATAGTATATACCCGCGGTACCACTCTGATTATTCCGCACGTGCGGAATCGGCTTAAGTGTCTGTTAACGAGGATCGCCCGGTCTACCCTATTAACGCTAAATGCGCCGATTCAGGAAGACATCTCAAAAGTGCGTTTTCATTACATATGTTTACCGGCTTTCACCATTCCCGGTTCGCTAAGGCTATGCAACTACTTTTCTTTGTCATTGATGTTAGTTATTAATAGTGGATTATACAGTAATGTTATGAGAAGTCAAGAGGTAAAGAAAGATTGTTTAACGATCATGAAAGGATTTCAGTTCTTATCTGTCGAATATATAACTGAATAACCAATCCAACCAGGAGGTCTCTCATGTCGAAGCAATTAATTAACGAAGTTACGATTAATTCTATTCAGGAAAAAATGGAAACTGGAAAGCTAACTGCCTTTTCGTTAACTACTATGTATCTTGAACAAATCGCAAAATACAATTCATCCGGTCCAAAAATAAATGCAGTGATTGAGATAAACCCGGATGCACTAAGTATTGCTGAAACACTTGATGTCGAGCGCGAGAAATCCGGAAAACGTGGTCCGCTCCACGGTATTCCTTTATTGATTAAGGACAATATTGATTCTGCTGATAAAATGCATACTAGCGCGGGGTCGATTGCATTGGCAAACCATTATGCACGAGAAGATGCTTTTGTTACCAAGATGCTTCGCGATGCAGGCGCAATTATTCTTGGTAAAACGAATTTAACAGAATGGGCTAACTTTATGACGCAGGGTATGACGAATGGATATAGTTCCCGTGGTGGACAAGTATTAAATCCTTACGGCGAATTCGATGTGGGAGGTTCCAGTTCCGGTTCGGGAGCTAGTATTGCTGCCAACTTTGCTGTCGCTGCAATAGGAACCGAAACAGATGGATCAATTCTTAGTCCAGCCAGCAGCAATTCTGTAGTTGGCATTAAACCCACAGTTGGCCTAATCAGCCGGAGTGGCATTATCCCTATTTCACACAGCCAGGACACAGCTGGCCCCATGACTCGAAGCGTTGAAGACGCTGCAATTATTTTAGGAGCACTCACCGGAGAAGATAAGATGGACCCTGCAACATCTACAAATAAGAATCGAATAAGTGATTATACACGATTTTTGAATGAGGACGGATTAAAAAACGCCAGAATCGGTGTGTCCAAAAACTATCTAAAAAAGCTCGACGAACATGACCTCAAGCTAATTAATCAGGCACTGGCTGATATTAAAAATAGTGGAGCTGAAATAGTCGATACAATTGAATTACCTGTTGATCTTCCAGATTCCAGTGTTCTGTATCATGAGTTTAAAAATGGGGTAAACGCATACCTGGGGAAGCTCTCTTCCCATACTCCGGTTCATTCACTGCTTGACGTTATAAATTTTAATCAATCACATGCAAGCAACGCCTTAAAGTTTGGGCAAACCGTTCTGATTGAATCCGAAACTAAAAGCGGAACGTTAACAGAAAAAGAATATATAACCGATCGATTAAGGGATATAAGGCAATCAAATGAGAAGATAAAAGAGATAATGGAAAAAGACAGATTGGATGCTTTATTTTTCCCTAGTTACTATGGATCCAGTATAGCTGCAAGGGCAGGCTTTCCATCCATTACTGTGCCTGCGGGTTACACAGACACAGGAAAGCCAGTAGGAGCCACCTTTACCGGAGAAGCTTATTCAGAACCAAAGTTAATCGAAGTCGCATATGCGTATGAACAAGCAACAAAGCATCGAAAACCACCTGAATTAGCTTAATGATTTCCGAAGAACGACCTACATATTAGGTCGTTTTTTTATCCTTCATTCCAAACAATTTCACCACATTTCTCCTCGTGGTCAATTGTCACATCAAACTCGTGCTTTCTATAGAAATGTTTTAACCGGTCATAGTGGTCGAAATCACGTTTGACAATGTCACCGGTAATATACTGAACGTTTTCTTCTTTAGCCTGTTCCTTTAAATAATTCATTAAAATCGATCCGTAGCCTTTGTTCTGATCCCCTTTTATATCTGCAATATGGAGCGTGTTTTCATCTTTATATTTAGCTTGAATAGCCGCATTCCAACTACCACGAAAAGTAGATTGACAGTCGTGAAGCATAATCTGACATGCATCTGAATCTCTATCACAGTATATAATTGCCCAGTTATTTTGATGCGTCTGATCTATGCTGATGACCTCCCACTTTTTGGAGATTTCTTTCATACTTTGCTGCATACGAAACAATTGAATTTCGAGTGTATCCAATTCTTCCTTTATATCATTCTTGCTTTTATTTTCTTCTACAAATGCTGTACCTATCATGTGAATCACCTAACTATTATTAAATTGTGTCAATTCCTGCACACAATTCTGTATTTTACAATGTATACTTGCTAAAAATCAAATGTTAGATTTTTTATAATAGTGCTTAATACTCAGATAAAAAGTGTCGATATAGAAAGATAAACGTTTTTTATTTAACTGGGGGAAACATAATGAAGAAGAGAAAAGCTAAAGAGAAAATACTGAAAACAAAGAAGTCCAAACCTTCAATCAAACGTTCGTTTGGATGGAAAAACGTTAAAATTGCACAAAAGTACCTTTCTGTATACATATTAACAGCAGTATTATTTATAGTCGCAGGAGTAATTGTATATTTACAATTGGAAAAAGGACAACAGGATGTTCAGGCAATAGAACGCAGGAGTGAACGTGTAAATGCGATGATGGAATTTTCCTCCGTTATGCAGCTGAAAGATATTCAAATTGCAGATTTTATCATTACGGAAGACAAAAAGTATGTAGATAAATATGAGGAGTATCGTAAAAGTTTCGCCAAGTTAGCTGACGAATTGAAGCCTACGTTGGAAACCGATAAACAATTAGAAGTTTTTACTAAGATTCAACAAAACGATACGAAGATGAATACAGCTTTCCTAATCAAAATTCCACACGCTGTTGCAACTGAGCCTGAAGTCATTCCGGGTCTTCGCGAAGAACTAAGCGGACTGCGAATTGAGAACGTTGCTCTTATGAACGACTTAATTTCAATCGTTAAAGATAAACAAAGTCAGGCTGTTAGTGATGCCCAAAATAGCATGAATCGAAGTATTGTAGTGCTCGGCGCAGCAACCGCTGTTGCGATTGCTGTTGGTATTATTTTACTGTTACTAATCAGCAGAAAAATATCTGGTAACCTTCGAAAAGTGGTCTCAATTACGCATGAGGTAGCGAATGGTAACCTTGCAGTAAAATCAATGGACTATAATGGCAAAGATGAAATTGGTCAATTATCAAATGCGGTAAATCAAATGAAAAGCAATATCCGCAATATCGTCTCGAAAGTAGCTGCAGCATCAGATTCAGTATCAACCAGAAGTGGCCAGCTCACACAATCTGCAAGCGAAGTAAAAGAAGGTAATGAGCAAATAGCTTCTACTATGGAAGAACTATCGACCGGATCAGAAACCCAAGCGAATAGCGCGTCTAATTTATCAGAAAGCATGAACGATTTTGTCCAGATTGTTCGTCAATCGGAACAGGATGGTCAGGATATTGCTGGTAAATCGGATGGGGTCATGCAACTGACCGAAGAAGGTACTGCATTGATGAATAAATCAATGGATCAGATGAAGCGTATCGATACAATCGTATCTGACGCCGTCAACAAAGTTCAAGGATTGGATAAACAATCTGCTGAAATCTCAAAACTAGTAAAAGTAATTAAAGACATAGCTGCTCAAACCAACCTGCTTTCACTAAATGCAGCTATCGAAGCAGCGCGCGCTGGTGAGCACGGCAAAGGTTTTGCGGTAGTTGCGGATGAAGTCAGAAAACTTGCAGAGCAGGTAACTTCATCTGTAACAGAAATTACTAGTATTGTATCCACCATTCAAAATGAAACCGACCATGTCGTTGTCTCACTAAATTCTGGTTACACCGAAGTAAAAGAAGGCACAAATCAAATCGAAGAGACAAGCAAAAACTTTGAAACCATTAACGCATCTGTATCTGAAATGACTTCTAAAATCATAACCATTTCAAACAACTTAAAAGGTATTGCGCTTAATAGTCAGGAAATGAATAATTTAATTGAAGAAATCGCTTCCGTTTCTGAAGAGTCAGCTGCTGGCGTTGAAGAAGCATCAGCATCTGCCCAGCAAACGTCAAGTTCAATGGAAGAGGTTTCACACAGCGCAGACGAACTCGCTGCACTTGCTGAACAATTAAACAATGAATTAAAAGCATTCAGGCTATAAGGAACTTTAAACCCCATCTACTATTACGGTAGATGGGGTTCTTTAGTTATTCTTATGGTATAAAAAACAATCCTCTGTGTGGTCGTTTACCATCCCAGTTGATTGCATGTAGGCATAGCAAATTGTTGGTCCAACAAATTTAAACCCGCGCTTCTTCAGGTCTTTACTCATTTTCTCGGACTCTTCCGTAGTGGCCGGAACTTCTGAGTGGACTGACCAGTCGTTGTATATCGTTTTACCACCTACGAAACTCCATACATATGCATCGAAGGTTCCAAACTCTTCTTGCACCTTCAAAAAAGCTTGTGCATTTGTTACAACAGAGCGAACCTTTAGCTTATTACGAATAATTCCTTCGTCCTGCAGTATTTCCTGAATCTTATCCTCATCGTACTGTTTAATTAACTGAGGATCAAAATTATCGAATGCCTTCCGGTAATTTTCCCGTCGCTTTAATATCGTTATCCAGCTTAGCCCTGCCTGTGCACCCTCAAGGCAAAGCATTTCAAACAAATCTCGTTCATCATGGGTCGGTCTTCCCCATTCGTTATCATGATAATCGATATATACTGGATCAGAGGTAGACCATTCACATCTTTTTTTCATATAATACGCTCCTATTCAACCTTCGTTTCAATTGGATTGTCATCATACGAGATCCAATCACTGTAACTCCCAGGATACAGTTTCACATTTTTGTATCCTGCCATTTTTAATGCGATTATATTTGGACATGCTGATACACCCGACCCACATGACACAATAATTTCTTCGTTTTTCTCAATTTCATTAAAATGTTCTTGTAGGTCAGAATCGCTTTTCCATAAACCATCTTCTTGCAGAACGTCTTTCCAGAAAAAGTTCCTTGCACCAGGAATATGACCGGCCTTTGCGTATAATGGTTCGACCTTACCCAGATATCTGTCTTTCGACCGGGAGTCGATTAACACCGCTGATTGATCCTGTGTTTTATTCTTAACCTGATCGATGTCAACTATATTTCCTTCTTGAACAGCAGCTTGAAAATACTTCATTTCAGGTACAGGAACAGCTGTCGTTACTAAATTCCCTTTTTCAGCCCAACGTGTAATTCCACCATCCAGCAGATACTTTTTCTGATGACCAAGATAATCGAGCAACCACCATAGGCGAGCAGCAAACATATCGTTGTTTTCATCATAAATAACTACTGTTGTCTGTTGACCTATCCCGATTTCTCCAAGTTTTTCAGCTAATTGCTCACTATCTGGAAGTGGATGGTTTCCACCGTGTGTTGAAGCAGGACTCGATAAATCTTTATTTAAATCCAAGTACATCGCATTTGGAATATGTCCCTGCTCATACGCTTTCCTTCCTTCATTTGGATCTGACAAGGAAAAACGCACATCAACTATGACCATATCATCCTGGTTATCTATTTTCTTTTTTAACCATTCTACTGAGACTAAATAAGACATCTGTTATCTCCTCCGATTTCTCACTACCTACTAAAATTATTCCACATTACTCGGAATCAAGCAATTTTGCCATATAATATTCATTAATAAATTCTCCACTAATTCGCATGGAATCTTTTTTTATACCTTCGATTTCAAAACCAGCTTTTCGATACAGCGCTACACCAGCTTCATTAGGCACAGCTGTAGTCAGCTCTAAGCGGTGTATGGAATTGCGTCTTGCCCATTTTTCCATTTCGCTGAATAATGCTGACCCAATGCCTTTTCCCTGATAGGAAGAAACAATTCCGATCACTATATAAGCACTATGCTCAAGTCTCCTTGCCTCTCCACCATTCACTATTAAATATCCTACTAACCTATTGTCTCTTTCAGCGACAAAAATTGTTGCATTCTTTTTCTCTGCGAAAGTTTCAAGCATTTTTTTCATACTTTCCAAGCTGCTATTTCGTTCACCTGCTCCATACAGCATAAAAGAACTTTCTTCCTCAACTCTTCTGGTTAACGCAAGGATTTCTTCTGCATCAGAAACCACTGCTTCTCTTATCATTGTCTCACCTCTTTTGTGTTAAAATAATCATAATTCACTTAATAGGAGATGACAATGATGAAACAGGATTTAATTAATCGCCTTACTACATACGCAAAGATAGATACACAATCTAATGAAAAAAGCGCGAATACTCCTTCAACACCAGGACAATTGGTTTTAGCAAACCTTTTAGTAGACGAATTAAAACAAATTGGCATGAGTGACGTCACAATCGATGAAAACGGCTATGTAATGGCTACTTTGCCTGCCAACACCGATAAGGATATCCCGACAATTGGCTTTCTGGCCCACGTCGACACGGCTACAGATTTCACAGGAAAAAACGTGAACCCACAGCTTGTAGAAAACTATGACGGAAACGACCTGGTTCTAAATAAGGAATTAAAAGTTGTGTTATCCAGCAAGGAATTTCCTGAGCTTCCAGATTACAAAGGACACACATTGATCACCACGGACGGCACGACGCTGCTCGGTGCAGATAATAAAGCAGGCATTGCAGAGATAATGACCGCGATGGCATATTTGATTAACCACCCAGAGGTCAAACATGGTAAAATACGTGTCGCTTTTACTCCTGATGAAGAAATTGGACTTGGGCCACACAAATTCAATGTTGATGAATTTAATGCCAAGTTTGCTTATACCATGGATGGCGGACCGCTTGGCGAGCTGCAATTTGAAAGCTTCAATGCGGCTGCTGCAGAAATTACATTTATTGGAAATAGCGTCCATCCCGGAACCGCTAAAAATAAAATGGTGAACGCTGCCACGATGGCAGCAGCGTTTATCGGGAAATTTCCAAAACAGGAAACTCCGGAGCACACGGAAAAATATGAAGGATTTTATCACTTGAGTTCACTAAATGGCGACGTTGAAAGTACAGTTATTTCATACATTATCAGGGATTTTGACAGGGACGGTTTTGAATCGCGTAAAGCCTTTATGGAAAAGGCAGTTGCTGAGGTAAAAGAGGAATTCGGCGAACAACGCGTTCAACTTAAGATGGAAGATCAATATTATAATATGGGTGAAAAAATTGAACCTGTTAAGGAAATTGTGGACATCGCTCAGAAGGCAATGGAAAATCTGGACATAAAGCCTTTAATTAAACCTGTCCGTGGTGGAACGGATGGATCACAGCTCTCCTATATGGGTCTCCCAACACCAAATATTTTCACAGGCGGCGAAAACTACCACGGTAAATTTGAATACATCTCCGTTAATAACATGGAAAAAGCCACAAACGTTATTATAGAGATTAGCAGATTGTTTGAAGAAACGAATTAACTGCCAAAAAGGGTGCTGCCGTTATGAACGGTAGCACCCTTTTTTGCGCATCAACATGGAGAAATCGAGCAGGTGGTTGTTGGTATCGCGCAGCCTCGCGAGTAATTCGCGCGACCCTCTGTAAATATCGTGCAATGACTGGATGGTGCGCTATATTCAGCTGATGGCGTTCGTTTTTCTATTGACTATGCGCGACTTACAGGTATCCATGCGCGATTCTCAGACTTCTCCGCGCGATTACTCACCGGCAACGCGCGATTCGCGGCTCTTAGTACGCTATTCCAACCCGACTTTTCAAGAAATCTTCACTATTAATAAGAGAATAAGTAAAATTTGCCGTATCTCCGACTGTGATTCGATTTCCACCTTCGGGAAGCGCATTTTTCTCTACACGATAATTTCCTTCTGCTTCTCCTTCGGGCAAATACGTTGGACAAACTACCGTCCAATCCAAATCAGTCTTCTCAAGATAATGAAAGGCAGTCAGGTGATCCTCTGCTGCTGTGGTTTTTCTTCGCTTCGATTCATTCGACTGAAAACGGTATAAATCTGGCTCTGTTCGGCTGTTTAGTATACCTGCTGTGCCAATTGTAATTATCCGAGAAATATTATTTTGCTTCATTGCGTCAACTATTCCCGGCATGCTTCGCTGTAATGTATTATTTTTATCTGTATTTAACGCGCTTATAACAAGATCCATCTCTTTCATCGCTCTGTTTAAATCGTTGTTATTGAGGACATCGCCTTTAAAAATGGTTAAGGAATCATCTGGCATATTAAGCTTTTCCGGTGTTCGAACGAACGCGGTCACATCATGCTGATCAGCTAATGCTTGCTCAGCAATTTTTTGACCGACTCTGCCTGAAGCACCTAATACTAAAATTTTCATACGAGTACTCCTCCCCTATCCAAAATACGTCTGGAACCACTCGGAAGCTTTCTCAACCTCTGCCCGTGACAACTGATGACCATTCATTTCCCAATGAAGGTCTACTTTAGCATTCGCTTCTTCCAAAAGTTTCTTTAATTCCTGTGATTCTTCCGGCTTACAAAGTGGATCATTTTTCCCTGCAGCAATTAGTACTGGGTTATTTGTTAAATCAGGAATTTTCACGCCTCTTCTTGGCACCATTGGATGATGCAGTACTGCACCTTTTAGTGAGTTTTCAATATGAAACAGCATACTCGCAGCGATATTCGCTCCATTTGAATAACCAATCGCAACCACATTATCCCGATCGAAATCATGATCCTTAGCTGCCTGGTCAACAAAATCATTTAATTCATTTGTTCGAAAGAGGAGATCTTCTTCATCAAAAACGCCTTCTTCTAATCGGCGGAAGAATCGAGGCATCCCATTTTCACTGACGTTTCCTTGCACACTTAGAACGGATGCAGTTGGATCCACCATCTCTGCCAGTGGTAACAAATCCTGCTCGGTTCCTCCCGTTCCGTGCAGAAGCAGGAGGGTTGGTTTATTTTTATCTGAACCTTCGTTATATACGTACTTCATCTAATCATCCTTTCATTAAATATCTTTCATTCACTGTATTAAATAACCCCGTATCTAGCAATCAATTACACTTGGAAATTTTTCACCAAAAAATCACGTGAAGTCATAGTCGCAGTCGTGATATACTAATAAATACGGTTACTAATTCAAGGGGAGCGTTACAACAGATGGATAATAAGCGAATACCGATTACGTTACTAATCTCGGTAACTGTATTACTTTCAGCATGTACAGAATCAATTGTTACTGACCACTCAAATACAAAGGAAACTACAGTTGAACCAAAACAACATACATTGGAGAAAGACCAATCTTTACCCGAGTCCCCGTTACAGACTGACGATCAGGGAGAAGCTGTAAAAGAACTTCAAACAGCATTGAATAAAATTGGATATAAGCTATCTGTATCTGGAACATATGATGCAGAAACGTCAAAAGCAATTAAAGATTTTCAGTCACAGCAAGCAAAGCTTCCCATATCAGGTATCTATAATCAGGCGACTAAAAATTGGCTAAATAAAGCTATAAATGGAGAGTTCACGGTTAATCCCGGGAAAGGAAGTGTACCTATTTCTAATCCAAACGAAACAGTTATTGTTACTAATCCAACTGATAGACTAGTTCTGGTAAACAAGAATCATTCCTTACCATCAGACTATATTCCAGAGGATTTGATTGCACCAAACGTGCCTTTCCCATTCACACAGGATTTGCCCAAACGGTATATGCGCAAGGAAGCTGCACATGCGCTCGAGGATTTAGTCAAAGCTTCCGAAAAAGCAGGGGTAGAGTTATACGCTCAATCCGGTTTCCGTTCCTATGACAGGCAGGAATCCATCTTCGCTTCTAATGCGGCAAGAGACGGTGAAGAGGCTGCCAATAAATATAGCGCAAGACCTGGGGAAAGTGAACATCAGACAGGTTTAACAATGGATGTCACAAGTCCAGCTATTAATTTTAACTTAAATACGAACTTTGGTGATACAGAAGAAGGTAAATGGGTAAAAGCACATGCCCATGAGTATGGTTTTATCATTCGGTATCCGAAAGGTAAAGAAGATATCACGAAGTATCAGTTTGAACCTTGGCATCTACGTTACGTTGGAAAAGAAGCCGCGACAGTTATTCATGAAAAAGGAATTACATTAGAAGAATATCTTGGCGTTGCATAAGAGAGGAGATCCGGTATAACCGGGTCTTTTTTTTTACATAAAAATAATCTTCATTTATTTATTAAATGAGCTTACTCCTTTCATATAATAGAATACTGTTTAAACGACTACACGATATTATAATGGTTCTTTTTTGACACTGCATCAATCTTTCGGTCCAGAACACGAATGCGTTCCATCGCTTCATCATCGCTAATTGTCCGATAATGATGCTTACCATCAGATTCCTCATCAGCTTCATCCGCAAGCGAAACTACATATTGAAGTGGCTTCAGGTTCAGATGACCTTCAGGTAAATACGAATCTGTGTGCAACAATATT
Source organism: Virgibacillus flavescens (assembly GCF_050574275.1). GTDB lineage: Bacteria > Bacillota > Bacilli > Bacillales > Amphibacillaceae > Virgibacillus_F > Virgibacillus_F flavescens. The sequence goes on from NZ_CP192260.1 coordinate 446,110, forward strand.
GCCACAGCAATCTCTTTCGCTGCATGGCGGTCCTCACCAATTCGAATTAACAGCTTATGCGCACGGCTGGCTCCTTTTATCGCATGAATATCGTTCTCGCGATACAATTCGTAATCCCATTCACCATCCCGGTACCATGTGTAATGTCCGACATCATGAAGTAACGCTGCCTTCGTCACCAAATCCGGATCCACATTGTGCTCCTTTGCAAACTGTAACGCATACTCTGCTACTCTGATTGCATGCGCCATACCAGAACGCTTTAGATATTTTTGTGTGATTGGATGTGTAACTATCTCCTCAAGTGTTACGTTTCTCATCTTTACCTCCTCCTTCCATGATTCTCCTTCTAACTCTGCATTCTATGTTAATAAAAATATATTGTTAAATACAATAGCACTGTGCTAGCGGTTTTGCAATATATATTTGCCACAAACAACCTCTTTCAAACATTTACCAAAGTTATTGATTGTTTTTGATTGATTATGATTATATTTGATTGATTTATGCAACCGCTTCCTTTATACTAGGTTTAATCAGATAGTAAGGATGATGTAAATGCTAACAAATGAACGATACGATATCATATTGCATGTTTTAAATGACAAACAAACGATTACAATACAAGACATAATCGAAGCAACTTCCGCTTCGGAATCCACTATTCGCCGTGACCTTACGGAATTGGAAAATGCAAATAAGCTAAAGCGTATTCACGGTGGCGCAACGCTGACTGAAAAAAAACTTCAGGAATACAGTATCGCTGAGAAATCAACCAGAAACCTTCACGATAAGCAATCGATTGCCAAACTGGCAGCGAGTTTTATCCAGAATGAGGATTGCATCTTTCTAGACGCTGGTACTACGACACTTCAGCTGATACCCCATTTGAAGAATAAACAGGTTGTGGTTGTCACAAATGGACTAACACATGTCGACCTATTGAATGAACATAACATTAAAACCTATCTGACCGGCGGATTTTTGAAACAAAAAACGAGTGCACTTGTGGGACAGCAAGCAGTACAGTCTTTACAGAATTATCGCTTTGATAAATGTTTTCTTGGAGTTAATGGATTCCACCATGATCTCGGATATACAACTCCAGACCCAGAGGAGGCAAGCGTTAAACAAACGGCCCACTCGCTCGCCAGAGAAACATACGTGCTGGCAGATTCGACAAAACTTAACAAAGTGAGTTTTGCCAGAATATGCGACATTGCAGAAGCATCGTTGATTACCAACCCTTTACCGGAAAAAGATTCCGGCATCTTATCAAAACAAACAACGATTGAGGTGGTTTAACCATGATTTACACCTGTACGATTACTCCATCGATAGATTATACGGTTTATTTACCTGAATTTAATCAGGGAAAGTTAAACCGTTCGAATGAAGTTTATTATTTTCCGGGTGGAAAGGGAATAAATGTTTCCCGTGTATTGAACCGACTGCAAGTAAAGAGTATCGCACTTGGCTTCGCGGGAGGTTTTACAGGTGAATACATCCGCAATTTTTTACAGAATGAAGGAATTGAAACGAAATTCATTGAAACTGCAGATCCGACGCGTATCAATGTAAAAATAAAGGCGGCAGAAGAATCCGAATTGAACGGCCCTGGTCCAGATACGACGCATGAACAGCGCAAACAGCTTCTAGCCTATTTAGAAGACTTGGAAGCTGATGACTGGTTTGTGTTAGCTGGAAGCCTGCCGGATTCGTTTCCGGACTCCTTTTATCAGGCAATAGCTACAAGGTGTCACAAGAATGGAATCCACTTTGTACTGGATACATCAGGCAGTGCTTTAAAAGAATTGATTAATTCGCAGCCATTCCTGATTAAACCCAATCAGCACGAACTCGGTGACTTATTTGAAACAACCATTCAGACGAAAAGCGAAGCGATTTTTTATGCCAGAAAGCTTGTGGAAAGCGGAATTACATGCGTGATTGTATCTATGGGTGGACACGGAGCTATTTTAGTAACAAAGGATCAATCCCTTATTGCAGAAGCTCCACCCGGGCAGGTAGTCAATACAGTTGGCGCCGGTGATTCCCTAGTCTCCGGATTTCTTGCATCCTACGTTCAGCATAACGATGTTAAAGAAGCGTTTCGTTATGGAGTGGCCAGTGGGAGCGCCTCAGCTTTTCGTACCGATCTATGTGAGAAGACAGATGTTGACGTTTTGGTCCCAAAGGTTAAAATTCATCATTACAAGGAAGAGGATGTGAGCTAAGTGAAGATTACTGAACTATTAAGTCAGGATACGATAATTCTCGATTTACAGGCACAATCAAAGAACGATGCGTTAAACGAACTGGCTAACCAGCTTGATCATGCCGGAAAGTTGAACGATAAGCAATCTTTCATCAAAGATATTTTCACTCGTGAGGAACAAAGTACAACAGGAATTGGCGAAAGCATTGCGATTCCGCATGCGAAATCTGCCGCTGTTAAGAATCCGGCAATTGCATTTGGTCGCTCCAAACCAGGAATTGATTTTGATTCATTGGATGGTCAGCCAGCACATTTATTTTTTATGATTGCTGCCAGTGATGGCGCAAATAATGATCACTTGGAAGCCTTATCCCGACTTTCCACATTTTTAATGGATGAAGCGTTTCGAGCAAAAATATCGCAAGCTGCAACCAAGGAAGAAGTATTAGACGCAGTAAATGCAAAAGAATTGGAAGTTGACGAACCCGAAGAAACAACAAGTAAGGGAAATAAAATTCTTGCAGTCACTGCTTGTCCAACCGGAATCGCCCACACCTACATGGCTGCTGAAAAACTGAATGAAACAGCAAAAGAAATGGGTATTGCCATTAAAGTGGAAACAAACGGGTCAAGTGGTGTAAAAAATCGGTTAACGGATGCTGAAATTGCTGATGCCGACACGATTATTGTAGCTGCTGATACAAAGGTTGAAATGGCTCGATTTGCTGGTAAACACGTGATTGAAACGGGTGTTGGAAAAGCTATCCACGAAACAAAAGATTTATTAACTAAAGCAGTGAATCAGGATGCAGCCATTTATCATCCGGACAAATCAGAAACGTCCACCGGTGAAAATGAATCGAGAAGCGGGTTTTATAAACACTTAATGAATGGTGTTTCTAACATGCTTCCATTCGTAGTTGGTGGCGGTATACTGATTGCAATATCATTCTTCTGGGGCATTGAATCAGATAATGAATTCGCTGCTATGCTTAGTACCATAGGTGGCGATAAAGCGTTATATCTAATGGTTCCCGTTCTAGCTGGGTTTATTGCTTCAAGTATTGCTGATCGACCGGGCTTTGCACCAGGTATGGTCGGAGGATTTATTGCCATTACTGTTACAGAAGCTGAAGGTGCTGCCATGGGTTCCGGATTTCTCGGAGGCTTAATTGCCGGTTTTCTTGCTGGTTATGTAACATTACTGATCAAAAAAACACTTTCTGGACTGCCAGATGCATTAGAAGGATTAAAACCTGTACTATTTTATCCAGTATTCAGTATCGCAATTACCGGCATTATTATGATGCTAATTAACCCACCATTAACGATGATTTATACAGGTCTTACCTCATTTTTGGAAGGAATGGGTGGAACAAATCAAATCTTACTTGGACTGATATTAGGTGCGATGATGGCTTTTGACATGGGGGGCCCTGTTAATAAAGCTGCCTATACATTTGGACTTGCAACGCTCGCTACTGGTAACTATACAATTATTGCTACAGTAATGGCGGCTGGTATGGTTCCACCGCTTGGAATGGCATTGGCTACCACATTATTTAAAAATCGCTTTACAAAAACGGAGCGCGAAGCTGGAAAAACAGCGTACGCTCTGGGAGCATGCTTTATCACAGAAGGGGTTATTCCTCTTGCAGCTGCCGATCCTGCACGGGTTATCCCGTCTGTAATGACTGGTGCAGCAGTCACTGGAGCACTTACCATGGCCTTCGAAATTGTATTGAAGGCACCTCATGGCGGGGTATTTGTTATCGGCCTTGTAGATGGCGGTATTATAAAAATACTATTGTACATCCTCGCAATTATAGCTGGAATGATCGTCACAGCCGTAATGGCGGGATTATTGAAGAAGAACCTGACAAATCAAACGGTATAATAAAAAAGGGCTTTCCTTTGCTGGAAAGCTCTTTTTTTGCACAAAAAATTTAGAGCAAATGACGGTATATAATTTAAACTTCAGCAATCTATTATTGTAGTTAACGACGCAAAATCTCTATACTGCGAATTAACTTTCGGATTACTTCTATAGCTGTACAGAATCATTCCGAAGGAAATTGAAAAAGTTACATGAAGTACAAATTAAGAGAATCTGCGATCGCATCATCGAATTCACTTCGCTTTCCGTGGGCACGGCTTCAGCTTCCTTGCCCCGGCAAGGGGTATGCAAACGTTGTCCGCAAAGGACGGTTTTAGTTTGCCCTCCTCTTTAAACCGCTTTCCTGCTTAGATCTTCAGCTCGCGCTGTTCCCACAGGAGTCTCGTGAATTCGATGATGCTGGATTGATGTGCGAAAGTGAAATCTTAATATCTATCCCTTTTTCAGTTGCTAGTGCATCGGCGTTTTTTCTTCACTGCTGTTGTATACACTATAACAAGGACTGAACTAAGAGTTGCCATCAAATCCATTTATTAAGGGATTTTTCGCTGCTACCAGTCGACTTCTGAGGTAGGACGAGCATAGGTAAGACCTGGATCGCGCTAGTATGTCACTGAAAAAGCGGTAGGTTCTAAAAAATATTATTTCCACTTCAACCTAGCATCTTCGAATATACGAAGACTCCTGTGGGAAGTAAGAGATCGGTGAGACCCCGAAGGACGCCAGTCCAAGGAGGCTCACCACTCGCCCACGGAAAGCGAAGTATATTCGAAGATGCGATCGCAGATCCACTAAGTCAATATTTCGTGTAACTTTTTCAGTACACTGCCAACAACGGAAATTTCCTTCCTGTTACATCGAAATTTTCACAAGATGAAAATTGTATGTTACTTCACAGTTTTCTTCAAATAAGACATAGTAACTAGTGCGAAGGTTGAGTTATGCTATTAAAACGGTTTTAAAATCATTAGCGCAATCACAATTAAAAAGATAACATTTTCCAACCGCTCAAAGAAAAATAACTTCCTCGATACACTATAATACATCTCAGGAATCTCTTCTTCTGGATGATTTTCCAATAAATCTTTAACTGGCTTTGAACTCGGTGACAGGATTAATGGACCTAAACCAAGCGCAGTTAAAAATAGTAGCAAGCTCATAAGATACCACCCAGCCTGAAATAACACCGGATTTAACGTTCCCATGAGTAACCCCGTAATCAGCAATAGAGATCCTCCGATCATGACAAACAGATGAAGAAGATTACGTATGGAATATGCATGACGTAATTCCGTCATATTCCGTGCATTTTTCAGTATATAAATCATGACAAATCCTGGTCCCATGCCTAAAATCGCAGCGAATATATGAATGAATACTAAAAATGAATACAATGACATGGGATAACCCTCCGTATAACAAAATAACGTACTCCCATCATACACTATTTGGAAAATACTAGTCATCTGCCGTTCACCCGTTTTAGAAAAAATGCGATCCGTTAACGAATTTTGGCAAGCTTCCTTTTTATTTCACGGATTTCTTCAATTAATTTCCTTTGACCTTCTTCGCTCTCTACTTCCTCTGTAACCATTAATTGCGTAAGGCGCATCTCTAATTCCTGAATAGATGTTTTGTTAGGGGAATTATCGTTCGCAAGGCTATCCATGAATTGTTTATAGCTACCATGGTAGTCCATCCACTGATAATCACCTAGCTGAATAATTCGATTAGCAACTTTTTGCACAAAAAACCTGTCGTGTGATACTACAATTACAGCACCTGGGTACCCTTGTAAAACTTCTTCTATAATTTCTTTCGTCGCTACATCCAGAAAATTGGTAGGTTCATCAAGTATGAGTAAATTAGCATTACTATAATATAAATTCAGGAATGCCACACGACACTTCTCGCCCATGCTTAAATTACCAATTTTTTTGAATACATCCTCACGCGAGAATAGAAAGCAGCCTAAAATGGTTCTTGCTTCTGTTTGGGTCATATCCGGCAGTTCTAACATGCTATCCAGCAACGTTTTATTCTCATCCAAGTTATCAAGCTCCTGTGCAAAGTAACCCGTTCTGGTTTGCGGATTCAGCCTGATTTCCCCCTCATTCGGTGCGAGATTTCCCGTAATCAGTTTTAACAGCGTTGATTTTCCGGTTCCGTTTGAACCAATAACTGCAAGCTTGTCTTCGCGATAAATTGATGCTGTCTGGTTAATAAATAATGGTGTTTCGTTTGGATAACCAAACGTGACCTTCTCCAGATGAACCAATCGCTTTGCAGAAAAATTACCACCCTCAAGCTTTATGCTTAACTTCTTATCCTCGCGCGGCTTACCTGTCTGCTGATATTCCAGACGCTCCAATTCCTTTTCCTTCGCTTTAAAGCGCGACACATTTTTCTTTGCTTTTGATCGCGCAAAATCATCTTGTCCAGCAGCCTGATGCGCTTGTTGAAACCATTGCTGGTAATTACGGATTGTTTGCTCTAGTGCAGCTTGTTTTTGTTTCTGCTTTTTATACAGTGCTTCCTGCGTTATACGTTCCAATTCCTTTTGTTTGCGATATGCACTATACCCTCCTGCATAGCGTTCTGAGGAATGCGGGGTGAGTTCGTACATGGCATGAGCAGTTTTATCCAGGAAATACCTGTCATGAGATACATATAAAATAGCACCCTGATACGTTTGCACCCAGGATTCAAGCCACTCAATAGTCTTCTGATCCAGATGATTAGTCGGCTCATCCATTATGATGCACGCTGGCTTTTGCATGAGAATTTTAGCTAACTGTGCCCGCGTTTTTTCTCCCCCACTTAATAGACTAAAGCTCGTTTGCCATGTTCGTTCAAGGAGATCCACTTCCTGCAGACAATTCTCTGCATCTGTCTCCAGGTTATATCCATCCACTTCCAGAAATTTTTCATACACCGTATTGTAACGTTCAAGCAGTTCCGCATTCTTTTCATTCACGTTTTCCTGCAGAGCATCCAATTCCGCTTTTAACTGAACCCGTTCCTTCGCTCCAGATTGAACAAATTCAAATGTTGTTATATCGGAAATTTCCGGGTCCTGATCCAGTGTTCCCCAATTCTCAAGTCCAACAAACCGCTGCACAGAACCTGCTTCAAACGAAACCCTTCCAAGTAAACCATTTAATAATGTTGTTTTACCAATCCCATTTCGTCCAAATAACGCTAAATGCTCTCCTTTTTTCAACTCAATATCTATATCTTCGAACAGGGTTTCCCCGTTCCAGTCTTTGCGTAATCCTTTCGCTTTAAAAATAAACATATACATACCACCTTTAATAAAAAAATCCATTAAAAAATCACAGACAGCTGTCTGTGAACGGGTAATGGTGCGTATGGATAGACACATTTTCAGAAAATAGTTACTGAACGTTAAAAAGGGACTATCCTATAGAAGTACACACGTATCCCATTCGTTTCATACAGACAGAAACGCTGTTTGATTTTATTCAAACATAACTGGATAAACGTGTTTTTACTTCATTGGCGGATAGGCCCTCCTCTCTTAAGTTGTTACTATCATATGCAATTTCATTAAACTTGTCAAATTATTGTGAAAGAAACTGTCCTGCGAGACAATCGCTTATTCGTAGTTAATCTTCATATCACCAGGCTTAATCCAGCCTTTTTTACGGAAATACGCTGCAACGAGCAAACTGATCACGGCTGGTGCAACAATATGAAGGATTAACACGGCCCAAAACACATCAAGCGTAAAGCCCATTGTTTCAAACGTCATAATTTGTCCGACCAACCCACTCGTTCCCATTCCAGCACCAAGCGGATTGTTTTCCATTTCAAGCCAAACTGTTGCAAATGGTGCCAAAATAATTCCGGCGACTGTTGGCGGAATGATAATAATTGGTTTTCGTAAGATATTCGCAACCTGAAGCATGGACGTTCCAATGCCCTGGGCAAAGAAACCTCCCAGCCCGTTATCCCGATAACTTATTGTTGCAAAACCAATCATTTGTGCAGCACAACCGATTGTTGCAGCACCAGCGGCTAGACCGTCCAGGGACAGCATCATGGCAATGGCAAGACTGGATATTGGGGCAGTTAATGCCCAGCCCATCAACACAGCTACAAGAATCCCCATAATGAACGGCTGCTGAGCAGTTGACCAATTGATCACTTCCCCGAACCAAAGCATAAATTTATTGATTGGGGGCCCAATAAATGTACCTGTTAAGAACCCGGCTAATATCGTAGCAAATGGTGTCACAATAATATCAACACGAGTCTCTTTATATACCAGTTTACCAAATTCTGTTGCAAATAATGCAGCAACATAGCTTCCTACCGGACCACCAAGCTCGGCTCCAAACGCTCCAGCAAATAGGGCAGACAGTAAAACCAATGGTGGCGCCTTTAGTCCATAAGCTATGGCAACCCCGATCGCCCCACCCATGATTTTGGTTTCCATTGCGTAGTCACCCATGCTGATGAGTCCTGTTTCAATGTTTTGTGGTAGCCAGGGAGCTAATTGCTGTCCCGTCGTTTTTATAATTAAGCCAATAATTAATGATGAAAAAAGTCCTAAAGCCATATAACTTAATGCAGTGATTACATACTCTTTCCAAGATAGCGAAATACCCTTACGCTGTAAAAACGCTTTCATTTTATCCCTCCTGGTTTGTGAAATATTTCACAAGGATGTCCTTTATATACTAATTTATTTAACCTCTTCTATTATTGCGTGATTATTTTCACATGGCAAGTGTTTTTTTCAAATAAATTTCCCATTGATTATTAGTTCATAATCCGATACAATTTAATTGATAATAATTATCAATTAACTGGCATATATTTACTTTCCAATAGATTCTTAGGAGGAGATTTTAGTGGAACAAACGAAACAACTAACTTCCGTTGCCGAACTTATTCGCGCACGCCGATCCGTTAAAAAAGGATATAATAATAAAAAAGTAGAAAAAGAGACAATTAAAGAGTTACTGGAAAGTGCTGTCTGGGCACCTACCCACGGCATGCGGGAACCATGGCGCTTTATATTTGTAGGAGCAGACCAAAAAGAGTCCTTTGCAAAAAAAGTGGCTGCCACCTATCCGGAGGAAAAGCAGGAAAACCGTGAAGCATACCTTAATGAACCCAGCTCACTACTTATTGTAGTGATGAATGTACCGGACAATGAAAAACAGTACGATGAAAACTTTGGCGCGACAGCATCAATGATCCACAACTTCCAATTACTTGCTTGGGAACAGAAGCTTGGGGTGGTATGGAAAACGAATCCGCATATTTACGATCCAGCAGTTAAAACTATTTTGGACGTTCAGGAAGACGAGAAAATTGTTGGCTTTATTCATATGGGGTATTTTGACGAAGCACCACTTCCAAAACCGCGTAAAGCAGTGGATGAAAAATTCACATCGTTTAACGGGTAAGCAATATAATAACAGCAAAGCTGACTTTGGGTTTTCGTCCAAAGTCAGCTTTTTTTGTTTAAATTAATTCACGTTATCGATTGCGAGATTTGAAGTATCGGTCTTGGAATTTTTATTATCGATCGCGAGATTAAATTTATCAATCTTGAAAAAATTATCACTCCCGAACACCAAAAGAGACACCAGTCCAACGACTCGTGTCTCAGCTTATCAATTTTTAATACTTATCTTTTCACCTTAACTTAACATCTCGAACATACAGAGACTCCAATGGAAAGGAGCAACTGAAAAAGTGGTAGATTCTAGAAATTTAATTCTCTACCTTTACTTAGCATCTTCGAATATACGTAGACTACTCGAAAAAGAAAAGCACTTTTTCTTCGTGCGATGTCTTTTCAGGGAAGCCTTCCTTATCCTGCGGGAACAGCGCGAGCTGAAGATCCCGCAGAGTGATTTTCTCGAGGAAGCTGAAGCCGTGCCCGCGGAAAGCGGAGTATATTCGAAGATGCGATCGCAGACCCAGAAAGTAACTTATTCAGTAGTTACTACTCTACTTTTATTCTTCCTCCCAGACAGCACTTTTTAACATGCCGTTGAGTTCATGACGTTCCATTGCTAGCTCTACCAGTTTATTAATTAACTTCGGATAAGAAATCCCGCTTATTTCCCACAATTTTGGATACATACTGATTCGTGTAAAACCAGGTAATGTGTTTACTTCGTTTACATAGATCTCACCATTTTCCTTCAGGAAGAAATCTACTCTTGCCAGCCCTTCACATTCCAACGTTTGAAATACATGAACTGCCGCAGTTTGCATTTTCTCTACCATTTCGTCGGAAAGTTCTGCTGGGATAGCTAATTTTGCACCACTTTCATCGATGTACTTGGATTCATACGAATAGAAGTCGGTTTGAGGTAAAATTTCACCAGGTACCGACGCCTGAGGGTTATCGTTTCCAAGTACGGCGACCTCAATCTCGCGACCAACAATATTTTCCTCAATGATGACTTTATGGTCATAGTCGAAAGCAGCTTGAATCGCTTTATCAAACTCTTCTTTTGTTGATACTCTGCTGACACCAACCGATGATCCCTGGTTTGCAGGTTTAATAAACATTGGAACACCTAGTTTATTTTTGGCATCCTCGAAATTAATATTATTTTTCTTTGCTCTGCTAAACGCGAGCCCTTTTGCCACATTGATACCCGCTTCTTTTAGCAATCGCTTTGCAATATCTTTATCCATGCACACTGCTGACCCCAGCACACTTGTGCCGACAAATGGCAGATTTGCAATACGCAGCATTCCTTGCATACTTCCATCTTCGCCTAATGTTCCGTGGACAATCGGGAATATAACATCCAGTTGATCAATGTTCATTTCTTTCGATACGTTGATTAGCTGATGGTTTGTTTCACCTGGTACAATCGCTACATTCTCGTTCGATTTATTTAACTGAATCAATTTAGGGTTCTCTTCGTTTATTAAATAGGATGTCTGGTCATTGATATGCCACTTTCCTTGTTTATCAATACCCACTAAAACAACCTCATATTTTTCTTTATCAATTGCATCAACTATATTTTTTGCTGATTGCAAGGACACTTCATGTTCTGCTGACTTTCCACCAAAAATAATACCTACTTTAATCTTCCCCATCATAAAACGTCCTTTCTTGTTCATCCTTTAAAATACTAGAGAGACTCGAAAGCAAAATTGCCAATTCGAATTTGAGATATCTGCCGTTTGTAAAACCGGTCCAGTTAATTAAATACCTTATTAATAAAATACCACAAAACAAGCTATCAATAACAGAAGAAATAGTTCCATTTTTATAAAGTTCTTGACATATGATTCCGTCTCTACTAATATTAGTTTCAATAATTAAATCGTGCAGAGTGATGATGAAGAATAGTAATCAAAATAGTTTCCTCCAAAGAGAGCTGGTGGTGGTGTGAACCAGCGTGGAACATTTGATGAATGGCCTTCTGAACTTCCAAACTGAACAACACTTGCTGTGCAGTAGGAGTTGGCGAACGTCTTATCGATAAAAAAGACAGCTATTAAGATTTATCTTGATGGCGTAAAGTGAGCTGTATAGACAGCTAATAAAGGTGGTACCACGGGTCCCTCGTCCTTTTCCAGGATGGGGGACTTTTTGTGTACCCAAAAACTGAATACGATAAATCGATGAGTAAGAAGAGTAGGCATATGCTGAAGCGTTTCAGAGAGCCGGGAATGGTGAGATTCCGGTACGTGAATGGATGTTGAATGGCCTTACGAGATGTTTCCTGAAGAATAGTAGGGAAACACGGAGCTCCGCCGTTATACGGATAGGGTTTAAAATGAAGCTTTCATTTTGTATCCGAACTGAGATGAAAAGAAGTATTATCTTCTTTTCAACAGAGGTGGCACCGCGGTCACAATCGTCCTCTATAAACACATTTATTTGTGTTTATAGAGGATTTTTTTATTTTCTAAAAGGAGATGAACACATATGCAAACAACAAAACATGTTCCGTATAAAGTTAGTAAACAGAATGCTGACACCTTAACACCGATTGGAATTTACTCCAGTCTCTCTGGGAGTAAGAAATTTTTACTGGAAAGCTCTTTCCCTCATAAGAAAAAAGGCAAGTTTTCATTTATCGGCGCAGACCCTTACCAGGAATTTATTGGTGAAGGCTCGTCTACTACTATTATTGATCATGCTAATAGTTCAACAGAAACTATTGATTTACCAGCACTCACGCTTTTAAAAGAAAAGCTGCCGAAGCTCGAAATAGATCTGCCAATTCCCTTTGTGGGAGGTGCGATTGGTTATATCGGATATGATGCCATTCGGTCTTACGAATATATCGGCGAAGAGCTGGAAGACAGTCTGGATATGCCGGATGTTCACTTTATGCTATATAAAAATATTATTGCATTTGATCACAGGAGTGAGTCAGCTTATCTGATCGCAATAAATACAGACCAGCAGCCGGAGCGTATCCTTAATGAACGACTGCAAGAATTAAAAAAAGCATTATCCCATGCGACCCATACAGAGCCTGAAGATACTGCCATGACCTTTCAACCGGAAATGAACAAACAACAATTCATGGAGAAAGTTGCGATTGCTAAAAAACATATTCAGCAAGGTGATGCATTTCAAGTCGTGTTGTCACAAAGGATGAAGGCAGCAATCAGCGGTGAATCTTTTGCCTTTTACCGAAAGCTGAGAAAAGCCAATCCATCGCCATATATGTTTTATATCGACTTTGATGCCTATCAGGTTCTTGGCGCATCACCTGAAAGCTTACTACAAACAACTGGAAAGCAAATTATTGCCAATCCAATTGCCGGAACAAGAAAGCGCGGGAGGACAGATGCAGAAGACGAGGAATTAATGGAAGAGCTGCTTACGGATGAAAAAGAAATTGCGGAACATCGCATGCTGGTAGATTTGAGCAGAAATGATATAGGTCGGGTTTCAGAAATTGACAGCATTACGATTCCAACCTTTATGCGTATAGAAAAGTATCAGCATGTGATGCACATCGTATCCGAAGTTCACGGCAAGCTGAACGAGCGTTACTCCAGCATGGATGCACTCATTGCCTGTCTGCCTGCCGGAACCGTTTCCGGGGCACCCAAAATTCGCGCCATGCAGATAATAAATGACTTAGAAGAAAGTAAACGAGGCGTTTATGGTGGCGGAGTTGGCTATATAAACTTTAACCATGATGTAAATATAGCGCTCGCAATCCGATCTCTCGTCATTAAAGAAAATACAGCATATCTTCAAGCAGGTGCTGGCATTGTGTACGATTCTATCCCGGAAAATGAATACAACGAAACACTTCATAAAGCAAGATCACTGATGGAGGTGAGCAAGCATGATTCTATTAATTGATAACTATGATTCGTTTACGTATAACATTTTTCATTACGTATCGAGTGAAAATGTGGAAGTTCAGGTCTATCGAAATGATCAACTAACAAGTACTAACATTACGGAATTGAACCCAGAAGCAATTATTATTTCGCCAGGTCCAGGCAGACCAGAAGCAGCCGGTAACTGCATGGAGATTGTTAAAGATTTCTATCAAAAAATCCCTATTCTTGGTATCTGCTTAGGGCATCAGATTTTAGCTGCTGCACTTGGCGGTAACATTAAGCAGGCTGATGTAATCAAACATGGCAAAACGTCACTGATTACGCATACAGGTACAGGTTTATTCAGTTATTTAACCCAACCATTAGAAGTAATGCGATACCACTCGCTAATCGTTGAACAAAAAACGTTACCCGAGGAATTGGAAATTGCTGCCGTATCCATGGACGACAATGAAATCATGGGTATAAAGCATTTCCACCATCCTGTTTACGGAATACAGTTTCATCCAGAATCTATTGGAACGAAAGCCGGAAAGAAAATAATCAAGAATTTCCTAATGGAGATCAAAAAAGTTTATATCCAAAACATTTAACCTACTCGATATGAAACAGGAATTGATAATTCGCGCAATGAACGAAGGAAATCGCGCACAGACCTCGACTTTTCGCGCATGTTTCTGTGGTTTTCGCGCAGTGACTTCATAAAAAAGCGCGCTAGCCCTGCAAAATAGCGCATCGAATAAACAAATTCGCGCACCAATCCCTGAGATCGCGCAACCTGCAACATCAAATTAATCGAAGGCTATTTCGAAAGGAGTTTTACGATGAGAAAGCAGCTGGAAAAACTATTAAATCATGAGAACCTGACCGTAGATGAAATGAAACATGCGACTGCGCATTGTTTCACACCTACTATTACCGATACCGAGATTGCTTCACTATTAACTGCACTTCGGGCGAAAGGTGAAACAGCAGATGAGATCACCGGAATTGTTGAAGTAATTCGCTCTGCGTCACAATCGATTCCAACGTCCCTCCCCCATGTGATGGATAACTGTGGAACTGGAGGCGATCAATCAAACAGCTTTAACATCAGTACCACAGCAGCTTTCGTTATAGCAGGAGCTGGTGTGACAATCGCGAAACACGGCAACCGCAGTATCTCTAGTAAAACCGGAAGCGCTGATGTACTGGAACACTTAGGTATCTCCTTATCGTTTCAGCCAGAACAAACAGAAGAGATTTTACAGGAAAATGGGATTGCATTTCTATTTGCACCACATGTTCATCCTAATCTCAAACGGTTCATGAAAGTTCGAAAAGAACTAGGTCTGCCTACCATATTCAACTTAATTGGACCACTGACAAATCCCGTCAAACTCGACTCACAGCTTCTTGGCATTTATCGCCGTGACATGCTGGATTTAATGGCTGAATCACTGAATAAACTGGGACGCCGTCGTGCACTGGTCGTAAATGGATCAGGCTATATGGACGAAGCATCGTTAGCAGGTGAAAATCACCTGGTACTGCTTGAAGATGGGAAGACTTCCTCCTTTACCCTTCGTCCGGAAGAGGTTGGTTTAGCAACATATAATAACGAACAAATTCGCGGCGGAAGCGCAAAGGATAATGCAGTTATTTTACAAAATGTCCTGCATGGTAAGAAAGGTCCATATCTTGATACGGTTTTATTGAATGCCGCCCTTGGACTTTTTGCAAATGGCAAGGCACATACAATTGAAGAAGGCATCCGCTTGGCAAAAGAAAGTATTGAGTCAGGCGCAGCGCTAGATAAATTACACAGATTAGTTGATTTTAGTAAACAAATTCCAAGTGAGGTGGTATAAGATGACTATTTTAGAAAAGATTCTTGCTCAGAAAAAGATTGAGGTAGAGCAACTAAAGTCGAATGGGTTTGAGCGGTTTGAGACAGTCACCATGAAATACGAATCGGTCTTCCCGAAAAATGAATCGATGCATATCATCGCTGAGATTAAGCGCGCATCCCCATCGAAGGGGGCAATTAACATGAACGTTGATCCAGTGAAACAGGCAAAGCAGTACGAACAACTTGGTGCCAGTGCTATCTCTGTTTTAACAGATAAAACGTTTTTCAATGGTTCGATGAGCGATTTGCATGCAGTCCGAGAAGCTGTCGACATCCCACTTCTGTGTAAGGATTTTATGATCGACGAAATTCAAATTGACCAGGCTAAAAATGCTGGTGCAACGATTATCTTGCTGATTGTTGCAGCATTATCCAAGAGCCGTCTGCAAGATCTTTACAATTACGCAAAAAAACAGAATCTCGAGGTACTCTGTGAGGTACACGATGAAAACGAAATGGAGGCGGCAATTCGTTTAGGAGCAAACATAATTGGTATAAATAATCGTAATTTAAAGAGCTTTGAGGTTGATTTGAACGTTATCGAAAAACTCTCAAAAATGGTTAAAAATTCTGCTGCTACTTTAATCAGCGAGAGTGGCATTAAATCAAGAGAGGATGTGGAGCGTATTGCTGCATACGGCGCACAGGGTATACTAATCGGCGAAACGTTAATGCGATCCACTGACTTAACTGCAGCATTTCAAGACGTAAAAATCCCCCTCAAAGGTGTGCATTATAATGCTCGTTAAAATCTGCGGCATCATGACAAACGAGGCCGCTGATACCGCAGTAAACGCTGGTACAGATTTTATAGGATTTGTATTTACTCCTAGCAAGCGACAGATAACTGCAGATCAGGCAGCTTCTATCGCTGAAACAGTTCCACGACACGTAAAAAAAGTAGGCGTTTTTGTAAATGAAACGAAGGAAAAAATAGTAGCCATTGCTGAAAAAGCTAAACTCGATTATATCCAATTACATGGGGATGAGAGCGCTGAATTTGCTGCAGAACTACCGTATCCAATTATCAAGGCATTTCCTGCAACAAAGGATAAATTATCTCAAATAAAAAATTATCCATGCGATTACTATTTAATCGATAGTCCCTTTGGCAAAAGCCGCGGCGGTAACGGTACTGTATTTGATTGGATGATGTTAAAAGAACTGAACCTGGATACAAATAAGCTTATCCTGGCAGGCGGACTCACACCAGAAAATGTTCAGCAGGCAATTAACCTGACGAATCCAATTGGAGTAGACGTTTCAAGTGGTGTGGAGTCAGAGGGAAGCAAGGATTTACGGAAAATCTCACATTTTATTAAACAAGCAAAAGGAAAGGAAGATGATCATGACAACTTATACAATGCCTAATAAAACTGGCCGTTACGGAAAATTTGGCGGTAGATTTGTACCCGAACTTTTAATGCCTGCATTGCTCGAGCTGGAGGAAGCCTACGAGGAAGCAATGAATGACCCCAAATTCGTGGAGGAATTAAACTATTATTTAAAGGATTATGTAGGACGGGAAACACCGCTTTTTTACGCGGAAAACCTGACAAACATGCTCGGTGGTCCCAAGGTATTTTTGAAAAGAGAAGATCTAAACCATACAGGCGCACACAAAATTAATAATACAGTTGGGCAAGCACTGCTAACGCTACGAATGGGTAAAAGGAAAGTAGTTGCTGAAACCGGGGCTGGGCAGCATGGCGTTGCAACCGCGACCGTCTGTGCTTTACTGGGGCTAGAGTGTGTGGTCTTCATGGGTGAGGAGGATATCCGCAGACAGAAGCTGAATGTATTCCGGATGGAACTACTTGGTGCAAGAGTAGAGAGTGTTTCACAAGGCAGCGGTACACTTAAAGATGCTGTAAACGAAGCGCTGCGCTATTGGGCAAACCACGTGGAAGACACCCATTATATTATAGGATCTGTAGTGGGACCACATCCATTCCCTAAAATTGTGCGGGACTTTCAATCTGTTATTGGCATGGAGACAAAGAAACAAATGCTTAGTCAAACAAGCAAACTCCCAGATGCAGTCATTGCCTGTGTTGGTGGAGGCAGTAATGCCATGGGTATGTTCTATCCGTTTATCCAGGATTCGTCAGTTGAGCTGTTCGGCGTTGAAGCAGGTGGTTCAGGAATCGAGACCAACAAGCATGCCGCTACCCTGACAGGTGGAAACGTAGGTGTGCTGCATGGGACAATGTCGCATTTGCTCCAGGACGAACACGGACAGATTCAGGAAGCACATTCCATCTCGGCAGGACTGGATTATCCAGGTGTGGGACCAGAGCACAGTCACTTGCACGATACATCTCGAGTAACGTACACCTCAATTACTGACGAGGAAGCGTTAGATGCATTTCAGCTATTATCAAAGAAAGAAGGCATCATTCCAGCATTGGAAAGCGCCCATGCTGTCGCATTCGCTATGAAGCATGCGAAAGAAATGAACGAGGGCCAAACACTAGTAATCTGTTTATCTGGTCGCGGAGATAAAGATGTGGATCAAGTGAAAGCAGCATTGGAGGGAAATAACAATGAGTAAAAAGCATATAGACCATGCATTTCAAGAAAAGTTAGCTAAAAACGAAAAACTCTTTATCCCTTACATCATGGCGGGTGACGGCGGCCTTGAAAATTTAGACGAGCGTATTGAGTTTTTACAGTCCTGTGGCGCGGATGCTGTCGAACTCGGTATCCCATTCTCCGATCCAGTTGCCGATGGTCCAACTATTCAAGCAGCGGGACTGCGTGCACTTGCTAACGGAACATCGTTAACGGGAGTTTTTCAGACACTTAAAAACAGGAAAACCAGAAACATTCCCATCATTCTTATGACGTACTTTAATCCAATCTATATCTATGGGGTGGAACGATTTGCGAAGGAGTGCGAGGAAGCAGGTGTTGACGGTGTGATCATTCCGGATTTGCCAATGGAAGAGGAAGCACTGGTTGATGATTTTTTAAAGGAAAATTCGATCGCATTTATACGACTGGCAGCATTGACAAGCGATGCAAAAAGGCTATCCAAAATTGCTAAACGGACGGAAGGATTTTTATACGCCGTTTCTGTTGCAGGCACAACAGGTGCGAAAACTTCGCATGGTGAGAATGTTAAGGATTTCTTGAAAAACCTAAATGAAATAGCCAATGTCCCAGTTCTTGCAGGATTTGGTGTCTCGAGTTCAGACCAGGCAAATGAGCTCGGTGCAAGTTGCGATGGTGTTATTGTAGGCAGTACGATTGTCGACTTATTCCATAAGGGGAAAAGAGATGAGATAAGAAAGCTGATACAGTTAACATAGTTAAGCGACAGGGGCATACCTTGCTAGTTACTATGTTTATTAGATGGATGTTTTACAGCTGCCGTACAGGATCGCTCCGGGCTGATGCTTTCCGCGGGCACGGCTTCAGTCTCCTTGCCCCGACTAGGGGTATGCCGACGTTGTCCGCAAAGGACGGTTTTAGTCGGCCCTCATCTTTTGATCACTCTGCGGGGCCTTCAGCTCGCGCTGTTCCCGTCGGAGTCACCGCCCTCCGCTCACCTGTACTGGTCAAGCTATTTACGTCTTTGTTGTTTCTTTCTACTAATACATGCTGAAATAGACTAGGTGTCCAGTTAATAAATCGACGACATCTATCTCTTATCTAGAGATTGGAGCGGATGGCAGTCGACTCCTGCGGGAGGAAAGGCATAGGTGAGACCCCGGAGTGCTTCAGCACGAGGAGGCTCACCAGCCGCCCTAAGGTGCGCGACTGCCATCTGCGGAAATCTCGTTGCTGTTACATTGTGAGAAACAACCAGCTGTTACCTCGCAGTTTATAGAAAATGCGTCAACTACTACAACCGATTGCGGAAATTATTCCATTATTTCAGGGAGCACCAACTTACTTATTTTCAGTCTACTAAATAGTTAGTAACAAAATAATCCGAACGAGACTTTCGTTCGGATTATTCTCTATGGAAAAATCATTTCCATCTATCAAACTTATTGTTTATTTTATATTATTCGCCCTTATAGTCTGTACATCATCGGTTCATCACTTTTTCCATGGCAACTTGAACGGTATCTGCTTGAAAACCATTTTCCAGCAGCACATTGTAGGTTAACTTACTACCCTCTTTAGGCACATTAACTATTACACGCTTTATATCTGAGGAGAGGTCATCGAACACACAACTCAAGAGTAAATTTGTAATCGCACGAGCCTCGGTATGGTTCGGCTCCGCTTCACATTGATACAAAACAGTTGCCGCATGGTTAAAGTCCTCATCAAAACCCCGTCGGAAATATGCGTATCCTACAGATTCGTTCTTCTCATCTTTCACTATAACCGCTTCCCCGTTAACGACGCTTCTCCAATGTGTCTGCCATGTATGTTCCGCTTTGTAAAAATCAAGCTGACCTGCTGCCTGAGGTATCGTTTTAGAAATCGAATACGCCTCACCATTCACATTAAACACATGTCCTGAATGTGGTCCATTTAGGGAAAAGTTGGTTACCTCATCAACAATGGTATACCCCATTCTTTCATATAACTTAATCGCATATTTGTTTTCCTTAATCGCTTCTAGTGTGGCAACATCGACATGCTGCTCTTCAAAAATGGACAAGAGGTGCTCCATCATCTTTTTGCCCACTCCCTGATTACGGTAATCTGGAGCAACACCAGTTCCGCCATTCCACCCTGTCTTTCTCCCTTTAATAACTCTAAATCCTGTGTTAATAATTCCGACGGGTTTGTCATCATCAAATGCTACAATCGAAAATTCGGGGGAAAACCCCTCTGAAACTAAACGTCCGATAAACCGTTCCATTGTCATCGACAAATCAACAAAATAACCTTCAAATCCTAAATTCCAGGCTCGCAGTGCATCATTAAATGTACATTCTGACAATCTTTTAATTTTTATCATGGGGTTCCCACCTGTTCGTTTTTAATTATGCGATTATGACTCGTTCCATTTTCACGACTGCAGCAGTGTGTATTTGCAGTACTATTTTTTTATAATTGGTACCCACACTTCACATCTGTAGTCGTCAGCACTTACATCACCACTAGTTGCATAAATCTCGAGTTCCGGACCGTCAGCATGCTCGTAGCCTGTTGAGGGAAACCATTCGGAAAAAACCCGTTCCCACGTTTTTTGAATTGCATCTGGCATTGGTCCAACCGATTCAAAGACGGACCATGTAGCGGCAGGAATAACTTTTTCTACCCACTGTGAAGGGATATCCCCTCTATTCTTCTCAGCACAAATCACATACGTTAGATCCTCCTGTTCAGCGTCAAAGTCCATACATGCACCAATGACTCCCATAGATCCGCAGTCTTTTGCTAATTCCTCCACAAATCCGTTACTGTTTGACTCCTCCCAAAACGCTGGGATTTTACGGTGATTAGCACCATCGACTATAGTAGTTCTAATCTCTTTTCCTACAACAGAAAACGCTTCTTTTTCCACAAGTTTGTAATCCATTTCCACATCACCCTTAAACTGAATTTGAAAAGAGAGCCTAGGGAAAGCTTTCAGCAAATGACGGTTTTTTCTTACGGCAGATGGTGTTACACCATGCATTTTACGGAATGCCTTAGAGAACGATTCAGGTGTTTCATATCCGTAAGCTAATGCAACGTCAATGACTTTACTGTTTGAGTGAGCCAGTTCCTGAGCTGCACGCGTAAGCCTTCTTCTCCGGATATATTCACTGACTGGAACACCAGTAAGCATACTGAACATCCGCTGGTAATGAAATTTTGACATACAGGCAACATTCGCTGCATCCTGTATCGATAAATCCTGATTCAAGTATTCTTCAATATAATCGATGCTTTTAATCATGTGCTGAAGTCCATCCATTATCTGCTCTCCTTTCTATTTCAACCTTACCAGAGCAAGATACAGCAATCCTGTTCCCACGTGCTCAACTGTGACAGGATTGCTACTTAAACCACTGCACTATTTTACTTTTGCCATTACTGACTTCTACTTCCGCATATGCCCCATTAATAAAGGTCACTTGCGGTGGGACATGACCACAGTCGATATCATAAATAATAGGAATGTTCAATTCGTTTTCCAGATCTTTATAAACATCCACCGCCTCATAATTTTCTACCGTTTCATTTGCCATACTGCGACCAAACATAATTCCGGAGCAATTATCAAACCATCCTGCAAGCCTCATTTGCACAAGTGTTCTGCGCAGATCCGTAGTGTTCATCTGGCAATTTTCCATGTACCAAAGAATTGGTTCATTGTTTAACTTTTCCTGCTGAAATTCACGGACGTTTCCGTACGGAGTTCCGATCAAATGTCTGATCACATCGATACACCCGCCTAATAACCTGCCTTCCAGTAAAACCGCTTCACCCGATAAGGTTTTCCACTCTGTCGGTTCCGTTAAATGGAACACTTCTGGAGTTGGGTTGGCGTGGTCCCAGTTCTTTTGATATTTCTCAGAAGAGTATTGAGTTATAGAGCCCCCCGCTTCTGTAGATAATACTTGTTCCCACATGCCTGTAGTTTTATCCGAATACTCGCCACGCAAATCGACAAAATTAGTACCATGCGCAGTTGCCATACCCGTTTTTAATGTCGTAGCAAGCAGCAGCACACTTAAATCTGAATACCCGAGTATCCATTTTTTCTTAAACATGTCAAAATCAATTTTATCAATAATTTCGACAAGCAATTCTCCACCCCATAGTGGAATAACAGCCTGCACCTCTTCATTCTGCATCATACGATTGAACTCGTCTGCCCTTGTCTGAGCTGGTGCAGATTTTGCCTTTTCCTGCGTCCAGACCGTTTGACCACAGACAACTGGATAGCCTCTTTCTTCACTGCGTTTGGATGCCTGCCTGAACATATCGTGCTGTTCAAGTTCCAGACCTGACGACGGAGCTGTAACACCGACTGTTGCCCCTTTGTTTAAGTATGGATAAGTAATCATCTGTTAACCTCCCGTTAAGTTGTTTTTATTAGGAAAAAGAAGCAGGAAGATCAGTTTAACACTCACAAATCATTAGCACGTTACCATCCGGATCCTTAAAATTAAACCACTGACCATGCTCGATACCTGTAACCATTTGAACTCCCTTATTATTCATGAACGCAAAAGCATCCTCAATGTCGTATGTATTAAGATGGAATGGTGGTTTTTGATAAACTTGTTCAGCTTCATACATTTTACTGTCGAGGACAATACCTGTCCCTTGCATTGGAAGAACATACAAGTGATCAAATAGTATATCCTCCGTAACAGGCAAACACAGGATATCACAATACCAATCTCTTGCTTGTTCTATATTCTTCACAGGTATAAACACGGTTCCAATTTGATTTATTATTGGATTAATCTTGATCACCCCACTATTTTTTATATAAGATTACTTTCGATACCGTTGACAAAAACTCCTCTTTTTCAGACAAAATTGACAGGCACACAAAACAAATTTAGACTTAACTAATGTGTCTACGCGCTCGTTTAAGGAAAGGAATTTAAAAATGAAACAAAAATCTGCGTTGAATCGCTTGCTATTAGAGTATTTTCAGATAATTGCAGGGGCAACACTTGTCGCGCTCTCATACAATATGTTTTTATTACCTTCAAAGCTAGCTGCGGGTGGAATATCTGGAATTAGTACCATTTTATTCGAGTTATATGGTCTTAGTCCTGCCTACACGCAATTCCTTATTAATATCCCCGTTTTCTTTATTGGATGGCTCATTCTCGGGAAAGACTTTGGCGGGAAGACGCTAGTAGGAACATTTTGGGTACCATTTATCATTTGGCTAAGTGCAGATATTCCGTACACGATTACAAACCCACTGCTTGGTGCGATATACGGAGGAATACTGCTTGGTATAGGACTTGGGACAGTCTATAAAGGGAATGGCTCGACTGGAGGTACCGCAGCAATTGCACAAATCGTCAAGAAATTCACAGGCCTTTCAAGCGGTTACTGTCAGCTGATTGTAGATGGAGCAGTTGTTGTCTCTTCTATTATTGTCTTCAATCTGGAGCTTACTTTATTTGCACTGATGTGTATTTATGTGACCAGTAAAGTGATCGATCGAGTTCAATTGCGCACGTCCTCAACAAAACTAATCCTGATTATTACGGAAAAAGAGGAAAAAATCCAATCCCTTATTAATAGCGAAATTGATCGAAGCTTAACGAAAATACGCACGGTCGGTGGATACTCGAAGGAAAGTAAGACAATGCTGCTTTGTGTCACAGAACGATCTGAAGCAGTGCATTTGAAGAAGTTACTTCAAAAAGAAGAACCCACCTCGTTTGTTGTATTTATAAATGCCTCTGAAATTCTTGGAAGAGGATTCTCACTGGATAAATATTACGGTCAAAAGCTGTAATGAAAGAATAATGAGCAGGAAGCGATTAACCGCTTCCTGCTCATTTCTATTGAAATATAACCTTGAATTCCTCACACACTACCAACATTTTTTCATCAAACGATTCGCCCATTTCATTTAACTCGTTTGTAAAAAATTCCACATGTGCACGTTTCCAGTATTCATAGGATTTATCCCCTTCTCCTTCTTTTGCCGCAAACTCTGCTGAAACTTCGTTAAACGGAAGAACTTGAACATTAGTTGTTTCCGTAATCACTTCTGCTTCATTATTCCAATCCGTTATGATATTAAGTTCGCCAACAAATGGCATAGGTTCATTTTCTGCTTCATAAAATGAAAACAATGAGCAAGTTCCAGTCTTTTCTCCATTTTTCACTAAATCCGCTAATTCTCTGGCCATCAATGGTCCGTCACCAAATGCCCAGGATGTATATTCTTTTCCCTTACGACTTGCTTCAGGTAAAGATTGTATATAACGTTCCCACATTAGCTCCACTGAGTTTTTCATAATTCATTCCCCCTGTTCTGTTTGTTTAAAGCACGAATAAAGCAGGACCTCTTTTTCCCATCGATGAACGGTACTTTCCAATTTCATTCCGATTCGCTCTGCCACGCGTATGGAAGGCAGATTCTCCAGATCAATCAATGAAATTAACATTGGGAACTTTTTTTCCTCAAAACCATACTGTTTACAAGCAAAAGCTGCTTCTGTTGCGTATCCGTTACCCCAGACTTCCTGTTTAAATAAATAACCTATTTCCATTTTAACTGCTTTATCAAACTTTTGCGGAACGATTCCACATTGCCCTAAAAATTTATTCGTTTGTTTATCTTCTACAATCCATAACCCAACACCATACTCCTGATAGTTATTCCTATTCCACTCAATCCATTGGAGTGTTTCTTCCCGGTTTTTCGTGGACGGATAATGCTTCATCGCTACTGGATCACTAAAAATTTCCATTAGTAAATCCACATCGCTGGTATTCATCCTTCTTAATTGCAATCGTTCTGTTCTAATCATCGGCTTGCTCCTTTCCTCATAACTCAACTTTCTCACCTAGGATAATCATGATAAATCCAATAAACTGCAGTGATTATAGCACCTGAAATTATGGTAGTTGTCACGCTAGTTACTTCATCCTAGATGGAAACTGAGAAATAACTTACCACTTTGGGAATACGGCGATATGACAGCAACGAGCTTTCCGCGGGCGGCTGGTGAGCCTCCTCGTGCTATCGCACTCCGGGGTCTCACCTATGCCTGTCCTCCCGCAGGAGTCGACTGCCATCCGCTCCAATCTCTAGACTAAATATGGATGTCGCAGATTTATTAACTGCATCCCTGATAGCACTGCTATTTCTACATGCACTAGTTGAAGAAAAACAAAGACATAAACAGCATTACCAGTTCTGCATCGTTCCGGGCGGTGACTCCTGCGGGAACAGCACGAGTCTGAAGGAGCCCCGCAGTTTAAATGAGGATGGCCAACTAAAACCGTCCTTTGCGGACAACGTTGGCATACCCCTTGTCGGGGCAAGGTGACTGAAGCCGTGCCCTAAGGTGCGCATCCGCTCGCAACGATCCTGGACGGCAGCTATGGAAATAAAACTAGAGTTAATTCGCGGTATAGAGATATTGTGTAACTACTACATCAAATTACAGGCTTATTCAACTAGTTCAGTGATAACTACTTATTTTAGTCTAAAAAAGTTAAACTCATAAAATTTATTCTTCTACATAAATTTATTTATAGAGACTTAAACACCTATTCTAAAATATACGCTGTATTTATTTTAAATCAAGACAAGACTACTATAGAAAAGAGGTTGTTAACTTGAAAATACTTGTAGTCGGCGCAAGTGGAACTATTGGAAGAGAGGTCACTAAAAAGTTAGAGCAAAATCATACTGTCGTACGTGCTGGACGCAACGGAGCAGATGTGTCAGTTGATATTACATCTCCGGATAGTATAAAAAATATGTATGAAAAAATTGGCAAGGTTGACGCAGTAGTTAATGCTGCAGGTGGAGCCGCTTTCAGTCCATTGACAGAACTTACTCCGGCCAAAAACGAAAAAGGAATTCTCAGCAAGTTGAAAGGACAAATAAACCTGGTGCTGATTGGCCATGATTACGTGAATGATAATGGCAGTTTTACACTGACCACCGGGATTATGATGGATGATCCAATCCTGCAAGGCGCCTCAGCAGCAATGGCAAACGGTGGTGTGAGAGCATTTGTTAAGTCTGCGGCTATCGAAATGCCAAGAGGTATACGTATTAACAGCGTTAGCCCGAACGCTGTCCAGGAATCGTGGGAACGCCTCCGCGACTATTTCCAAGGTTTCGACCCTGTGCCAGCAGAACGAGTTGCCCTCGCTTTCACAAAAAGCGTTTACGGATCACAGACTGGCCAGAATTATAAGGTTTACTAAAACCAAAGACAAACGAGGTTGCTATCCAATCAGCAGCCTCGTTTGTTTTTATTATTTTATTAAAATTTCATGTAAATTTAACTCAAATTGCTCTGCCTTTTCATTTTCGTCTGCTCTTACAATCTCAGATGTGTATAAAGCTTCACCAGTCGTCACATCAAAGATCGCAATTCTTCCTGGTGTACTTAAGTTTATCTGCTGACTTGCAACGTATAGTTTTTCGTCTTTTAATGAAAGCAGCGGATAAATCATATCTTCAGCCTCATTCGCAAGCTTTACTTCGAACTCATTCTCTATTTCTTTGTCCTTGATATTGTATTGCATAATGATTAGTTCTTGTTTAACATAGCTTGTAAAATAAAGCATTGTACCATCAAATAAACTAACTTGGCTCTCCTTCAGCTTCTCTGGTATATTTAATCTTTCCATTTCACCCGTAACCAAATCGTATACATTAATTTCCTGAACAGTTTCTACCGTTCTCTGTTCTTCCGGCAAATCTTTTTGCAGCGATTTCAAGAATACAACGTGTTGATTTGTATCATCTGAAGCTTGTATTACGTTAACATTTGTATAGTCCTCATTTTCCCGTTGTGGTACCTCCAGATTAGAAAAAATCATTTGATTTTCAATTAACTTTTCGCTCGCTACATCTATTGTATAAATAATATTTTCAGTAGCAATCTCATCCTTGTTAGCAACCATATTATCTGTTACCAAATAAAGTTTATTATCTATTACCTGCACGTCCTGTATATCTATATAATCTATTCCAGAACTATCTGGAACTTTTATTGGAAACGATTTTGTCTGATTATCAGATTTATTTAGCAGTGATACATTAATTGTAAAATCAGATTTT
Organism: Virgibacillus flavescens; assembly: GCF_050574275.1. Lineage (GTDB taxonomy): Bacteria > Bacillota > Bacilli > Bacillales > Amphibacillaceae > Virgibacillus_F > Virgibacillus_F flavescens. The sequence continues at coordinate 473,135 of NZ_CP192260.1, forward strand.
GAATTGCCGACTTTATTCGTAGCATCGGCATAAGCAACAAATTGATCACTCTCAAAATATGAATTTATCATTGGACCTTTGCCTCGCATAAAACCTCGGTACTCATCCTGCAACTCTTTAATCTTTTCAGGATAATACCCAGTAATCTGATCCAGCAGGGAAATATTGTCTCTATAATCAGTACCGTTAGACGTAACCTGTACCTGTGTGCTGAAACCAGCCATTGCTCCACCCTCTTGGTAATAACCATCTAATACGAGTGGATTCACCTCTTCCTCGTCTCCAACCTGATTTTTGAATACAAACGCTGGATACTCTGGAGCAGACATAGCAGACTTAATATAAAACGTTCCAAATCCAAGTAAAATGACAATAGCAACTAATGAAACCTTCCAGTACTTTTTCATCCTAAACTCCCCCCTCTATACTGTTATCTTTTTCTTTAGCAGAAATCCGCTCATCCATATGGAGATTGCCAGAACAACCATACCAATCGCGATTTCAATCAGGAACAATTCTAATGGATAGAAAAAATCATTTAATAGAAATTCCTGTATAAATAATGGAGCAAAAATTACAACTATCGCTAACATACTATAAATCAATCCTGCAAAAAAACCTTTCCAGCGAAAACTTCGCTCAAGCAGAATTCCAGTAAATAGAACCGATACAACCATAATCCCTGCTCCGTAGTATAAAATAAGTCCCAGTATACTATTTGGAATAATCATAGTTAATTCAGGTAAGCTGCTGATTAATTCATTTATGTTCATATCTATCCGAAATCCCCTTGGCACCATCCATTTCAGAATTGTCATCTCAACTGGTAATAACAGAAGTTGAAATGCTACAAATCCGAGTGTTGCTAATAAGATGGTGGTGATCTTAGCAAAAAACACATTTAATCTGTTGGTTGGCAGCATTAACAATCTGTAAATAAATGTATTTTTTCCAAACCAATCGCGATACCAAATCAGAAAAATATAGAATGCTACCGCTGCAGCACATAAAGCAATCGGCCCTAGGAACCACAGAGTTCTTGTTACGTCAAGAAAGCTCATTTGACCATATTGTGCTAAAAATTCAGCCTTGGAAATCATATCTTGATACATTGCTTCGTTAGCTGTTTTCAGATAATTTTTGGAAGCGACGATCACACCTGTAATTTGTGCAACAAGCGTTATAACAAGTAAAACCAAAAATACTTTAAAAAAACGATTAAATTCAAAATTCACCAGCTTTAAATAGTTCTTCATGCCTGATACACCTCTCTCATTACATCAACCACAGACTTCCCATCATTTTCACGTGCTTCCTCTGCATTAAATTCTTTTAATACAACGCCTTCATCCAGTAAGACTACTTTATCAATCAAATGCTCAATATCATTAATTTCGTGCGTTGTAATTATTACCCCGCGGTCTTCGATTAAATGACTAGTGAAGACGTTCGCAATCTGTTCACGGCTGAATATATCAATTCCTGAAAACGGTTCGTCCATTAATATGTAGTCAACGTCCATCGCCAGACCCAATAACAAATTAACCTTTGCTGTATTTCCTTTTGAAAGTGAAGCTATTTTGTCATCTTCATTAAGTTTAAAAAAACCTAGTAGTTCTTTTGCGCGAACCTGATTCCAGCACTTGTAAAAATCTTTCATGAACTCCAGTGCTTCTGAAACCCTCATTTGTGGAAGCATGGTAATAGCGTCAGGAATAAACGTTATCTTCTCAAAAGATTTCTCGTTAACTTCCTTGCCATCTAACAATATTTGTCCTCCATTAATTGGTGTAAGTGCCATAATCGCATTTAGAATTGTGGTCTTACCAACGCCATTGATTCCAATTAAACAGGTTATTTCTCCTTTATTAGCAGTAAACGACACACCATTTAATACACGCCTTCGACCAAACTTTTTTGAAATCTCTTTTACTTCTATCATCATTCTTCCCCCTTATCCGTATACCTTTTTTCTACTAACAGAAGTATTTCCTTTAGCGGAACATGTATGGAACCGACAGACGAAATGAAGTCATCGACGGCTTTTTCCAGTAGTTCCTCACGTACCTTGCCAAGAATTGTCTCGTCACTGGTGATTTTACTGGGATGATTCTTTTCTGTATGAATCAAGCCTTGCTCTTCCATATCCTTGTATGCTCGCTGGGCCGTGTTCGGATTAATTTTAATTTGATTCGCTAATTCTCTTCTGGAAGGAATCTCCTCACCTGGCGCCAATTCGCCAATTGCAATTTGTTCCTTAAAGTACCGGACAACCTGCAAATAAACAGGATCACGATTATTAAACTTCACATTCATTTCACCAACTCCTACGTTCTTGGATGTTTATGTATATAATTAAGTGTGTGTACTAAGCAGTTCATACATGTTGTAAGTGTATTATATGGTTAATACACAAAATAGTCAATGCTAATTTTTAAAAGTTTTTGCAGCTGTTCATATACCGTTCACATAAAACATAAAGAATACTGTTATAATGTTGCACAAAGGGATAAGTAAAGGAGTGATTTTATTGAATAAGTACAGTAAAGTATTATTAAGAGTCTCGGCAGCTTTCGCATTAATTGGGGCATTTCTGGGATCACACATGGCTGGTTCTGGAGGTTATGAATTCAAAACAGTTCATGCGCATATCCTGGTTGTTGGCTGGCTTACTTTATTTGCATGGTCGGTTTATTACAAAGTGTTTACCCCAGCAAATAAGATAGTATCTACACTCCACGTATGGTCAGCTATTATTGGTGCGATTGGCTTAACGTCTGGCATGTGGTTATATTATGTAAGACCTTTTGATTTAAATGATACACTAATCAATGTATTTTTCATCGTTGGTGGATCTATTATGCTGCTAAGTTTCTTGTTCTTTTTTATTCTTACATTTTTAAAAACAGAAGAGAGCCATTAGCCTAGCCGCAGCAGGGAACTTATACACAAAGTAAGTGGATCTATCTTCGCATCTCCGTATATTTCTAATGCTAGTTAAGCTTAATTAAATTAGAAAAAACTCGGCATTCGCCTCGTCTTTAATAGCGAATGCCGAGTTTTTACTTATACCGGCAGATTCTCCTAGAACAGTTGAATATCTCGCAATCAATTTCCCTAGTGACGCAAAATCTTTATACTGCGAATTAACTGCTGGTTATTTTCCACACCGGAAATAGACCGCGATGTAACAGCAACGAGATTTCCGCAGATGGCAGTCGCTTTCCGCGGGCGGCTGGTGAGCCTCCTCGTGCTAGCGCACTCCGGGGTCTCACCTATGCCTGTCCTCCCGCAGGAGTCGACTGCCATCCGCTCCAATCTCTTGACGAAATGGGGATGTTGAGGATTTATTAACTCTACTCCTGATAGTACGTCTATTTAAGTACGCATTAAAACAGTCATAAATAGCTTTACCAGTCCTGGTGAGAGGAGGGCGGTGACTCCTGCGGGAACAGCACGAGTCTGAAGCCCCGCAGAGCGCTCTAAAAGATGATGGCCGACTAAAACCGTCCTTTGCGGACAACGTCGGCATACCCCTTGTCGGGGCAAGGAGACTGAAGCCGTGCCCGCGGAAAGCATCCGCCCGCAGCGATCCTGGACGGCAGCTTTAGAACGCGTATGTGATAACAAAGCTAAAGTTTAATCGAGTTATTTCGCAGTTTCCATCAACTACGACAAAAGAACTAATAGCATGTAAAAACCTCAAGTTGGCCAGGCGTTAGAGCTAGACAAACATAAATATTTTATACATTCTTATCTTTTTAAAAAGAAGCCAGTAACCGAAATGAACGGTTTCTGGCTTCTTTCTATATACCTTCCTGCAGTCCTTGCTTCAGATTCGTCTCTAACTGCGTGAAATACTCCTTTATAATTGCTGTATCGGAGTGTGGTATTTTTTCACCTTTAACAATTTGCGCTCCATTAATACATCCGCTCGTGAGTACAATGATATCACCTTCATCACCTAACGACAGCGCTTTTTTAACTCCATCTTCCCGTGATAAAGTAGCATGGATATTTTCAGCAGATCGATCCGAGAATCCATCCATTACACTGTCAACGACCTTTCGGGGGTCATTAAATCCGGGATGATCCACCGTCACTACGATCGAATCTGCTTTACCTTCTACCATTTCTGCCATTTTAGGCATTTTACTAAAATCACGGATTCCTATTCCTGCAATCATTACAATCAATTTATTGTATTTAAGTTTATGCACTTCTGCTAATAAACTTTTAAGCGCTACTGGCGTATGCGCATAATCAAGAATGACTTTCCTTCCAGCAGTATCCTCCTGCAGGATTTCAAATCTTCCTTCAGGATTTTCGATGAAAGAAAGAGCTTGTACTATTTTTTCAGTTGAAAAGCCTGAATCGAGCGCAACACATACTGCCGCCAAGAGATTCGCTACATTGTAATCACCGAAAACTGGAGTGCGAACTGTAAAACACTCACCATTAATATTCAAATCAATCAGCGAACCATTTTCGTTCACTCGGATGTTAGTTGCTGTTACATCCGCATTGGATTCTCCTGACAGGCTATAGGTAAATAGATTTCCTGTAAATGAATCAATAATATCCTGTGCCATTTGTGGGTCATCCACATTTACAACTGCAGTTTTCACTTGATCAAATAACTTCAGCTTTGCCTTTTTATAGTTCTCAAAATTCCTGTGATATTCAATATGCTCCGGAGACAGATTTGTATGTATCCCTACATCGAAAAGAATTCCTTCGACACGTTTTTCTTCAATTGCAATAGAAGAAACTTCCATAGATACCGCTTTGTCCCCTGCTGCATATAAATGATCAAAGATGTAATGTATATCAGATGATTCAGGAGTTGTAGGAGTGCTTTGCATGAATTCAAGTTTATTTTTCGAACTCCATACTCCTGTTGTACCGATAGATCCTGTTGGCAGTCCTAAATTATTTAATAACGATTTAACATATACAGCCACTGTTGTTTTACCATTAGTACCAGTTATTCCAACAGTCAACATGTTTTTATAACGAAATTCGTGGAATATACCTGCCAACTTGGCCACAGCCACTCGCACGTTTTCAACATACAAAAATGTACACTCAGGATATTTTACGCTCATTCCCCTTAGTGCCTCTTCATTGTCACCAAGCATTACCAATGCACCTTGCTCAATTGCATCTTCTATAAAATAATGACCATCATCGTTTTCTCCAGCAATACAAACAAAAGCAGATCCATCGACAACTCTGCGTGAATCATAAGTTATCGATGTAATGCTGTTCTGTTTACTGCCGTATATCTTTAAAATACCTATTCCAATATCTTTTTCGAAGTTAATATTCATCGTTGCACCTCGCTACTTTCTTCACCACGGACACTGGAGTTATGAGAAGACTCTTTGTTAAAGTATAACTTATTTTTCTCTGTTGAAAAACATGCTATTCGTATCAATTTATTATACGTGAGGTACATTATTTTACATTTTTACTATTATCTTGCTGCACTGCTTTATAAAACGAGACGCCCATCAGCATTATAACGATGGAAAACGGCAGCGCAGCGATAATAAGGACATTCTGCAGTCCCTGTGTGCCGCCAAAATAAACGACGATTGCCGCCATTGCTGATTGTGCCAGTCCCCAAACGATTTTCACCGAATTTGATGGATTAATATGTCCATTTGTACTTAACATTCCTAATACAAACGTAGCTGAGTCAGCTGAAGTGATGAAAAAGATGGCAATTACAAGAATAGTTATAATGGACATCAATGTGCCGAGGGGATAGTTTTCCAACACTCCAAACGTAGACGTTTCCAGCGTTAACTTAGAGATCTCTACAATACCATTTTGCTCAAGATTTAAAGCGGAAACTCCAAATACTGCAAAAAAGATAAAGCATACTAATGATGGGACAAGCAGGACTCCCAGCATAAATTCTTTTACAGTACGGCCCTTTGAAATTCGTGCGATAAATATACCTACGAAAGGTGCCCACGAAATCCACCATGCCCAGTAGAAGATAGTCCAGCTGTTTATCCATTTACGATTTTCACCATCTAATGGTGCTAAATGAAAACTCATTTCGAAAAAGTCGGTTATATATCCACCAAGTGTACTTGTAAACATATTGAGAATATATAAAGTAGGACCTACGATAAATAATATAATCAACAATACAAATGCCAATACCATATTGATATTACTTAAATACTTAATTCCCCGACCAATTCCTGACCAGGCTGAAAAAATAAATAACGCTGTCGCCACGGCTAAAATAATTAGTAATACCGTGAAATTATTTGGAATTCCAAATATATAGGATAATCCACCATTTATTTGAGCGGATCCAAATCCGAGTGTCGCAGCAACACCTACTACCGTTGCAACAACAGCTAATGTATCAATCAGTTTTCCTGCAATTCCCTGCATCGCCTTTTCCCCGAACAATGGAACAAGCGTAGCACTGATAAGACCTGGTGCTCCACGATGGAATTTAAAATACGCTAGCACGAGCGCTACAATTCCATACACTGCCCAAGCATGTACACCCCAATGGAAAAAAGAATACTGAAGTGCTTCTTTTATTGCTTCTTCTGTTCCAGGCTTAGCTTCGGGAGAAGACACAAACGCATGCTTAATTGGTTCTGCGGTGGTCCAAAATACAAGACCCATACCCATTCCAGCACTGAATAGCATAGCGAACCATGACAACAGGCTGAATTCTGGTTTATCTCCTTCTTTTCCAAGTTTAACCTTACCAAATTTGGAAAAAATTAAATAAACACAGAAGGCTAACATAATCATAATAATGATTAAATAATACCATCCAAAGTTTACGGATATTGCTTGTGTTACTTCTGCTGTTAATTCTTTTAAATTAGCTGGGGCGATTGAACCCCATACTACAACACCAATACAGATAATAAGTCCATACCAAAAAACTACTGTTACATTCTTCACTTTTCCACCTCTTATGTATGTTTTTTCATTTAAAAGCTTTTGCCTTATTGAACAAACATATACCCGGAATTCAGGATACCTAAACAATTTGAGAGCACTTTATTTGTTCCAGATTTCACTAAGAGAATGAAAATTGTATTACATTTAAAGCACTTAATTAGAAGCGTCTTTGGTTACATTTTTAACTTCTGAAAATAATCAATAATTCCTAATGCGCTAATCTGCATATCTAAGTTAATTAAAATATACACATCATGGTCATCGGGCACATGCAACTCTCTTAAATGTTCCTTTACACGATACGACATTCTCGTTGCAAGTTCTGCATAATTTTCTCCTGCAGCAAAGGTTCTTTCTCCTTCTTCCATAAAAACAGCTAACCAATTAGATGCTTGGTCCAAAGCTAGGTCAATATTCTCTGTCATTCCAAAATGACCGTAATAAATACGTTCCACATTCATATCGTTCACTCGTTTAATGGCCCTTTGCATGGCTGCCGGATCAAAATGATTAGGGGATGTTGATGGAAGGAAAAATTCAATTCCATCACGGATTAATTGGTCGTATCGAATTCCAACCGTATCACCGGTAAATATGCCGTTACTGACTGGGTCATAGATACTAAAATGGTGTTTCGCATGACCTGGAGTATCCAGAAATTCAAGTGTACAGGAGTCTCCAATCTTTAGTTCATCCCCTTCTCCTTTAATAAGTATCTTATCTTCCGGAACTGGGATGATTGGATCAAATAACTCAGCAAAACTTTCGCCGTATATAGCTCGTGCCCCAGCAGCAAGTTTTTTGGGATTTATTAAATGTCTTGCTCCTCTTGCATGAACAACCACTCTAGCGTTAGGACAATCCTTAACTAATAACCCAGCCCCTCCAGCATGGTCGAGATGAATATGTGTAACTATAATATATTTTACATCTTCCAGAGAAAATCCCATTGAATCCAACCCTTGTTTTACATACTTCACCGAAGGGCTTGGTCCAGTTTCAATTAGAGTCAGTTCTTTTTCATCAATTACATATGTACCAGTACGTTCAGGTTTCCCTAAATCATACCCATCAATTAAATAAATTCGATCGTCAATTCGATCAGGTTTTTTCATCTCCATTACGAACACCTCTTTTACAAATGCTTTCTAATAATTATAACACCCCTTAACCAATTTGTGTGGCTGCCAGCACTACTTAATTAAGCATGTTTTGTGCAGTAATTTAGTACACTGCATCAACGCAAGGAACATTACTACATTTAAAAAACTACCTATTCACACGACGGGAATAGGTAGTTTTTATGGCTAATTAATTCAAGAGGCGATTTGTTTCATCTACTTCCAGTATTCTAGTCGGAACTGAATTTTTATTTCCTTCCCCACCACAAATACTGCATGTATACTGCCAGCCTTCATCATCCGCCAGCATACCTGTCCCCTCACAGGCTCTGCATGTATCATCTCGGTCAACCATTTCAAGCATCCTCCTCAGATAACAACATCAGACTTAGTTTCTAGATTTCACATAAAAATATACATTAGAAAAGACCCCTATTCGTTTGAATAAGGGGCCATTAATTGATTAAGGCTGGACTATCTCACTCCGCGCATATATGTTTGGATTTTTTTGGTAGATGCAAGAAGGACAAAACCAAGTAAAACAGCTACTCCACCAATTACACCAAAATAAATGGTTTCACTTGATGGATCATATAGCTTAACTACTTGAGCATTAACTGCTTGTCCTGCTGCGTTTGACATAAACCATAAACTCATTGTTTGGGCTGAGAACGCTGTCGGAGCAAGCTTTGTCGTAGCTGATAAACCAACAGGTGATATACAGAGTTCTCCCAGAACTACTAGGAAGAAGCTAAGCACAAGCCATAACGGACTTACAAGTGATTCTGTCCCATTAATCATAGCTGGGAAGATTAGAATCATAAATGAGACACCACCAAAGATTAATCCAAGAGAAAACTTGGTAGGTGTAGAAGGTTGACGATCTCCAAGTTTAATCCACAGACTAGCGAACACCGGTGCCAGGAAAATAATGAATAACGGGTTCAGTGACTGGAACCAGGATGCAAATAATTCAATTCCAGCGAAACTAAGATCCGTTCTTTCCTTGGCATATAGAGCCAGTATAATAGAACCTTGCTCCTGAATTGCCCAGAATACCATTGATGCCACAAATAAAGGAATGTAAGCAAGGATCCGCGATCTTTCATCTTCATTCGTTTTTGGACTGCGATACATAACAATAAAGTATGCAGTTGGAATGGCTATTCCAAGAAAACTGATCAAATAAGTAAATGTAGTTATTGTTAAGATATTGGTAGGTACTGTAGCAGCAAGTAGGACAGCAATAATAACCGCACCTATTCCAAAGTTTCGGAATACCTTTTTCTTCTCATTCGATTCCAGTGGATTTGGAACATATGTACCTGCAAGACCAAGATATTTTTTTCTGGTCATAAGGAATACCACTAAACCAAGGAACATTCCGAAAGCTGCGATACTAAATCCATAATGATAGCTGTATTCCTGTCCAACGGTACCAACAATTAGCGGCGCGATTAGTGCACCCATGTTAATACCCATATAGAAAATACTAAAGCCTGAGTCCCGACGAATATCTTTCTGGCTATACATATCTCCAACTACGCTGGAAACGTTCGGCTTTAATAAACCTGTACCTATTATAATGAAAAACATCGATACAAATAATCCTGAAACTCCCACTGGAAGTGAAAGTGCAATGTGACCAATCATAATGAGTACTCCGCCATAAAAAACGGTTTGTTGTGTACCTAAAAGCCGGTCTGCAATCCAACCACCAATTACACCCGTCATATAAACTAGCGCTCCGTAGATTGCCATGATTGATGTAGCGGTTTCCATGCTAATTCCAAGACCACCGTCAACAACCTCTGTGTACATATAAAATAGTAATATTGCCCGCATTCCATAGTAAGAAAAGCGTTCCCAAAATTCAGTAAAGAATAACGTAAATAAACCTTTAGGTTGTCCAAAAAAACCACGTTGCGGTACACTTTGAACAATTTTTTCCCGACTAATATTTTTCATGATGACTGTAGCTCCTTCTTGTAAAGTTAAAATTTTTCTGTTAATTCATGTTGGACTAATAACAGGAATTAATCGCAACAGAACAATGATATTGGGACTGTTAACATTTGTCAATTGACGAAAATTTGTAAACTGTCTTAATAAAAATTCTTTTTACAGGTCATTTACATAATGTCACAATTCGAGAAAAAGGGTTGCTAAAATACAGTAAATAAGTTACACTAAACTATCGATGTTTCAAAAAAATAAATTAAGTAAAAAAATGGAAATTCGAGGTGAAACAATGAAGAATATACTTTCTTCAAAGATGGGGTTCTTTTTTGTTGCAGTACTTTTACTATGGATAAAATCGTATTCAATATATGTTAATGAATTTAATCTTGATATTCAAAATGGTATACAGGAGTTCCTGCTGTTTATTAACCCACTTAGTTCAGCATTAATATTTCTTGGGTTTGCATTATTTGCAAAAGGAAAACGAGCAGGTATTTGGATTATAGTTATTGATTCAATTATGAGTTTCCTAGTGTACGCTAACGTGGTTTACTATCGTTCAGCTACCGACTATATTACTCTTCCAACGCTTACCCAAACAGATAATTTTGGTAGCTTAGGTGGCAGTATTGCTAGTTTAGTAGCCTGGACCGATGTATTTTATGGTTTGGATGTAATTATTTTAATTGCACTATATATATGGACAAAGAATAATTGGTCAACCGCTCGTATGCAGAAGAAAAAGCCGGTAATGGTTCTTGCAGTAGGCGTTTTGGCTTTCTCTATTAATCTAGGTTTGGCTGAAGCAGATCGTCCTCAGCTCTTAACTAGAACTTTTGACCGTAATTATATTGTGAAATATTTGGGCTCGTATAACTTTGCTCTCTATGATGCGTATCAGACTATACGTTCATCCACCCAACGCGTTTTGGCAGATAGCAGTGATATTACCGAGGTTGAAAACTATACAAAAAACAAGTTTGCTGAACCAAACCCTGAGCTTTTCGGGGCAGCAAAAGGGAAAAATGTTATTAAAATTCATTTAGAATCGTTCCAATCGTTTTTAATAGATTATAAGCTGCACGGTGAAGAGGTAACACCATTCCTTAATTCACTTGTGCATGATGACAGCAAAAACTTTACGTATTTTGATAACTTCTTCCATCAAACAGCACAAGGTAAAACCGCTGATGCTGAATTGTTGCTGGATACATCCTTATATCCTTTACCACAAGGGGCTGCCTTTGTTACAAAAGGAAATAATACGTATCAGGCACTGCCAGCAATTTTAAAACAACAGCAGGATTATACAACAGCCGTGTTCCACGGAGACAATAAATCCTTCTGGAATCGCGATGAGGTATATAAAGAGCTAGGGATTGATGAATACTTTGATTCAAGCTACTACAATATGACGGAAGAGAATGTGATTGGTTATGGACTGAAGGATAAACCATTTTTCAATGAATCCATGCCGATGTTGAAGTCTTTAGAAAAGCCATTTTACGCTCATATGATGACTTTAACACATCACCACCCTTATTTAATAAGCCCAGAAGAGGCTTCTATTAAGCCTGCTGAAACTGGAGATCCATCGGTAGATCGATACTTCCAGACAGCTAGATATCTGGATGAATCATTAAAACTGTTTTTTGAGAACCTAAAAGAAGCTGGATTATATGAGGATTCGGTGATCATGATATATGGTGACCACTACGGCATCTCTGAAAACCATGACGAGGCAATGGCACAAATCGTCGGGGAAGAGATTACCGACTTTAAACACCAGCAGTTGCAACGTGTTCCGTATATGATTAAAATTCCTAGTGTAGACAGTAAAGGAATTAATCATGAATATTCAAGCCTGATAGATGTAATGCCTACTATGCTTCATTTAGCAGGAATTAACGCTCAGGATTATATTCAATTTGGTACAGACATGTTCTCAAAAGGACATAAAGAGTATGTGGCATTACGGAATGGTGATTTCATCACACCGGAATACAGCGCTATTTCGGGAGAATACTACGATAGTAAAACTGGCGAAGAAATTAAACCAACAGAAGAAATGAAAGAAATGCAAAAGAAAGTACGACATGAGCTCACGCTCTCAGACAAAGTGTTATATGGAGATCTCCTTCGTTTCTATACACCGAATGAAAAGTGGAAAGAAGTTGACACATCAGGTGTTTCGTACGGTAAAAATTCTTCAGACTCAGAAGAAGAATAATAAACAAAACTAAACAAAAGAAGCAATCATGTGAATGAATTTTCACTGATTGCTTCTTTTTTTGTTTAATTAATAAACATTAGTATAAACTAACAAAAATAATAGTGGAAAAGAGGTGAAGTAAATGGGTAGAGATGAACATAAACATTCAAAAGGCAAAAATCACTTAGCACAGACTCCGAAGAGCAACAAAACGGATGGCAGAGATGTTGAATTTATTGAAGAATTTGCTGACCATGAAGACAAGGAAGCTATGGAAAGAAGTAAAGCGGCCGACAAACGTGCAAAGGAGAAATAAAGGTGGAGGTGTTCTAAGATGCAACAATACCTGTGTCCCAACTGCAAAACCAATCGCTCACGCTTTAACTTAATTGAACAAGTAGCAAAACCAATTAAACTTGATCCACAAACAGGTGAGGTAACGAACGATTATACAAACGGAGACGTGGAAGTTTTTCACACACAATACAACGGTCCAAAATATAAGGTACAATGCGGATCATGTGGGCTCATTGAAGACGAATACACATTTGTTAAATTTGCAGAATACAATCGCAGCTTATAGAGTCAATAAACCATTTGTTCACGATTCTGTTAAAATCCATCTTCATTGAAGACAAAATACCTAAAGACTTCTGCGTGACACTCGCCCTAAGGTGCGTTCCGTATATTCGAAGATGTGAAATAGATACACATTTTTTTACTACATGTAACTTTTTCAGTGGCCAGAACGCCAGTCCAAGGAGACTCGGGCGTTCGTCAATCAACTAAGCATACACTACGATATCTGACAGTATCTCGATAATAGAGATACTGTTTTATTACTTTTTCACCCACGCATTTTGCGAATAGCCACGCTGTTCCCAAAATCCAATATGCTCGTTTTCAATAAGCTCTATACGATTTAACCACTTCACTGATTTATACGCGTACATTTTAGGAACAATCAAGCGGACTGGCCCACCATTTCTATTGGTGATCAATTCCCCATCTATAAGCATCGCAACCATCACACCATCCTGCGTAGCCTGATCAATGGATAGAGTATCTGTATACACCCCGTCAGCAGAATAAAATTTTACATACTTAGCTTTCTTGTCCACTCCAGCATTCTCTAAAAATCTACGTAATGGGATACCTTCCCACGTAACATCATAAACACTCCAACCGGTAACACAGTGAAAGTCACTAACCTGAACATCGCGTCCGAGCTTCAGAAATTCATTCCATTTGTACGTATTTGGGCGATCAACTAATCCATCAATGGTAAAACTCCAGTTTTCATTAGTCAATTCAGGCATTTCTGTGACAGTATAATAGCGAAACTCTCCATTACGCCCTCCCCCAATAGGCGGTTTTGACTTAGGAGCAGGTTGTGGCAATGGTCGAAACTTATTTGCTTTTACTTCGTTTGAAAAGTTTCCAAGTGACGGAAAGTAGGTCTTTAACCAGTTGCCGATGAAGGGAATGGATACAACTACAATTAAGCCTCCAGCCAATTTGCGTAAAAAAGTCCGTCTTTTTAATAAAGGATTACCGTGCTCTACAGGTATTGGCTGCTTAAAATCCTGATTTTTATTTTTTTCAAGTTTCTTAAACCATTTACTACGTGTAATACTGTGGTAAACAAGATACGGAACACCAACCCATGTTGCTATGTCATGAACGAACAGCATAAAGGTGCTGATTACTGGTGGAAATATACGATGAAAGGTTAAAAACAACCCTGATACAATAAGGATCACAAGGATGAAAATCACAAAGAAAAGGTTATTTCGATGATTGATGCGTTTTCGCAGTCTGTTCAAATGTTTGGTCATTTTTGGCAAGTAAAAGAAAAGTGGCAGCATACTAATGATTCCAATCCAAATATGAACGTTTTTAACGTCCACCCGAAAACCTGGAAAGGCGGAGCGGAAATCAGACGAAAATAAAATAAAACCAGTTATGGTTAATAATAAAAATAAGATGGCATTAGCGTGATGCAACCGTACAAGTCTTTTCCCTACGTTTAAGTTCCGTGTGAAAAATAACTTCCACCTCATGACCTTCACCTCTAACTTTCTCAATTAGTCTACCAATAGTATAGACTTAATGGGAAAGGCAAGTAAAACAACAAAGCTCAGGAAGAACCAGTTAAATTCAGTTTAAATAATATAGTTGCATATACCTGTTAGCTTTACACCTGGTAAGCGGTTTCATATAATAGTAGTATTGATAGCTATATTCAGGAGGGGTAAGATGGCTCGAACGGAAGAAGGAACCCTATTATGGGAACCCAGTGAAAAACGAAAACAGGATGCTAATATCAAGCAGTATATGAATTGGCTGAAAAAACATAAAGATTTATATTTTGAGGATTATCATTCACTTTGGAAGTGGTCAGTAGATGAACTGGAACAATTTTGGGGCTCGCTATGGGATTATTTTCAGATACAATCTAAAGGAAATTATCAGAATGTGTTAACAACGCACGAAATGCCTGGTGCAGAGTGGTTTACTGGTTCAAAAATTAACTATGCAGAGCACATTTTCCGAAACAGAGATCGCTTTAAACCGGCTATTATCCATACATCTGAAGGAAGAGAAAAATCCGAGATAAGCTGGGACAGGTTATATCAGGAGACTGCCGCATTACAACTAACATTGAAACATCTTGGTGTACAAAAAGGTGACAGGGTCGTTGCATATGTAGCCAACATATACGAGTCAGTTGTCGCCTTCCTTGCTACATCCAGTCTCGGTGCGATCTGGTCAAGCGCATCACCAGATTTCGGGACGCAAAGTGTTATCGACCGGTTTAAACAAATAGAACCGAAAGTTATGATTACGGTGGATGGTTACCGATACAGCGGAAAGGATTTTGACCGCACAGACGTAGTGAAAAGCATCCAGTCAGAGCTTCCTACTTTACAGGCAACTATAGCAATTCCATACCTGAACAAACATTCAACCTTCGATACGCTGAAGAATGTCACACTTTGGGAGCATGCTGTTTACTCTGGCAAGGATATTACACTTCACTTCGAACACGTGCCATTTAACGATCCGCTATGGGTATTATTTTCATCTGGTACGACCGGAAAACCTAAGCCAATTGTTCAGAGTCAAGGCGGAATTTTAATGGAACATATGAAAGCTTTAACGTTTCATGCTGACCTAGACGAAACGGACCGCTTCTTTTGGTTTACGACTACAGGCTGGATGATGTGGAATTATCTTGTAAGTGGATTACTTACAGGAAGCACGATCGTTTTATATGATGGCAATCCAGGCTATCCTGATAAAAAAATGCTGTGGAAACTTGCAGAAGAAACAAAAATGACTGTCTTTGGAACAAGTGCCAGCTATATTACTGCCTGCATGAAAGATGGCCTTGTGCCGAGAGAGGAATTCGATTTGACCTATTTGAAAAATATTAGTTCAACTGGTTCTCCGCTCCCACCTGAGGGATTCCAGTGGTGCTATGACAATGTAAAAGAGGATGTATGGATTGCCTCTGCAAGTGGTGGCACAGATGTCTGTACTGCATTTATCCTTGGTGTTCCTATTCTTCCGGTGTACGCAGGAGAATTACAATGCCGCGGCCTTGGTGCGAAAATCGAAAGCTTTAACGATGAAGGACAATCAGAAATAAACGAAGTTGGAGAACTCGTTTTAACAGAGCCGTTCCCTTCTATGCCAATCTACTTTTGGAACGATGAAGATGGCTGCCGACTTCACGAAAGTTATTTTGATGTATTTCCTGGAGTTTGGAGACATGGTGATTACCTAAAAGTAACCGATCGCCATACATGTGTAATTTATGGACGGTCAGATGCAACAATTAATCGTGGCGGTATAAGGATTGGTACGAGTGAGATATACCGGGCTGTGGATCAGATTGAAGAAGTAGCTGACAGTTTAATTGTAGATATACCGGATGGTGATGGTGATTCGACTGTTCCACTGTTTGTTCAAATGAAGAAGGGCCACGAGTTAACGGAGGATATTCAAAAGGAAATAAAGAGCAAAATCAGAACCCAGTGTTCACCAAGACACGTTCCTACTGGTATATACAGCGTACCTGACTTACCTAGAACGCTAAATGGTAAAAAATTAGAAATACCTGTAAAGAAAATTCTGATGGGGCAATCAGTGGATAAGGTGGTAAATCAAGGTTCCTTGAGTAATCCTGATTCACTCCACTATTTTATTGAATTTGCTAAAACAGAAAAATAATTATACTACTGCCATCTCATTGCTTGAGTGGCAGTTTTTTTATTCACTTAGGTAAACCCCTATCTTTATTCCTTTTTCTCTAATTCCTTTATACTATGTACGTATACTCCATTTAACGCCTGCGTTGCAAGTCGATCTGCTTCCTTATTCTCTTTTCGGCTGATTACTTCATAGACAGACTTAATTCCGATGCTGTCCATTTTCGTTTCTATTCGATCAAGCCAACCGTTTAATTTCTCTTCATAGCACGGCCATTCACCGAGCAATTGTCTTAATACACCCTGTGCATCCCCTTTAAATGTACAAGGAATATGATGAACGCCCATCTCCGTTAACTGTACTATTGCATAATGTAATGCTGCATACTCCGCTTCGTTATTGGTATCCATCACATCAATAAATTGATTTGTTCGAAGCCGATAGTTTTTATTATTTTTCTGAAAATAGATAACTACACCTAGTCCAGCGTTCCTCTTCGTACGATCAAATCCACCATCAAAATATACAACGATATCATGCGGTTCTTCGTCGATAGTCTCCTTCAACCTGCTGTATTCCTTCGGTGTCCACTCATTTCCCATTTCATCAACAATTACCAACTCTTTTACACGGCCGGTTTTTTCAATATCACCAATTAACTGTTCAGCTGATTCCTGTGAAGTCCATCCTGATTCAAATTCCAAAGCAACTGTTTTCTTACCCTTATACACCCACTTCAACTTTACATTCATTTCTGAGTTCCATCCTTTCCTCACACATAAGTTCACCTATATATTAACGGAATATACCTTCCCCTGCTTTATATTTCAAGGTCGGATGCAGATACATAAAAGAAGCACTCATCGAAATTAGTCCACCAATTAATATCGTCTTATCTGTACCAATCTGCGCTGCTGTGATCCCAGCTAAGAATGCAGCTAACGGCAGTAAAATCCATGTCATAAAGCGACTTGTCGCTTGAACACGTCCCAATAAATAATCAGGAGTCAGTGTTTGTCTGATCGTAGCAATACAAGGATTCATCATGGAAACTGCAACAGTCCCAACCAAATTAAACATCACCAATGTAACAAATGTTTCCGATAAACTAAAAAATACAATGGATGCGCCACCCATGAACGAAGATAGAAATAAAATCATTCGATACGAAAACTGTTTCCTTAGCAGATTTGTCACCAATGCTCCAAAGACTGCACCTGCCCCACCGATTGAAAGCAGCCATCCTATTTGAGTTGTCGACAGCTGAATGGTATCTTTTAAGTGAAAAATCATCATGGTTAAAAAAAGTGTTGTGCCAAAAACGGAAATGAGTATTGCAAGGTTAGTAAACAGAATTGGTTTTGTTTGAATTACAAAATCAAAACCCTCTTTAATATCTTCGCGAAATGTCCTCTTTTCGTTATTTTCTGGTATGGCTTTTTTTATATCAATACTAAGTACGGCAATGAATGCAACGAAAAAGCTAAGACTGTTGATTAGCAGCGCATATCCTGGGTTATACAAACTAATTAATACTCCACCAAGACCAGGGGCAACTAAAACGGCTGTATTAAACATACCCGTGTTAATCGAATTAACCGCATGCAAATCTCTTCGCTTGACCATATTCGGAACTGATGCAAACTGAGAGGTATTATAAATCTGACTAAGTACACCGATCGTTAAAGCTGCGCAATACAATTGCCACATTTCCAACAGATCCATCATAAAAAGAATACCAATTAATCCTACAATCAGTCCCCTTCCAGCATCACAAATAAGCAGTAACATCTTTCGGTTAAGTCGATCAGAAAGAATACCAGTAACAGGCTGCAATAATACTGGCAAGCGTTCAATCGCGGCGACCATCCCCATACTAAAAGGTGATCCCGTAATGGCAAGCACCATTAATGGAATAGCAATCAGATATATTTGATCACCAAAAAATGAAATTAAATTCCCCCCCATGAAGCGAAATACCGGATAGTTCTTTGATAACGGAGGGAATTCCTTTCGAATTATGGCCTCACTGCTATTTTCCATACATATAATGCTCCAATTCTTCGCCTAATGCTTTCAGCGTATTTTCCTTCAATCTGTATTTTGATTCTATTATTTCCACTAGTTTTGCAGATCGAAGTATTTTTAAGTGATGATGTACAGTTGACTTCCCTAAGTTCAATTTGCGTGTCAGGTCTTGTAAACTCGAATCATTCTCTGACAAATATTTAACTATTTTAAGCCGGACCTCATCACCTAACGCCTTATGTCTATTAACTAAAAACTGATTCGGCTGGTAATCATCGCCAGGATGAATACTTTCATTTACAACAGGATAATAAAAAACTTTCGTCCCTTCGATATCAGTTTCTACATTCCACGGTCGATAGACATATTGAGGAATTAGCAGAACATGATATACCCCTGGCTCAGGATAATAAGTGCTTCCTCCCGTCGCCCATTCGACTAAAGCTTCCGGTGACAACTTCTTTTCCATTTCTTTTTTTGCATTACTATCCCTTTCTAAAATGGCAGCGAACGCTCCTTCTTGCGGTTTGATACCAGCTTCATACCAACCTTTCATCACAAAGCACAAATGTTTCTTTAGAACTTCCGGATCAACTGTACTTATATAATCGATATAGGCAGGATAAAATGGATTATCTTTTGTGATTTCCTTTAACTTTTCTACCGCTGCATTACTTCCAGTTGAAGCAGATTCTCTAACAGCTTCATAACAGCTTCCTACATACGGAAAACAGATATGTCTTAATTGTATTTCGCCCCGCTCTTCAATATATCCCGAGAGTTCGTTTAAATCCTTAAACGCTTCTTGATGCAAAAACTGCAGCAATGCTTTCCAGGTATTATTTTTCTCTACGTACGCAAGATGGTTGAGCATCTCATCAGATAATCGTTGCTTAATATCGTTCCAATAGTCATCCTTCTTCTCAAGCGTATCAAGCAGCCTTTTATTCGTGACCGCTGCAATTCCGAGCGCACACTCCCACAACAGGGAATGTTCCAGCTTGATTTGATAGGTTTCTCTTTTTTTACTTGTCATATTTAGTACATCCATTAAAAAAACACCCTTCTATTCATTCTATATATATCGAATTAATAATTCAATATATTTCGAATAAAAATTTTTCCGATTTTACAAGCCGCTTTTTCGTAAATACAATACAACTCAGTGGAAATACAGTCCACTTCCCATGAAATACGAGCCGATTCACGATAAATACCAGCCGCACCACAAACCCGAGTAACAAAAAAAAGGATCCAGCATCAATCTGCTGGACCCATCTAAATCTATTACTTATCCAATCTTACTTTCAGAACCTTGCATGGCATATCTGCCATGATGAATGTTTTCGATGTAACATCATTTTTGACAACTAATGTAACATTTTTTTCTTTTAAAATAGTAACCTGTTTTTTATTCAACAGCAATTTGCGTGGCTTCTTATCGTTTTGAATATCAATTATTACTTTCACGTCTGAAGCAAGCGCTCTTAAATCTTTTGTATGGACGGTTGCTGTCCCGTTATTTTTCTTAGGATTCACTATTACTGTTGGCTGTTCTTCACCTGGAAGGTCAGGTGTAGTAGTAATGCGTCCTTCTGGTCCATATTCAATTGGGTTTGCCTCTGTACTGTTTAAGCTCTCCACAAAATCTACAGTTGCATCCAAATCCGTCGGTCCCATAACCGGGTTCACCCCAAGCTCACTTATTGGAGCGTATTTAGAACCTGTTGACGTACCCATGAAATTGTTTACGGTCAGTGTGTATGTTTTGTCCATATCGACCGGTGTGCCATCAGGTAAAGTTACATCAACTACCTCGGCAGTTTCAGGATTCCAGGTATAATGAAACCCACTGATACTGTAATCAGGTCCATAGATCGAAGAAAGCTGTGCTTGAATAATAGGGTAAAGATCTGCACCTTTTATTTCAAACTTCATTAATGTGTTGCCGAATGGCTGAATGTTATACAAATCACCCCAGGTAACTTCACCTGCAAGCAGATCTGCTCGAATTCCTCCCCCATTCATCATGGCAAAATCACTATCCATTGCTGCGTTCATACCGTCTGCAAGTAAATTACCTAACCCATGATCACCATCGTTTGAATAGTCACCTGTCAGGTCAGTCGCATTATACCCTAAGACTTCATTCATAATCGGGGCTATTTGCTCCGAATACTTTTGTAAAATGGCTGTTACCGCTGGATCGGGTGATACCTGGCTCTGATCAACGAATACTACTTCCGCTTCTTTTTTAACAATGTCACCAGTTGCACGATCAATTTCTACATCAACATCGGCAAAAGCCTTTCCATATTCAGAAGCCTGCACGATTAGTTTGTTGTCGACAACGCCATCCACTACCTGATGGTTATGCGCTGCAAATATTATATCAACTTCATCGTTCACTTCGTTCGCCAGATCAGCCGCCTGACCAGTTGCACTAGCACCTGACTGATCAGCAGGTATGTGCGCTAACACGACAATTGCTTCGACACCTTGTGTTTGCAGTTCAGTTACCGCTTCGTTCACTGCTATCGTCTCATCCGTGAATTTGATATCCTGAATTCCAGCTGGCATTACCATACCGGCCGCTTCCTGTGTAACAACGCCAATGAATCCGATTTTCTCTCCATCAACCTCTTTCACTACATACGGTGGCAGAAAAGTTTCATTCGTGTCTTTGTATACACAGTTAGAACATAAAACAGGGAAATTCATGCCATCGTAATTATCTGTTCCAAGTCCTTCAGGATGCTGTCCACCGTTAACCATTCGCAGGAGCTCATCTGTTCCTTCGTCAAATTCATGATTCCCTACCGTACCTACGTCAAAGCCAATCTCTTCCATGACTTCAACGGTCGGTTCATCCTGAAGCAATCCTGAAACTGGAGAGCTCCCACCAATCATGTCACCTGCGTGAACAACTAACGTGTTAGGATTTGTCTGCTCGCGTGCGTCAATTGCCCCTGCCACATAATCCATTTTTCCATACATATCAAATGTACCGTCTCCATCAGGATCAAGCTCATATTCCTGATCAATTTTCCCATGTAAATCATTCATGCTCAAAAGCTGAACCTGAAGATTATCTGTGCTTCCATCGTCATCTCCAGCAAACGTATAACCGTAGTCCTGTGCAGTCTGTTCATCCCAGAAAAACACACGATTTTCTACTGGTACGTCTTCCCAGTCATTAGGTAAAACATATTTCATCGTATCGGAGTTTACTACATATTTAGAAAAACCTTTCTGATCGTCATTTGCACGAAACTCAAATGGTAATTCCAATAGCGGATCCTCTGGGTCCCAAATACCAAGGCCAGCATCTTTAGCTTCCTTCACCGCATTTTGGTAAGTTGGATAAACTTCTTCATCAAACGGTGCAATAAAGTATGTTACCGCGTAACCCTTTTTAACCATCTCTACATTAATATTCACGCCATCTTCTTTACGAATGACCTCAGCTAGTAATCTGCCGTATTGGTCAGTAGGCTCTTCCCCGATTTTCACCAATACCTCATCACCTGGCTGAAGTAATTCATTCATATAAGCTTTGGCTTCTTCGCCCATCGTTTTTTGATTCAGATTAATTTCATCACGTGCTGGATCATCATTATGCGCTGTGTATGTTTCTGGAGTATCCATATTCAGGAAGCGAACCTTGGTTCCTCCAAGAACAGGTGTTGCAATATGAATCGTATCCCCGTCCGTCACGCTTTCAACAGTAGATTCATATACTCCAGCAGCTGATGGAGGTTCTGGTTGTTCCTCAGCTAACTGAATATCAGCTTGTTCAGTTGGTATAATCTGATACGAGTTATATTGACTAACTATCGCCGTAATGTCATACCACTTATCCGCTTCAATCAATGCTGGATCAAGGGACCCTTCCATTACTCTAAGCGTTGTACCATTAAAATCTGCATCCACTACTGATATGTTGTAGCCCCCACCAGCCGGAGTTGATGGAATGTCATTGATAAAGCCAGTTAACTTTACCAATTCTCCTTCATACTGCTCTGCAATTGCCGGGTCCTGCAGTTCTTCCAGTGTAATCGTTTGTGCTGCTGGAACGGTTTGTCCTTGCTCGATCACCTCAACCTCACTTGGGATGACCTCTTTTAGACCATTATATGAATCTAGTTCTCCGGTTACTCTTACACGATCTCCCTCTGCTACGTTCGGGATAGTTCCTTGCTCAAAAGCAAATAAGTTAATGCCGCCTGTCTCGTCTTGTATGTATGTCGTAAATTGTGCGCCAGTACTTATTGCTGTGTTAGCAACCGTTACAATTCCTTCCACTATAACTGCGGTCCCATCACTTAAACCCCTTGCATCTGCAATTGTATATGCCTCAGCATCCGGATCCGGGTCCACTGGCGGATCTTCAGGATCAACTCCATCCGCTGTGTGGGAACCAAGATATGCGAATGTATTTGATGCATAATCTGTCCACTCTGTATTCGTATATGTTGTATTTGGCTTGCTTATGGAAGCATTTCTTACCCTGGTCACATCTTTTGCAAAATCACTGCCGGTGCCAATTTGACCAAACGAATCGAGTAACGTTCCATCTTTTTTCAATACAACAACGTCATCGCCATTAAAATTAACAACCGCTGAATCCTGCAAATCTGCTTGTGTCAAAAGAGCTGGATCAGCACTTTTATGTGCAATAACAAAAGTCTCACCATGCGTCAATGTACCTGAAAGCGTCACAGATTGACTGGCTTCTGTAGCACCATTACTGTATAGCTCTACCTGATAGTTTGATAAATCTACTTCCTCTCCTGTTCCATTAAATATTTCCAATGCTTTATTGTACGAACTTCCCTCGATGTATTCGGAAATAAATAATTCGTCTGCTACTGCTGTACTTTCAGCCGAAACAGCTGTTCCAAAGACAGTTGTAAAATTCATGAAAACCAGTGTAAAAACAAGACACAGATTCAACATCTTCTTTCCAGTAGAATGCTTCATTGGTACCCTCCATAATTTTTTTATCATATCCACCATATAGTATGACACTAAGGGATATGACTCATTATTAATATGGCATAATTACTGGCAGTATACAATTCTATTTTTGTAAATTTATAGTAAATTCTCACTAGTTTACTGCGATTTATAAAAAAACAGTTAGTTGGACCTATATAACAGGAGTTCGAAAGACCTGCAAAGAGACTTACGTAATCATTCCAATAATATTTTTGCATTTATATGATCTAAATTGCACTTTCATCCGTTTACTTAAAGAAAGGAAGGTGCTTCCATGAAAACCATACAGACAATTATTCATATCGCAATTATATTCATATTAGTACTGACATTTACTCAACCCTTACCAGTGGAAGCGCACACTTCATTAACTGAAGCTACACCAGCATCAGGAAGCAAGCTGGAGAAGTCCCCTCAAGAAGTCAGACTGACATTCAGTTCAAAAATAGCACCGAATCTCTCCACTGCATCCATAAATATTCAAAACGGTGAACCCGTAAAAGATACAACAGAAGCTATAAGTGAAGACCAGAAAAGTATTTTGCTTAAGCTGCCAGACTTAGAATCAGGAAATTATACAGTAGATTACAAAGTAGTTTCTGTCGATGGGCATCCAGTCGAAGGTACCTACAATTTCACTTTGAATTTACCAGCACCTGTAAAAAAAGAGATTGAGACAAGCAAGAAAGATATGGAACACAGTGAAGCCCAAAAGAATTCCATAGTGGAAAAAGATGAAAATAAAAAAAATTCCAGCACACAACCATCAACAAATGAAGTGAAAGAAGCGCAGCACACACATGAGACATCTACTTATCTAATTCGATTAATTTACTTCTTTAGTATTCTTGCTCTGGCTGGTTGGGTATTATGGGGTGCCCTTTCATCCATACTCAGCTCAGAAGTAAAATCCTCCTATCTGAAAGGCTCGAAAATATTACAGTTCCTCCTGTTACTTTCATTAGTAGGTTATGGTTATTTACAGTTCAATATACTAGTTACTGGATTGGATGAGTTTCAATCACTTGTTTTTCAAACACCATTCGGTATTGGATGGCTTACGATGTTCGTTTTGTCATTAGCAGGATTTTTCATCATCCATCGTTCAAAGATCATCGATATAATATGGGTGATTTCACTGTTATTTGGGGAAGTTTTGATCGGTCATGCGATTGCGCAAGAACCATTACTCCCAACCGTTATCCTTGACTGGATCCACTTAATTGCCGCTGCGATTTGGGTTGGCGGATTGACGTTGCTTGTGATTTTCTGGAAAAACCATCGATCGTTTATCACAGAATTTCTACCATCTTTTTCAAGGTACGCATTGCTTAGTGTCATCACGCTAACAATCACTGGGAGTTTAATGACAATACTATTTTTGCCGGATTTATCACTTCTTTATGAAACCTTATGGGGAAAAATTCTATTACTTAAAATAAGTATGGTTCTATTGCTTGTTATTATTGGCTTTTCCATTCGAAAAACCATGAAAAACCGGCAAGCGTCTAAGTTGAAGAATTTCGTAGAATGGGACTTTGGAATAATGGTAGGCATAGTTTTGTTAGTAAGTATTTTAACAATTATAAGTCCCGATAATAATTCAATTGAAAATCCCGAAAATGAAATCCCTGCTTCTGAGACTCAAATAGGTAATGAATAAAACCATTTGCTGGAAGGAGTGATGAAAAAAATCACAAATTTTTTTACAATGCTTTCTATAGTTTGTAATCCAGTAGAAACACAAACCAAAAGGAGGAATTAACATGGCTTCAGTATTCGCAAAAGTTCTTGGTATTATATTTATCATCTTAGGGGTCGTAGGATTTTTCATTCCTATGGAAAACATCTTTGACCTAACAGTAGCGCATAACATCGTTCACCTGCTTTCAGGTGTAATCGCTTTGGCTCTTAGTTCAAGCGAAGCAAAGAGTGCAATGTATGCAAAAGTATTTGGTTTCATATACTTGCTAGTCGCAGTAATTGGATTGTTTGTAACCGAAATCGCTGGACTGGTTTTATTGCCAGCAGATAATGTACTTCACTTCATTATTGCTTTCGCTTCCATTTATGTAGGTTTCGCTTCACCAGCAGGCAAAGCTCAAACAAAAGCTGCATAAAGAAAAGAACTCAAGCAAATTAAGCTTGGGTTCTTCTTTTTTCAAATAAACTGATATAAATAGTCGGCGCGACCTCTACTTCTTTATACATCAGGAAACCAAACCGCTCATACAAGGTAACAGCTGGTAGGTTTTTTGAACCTGTACTTACTGTAATTCGGTTCACACATGGAAATTTAGTTAACACGTCGTCTACTAGTTTATAGCCTATTCCTTTGCGAAAATAATTCGGATTCACAACCAGTCTGCAAATAGTTAATTCGCTACCTTCCAATACAAATGAGATAAAACCTGCCAATTCTTCTTTATAATAATAACCAATAAATGTTTCCTTGCTTTCTATTATTGACTCAAGTTTATCATTTAATTGAGGTATGCCGTCGAAGCCTATTAGGTCAGCTTCCACTTTATAAGCAAGAATCTGTATTTCTAACACTTCAGCTGCCACTGATTTATTTGATGTGTTCAGTTTCTTGATCATCATAATTCGCTCCCTGTTTCAGTTCAACCTAATTAGGTTATAGTATTATAGTATCAAAAAGATAGGAGTCTATATATGGAAACTACTATAAAAGCATTTGTATTTGACGCTTATGGAACATTGTTTGACGTGCACTCTGTCGTAAAGAAATGCAATGAATTTTTCCCTGGAAAAGGGGACAGCATCAGTCAGACATGGAGAAAAAAACAGTTGGAATATGCTAATCTAAGAGAGATCATGGGTAACTATGAGACCTTTTTCTCCATTACAAAAGACGCGCTGACATACGCTGTGACAAGTCACGGGGAAAAGCTAAATTCCACTACGAAAGATGCCCTGGTGAATGCCTACCTCGAGCTATCTGTCTATGAAGAAGCTAAAGACGTTTTAGAGAAACTCGAAAATAAACAACTTGCCGTATTTTCAAATGGTTCACATGACATGCTAGACCCGTTAATTGATGGCTCACCACTCCGAAATAGTTTCAATAAGATCATAAGTGCAGACGAAATTAAATCATTTAAACCTTCGCCGACTTCTTACGAATATGCAGCAAAAATACTAAATGTGACACCTAAAGAAGTGCTGTTTATGTCCTCAAATGGTTGGGACATCTCAGGAGCTAAAAACTTTGGGTTTCATACAGCATGGATTAACCGAAATGGACTGCCTGTTGAAAGTCTCAACCTAGAACCAGACCGAAATTACAGTGACTTAACAGGGATTCTCGAATGGAAGTAGATTTGTACTAATGGACAGACAAATCCTCCTTCACCGGGGAAGGAATCGATACTCCGGAGTCCGCAATTGAGATCACTGGAAAAATGATAGATTAAAAAAATTAATTTTTCACCATCACCTAGCATCATCGAATATACGAAGACTCCTGCGGGAACAGCGCGAGCTGAAGATCTAAGCAGGAAAGCGGTTTTTTAAAGGATGGCCAACTAAACCCGTCCTTTGCGGACAACGTTGGCATACCCCTTGCCGGGGCAAGGAAGCTGAAGCCGTGCCCTAAGGTGCGCTCCGTATATTCGAAGATGCGATGATAGATCCACTTATTTTGTACAATAACCACTGCAGTTTCACAAGGAAACCACCACAAAACTATTTCCGCTTATCAGCATACACCGCCATTGCATCACGCATAAACAACGCTAAACCCTCACCATACTTATCGATATTTTTGGTAAACCTTTCATCGTCCACATACATTTGCCCAAGTCCTTTGAAAGCATCCAGCGAATAATTGCCGAGCTTATTCAAATAAACAAACCATTCCTCGATGCCTTCCTGTGCTTCGTCTGATTCAGGAGAGAGAGCACGTAAATCAGCCAAATTCTTATATATCTTATCAAATTCTTCCCCAAGAGCAGCTTGCTGCTTTTTTGACATGTGGCCTATCTTTTCATTTGATTCATTAACTGCCTCGTCGCCCCAACGATCCCTTGCTTCTTCTTCATAAGGATTACTGCTGAAATCAAAACCTTCAAATTTTTCCTTTTCACTCATGATTAATTCCCCTTTCGTGTTTTTAATTGTGTTGGTAATCATTCTAATCATGTCGTCCATTCTGCGCCGTTTTTCTAAGAGCATATTTCGTTGCACCTCTAGAGCTTCCGTTCGATTGAACGTTGGACTGGCCATAATTTCTTTTATCTTCTTCAAAGGGAAGCCCAGTTCTTTAAAGAATAATATTTGCTGCAAGGTCGCTAGGTTTTTTTTCGAATATAAGCGGTAACCTGACTCAGTTGTATCTTCAGGAGATAATAATCCTATTTCATCGTAATGATGCAGTGTGCGCACACTAATGCCAACTAGATCAGCCACTTCTTTAACTTTCATTAACTACAAACCTCCCTTCCATTAGTACTATAAGCTATCACGTAACGTTAGGGTCAAGAAGAAAAAAAATGAAACCCATTAATTAATGAGTTTCACCTTTTTCTCCCTCTGGTGGTTCTGCCCGGTATACAAAAAACGAGACCACCAAAGCAATTATTGTAAATCCTAATGCGATCAGGTAAACCAGCTCAACACCTGAAACCATCGCTTTACTTATTTCGAGTGGGTCGGTCGGCGTTGAGGCGTTATCCAGAACACTGTTTTTTCTGGCGTTCATTATACTTATAAAAGCAGATACACCGATTGCTCCTGCCACCGGCTGTAATGTTGTCATCACTGCAGTCCCGTGTGGATAAAGTTTTTTTGGCAACTGATTAAGTCCATTCGTTTCAGCAGGCATCATGATTGCCGAGACGGATATCATCAGCAGAATATAACTGACAACAATTACCCAAATAGAGGTATTCATATCCAGTTTAGTCATTACAAACATTGTTATACATAGCAGAATGCTCGCAGGAATCATTAAAAGTCTTGGTCCGACTTTATCAAAAAGCTTTCCCATAACAGGGGATAATAACCCATTCAATAAACTTCCCGGCAATAAAATCAAACCTGCAGTAGCTGCCGTTAAGGCTAGCGGTCCCTGCATATAGATTGGTAATATAATCTCGGACGCAAACATCGCCATGATAATAATAAGAAACATAACGATTCCAAGCGTATACATAGGAAATTTAAATACCCTAAGATCAAGTAAAGGCTCTTTAAGCTTAAACTGTCTAAACGAAAATAACGTCAATGCGATAATCCCAATAACTATCGGCATGAAGGCAACTGGACTGAGAAACCCATCCTCGCTTCCACCAGCTGAACTGAAGCCAAATACAACTCCGCCAAATCCAATAGTTGAAAATATAATTGATAGTATATCCACTTTTGGCTTTGTAACTTCGGACACGTTAATTAAGTACTTATACGCGAATGCTATAGAAAAAATGGCAAAAGGAATTACAGTTATAAATAAATACCTCCAGCCCAAATGTTCAACAATAATCCCAGATAAAGTTGGACCGATTGCCGGAGCAAACATAATAACAAGTCCCACCATACCCATCACAGCACCACGTCTGCGTGGTGGATAAATTAAAAGAAAGGTATTGAAAATAATTGGAATCAATAATCCAGTACCTATTGCCTGCAGTAACCGCCCACCAAGTAGTATAGAAAAAGTCGGTGCAGTCGCACAGATAATAGTTCCAATTGTAAATACAGTCATTGTACCTAAAAACATCTGCCGCGTTGTAAACCATTGCATTAATACGGCGGAAACTGGAATAACAATACCCATTACAAGCATAAATCCTGTCGCCATCCACTGGACAGTCGTAACTGATATCGTAAATTCTTCCATCAATGTGGTGAGTGCAATATTTAGTAATGTTTCGTTCAAAATTGCGAAAAAGGCACCAATAATTAATGAAATCATAATTGGCATTACTTTACCATTTGGATCATCCGCAAGATATTCATATTTCTTTTCTTCTGTATCATCATTCATGCTGCTATTTCCCCTTCTTTATATATACATTAAATTTATTATCGTTCGAGTTCCGTTTATTTCAGTTTACACTTTAGCGTTATTATATCTCCTTTTTCACATTTTCATGATGGAAGGGAATGACCACAAACCGAATAAACGTTCCTTTATTATATCACTATAATTTTACTAATCGGTTCAATCATGATGAAAAAAATATTCCCAATCTAGACAAATCTCCATATATTAAAATGAGGGCGTAAAAAGGAGGAGTTTATCATGAACAATCATAAGCGTTTTAACGGTGACCAAAGGCAGTTCAACTTACCAGATTTATTTTCTGGATTATTCCCTGGATTTCCAGGAGGCGGGCAACCTGGCGGTCCGGGTGGGCCAGGAGGGCCGGGGGGCGGACCGCCTGGACCACCACCCGGTGACGGACAATCCGGAGGTCCCCCAACTACTCCACCTCCATCTTTCACACCATCGCAGCAGCAATTCCAAACGTACGCTGTAGACCCTGGTGGTATCCGAGGTTGTTTATTCCGTTTCACCTACGTTTGGTTAAATCGTGATGCTTTTTGGTTTTTCCCGGTTTTTGTCGGCAGACAATCTATAGCCGGATACAGATGGACTGGTTTTAGATGGGTCTATTTCGGAATAGATTTAAACAGAATTCAATCATTTCAATGTTATTAAACTAAGGATTGGAGGAAAAAAGAATGCAACATGCAGTATATCTTTATTTAGCTTGTATACTAGCTGGTTTCGCACTTGCGAACCTGCCAACTTCCACTTTAATTTCAGCTGATATAGCAAGTTTTTTTGACATCATTGGCGGGATAGCAATTATTGTGTTTGGGTTGGTCTTGTTATACCTTGGTGTTAGAGCATTAATCAGAAAATAGTTTAAAAAACTCGGCATTCGCTTCGTCTTTACTAGCGAATGTCGAGTTTTACTACTTACGTATTAGAAAACTTGGATTATCGCCAAACTTTAGTTGCACTTATGCAGCAAGAAAGAATATATACTTTCTTATCTGTTAAAAAAAGCACAGCTCTGTTGCTCTCGGAACTGTACTTTCCTGCAATCTATTCATGTTTGATATCTTCGACTATCGTTTCCACTTCATTGCGTGAAATTTTTTCCCGTCCACCTTTTAACGCTTTAAGCGTTCGCTTTGCGAGTGCTAAAGGAATCCTGCAAAACAAAAGAATATTACGGTTTTTGATATCCTTCATGTATTCATCAGCCAGCGCTAAATTCTTTTCTGTGTAAACAAATAAATCTTCTCTGGTCCAGCTGTCAGGTACAAAACTAACTCCGCGCTCTTTATCCTCTTCTTGATTGCGTAAAATATTTACTATCTGCAAACCGCGTCCATATGCAATTGCGAGGTCCCTATCTGTTTCCGTACCATCATACCAATTCCATATATCTGAAAGCATAACCCCGACCAGTCCTGCAACATAGTAAGTATAATCATCCAGGTCTTCTTTAGTTTTTATTTCCCAATCTTTTTCGACCCATTTTGCCATTCCAGAAGCCATAATACTAGTGGATTCTTTTATTTTACCAACAATTTCGTCTGGACAAAATGTAACCCAATCACCTAAGCGCATCGTTACTTCTGGTAATTGCTCTTTATAAGGGTCCACTAACTCAAGGTATGCATTATTATCAAATTCATTATCTTTTAAAAGAATACTGACAGATTGAAGTAAATTCTGTTTAATCTTCGCGTCCAGCATTTCATGATCTTCAATTTCATCGATGGCCCGCATACACAAATAAGCTGAACCAACTGTATCTTTTAGTACAGGTTTCAATAAACTAATCGGTATGTAGAATGTTCTGCTTGTAAGTTTTAATATTTGCATTGCTTCTTTTTGCAACTTTGTTCCGTTTCTCAACTTTTATCCTCCTTCGTAAACTACGAGGTATAGTTAAGTATAACAAATATTACCGATAATATATATATTGCAAGCACTATCGCTAGTTTTTCTCAAATTACTGGATTTATATTCTCTCATGTGAAAAAAGCTATCCAACTAAGGTAAACTTAATTGAATAGCTTCGCATGTCGCTTTATTTAAGTAGATTTTCGGTCGAAATATATTTAGACAACGCCTGCTGCATCGAACTAAATGTATTTACCTCCGTAAAGTTAATACCTAATGTTACCATTGTCTGGGCAACTTCCGGACGAATTCCAGCTAAAACAGCTTCTACTCCCACTAATTCCAGTGATTGAATTATTTTAAAAATATAATGTGCCACCATCGTATCAACAACTGCAACACCTGATAAATCAATAAATAAATGCGATAAATCACGTTTCGCCGATTCGCGCAATGCTGTTTGCAGTAAAACATCAGCCCGGTCCGTGTCAATCCCACCAATAATTGGTAATACTGCAAATCCATCCAGAATCGGGACAACTGGAGCAGACAAGGTTAAGAATTTTTCCTGCGCTTCATCCAATACTTCTTTATATGATTTAACATATGCATTACTGTAAGTGTAAACTGCATGGTCCAATAGTGGATCAATTTTACGAATTAACTCAAAAATAGCTTCCGTTGACAATTTGTTAGTCTTTCCAATCAGCTCAATATTTTTCCATATAATTTGTCGCACATTAGATGTACTTTTAAGTGATTCATCTAATGCAACACCATATCTAATCGCTAGTTCCCCTGTCTTCTTGCCCCAAGCTGCAATTCGATTTGTGGCATTTTCTGGTTCCATTGCAAATGAATCTGCAATAATATGGATAATTTCAGCACGAATCTCTAAACCTTCTTCTGTATCATTTTTCTTATCTACTACCATTTCACGTGAAATATCGTACTTCATTTCTTCTATTTTATTTCCCACAAACCTAACCTCTTCAACTATCGATTGATTATTCAACGACATTTTGAGCCCACCTTACATAGGGTATTCTAACCAATTATATTATACTACATATACCGTTTATATACACATAAGGATTTTAAGGCATGCTGCGTTTTCTGAAGCTGCGCAATATGTGACATTTTCTTTCATATATATTAGACTAACGGTAACAATAAAGAATTAAAGGTGGGATTTAAGTGACGGGACAAGATAAAAATTATGAACTGGCTCCAAAAACATGTTCAATCGAGAGGTTAATAACAGTTCCACAGGACATTAAAAAAGTCTTAAACGGTCAAAAGACGGCTACCCGCCGGAATGGCAGATACGCTGATGTTGGAGAAATCATGAACCTTGATGACAAGCATTTTGAAGTGACAAACGTTTATAAACAAACCCTTGGTGAGCTAACTGATAAGGAAGCTAACCAAGAAGGCTACGACACTGTTGAAGAATATAAACATTCCATTCTCTCGAATCATCCAGGCATGCCTTGGTTATCGAAGATGGAAGTATGGGTTCATGAGTTTGCACCAGTTAACAAGAATTAATAGAACTTGATGCATAATTATTAATGAAGAGGCATGACACCAATACTTTAATTAAATTCTAATCCGAACGATCCATTTGGGGTCCGTTCGGATTATTTCTATTAGACGCTTATAAATGTTTCCCCTCAGAGACCAGCAACATTGCTTCGTCGTTCCATTTGTACAACATCACGCCACACACCGTCCAGTTTTCCAATCCGTTCTTCGGTCCCAAGAACCCTGAATCCATACTTTTCATGTAATGCGAGACTGGTTTTATTTTCAGGGAAAATCCCTGACTTCAATGTCCAAAAACCATGATTTTCACTTTCTTTAATTATTTCTTCTAGAAGTCTGCTGCCCAAACCTTTGCCAGCACTTGCGAGCCGTAAATATATACTGACTTCTGCTACCCCAGCATACGCTTTTCTGCTTGATTTAGGGGTTAATGCTGCCCAGCCAATTACGTCGTTATATTCACGTGCAACTAACCGGCAAGTTGATATATGATCACGATCCCAAACTTCCCATTCAGGCGTCGTTGTCTCGAAGGTCGCGTTCCTTGTATCAATTCCCTCTTGAAATATTTCCAATACCTGTTCTGCATCCTTCTTCTTCATCTCATCTATTAAAATCATTGCATTACCTACTCTCCTAGTAAAAATGGTATTCCGACTGCTCCTGCAATTATTACGATAATAAAAACCCATGATAACGGATGTGCCCAGTTATTGGTCCATCCCACCCCAAAACGTTTTTCTAAAAATATGGAAGGGTCATTTTTATTATAGTAAAACACCCCAAGCTTCCAGTATTGGTCGTCATCCCGATCGATTACACTCCCGTTGCCGCCATCGGATATCTTAACTCTGCTTCCACCCTGACCTGTAGTAATCGACAGAAAAACTGCCCCGACAGTTACACCAATCCCAAGAACTAGCGGCGCTATGATTAAGACCTGCTGATTAATTGGAAAAACAAAGGATAATTGAATAATACAAAACAAGATTGCTATTGCGATACCTGTAATAATTATATATGCTGACCACCTTCGTCTGAAGATAACATTTTTTCGCATCGAATCTTCAGGATTAGCAGCACTTACTTGTTGTTTTACTTTACCTATCATTGTGTTAATAAATAGAAAAAGTAACGTTAAATAAACCTGCATGACTGGCATAACTAAAAGGGAACGGTACGATTTATCCGCCCAATTGGTTACATTTCCTTCGAAGTCGTATTGCATTGGAACTCTTTCTGGAATTTGATCGTAATAAGTAAAGGTTATATAAATAGAAACAAAAGCAATAATAAAAGAGACAATAAACCACAGATTGGAATATATCAGCTTCTGGTCACGAAACTTTGTATCTATAACCGTTACTTGCACTCTTATCCCTGCCCAATTTTCTTCCTTTTTCAACGATTTCATTTCCCGGTGAAATTTAAGGTATATAAAAAAGCTGCCTATAATAAATATCCCAATAATAATAGAAAAAAGGATACTAATTATTTCCTCGTCTTTAAAATAAGTACCTGCACTTAGAAATATAACGGTAATAATGATGCTCCATATTCCAGTAAGAGTCGCATACTGCTTTCTCATCGAATGCAGTTTAGTACTGTGGTATATTTCTTCAGGTATGGAAACACCAAAGCTTTCTGTCTTTCTTGTCCAAAACGGAATAAACATAAGTGAAATATACACGGGAATTAAAATTACTACCAGTAAAAAAATCATCGTACTATTCATTTACCTCTCTCCTTCACTTTTACTAAAACTATGGAAGACTTCCCTGCATAGCTCTATAAATTCATCTTCTCTGACATCCCGGCAAATTGATTCCGCAATAATTGGATGTAATTTGTTCTTTAAATTTGAAATATAAGCTTCATTAGCAATGGCTACACCTTCAGGATTTACCACTACACCTTTTTGCCTGTGAATAAGAATAAACCCTTCCTGTTTTAACTGCTGGTACGCTTTATTGACCGTATGAAGGTTGATTCCAATATCGGCTGCCATTGATCTGACGGATGGTAAACCTTCACCTGGCACAATCTCTTTTTTTGCTATTCCTGCAATAATTTGATTTTTTAATTGTGTGTATATAGGTTCTGTTGCTTCAAAATCAAGATTTATATACAAATTGAACCACCCTCTTAATTGAATGTATGTTTGTTATATTAAGTATATAACAGTTATTACATAAAAACAAAATTAATTCGAAACAAATAAATTGATACAATCCCTAGTGATCTGCTATGATTACTAGAAATAAACGTTAAAATAAGAATTTTCTCATCAATTAGAATGAATGATTACTACCGCAATCGGGAGGTTTTAATGATGACAGAAAAAGTGTATGTAATTCATGAAAATAAGGAATGGACAGTACATTTAACGAATCGACTGGATGAACTAAATCTACCTTATGAAGAATGGCATTTAGATAAAGGAACAATTGATTTAACTTCCACTCCTCCAGAAGGAGTTTTCTATAACCGGATCAGCGCCTCCTCCCATACTCGTGGTCATAGGTTTGCTCCCGAATTAACGGAAGCAGTATTAGCGTGGCTTGAGCACCATGGTCGTAAAGTAGTTAATGGAACTCGTGCATTACGGCTGGAAGTAAGCA
Source organism: Virgibacillus flavescens (assembly GCF_050574275.1). Classification (GTDB taxonomy): domain Bacteria; phylum Bacillota; class Bacilli; order Bacillales; family Amphibacillaceae; genus Virgibacillus_F; species Virgibacillus_F flavescens. The sequence goes on from NZ_CP192260.1 coordinate 508,685, forward strand.
AAGTGAATCAGTATATGGCTCTGGAAGCGGCCGGTGTGCGCACACCAAAGACAGTTGCGGCCGTCGGGAAGGAACAGACGATCAAAGCTGCTGAAGAATTGGGTGTCGATTCTTTTATTACAAAACATAATCGCGCTGGAAAAGGTCTTGGGGTTCAGTTGTTCCATTCAGTCGAAGCATTACAAGAGTATCTTGAAGGTTCATCCTTCGACCCATCAATTGACGGCATCACGCTTATCCAGGAATATATAAAAGCTCCTGAACCGTATATAACTCGCTGTGAATTCGTTGGGGGAAAGTTTGTTTACGCCGTTCAGGTTGATACCTCAGAAGGGTTTGAACTATGCCCTGCTGATGCTTGTAAAATAGAAGATTTATATTGTCCTGCCGGAGAAGAAGGCTCAGAAAAGCCAAAATTTCAAATTGTCCCGGACTTTCATGATCCTATTATTAAAAAATATGAAGATTTCCTCAAACAAAATGATATTCAAGTAGCAGGCATTGAGTTTATATATGATCAGAATGGTGACATTTTCACCTATGACGTAAATACAAATACAAATTACAATTCTGATGCTGAGTCACAGGCAGATAAGTACGGCATGCTTGAACTCGCAAAATATCTAGGTGCTCAATTAAGTAACGTTTACCAATAAAGAAGAATCCCCTGCATTAAATTGGGTACTGAAGCCATCCTTATCCTGCGCTAAGTAAGAGGCTCGACATTCGCCTTAAGGTGCGCCACGTATATTCGAAGATGCGAGATGGATGATCCACCTATTTCGGACCATAAGTCACTTCTGACCCCACCCTTCTGCTTCGAAGGTGGGTTTTTTTGCCTCCTGCTTTTCAAATTATGATAAACTTGTAGATACACCGAAACGAAATTAATTTTATATAAATGGATAAATGGCAATACTGGACATGTTGTTAGAACAGTATGTATTGCAAAAAAGGGGTAATAAGAATGGTTCACGATATTTCGTTAGAAGGATTGTTCGAACTGAAAGAAAAAGAAACCCATACAATGATTGATGTTCGTTCACCAAAAGAATTTGAAGAAGCTACAATACCAGGCAGTATCAATATTCCAATTTTTAATAACGACGAACGCGCCGAAGTGGGAACAATTTATAAACAAGTTGGACCAAAAGCTGCCAAAGAACGCGGTCTGGAAATTTTTTCGGCAAAGCTTCCAGAGTTCATCAAAACATTTGAGCAAATAAACACATCGAAAACTGTCTTCTGCTGGCGTGGTGGAATGCGAAGTAAAACTGCAGCAACTGTTCTTGAGCTGATGGGAAATAAAGCGTTCCGGTTAAATGGCGGAATTCGCTCATACCGACAATGGGTGGTTCGTACGCTTGAAAACTATGAACTAACCTCAAAAGCATATGTATTAAATGGTAATACGGGATCAGGTAAAACCATTCTTTTGGAAAGGCTTAACGAGAACGGCTATCCAGTACTCGATTTAGAAGGCATGGCCAGCCATCGCGGCTCGATTTTTGGACAAATTGGATTGAAACCGAGTAATCAGAAAAAATTTGAATCGACATTAGTAGATCAGCTAATGAAACATCAAAACGCTCCCTACTTATTTATGGAAGGCGAAAGTAAACGAATTGGTAAAGTGACAATTCCTGAATTTTTATATAACCATAAAGAAAATGGAGTTCAAATTTTTATTAATTTGCCGATAGAAGAACGCGTTAATAATATCATAGAGGATTACCAGCCATGGAATTCTCCGGAAAAGTTCATAGAAGCATTCAACTTAATTAAAAAACGAATTCATACACCAATCGCGAAAGAAATACACGACTATTTACTAAGCGAGGATTATAAACCAGCAGTTAAATTATTGCTTGAATATTACTATGACCCCCGTTATGAGCACGCAGCTGAGGGATATTCAGAAGATAAAAAAATTATGATTAACGCTCCTTCAATTGATGATGCCTTTCGTCAAATTCAGGAATTAATAAAAGAAAGAACAAAGAAACAGCAAAAACTTTTGTAGATTGAGGTGACACCACATGACAATATTAATTGATGCTGACGCTTGCCCAGTAAAAGACAGCGTTACTTCAATCGCTGCCGATGCACAAATTCCTGTCATACTCGTAAAGAGCTTCGCACACTTTTCACATGGTGACGAAGCAGCTGGTGTCGAAACTGTGTATGTGGATACTGGAGCAGATTCAGCAGATTTCCGCATCATGCAGCTTGCTAAAAGCGACGATATTATTATTACACAGGACTATGGCCTAGCTTCGCTTGCACTAGGTAAAGGATGTATAGTCCTGCACCATAAAGGGTTTGAATATACCCAGGAAAACATTGACGAGCTTTTACATACCCGTTACACGAGTGCCATGGCTAGAAAAAGCGGCAAGCGCACTAAAGGACCCAAGGCGTTTACTGAAGAAGATCAACGGAAGTTCAAAGATCTGCTGTTACGAAAGATTACTAACTAGAATGCCAGATTCAAACTAAACGTTTTGCAGAAAATAGAGATCATACCCTTGGGGATGGTCTTTATTTTTGCCAAAAAATATCCTTTCGATATTTTTTATCAACCCATATTGTCTTCGATTACCTTCTTTATTTTTAAAACGATGACCCTCTCCCTATCTGTGTCGATATCACAACACTTCCTACATATTTAATTACATATTTTGTCAATATACATTATTTTATAACTTTTCTTGACAAGAATAGCCAATAATACCTACATTTTCCAATTTTTTCTAACTTGCCCAACATATTCTACATAAGATTTCCCAGGAAATAAACAAACCTATCAGACTATGTCAGATTTTGAATTTGTTTGCTATATTTGAATAGTCAGAAAAAAACAAGGAGGAATTTTATGAAGTGGAAACCATTAGTAGCGTCACTAGTTTTAGGTACTAGCATCATCTCCGGAGGTTCTCTTGCACATGCCGAAACAGGAACTTCTATCGATAAAAGCGTAAATGGTCCTCAGTTTGTGAAAAAGAACTTCCAGGCACCAAATGTAGTTTCAAAGAAAGCTGTACAAGCATTTTTTAAAGAAAATGCGAAAGAACTAGGTATTGATTCTAAGAAAGATTTACAATTTATAAAAGTAGAACAGGACGACCTCGGTATGAAGCATTACACCTATCAGCCGGTCGTTGAAAATATTCCAGTTGCCAATGCCAGGGTTATTGTGCACACGGATAAACACGGCAATGTGACATCAGTAAATGGAAACTTCCATAATGATGCACCTTCAAAGTTAAAACAACAACGTGAATTAAATAAAAATGAAGCAATTGATCATGCCTGGAAACACATTGATGTAAGTCGTAAAGAGGCAGATCAAAAAATTAAATCTATAAAAGGCAGTGACTTCGAGACACTTACCGAAACTAGTAATCTCGTAGTGTTGGAAGAGGATGGTGAATATACGTTAGCTTACCATGTAGAATTACAGTTTTCCGAGCCTTATCCAGCAAACTGGCAAGTATATGTGAATGCTGAATCTGGTGAAATTTTACAGTCTATGAATGTTGTAAATGAGGCGACAGGAACGGGGACTGGCGTGTTAGGTAATACAAAATCATTAAATACTTACTATACAAATAGCACATACTATTTATATGACGTAACAAAATCAATGAATGGAGTTATAGCAACTTTTGATAACTATAATGGTTCCTCATTGCCTGGATATTACGTAACAGACAGCGGCAATACGTTCAATAGTGAACGACAAAAAGCAGCAGTAGACGCGCATTATTACGCTGGACAAGTTTTCGATTATTATTATAATACATTTGGCCGTGTAAGTTACGACAATCAAGGTTCTGATATTGTTTCTACTGTTCATTATGGCAACAACTATAACAACGCAGCATGGACAGGAAATCAAATGATTTACGGTGATGGCGACGGGTCCACATTTACTTACCTGTCTGGAGCAAACGATGTGGTTGCCCATGAGCTTACACACGCAGTAACCGATACTACCGCAGGATTAATTTACGAATCTCAGTCCGGCGCATTAAACGAGTCATTCTCTGACGTATTTGGATTTTTCGTAGATTCAGAGGATTGGTTAATGGGTGAAGATGTATATACACCTTATCAATCCGGCGATGCACTTCGTTCGATGTCTAACCCAAATGCTTATAATCAGCCAGATCACATGAACGAGTATCAAAATTTGCCTGTTACACGTGAAGGTGATTGGGGTGGCGTACACATTAACAGTGGTATCCCTAACAAAGCAGCATATTATACAATTAATAGCTTAGGGATTTCCAAAGCTCAAAATATTTATTACCGTGCGTTAACAGTTTACCTAACACCAAATAGTGATTTCTCTTATGCACGAGAAGCATTAGAACAGTCAGCAAACGATCTGTATGGTGCGTCAACAGCAAATGCCGTATCCCAAGCATGGAGCAATGTCGGCGTATACTAACTAAAAAAACCGGACGGTACCAGGTACCGCCCGGTTTTTGTTGTTTTTTGTCGAATCTTAGTTAAATGAGTTTTCCAATGTAGGTCAGCGCTTCTACTTCTTTTGAATCTGCACTTCCATCCAAAATTTTACGAACATCCTCTATTGTATCCTTCAGATTAACTGACTCCCCTTTTTGACCGGTGAATTCCTCTGCAACATAAAATGGTTGAGTCAAATATGCTTCTAGTCGTTCGCCGCGTTTATACGTCACGAGTTCAGATTTAGGTATACTGTCCAGTCCCTTCACATTTACTAGTGAACGTAATTCATGGTACCTGCGCAATAACTTCTGTGCCCGCTGCTGTGTTGTAAAATGGTTCTGATCAACGTGTGCACCCTCTAGAACTGAAGATGTTGAATAGACAGGATTTATTGCTGGATACTTATACCTTACTGACAAATCAGCATCGAATCTCCAAAGCGTTTCAAGCGGTCCATAAGGCAGATCTTCGTCAACCACTTCCCCTTTTAAATCCACTAACATCGTTGTGACATTAGATAAACCTATAGCTTCAAGCTGATCCTGCAGTTCATATACTTTTCCTGTTAAAACGTGACTTCGATCAGCAGCAAAAGCAATTTCTTTATCTTTTCCAACAGCAGCCATTTTCTCGTACGTTTCATCAATAGATGCAGTTACAATGTCCACATAGTTTAAAATGTCATTAATTTCCGGATTATCTCCATCCGGTTTCAATAAAATGGTTACAAACCCATCTTCTTTTAATCGATAAAACAATTCTGAAATAACTACAAGCTGACCCATTCCAGGTCGGGAAACCAATCCAACTGTTCCACCTTTAGAAATTGGAGCAAACAAATCCAAAGTCTTGATTTTCGTTTCAATCATGTCAACCGTCTCCCCTCTAATAATTAACTCATCCAAACTGCACTCTGCAAGCGTCGCTAAAGCCACTAGTGTTCGAACCTCTGATCTTCCTACAGGTATTTTACCTGTACACAAATTTGATACTGTCGCTGGACGCAAACCGACAGATTTAGCAGCGCTTGTTAGATTTGGCACTCGACGCCGCAGTAATGCAACATTCAATCGAATATTTTCCATTTGATCGCCCCCTTACTTTATATAGTAATTTATATTACGTTTAAAAGCAACCATTTGTTACTCTGAAGCGTAAAAATAATTTCTTTTTCATGCTATAGCTACCCTTAAATAAAAAGACTATTGTTGAATCACATTAATTAATCATCTAGTCTGCTATAATGTGAATGGTCAAAAACTCATATTGAAAATGGGGGAATTCATTATGTACGAACAAATAAAACATCTGGACGCAGCACATCAAATAGAATATATAGCACGCCAACTCATCCAAGTTGAAAGCGTTAATGGGACCAGTGGGGAAGTTGATTTAGCCAATGCCGTGAAGCAATGGCTGGTATCATTTCCTTATTTTAAAGCAAACCCGCATGACGTGTGGGAACAGCATGTCCCAAACGACCCGCTTGGCCGTAAAAATGTCTTTGCACTATTAAAAGGTCCCTCTTCATCGGATAACACGATTATCTATCATGCACATATGGATACTGTTGGTATTGACGACTTCGGGAATATGAAACAGCATGCCTTAAACTCAGATGCAATGGAAACTTATTTTAAAGAATATCCATATAATCAGGATGTTCAAAAGGATGCACATTCTGGAGACTATTTATTTGGCCGAGGTTCTGTTGATATGCAAAGCGGCATTGCCGTTCACCTTGCTAACCTGCTTTATTTTTCAGAGCATCTTAACGAACTACCGGGAAATATTTTATTTATGACAAATCCTGACGAAGAAAGTCAGCATAAAGGTATTACTTCGTCCATTCCAGAAATTAATCGATTAAAAACAGACAAACAGTTAGAATTTACAGCAGCAATTAATACAGATTTTATTACTCCAATGTATGAGGGTGATCCGCACCGGTATATTTACACAGGATCTGCAGGAAAACTGCTGCCAAGTTTCTATATCTACGGGCGAGAAACACATGTAGGCAATACACTCTCCGGGATCGATCCGACACTTATATCATCAGAGATTAACAGACGAATTAATAACAACCTGGATCTAACCGAGAACATAGAAGGTGAACTGATTTTGCCGCCGTCATGCCTGTATCAAAAAGATACAAAATCAGCGTACAATGTACAGACAGCTAAGAGCAGTTATTTGTATTTTAATTATTTTATTTATGAATCTACCGCAAAAGAGGTAATGAATAAACTTGAAAAAATAACAACAGAAGCATGTGAACAGATCTCAGAAAAGGCTGAACAGCAGTATAAAGAATTTGCAAAAAGAAGTAATCTACCGGAAGTGAACAGTCAAAAATGGACAATCGAAGTAACAACCCTTGAGAATTTCATTTCAGAATTAGAAGATATGGGACAGGACCCTAAGGTGGTTTCAAGAGAGGTTGCTGAACAATACAGTTATCTCGATGAACGAATGCTTTGCTTTAAAATTGCTGAAGAGCTTCAGCAATTAGATCCTGATAAAAAGCCCAGAGTCATTATTTTTTATGCACCGCCATATCTACCACATAATTTCTTGAATGAATCTATTGAGAAAAATAAAAAACTTCTGCAGCTTGTTCATGAAGTAATTGATGATACAGGAAAGAAAACAGGTGAAAAATTTTCTATCAAGAAATTTTTCCCATACCTTGGTGATGGAAGCTTCCTTTCTTTACATGAAACGGATGAAGAAATTGCAACGCTTGTAAACAATTTCCCAGAAATTGATAGGCTTTACCCCATTCCTTTTCATGAAATACGAGCGTTAAACGTCCCATCCATTAATATGGGCGTTTATGGGAAAGACGGACACAAGTGGACTGAGCGTGTATATAAACCATATTCATTTGAAGTACTCCCTGCGCTTATTCGCGAGACAACTGTACGCATGTTACATGCTGTTGGTCAAAAAGTATAAGAGCATCAAAAAGGAGCTAATCATTATCTACTGATTAGCTCCTTTTTCTATAATAGATGGTATATCGGTTAAGCTTTCAATATTGTAATCCGGCTCTGCGTCATTCCACTGGTTATTCTTTTTCCAAATCGTTTTCATGCCGATAGTACGAGCGGCCATGATGTCCTTCTCAGGATGATCTCCTATAAAAATACTTTCATGTGGATGCACGTTGAGTCGACTTAACGCTTTCTCGAAAATTTTCGGATCTGGTTTTTTAATTCCTTCACTCTCTGAAATAAGTATTGTATCGAAGTATTTTTCAATACCGAGAGCGGTGATATTATCCAGCTGGAATTGACTTCTCCCGTTCGTGATGATGCCAAGGGAGAAGGAATTCTGCTTGAGTGATTTTAGCATGTTGATTAAACCAGGAAAAGGTATACAGCTAAGTTTGAACTCACTAATATAGTCGGCTAATAACAACTCCCAGGACAGTGCAATCTTAAATTCTTCCACCATTTGCTGATATACTTTATCCTTCCAGACATAACCATGGTCATCAAGTTCAATAAATCTAGTTGCGTATGCCTCTTTAGGTATATGTTTCAAGATTTCGAACATGCGGCTATATTGAAGATTAATAAAATGTTTAACAGACTGATCACGATCAAGCAGCGTGCCGTCTAAGTCAAAAACCACAGCCTTAATCACGTTAATCAGCCCCTTCAACATTTTTCGACAAAATCCGAGTGGTACCTGGTACCGAGTTATCTCTTTTCAACGATTAACACTTTTAAATAGTTGCCTTGTGGGAAGCTTGGGTTTGTTTTGAAATCTGCAGGCAATGAGAATTCTTCTACTACTTTATACTTGGTTTGTGTTTCTTTAAACGCTTTATCCACAAATCCTTTAAATTTCCTCATACCAAACGAAGCATTATTGGTAGATGCAACAATAACTCCATTTTTTTCCGTAATGGCGATCGTATCCTTGATAAGAGCCGGATAGTCTTTAGATGTACTGAATGTATGCTTTTTGGAACGGGCAAAACTTGGTGGGTCAAGAATGACAACATCAAATTTCAATTCTTTCCGCTTTGCGTACTTAAAGTATTCAAATACATCCATTACCTTAATATCCTGCTGCTCATAGTCAATCCCATTTACACTAAACTGTTCAATCGTCTTACTCTTACTCCGCTTAGCTAAGTCAACATTAGTTGTTTTTACTGCGCCACCTAGTGCAGCACCTACTGAAAACGCTCCGGTATAAGAAAACGTATTCAGCACATTCTTACCGTTTGAATAGTTATCACGAATGGCTTTTCTTACCTCGCGTTGATCAAGAAAAACGCCAACCATTGCACCATCATTCAAATATACTGCATAGTTCATCCCGTTTTCCTTCACGATTATCGGAAATTCACCACGTGTACCCTGCACAAAATCATCGTCATCAATATATTGACCTTTGGTATCAAAACGTTTTTTTTCATAGATAGCGTTATATTCACAAAGCTCCTCAAGCGCACGAATTACATGTTTTTTGAACGTGTAAATGCCTTCGCTATACCAGTTAATTAAATAATAACCGTCAAAGAAGTCAATCGTAAAACCGCCAATACCATCACCTTCACCATTGAATACCCGAAACGCTGTAGTATCATCTTTTTGATAAAACGACTTCCTGGCATTGAGCGCGGCATCTATCCTTGTTTTGAAAAAAACAGAATCAACCTTCTCTGCTTTATTGTGCGTCAATACCCAGCCAATTCCTTTATTCTGGGCGCCATAATAAGCTTTTGCGATAAATTGACCGGTTTGATCTACAAGATGAAAGATACTTCCCTCTTCTTTAAGTGAATTCGGATTCGAGATCGTATCTTTATTAACTAACGGAAACCCTTTTTTGTATTCTGCTATATACTTTGCTTTAACGTTTAATTCTGTTATTGCTGACATATTTTCATCCTATCAATTTTTTCTTTATTATCGCATTCTCCATTGAAAAGTAAAAGAGATAGGGGTGTCAGTTGAAAAATGGTTTGTTATAACTCTACTTTCGCAGATAGATATTTTTGATGAATGCAATAAACTACATTTTTTGTAGCACTTGAAATATGTTAGTTGACACAAATTACAAATAAGTCTATTCCTAAAACGAGCTGTTAATTACTTTGTCGTATTTGATGGAAACTACGAAGTAACTCGTTTTAACATTACCTTTATTATCAAATAGAGGTTCTGAAGCTGCCGTCCTGGATAGCTGCGGACTGGTATAGCAGTTTACGTCATTGTTTTTTCTTTAACTAGTGCATGTAGAAATAGAATAGCCGTGCTATCAGCGAGGCAGTTAATAAATCTGCGACATTCATATTTTGTCTAGAGATTGGAGCGGATGGCAGTCGACTCCTGCGGGAGGACAGGCATAGGTGAGACCCCGGAGTGCGATTATAGCAAGAGGAGGCTCACCAGCCGCCCTAAGGTGCGCGACTGCCATACGCGGAAATCTCGTTGCTGTTACTTCGCCTTTTTTCGGTGTGGTAAGTTAATTCGCAGTATAGAGATTTTGTGTCAACCTACAACCGATTGCGGGCTTATTCCACTATTTTAGGGAGCACCTATATTTTTCAGTCAGCGAAAGTTTAGTTATAACTTTTTAACGGTGAAATTATTGTTTAATACCGCCCAGTTTTCTGGAAATGGATTGCCTAATACCCAGTAACTGATGCCGCGCAATCCATAGTCCTTAACGGTGTCATATTTCGCCTGCATACTTCTCGCATCTTCAAACCAAACTTCATGCTGCTGACCGTTTTCGTCAGTATAACGGTAAAAAGGTGATTGATAAGTCGTATTATATTCGATATCGACACCGTATGTCGCAGCTAACTGAACGGCCTCACGCGGACTAACTGTTCTTGCCAGCGTTCCATCTTGCCATGGAATTTTCCAATCCCGTCCGTACAACGGAACACCCATTAGTATTTTCTCTGGCGGAATTTCAGTTACAGCATAATCAAGCACTTCACGTACCTCGTTTATAGGAGCGATTGCCCATGGTCTGCCACCTGCCCATCCCCATTCATACGTCATAATCACCACGAAGTCTACGATTTCACCGTGCGCCTGATAATCATGTGCTTCATAAAGTAGACCTTGTTGATCAGCCGTATCTTTTGGTGCAAGCGCAGTGGACACTAGCAGTCCTTCTGGCCGCAATCGTGCCACAAGCCGACGAAGAAACGCATTATAATTTTCCCGATCCTCTGGATAAACATATTCGAAATCAACGTTTATCCCCATATAACCTTTTGCCCTAATAGTCTCCAGAATATTGGTGATTAACGTCTCCTGTAACTGAGGATTCCCGAGCATTGTCGCAGTTAAATCTGAACTGAAAGACCCTTCAGTAAAGTTCGTTAAAACAAGCAGAGGAGCTGTATTTGTTGCTCTCGCTGCTTCTAGAACTTGTGCATCCTGCAGCTCTGATAATGTTCCATCTGCCTGAAAACTGTAAGTAAATGGGGATAGATAAGTAAAATTGCTTCCTAGTGCTAATACCTCTCTCCTTCCCTGTTCGTTTAATTGTGTCGTATACGTGTTTACTTCAATTACAGGTTTATCTTGTGCCGGAATTCGCAATCGTTGCCCCGGATAAATGTAGGATGGATTTGCAATATTATTCGCTGAAGCAATCTGATCTACAGATACGTTGTATTCCTGTGCGACTCCCCATAAAAATTCGCCTACCTGTACGACATGAATCGAATATGGCAGCACGAGTAAGTCACCAACGAAAATTAACGCCGGATTGGTAATGTTATTTGCCTGAGCCAACTCAGAAACAGGTACTCCAAAACGCTGAGCAATCGCCCACAAATGATCACCTGGCACTACAACATATTCTTTTTTCGGATCAGGAATAACCAGGGATTGACCAATAACAAGTACATCAGGGTTATCAAGCCCATTGACTAAAACTACCTGCGTTATATCCACCCCATAATTCTGTACAATCCTCCATAACGTCTCACCACGCCGCACCACATGAATTTCCATAAACTACTCCCTCCAATTATCATACCTACCACCCATGCTATTCAAAAAGAGCCTAGGATGTTAACGGTCTGGAAATAACTGGAGAAAGTACCAGGTACCGTAAATATTAAACGGTACCTGGTACTTTTGGAGATTTATGTTTATGATCATTGCAGATATTCAAACCGAATTCCATTTTCTTCTTGTAATTTCAATCCTTTTGGAATTTTTATTATTAGGATTCGTTCGCCCCGAGTATAAGAATTATCTAAGTTCATCGAATCACCACCTGTAAACTGGCTAATCGTAAATTCAGATCTAAACGTTGTGTATTCTAAATTAGTTTCTTTAGTATTACTTATTGTTAAGTTACCGGATGATAAATTAACGTAGGGCGGATTAATTTTATCTGTAATCTCCATCCCTTCCACATACGATGGGGTTTGATACAGGAACACATCTATTTGGTTATCGTCTTCAGATTTCTCTTTAACGAATACACTGCCTCCTTGATCAGAACCTCCCCCATTAATTCGAAGCGTACTTTCATCGTATTCAAGATTCCATTGTTTCGTAATGAATTTTTCATCTAATTTATCCGTACTTCCATTGTAAATTTTCTCAGATAAATACGGAAAACTGCGGTCGACGACATCTTCTGACGAATCCGAATTTGTTGGAATTAAGTAATATAGTGCTGTTGAAATGAGTAACACTGTTATATAAATCCCCAGAACCCAGCGGATTTTTTGCCCAGATATATATTTTTTCTTCTTCATTGTAACTACCTTATTTATCATAACAACAAAACCAACAATTAAAATCAGAAGAATAATAGGTACAAAAGAAAACAAAGTACTCATCGTCTAACCTCCATTCGATTGGATAGCAATGATGCTATTGAAAATAGTACAGCCACCGTAACAATTATTTTAGGAATAAACATCAAAATGGAGGATTCTTGAAAATAAAACTCAAAAATGTTTATCTTCTGATTGATAATTGCGTTCATTTGTAACCCAATAACCAAGACCGGTAATACAACTACAAAAATACGATTCAGCTGCACAAGCGTCCCTGCCAAGTAGCCGAGTGAGCTGAACAGCAGTATATACAAAATGGTGGCGGTCATTCCTGTTAACAGCAACTGAACGTCTTGGCCTGTTCCAATCCCGATTAATTGATCATGGTCAAAAAAATAATAAATATACGTTCTTACAAAGTATCCTGACATTACAGCGGTAAATCCACCAATCAAACTTGCCAATACAAGGAATGCTATATTTGATAAATTAGCTGTAATCCGATTCGTTACAAACGTATAGTCATCTTCCCGGTAGATTTTAGTGGTAATCAGTACCGCGCTGATGAACGCCCATAAACTTGTAAACATAATAACAGTATCAGCAGAATAATAGTCTATTGATATAGAAAGTCCATGCGAACTAGTACTGCTCATTCCAGAACTACCAAGTAATGAAAAGAAAATAGCCAGCCCCTGCAATATCATCATCGAGCTGAATACACCTATGTACGCGTTCAACTTATATTGAAATTGTTTTTTTACAAGGCTTCCCGCTTTAATCGTTGTTAAAGACATCATCGATTCCCCCTGCCTTTTTATTCGTTAAGTACACACATAAATCACTAGAAGGAATCGGCGTTACTTCTATTCCTGCTTCCCTTGACCTATCCAATTCACCATCGGAAAATTCATTCCTTACCACTACATATTTTCTTCCGTTTTCTAATTCTTTTTTATAAAAAACCTCTTTATTATTAGCTAACACATTAATATTCTCAGTTGACCCAGTTGCACCAACAGCGTATTCTTTTAATTCATCAATTGGCATGTGCAGGCGCTTCTCTCCACCTTCAATCAACAGAACATCTTCCAAAATATCTTCCATTTCGTCCAAATAGTGGCTGGAGATAATAATCGATCGAGGGTGTGCTATATAATCCTTTAACAGCGCACGGTAAAAGTCTTTACGAGCACTTGCATCCATTCCAGTTGTTGGTTCGTCGAAAATCGTTAAACTGCAACGGGATGCTAAACCAAGAATCATATTAAAGGTGCTCCTATTCCCTTTGGAAAGACTGTCATGTGTCTGGTTGGAGTGAAAAGAGAAATAATCAAACAAACGATCAGCAAGCTGATGATCCCATTTTTCGTAAGCACGTTGCCCCTCATTCAGGATTTCCTTTAATGTTAACGATGTCGGAAAACTCATTTCATCATCAACAAAAATAGTGTTTGCTGAAATTTTGATATTGTTAAATGGATTCTCTGAAAATACCTGAACATCCCCAGAAGTCTTTCGCCAAAATCCAGCTAATATCTTAAGAAGTGTGGTCTTGCCAGCCCCGTTAGCTCCAATTAATCCTGTCACTTTATTCTCTTCAATTGCTAATGAGATTTCGTTCAATGCTGTCAACCTACCATGTTTTTTTGTTAAACCAGCACATTCTATAATACTCACTTCTCTTCCCCCTTAAGTCCTTTTCTGACCTTCTTGATCATATTAATTAGTTCATCTTCACTTATCTGAAGGCGCTCAGATTCTAAGACAACTTCATGAACAAGACTTTTCAGATTCTTGTCTTTTCTCTTATTCCTAATGATGTCAATCGCATCGTCTGATACAAATTTTCCTAATCCTCGTTTATTAAAAAGTATGCCTTCGTCAGATAGAATATTTAATCCTTTTGCTGCAGTCGCCGGGTTAATTGTATACATTTCTGCGAGCGTATACTGGGAGTGTACCTTCTCCCCTTGTTGAAATGTGCCGTTCAATATCTCTGTCTCCATCCATTCCGAAATTTGTATATAGATTGGTTTCGTGCTGTCCGTATTAAGAATCACTCTCGATCCCTCTTCTCATCCAAGTTAGTAAGTTAGTGTTGTAACTTAGTATATCTTCCACCCCCCTAAAATACAACCACTATTTGGAAATAACTGGAGAAAGTACCAGGTACCGTTTCTCCTAACGGTACCTGGTACTTTCCATACACTTCACATAAAAAAGCGCCTCCGATAGAGGCGCTTCAAGTTGTGTCGTTTATACGGTTACGCTGTTACTAACTGGCCATTCCTGACACGTATATGCCATTTCCCAGAAGGATAATTCTAACTGACAGCTTTTACGGAATGCACTTTTAATCCGTTTGAGTTCTGCCTCACCAGCATCAGCAGCCAATTTATCAAGCATTTTTCTCAGCTGCATCGTAATCTCCTCTACCTCATCAGTCGCATAAAATGAAATCCACTCATAAAATGGGTGATCCTGAGCAGGCTGATAACTTCTCAGTAGTTCCCTCCCAATCTCCAGATATGTCCATGGACACGGCAGAAGTGCAGCAATGAGTTCCCCCAAGCTCCCCGTATGCGCATGGTACATCATGTGCTTTACATAATGATCAGCCGATGGCGGAAGCGGATATCCTTGTAACTCTTCATAACTCACACCAATCTGTTCGCAAAAATTATGATGAGGGTGAATTTCGCTGTTTAACACAAAATCAACTTGCTTGTTAAAAAAGTTCACTTCCTTCCTCGTACTTGATTTTGAAATCGCAATTCCATAAATGTACATGAACGCATTTAAATATTCAAAATCAGCTTTTATATAATGGGCAAGTGCTTTTCGAGGCACATTACCCTCTCCAATTCCCTGAACAAATGGATGATTAAAGATTGCCTCGTATACGTCCTGGTTTTCTTTACGCAATGATTCGGTAAATGTCATTGATTTTGCCTCCCTGGTGGAATTGTTGAAAGCCGCTAGAAGATAACAAATTAGTAGATTTATAGATAGAGAAATCTTCCCCCTAGCGGTTCCCAAAAACTCACATATTTTGTAGTGCTCTTGCCTGTTTAACACGTGATACAACGATGTAGCCAATAACCGCTCCAGTAATGCTGCTCGTCAGAAACGATGGTATAAAAACAAAAGCACCAAACGTACTTCCCATCAGTACGTTCGCATAGGGGACTGCAAACAACGATCCGACCAGACCTGTCCCAACAATCTCTCCCGCAACAGCAAACATTTTTCGTCCAAATCTGTTATACAAAAACCCTGCAATAAAGGCACCAATCATCCCACCCGGAAATGCGAGTAAAGTTCCATACCCCAGCAAATTACGCATTAAGCCGATCATAAATGCAATGATTACCGCAAGACCAGGACCAAGCATTACTGCCGCCATAACATTGATTGCATGTTGAACAGGATATGCTTTTGCAATTCCTGCCGGGAACCAAAGCAGCTGGGACCCCACAGTGCCAATTGCTATAAACACTGCCATGGTTGTCAGCATTCTCGTCTTATTCAATTAAAACTTCCCCCCTCTCTCTACTTCTTCCGCTAATTTCCGCGCAGCTTCTTCACAATTGTTCGCCCTGCTTATCGCTGAAATAACAGATATTCCCGCTGCACCAGACCGCATAATTTCACTTGTATTCATTCTGTCTATTCCACCAATCGCTACAACTGGCAAGTTAACCGCTCGACAGACTTCTTTTATTCTATCTATACCTACAGGTTCAAGGGCATCTTCTTTGGTCGATGTAGAATATACCGGACCTACTCCCAAGTAATCGGCTCCCTGTTGTTCGGCAAGATAAGCTTCTTTGACCGTCGATACCGAAACTCCAACAGTCATATAAGCAGGTATTCGCTTTCTCACCGTCACAATCGACTCATCCTGTTGGCCGATATGTATCCCGTCAGCATGTAACTGAATTGCCAGCTTCACGTCATCGTTGACAATAAACGGGATTTTGTATTCACTGCATATATCGCGAAGTTCTGCACCAAGTTTATATTTTTCAACTCCACCCTTAGCGCCCACTCCCTTTTCTCGAAATTGAAAAGCTGAAATACCACCTTCAATTGCTCGCTTAAGAACGTCTGCTGGATTTTCCAACGTGTTGGTACTGCCCATTATGAAATATAAACGCAGATTAGCTTTCTTCATGGCGATGCTCCTCCACGATCATCACCCTTGCTTGCACACTTTCCTCTGTTATCATAAAAAGCTGATCGATGAACGCTGCTAAAAACGTCCCTGGACCTTCAGCGCGCACTACGGCAAGTTCTGCTGCCACGCCATAAGTGGAAACTGCTTTCACAGAAGCCTCATAGAAGTCCATACTCACACTTGAAAATGCACCAATTACCGCAGTTAATAAACATCCAGTTCCTGTAACAAAAGGAAGCATTTCCACACCGTTTTTACACTTTGTAACCCGTTTTCCATCTGTGATTACATCTGTTTTACCAGTCGAAATAACTACTGCCCCATGCCGCGTGGCTACTTTCCTCGCTATATCATCATCAATTTCTTCAATGGAGGAATCGGCACCTTTCATCTCAACATCACACTCACCCAATGCTGCTATTTCTCCCGCGTTACCACAGATTACTGTCACATCTACCTGATCCAAAATCCGCTTTACTGAAGAGCTCCGGAACACAGTTGCACCGACCGCTACCGGATCCAGGACTACCGGTATCCCTTTTTGATTAGCCGCTACACCAGCGAGTATCATCGCCTCCGTCTGTTCCTTCGTACAAGTACCAATATTCAGCACAAGCGCATCAGCGTGTGACGCCATTTCCGCTGCTTCTTCAGGCGCATTCGCCATAGCTGGAGATGCCCCTAGAGCTAACAACCCATTAGCAGAAAAATTAGCGACAACCGTATTCGTAATATTATGGATTAGTGGATTTTGCTCGCGAATCTGTCCTATATAATTCATTTAAATTCTCCCCCGTCTAATTTTGGTAATCCTTGCAGTCTGTGCCCCCAATGATTAGTTGGCCCATTCCCCTTTCCCAGATTCAAACTATAACGAATTGCATCGTTTATGAATTGTTTTGCTGTGAAAACAGCGTCATAAACAGATAATCCTTTCGCAAGCTCTGCAGCAATAACTGCTGAATACGTACACCCTGTTCCATGTGTATGTTTTGTGTTCAGCCGCTCTGCAGGAAGCTTTGTCAGATTTGAACCATCATACAAAATATCCGTAGCTGCATCGTTAAAATGCCCACCTTTTACCACCGCAGCTCCTGCACCAAGTTCATGAACAATACGTCTTGCTGCATCTTCTGCATCATGGATCGTTTCAATCGATTCAGAGAGTAACACTTCGGCTTCCGGTATGTTCGGCGTTACCACCGCAGCAAGCGGAATCAATCGTTCCATCATCGTTTTTCTTGCATTTACATCCATCAAATAATCGCCGCTAGTTGCTACCATTACAGGATCAATTACATAAGGAATTGATGTCCCGCCAATACTGTCTGCAATTACTTCCATCATTCCCGAAGTAGCTACCATCCCTGTTTTTAGTACATCCGGTAAAATATCACGCAGCACGCATTCGATTTGATCAAGGATCATTTCAATTGGTAAATGCTCGACAGTCTTCACACCTAGCGTATTTTGAGCGACAACCGACGTAACCACGCTCATGCCATATACCCCTCGTTCCTGAAACGATTTAAGATCAGCCTGAATCCCTGCCCCTCCAGTTGGATCAGTACCAGCAATAGTAAGTGCCGTTGGAATTGAATTGTTAATAGAAAAAAACCCCTTTCGAATTAATAGAAAATCCAAAAGGGGCAGGTAGAATCTGGTGATTTTTTAAAATACAAAAAAACCACACCAGAAACTGGAGTGGTTTGTAAGTGAATAAACTAAAGACAAACATGCCTTTAATTAAAAACAACCGAACTCCACTTTCCTACGCTAGTATGAACTAGATCAGGTTCGAAGGGATAAAGGATTTCCTTATCTCAGCCAAATGGCACCCCTAGTGGACTTTCTATTAAGTTATAACCTTACTAAAACACGTATCCAATTCTTTGTCAATTTACCGGAAGTGTTATCTCACTTAAGCTTCTTTATCATTCTATAATTAATAAACTCCACTCCTGCAATCAGCTTCGATTGATCCTGTTGAACTTCATAGCCTTGCGAAAGAAAGAAGGGCCTGGCGGTTATACTTGCTTCAACTGTTAACAGGCTAATACCCAGCGTAACCGCCTCCGCTTCTAAGAGCTCAATAAGGTTCGAAGCAACACCTTCTCCCTGATGACTTTTATGTACATAAAGTAAATCAATCAAGCCATCCTCCGTAAGGTTACTAAACCCCACCATTTCACCTTTCATAAAAGCAACATACGTTAAACTTCTATCCAGCCTCGCAACCCATTCTTCGGTCGTTTGCGCATTCGCCGCCCATTCTTTCACCTGTTCCTTCGAATAGTCCTTACGATTTACACGCAACACTGTTTCTCTAAATAACGTTACAATCTCATCAACCATACTCTTTTCAAATCGCTTTAATTGCATGTCTGGCATAACGATTACACATCCATTTCCATTCGTACGAACTCATACCTGCTCCCGTTTGTGTCCTGCATAAAGGTATCCATCTCTTTAAAACCAGCTTTCTTATAAACTTTTATCGCGCGTTGATTAAAGATAGCTACTGATAAGGTTAGTTTGTCAGGACAATAATTTGATTCAGCAAATTCTATACCCGCTTCGATAAACCCTAAACCGATCCCTTTCCCAGTTAGGTCAGGACGCATTCCCAATCCGACTTCAATCGTATTCGCCTGCTTTCCAGTAAAATTGAAAAAGCCAATCAGTTCCCCGTTATCCTCGACCACATAAAAAGATTCACCCCTTAGCCCGGGATCGATGAATTCCTGGAAATCTTCCTCATCTGCTTGAATATCGTAGAATGAATACTCACCATCATAATGCCAGTTGTATGCGATATCTTCTGCCTGATTCTGCGTCATTTGTGTGAAATTCCACTTCACTTTAATTTCGCTCACCTTGAAACGTATACTTGGCAGACGATTCCAGCAATACGTTTAGTCCATTTTCATGGTATGGCATCAAGTTGGACGCTTCCTCTATATCCATCCACTTCACTTCAGAAATTCCAACCCTTTCATCCGTATCCTGTATTGCAAGCTCACCACCTGTAACTTTTGCGTTAAATGTAACGAACAACGCATGATGCTTCGAATTTTCCATAAATGCTTCATTCACTGCCACGATATCACCAACCTCAACCGTTAATCCTGTTTCTTCCCTCGCTTCACGTACAGCAGCCATATCTAACGTTTCCCCAGGTTCCACGGCTCCTCCAGGCAACGTCCAATTATTGAATTTATTATTTTTTACCATTAACACCTTATTTTCCTGTTCATTAAAAATCAGTGAATAAGCAACATCAACTCGCTCCATATTAATTAATCCTCCTATTTTCGATCCAAAATCGCCGCTTCATATCGCCATCTTCCTCTATAAAATGGCTATCCTCTACTCCACCATTATTCAGAATCGTCTTAGCCGAACCAACATTGTCTGCATCGCAAGTCACAAGGACCCGTGTAATATTCAGTTCCTTACATTTCTTTAACGCTTCCGCCAAAATAAGTGTTGCATAGCCTTTTCTTCGCTCAGAAGGACGAACACTGTATCCAATATGTCCTCCTATATTGAATAAATGCTCATTTAATTCATGACGAATATCAACCATTGCTACAACTCTGTCCGCTTCATTAATCAAGAAATAATTCGAGCTAGGCAGCCAGCGTTCGTTTCCTTTCTCCCGATCTGCTAACGCTTCTAGAAATTCTTTATAACTGTCATGACCATCTAAAGAAAAACTGCTCGGCACCATGCTCGGTTGATCCCATTCTTCGACATATTTTTGATGTTCATGCCCCCACTCGATAGAGGGTCTCACTAATTTCATTCCATCCCACCTCTTCAATCAGCATATTTAAGTATTTTCGCAGGGTTTCCCCCAACAACTGCGCAATCTGGAACGTCTTTTGTAACAACAGCTCCTGATGCAATCACAGCGTTATCTCCAATCGTCACACCTGGATTAATCACTGCTCTTCCACCGATCCACACATTGTCTCCAACTGTTACGGGTTTTCCATACTCTAAACCACTTATCCGTTCCACAGCATCAATTGGATGAGTAGCTGTATAAATATGCACACCAGGAGCAATGGCACAATTTTCACCTATTCTCACTTCACATACATCTAGAATCACACAGTCAAAATTCGCAAAAAAGTTTTCACCGACATGGATGTTGTAGCCATAATCACATTTAAAGCTGGATTCAATAAAAAGATTCTCCCCTGTCGACCCAAACCACTCTTTTAAAAGCTTTGTACGGTCCTGATCTGTTTCAGCCATTTGATTAAATTTCCTAATCAATCTTCTTGCATTCAAACGCTCTTCCACCAGATCAGGGTCAGATGGATCGTACAGCTCTCCGTCCATCATTTTTTGTTTTTCCGATTTCTTCATATGTATTACTCACCCTTCACCGGATACGAATAATAGTCCTGCACTTCATAGGATTTAAAACCACAGTTTTCATAAAGCTTTAACGCGTTCTTGTTTTCGGCCGCTACCTCCAAAACAATAGTCTTACCCGCGTCACTCTCTGCAAGAACAGTCTTAGTCAGTGCAGTTCTTCCATATCCTTTCCCCTGGGATTCCGGAAAAATGGCGAAACCATAAATATAGGTTTCTTCTTCATCCCGCATAATGCCGATTTTACCTATAATTTCCTCATTCACTTCGATCATATAGGAACTTTTCTTATGATTCTTTACGTTTTCCTGATTGAATTCGCGAGCACCCGCTTCATCAAACCCAAAACACTTCACATCCAGGCGAATTTTCGTTTCCAAATCCGCCGAATTAGCTTCTCTAATCTTTACATGAGCGAAGTTCTTCGACTCTAGGCTAGTATCGTGCCATTGCATTTGGTATTCTGAAAAATCATATACAGCAGGATATTTTTGCAGCCATTGTTTTGCCGAGTCAGAGTTTGCTGGCGCATTAATTAATATTTCTTTAGCATTTTCTGGCATATTTACAATTGCTTTACGGAATAGTTCAGAAAAAATGCCTTTCCTGCGAAAATCAGTATGAACCATACCGCTAATTTCATATTTCTTTCCAAACGGGTAAATTGCCAGGTATCCAGCCAACGCATCACCTTCATAGTGAAAAAAATCCAGTATATTACTTCCACGTTCTTTAAGCATCTCCCAATTCAGCTTTAACTGAATGTGATCTGCCTTTTCACAAGTGTCCTGCAGTTGCTTAATATCATATAATTCTTTTTCGCTTAACATCTCAATTCTCCTCACTTTACACTTATCACTAACTATACTTATTTCTACATAAAGAGCCAATATTCCTTTTTATGTAGAAATTTTAAATCAAAAAATAGATAAATGGATAATCTCAATCCTCTTTGTTAAAATCGGACATAGAACAAACGCCTGAGGAGGTTGCGAAATGAAGATTGTTTCTATTGAACCAACACCAAGCCCATATTCAATGAAAATAAATGTAGACGTACAACTGCCCGACAGGCAGACAGAAAATTATAAGCATGACGATGATCTAACGAACGCTCCAGATTACATCAATGAGCTATTCACTATAAATGGTGTAAAAGGTATCTACCGTGTGATTGATTTTATTGCTCTTGAGAGAAATGCACGTGTCGCATGGGAGGAAATCCTTCCTGAAGTACGTGGACTCCTGGGATCGAGCGAAGAAGACGCGGAGTCTGCTTCAACGGAACAACAAGCTCCTGATGAGCATTTCGGCGAGATTAAAGTTTTTATCCAGATGTTCCGCAATATTCCGGTACAGGTGAAATTACAGGAAGATGACGAGGAGCATCGATTCGGACTCCCAGAACGTTTTATGGACGCAACGATGAACGCATCAGAAGCTTCCACCAATATGTTAATGGAACGAAAATGGGCAGAGCAAAGCCCACGTTATGGTGATGTCAGTGAAATTGGCCAAGAGATTGTCGAAGAACTATCGGCAAGCTATGATCAGGAACGATTGAATGAGTTAGTCCGCAGTGCTTTATCAAGTGACAACGCTGACGAACCGTCCAAAACAAGCAAAAAAGTCACACTGGAAATGCTGGAAAATCCGAGTTGGAAAGAGCGCTACGCTGCACTCGACCGCATGGATCCAACGCTTGAGGATTTACCCGTATTAGATAAAGCATTGGATGATGAAAAAGCTTCTATTCGCAGACTTGCTACAGCGTACCTTGGAATGATTGAAGAACCTGAAGTACTGCCTTATTTGTATAAAGCATTAAAAGATAAAGCCATTAACGTGCGTCGCACTGCTGGTGACTGTTTATCGGATCTAGGCTTTAAGGACGCAATGCCAGAAATGATTGAAACCCTTTCTGATAAGAGTCGGATTGTACGCTGGCGTGGAGCCATGTTTTTATATGAACTTGGCGATGAAACCGCAATAGCTGCACTGCAGCGGGCAATTGATGATCCGGAATTCGAAGTACGGATGCAGGCTAAGATGGCTTTAGCTCGTATCGAAGGTGGAGAACAAGCTAAAGGTTCAATCTGGAACCAAATGACCGAGGCGACGAAACAAAAATAACAAATCAACTTTTAGTAGGTGCTCCCAGTAATAGTTAAATAGGCCCACACTTGATTATTGTTGTTGGCACAAAATCTATAGACTGCGCATTAACTTCATTTTTTTCATTGTTGCCTTACAGACTCATTCCGAAGGAAGCTGAAAAAGTTACATGAAGTACAAATTAAGAGGATCTGCGATCGCATCACCGAATTCACTTCGCTTTCCGCGGGCACGGCTTCAGCTTCCTCGGATAAGCAAAAACCGCTTCCTGCGGGATCTTCAGCTCGTGCTGTTCCCACAGGAGTCTCGTGAATTCGATGATGCTAGGTTAAGGTGAAAAAGTTTCTTTTATAATATCCACCCTTTTTCAGTGGCAGATGCCGTCACGGATTTCCACCAACACTATTGTGCGCAATTCATAATTTCCATAAGTAATTTGGACATAGGTGATAAGACAGCGTGCAAGAGCATCTCACTGAAAAAGTGGTAGATTTTTAAAAATTATTATTCCACTTTAACCTAGCATCTTCGAATATACGAAGACTCCTGTGGGAAGTAAGAGATCGGTGAGACCCCGGAGTGCGCCAGCACGAGGAGGCTCACCACTCGCCCACGGAAAGCGAAGTATATTCGAAGATGCGATCGCAGATCCACTAAATTCATATTTCAGGTGACTTTTTCAGTATACTGCCAACAGTGGAAATCTGGTTGCTATGAAAGTTGTATATTACTGCGCAATTTACATCTACTACGATACTAGGAACATGTTTTAGTAATAGACATATTTTAAATGCTACAAAACCTTAGTTTCTCGCACTTATCCTGAATATTTAAACTCAAAAATTAAGTAATAAATTAAAAAAGTTCATAGAAAAGGCGCCTATACAAAAGTATAGGCGCCTTTTATCGTTTGCGGCGAAAAACCATGTGTTCACATTCACATGTAATACCTTGTTTCTCGTCTTACGCAAATCAGCTCATCGCAAGTGTCTATTATACCACACGACGACGTTATTTAGTATTATTATTTTTTCACTCTATACCACAGCTTTAATTATGATTTCAACCGTTTCAACAGGCGTCTGCTCATACGCTGCAATAATACCATTTTTATTAATTTTATCCTTGTCGACAACTTTTTGCGGCAGATGGATTACCACGGCTTCTTCAAACGGAAATTCAGACAAAGTTATCGTTTGGCTGTCCCGAAAACGGACGTCCAGTTTATCTTCACTAAAAAAGGAAAACGTCGAAGGAACAGGCAAACCATTTTTAAAGAAATAATGCTCCTTTTCCTTCAAACTACCTGGTTCATTTAGGCATACATATAACGATAAATTATCGCAAAACTTGAGAAGGTCAAAATGAAATTGAAAGGAGGCTTCATCGACATTCTTTAATTGCCTTATTCTTTTTTGGCGGAGTTGTTCAGTTACGACAAACCTCTGGCTAGCTTCAGAAGCATCATCCATTGTAAAGTGCATATAATGCTGACTGCACAGCAGACCAGCATAAGCATTCATTTCTTCCACTTCATCAATTCCATTTTTGTAGAAAACGAGCTTTGGCTCATTAGGAAGGTCCGTAAAGGAATAGGGCAATTTGCTTTTATCATTCCAGAATGGCTTAGAATCCACAGAAATCCATGCCCTGTCATGTTCATTAATTGCCAACTCTACAGCCTCTCTGTTCGACTGCCCCTTAAATATAGAGGCATTCCAATACTTCGCAAGTTTGCCAGAGATTCGTGCATGATCATCCTGTGAAATCATTACAATATCATTCTTTCTTTCCCTCACTATCATCGAATACCTCCATTACTGCCAGCGTTTCCTCTATACTATGCACAAAAAAACACGTCTTTAGATAAGAATATCTAAATACGTATTTCACTGCAACTTATTGCCAAGGCTGAATCGCTCCACACCCTAGCCGCTTCCCAGAGTCTCCCGAGGGCTGGGTTCGATAATCATCCGGGTTTTGGTGAATCATAACCGACTTACCAACTACATCCTTCACACTGAATTGGTTGGTGAAAAATGTCATTCTCGCGTAGCCATCATTTGAGAATAATACAGGGAAGTCACCTGCGTGATTTCCATGAGGCTGGTTTGTCGGATTCCAATGTCCACCAGCTTCCTCAAAAGGATCTGGTTTAGCAGTACTGCCACAATCAGCATGCTGATGAATATGAAATCCATGCGGGCCAATTGGTGACTGTCCGCCCTGAGCAGGTCTATATGGCGGCAAACCCGTTACTTCGACAGTTATCTCTGTCCCATATGGAACATTAGTAAAAACAACATACCCGTGCAAATCCGGAGCTAACTCACTTCCTTTAACTTCAGCAAAAGCCCAGTTCACCATTTGTCTATCTTGGTAATGCATGTGGTAATTTGGATCATAATAGTACATTATTGTGTAATCCTCCTACATGATCTTTTGTCATTACACATATTATGCCTATCTATTAGTAATCGTGAAGAAAGCCTTGCTAAAATAGCAAGGCTTTCGTTTAAAAAATTATTCTTTTACGCCTTTTCTTCTAAACTTAGCAAATGTTTCATACACGATCGGTACAATAACAAGCGTTAATAACGTTGAACTTGTTAAACCACCAATTACGGTAACGCCGAGTCCTTTTGAAATCAGACCTCCGCCTTCCATACCTATTGCTAATGGAATTAGTGCTCCAATTGTTGCAAGAGCAGTCATCAAAATAGGTCGTAATCGTGTTGAACCTGCTTCTAAAAGAGCTTCTCTTGTAGAAAAACCTTCTTTTTCTTTGTGAATAACCCGGTCAATTAAAACAATTGCATTTGTTACTACAATACCAATTAACATTAACGCACCTATCATCGCTGATACACTTAATGGCTCACCTGAAATCCAGAGTGCCACTAATCCGCCAATGATCGTGAATGGTAATGAGAATAGAATTGCCAGTGGCGCGAGTGCTCCACCAAATGTTACAACAAGAACAAAGTAAACAATTGCGATTGCTGCAAGCATTGCTAATCCGAGTTGTGTAAATGACTCGTTAATTTGTTCTGTTACACCGCCAAATTCAACGTTCACACTGCCAGGAAGTTCTAAATCGCTTATTTCCTTCTCAAGCTCACTGGAAACAGCTGCAACATCATTACCCTTTACTTCAGCGTCAAGAGAAGCATACATACTACCTTCTCTACGAGTAATGGTATCTGGTGACTTACCTTCTTCAACCTCAACCACTTCCCCCACTTCTATAGTGGTGCCGAGTGGTGTTTGGATTTCTGAATTTGTAAGACTATCGATGTTTTCATATTGTGCTTTTTCTGTCTTGATATACACGTTCGTATCTTCGCCCTCATGTTGTACCGTTGTGAGCACTGGTGCTTCACCGCCACTGCTCAGCTTCATACCAACTTGAGCAGCTGTAAGTCCGTACTGACTCAACTTTTCCTGATTAGCAACCAGCGTATACTGGTCATATTCCTCTGAAATACTTGATTCTACTTTTTCAAGATCATCATTTTCTTTCATAATCGGAAGAATTTTGTCTACTGCCTTTTTAATACCTTCCGTGTTATCACCGTAAACAAACAATTGCAACCCGCTAGCTCCCATGCTGGCAAAGTCCATCGTTTTCCACTCACCCATGTCGGTGGATTGGTTTAGATGATCAATCACGACTGTATCTTCTTCACTGAAACTTTCATAATCATCAGCGTACTCGACAAAGAACAAGGCTGAATTACCACCACCCATGCCCATCATACTCATCGAACTATCTCCGCCTACTGAATATTGATACGTAGTTACACCAGTTCGATCTTCAAAAAACTTCTCTGCTTCAAGAGCAATCTCTTCCGATTCTTCTCTTGTTTGGCCAGGTTCAGGACTATACGTAACCATCAGCATCTTTTGCTCTTGTTCTGGAAGGAAGCTTACACCAATGATTGGAACTAAGAATAAACTTAAGACCAGAATTACCGATGCCCCTCCAAACGTAATTATTTTATGATTAAGAGCCCAGTCCAGGACTTTCTTATAAAATCCTGCTAGTTTACCAGATTCCTTCTTCTCATTACTAACATTTTTGTTCTTCAGTCCTTTTTTAAACATAGAATGAGCAAGCATAGGAACGATCGTCACAGCAACAATTAATGAAGCTGAAAGTGAAAATACAACCGCTAATGCAAACGGTAAGAACATTTCACCGACCTGCCCGCTAACTAATCCTAATGGCAGGAATACTGCAATTGTCACTATTGTGGAAGAAAATATCGGAATAAACATCTCTCGTGTTGATTCTTGAATTAATTTCTTACCTCGAATTGTTTCACCAGATAAAGACATTCGCCTAAATATATTTTCGACTACCACTATTGAATCATCTATTACTCGACCAATAGCAACAGTAAGTGCCCCTAATGTCATAATGTTCAAGGTGATATCCATCTGATGCAGCAGGAATACCGCCATTAAAAGGGATAAAGGAATGGACACAATCGAAATCAGTGTTGTTTTAAAGCTTCTTAAAAACAGCATGATGATGATGACTGCAAAAATCGCTCCGAATATCGCTTTACTCAGCATCGTATTAACTGATTCTTCTATTGGTTCTCCTTGATCAAACGTAGTAGTTACCGTTAAGCCTAAATCAGTTTCAAATTCACTAATTGCATCTTTTACTTCGTTAACAACGTCGACAGTATTCGCGTCAGCTGCCTTAACAATTTGAAGACCGATTGATTCTTCTCCATTCGTTCTGGAAATTGATTCTGCTTCACCAACAACCTCTATTTCAGCAAGATCTTGTAATTGTACAGTAGGAAGCTGCGGTGCAGTTTGAGTCTCTTCTGTCTGGTTCGTTTGCGCAGGTGCCCGACCTTGTGCACTGCCTTGCTGACCCGGTTGACTAGACTGTGCTGGCGTAATTGGAATTTCCAATTTTTTCAAGTCGTCAACAGTCGCCACGTTTCCATCAATCACTAAGTTTTTAACTTCACCATCAAAATTGGTTAATCCAAGTGGAAAAGAAACATCAGACCCTTGGATGATTTGTTTAATTGTTTCCTCAGACAAACCAGTTTCCTTTAATTTATCCTCATTAAAATTTAAGGTTACCTTTTGTACCTGCTGACCAGTAATCTGAACATCAGATACACCTTTTAATCCTTCAAGCGTTGGAACAACATCCTTTTCAACACTCGTAGTTAATTTCTCAAGCGAACTGTCATCGTTGCTTATACTTAAAGAAATTACTGGAAAAGCATTGAAACTTAACCTGGAAACATCCGGCTGGTTAGCCCCTTCTGGCAGATCAATATCGGATAACGCGCTTTCCACTTCATTCGTAGCTTCGTCCATATCTGTATCAAAATTAAATTGTATCTGAACAGATGATGCGTTTGCTAAAGAAGTCGAAGTAACGAGTTCTACTCCATTTAAATTCTGTATCCGCTGTTCGACTGGAATAGTTACTTCTTCAGCAACCTCTTCCGGTGCCGCTCCAGGGTATGTGGTCATTACCGAGACATTCGGCATGGTAATATTAGGCATCGTTTCCTGTTTCATATTAAGACCGGAATATAACCCCGCTATCACTACCATAATAGTAAGAATCCATATAGCAAATTTATTATTAAGCGAAAAATTAATGATTTTCTTCAAATATGTACACTCCTTAACTGTAATTGTTTATAATGACTGACTGGTCATAACATTAATTAATATAAACGATTTGAACTTAATATGCAACTATTATTTATCAATTAATACAGATTAAATATTGTTAAATAAGCAGATAATCTGGTAGTATAAAATATAATAACTAGTTATCATAAAAAAATGACCAGTTAGTCAACATTAACTAAAAAGGTCGTGAGTCCATGAACGAAAAGAAGAAAAATATTATAATCACTTCTATCAATCTGTTTGCAGATAAAGGATTCCATTCTACATCTATTCAGGAAATCGCCGAGAAAAGCAATGTCTCTAAAGGTGCATTTTATTTACATTTTCATTCAAAGGATGAATTACTACTTGAAATATTTAAGTACTACTTCGACCTCATGCAAGAAAATGTCAAAAACGCTATAGATGTGCGATTAAGCCCAAAAGATAATTTTATAAAACAAGTCGAAGTACAGTTTAATGAGATAATTAAACACAAAAGCTTTATTCTGACACAATTCAAAGAGCAGGCAATTTCATTAAACAAGGAACTATTCGACTTTATTAGAATGAAGGAATATGAAACGCATATATGGTATAAAGAAACATTTATTTCCATTTACGGTGAGCCTGTAACGCCTTATGTGATCGACCTCGCAAATATATTTGAAGGAATTAAACAACGCTATATACAAATCATTATTCATGGCGATATATCTATTGATATCCCTAAACTGGCTTCCTTTCTAGTGAATCGTTTGGATGATGTAGCTGGCACATTAGTCGCTGAAAATGTCGAGCCAATTCTTTCAGAAGAAAGTTTGGAAAATATTTTCTCCGTTAATCATTCACCAGAAAAGAAACAGAAGAAAGAAGTAAACAGCTATTTATTAGACATGCAAAAAATACTTCACGAGAATAAACCAACGCCTAAAATCGCTAGTGAGCTTCAAGATGTACTCGACTTCCTGATTACAGAAGTGAATAAAAAAGACTCAAAGGAGTTTGTCATCCAAGGATTGCTTGCTAACTTTAAGGGAATAGACGAATTTGATAAATATAGACAATTAATATCAGAAAAACTAAATATTAGGCTTCTTTAAAAATCGGTTTCACTAGAAAAAAATGGTAAAATAGTAGAAACGATAGAAATGGGGTGCTCGTATGAAAACAATTACGCTCGGAACCAGTAATCTGGAGGTACCAGTAATCGGATTGGGATGCATGCGAATGAAAGATCTTTCAGCTAAAGAAGCAGAATACGTCATTCAGAACGCAATGGATCACGGTATTAATTTCTTTGACCATGCTGACATTTATGGAAATGGCGAATCTGAAGCTATTTTTTCAGAAGCAGTCAACTTAAGTTCCTCGGTTCGCGAACAGATGACCATTCAATCAAAGTGCGGGATTCGCGAAGGTTCATTTGATTTTTCCAAAGACCACATTATAAAATCAGTTGAAGGAAGCCTGGAGCGATTAAAAACGGAGTATATAGATGTTTTACTTCTTCATCGCCCAGATACACTGGTTGAACCGGAAGAAGTAGCAGAAGCGTTTAACGAATTAAAAAATAGTGGAAAAGTGAAGCACTTCGGTGTAAGTAACCATAATCCTATGCAAATTGAACTGCTGAATAAACATCTGGAGCAGGATTTAATTATTAACCAGCTCCAATTCAGCATTATGCATACGAATATGATAGATGCTGGACTAAATGTGAACATGCAAAATAATCCTGCTATTGTCAGAGACAGCAGCATTTTGGACTATAGTCGTTTGAACGATATGACAATTCAAGCCTGGTCGCCATTTCAATATGGAATGATGGAAGGTGTATTCGTTGGGAACGAAAAATTTCCTGAACTAAATACGAAAATGAAGAAGTTAGCTGACAAATATGACGTAACTGATTCCGCAATTGCTGTTGCATGGATCCTTCGTCATCCTGCTAACATACAACCCATTGTAGGTACGATGAATACGGAACGACTGACTGGAATTGCAAAAGCAACAGACATTGTGCTAACACGAGAAGAATGGTACGAAATCTACCTTGCAGCTGGAAATGAACTGCCATAGATTTATTTTCAGGTCATTTGTCGCAAGTACAAAATGATTGACATATGCTAAGTAAAATGGTTAACTATTAATAGATTTCAAAGGGGAGTAGCTTTAACAGTATTGTCGTCATTACAGAGTGACTCACTCTCGGCATTACTGGCAACCTTCGGTGTTGTTAGCAAGACCTTTGCCAATTTGGTAAAGGTCTTTACATTTTTTTAGAGGCCTTTACCATACTAAATGGTGAAAGCCTCTATTTTTGTACCACGGAAGGAGCATGACAGTTGGAAGGAATTTGGTTAGAATATGGTTGGACATTATTAATATTAATTGGATTAGAAGGTTTACTGTCAGCTGATAACGCGCTGGTTATGGCGGTTATAGCTAAACATTTACCGGATGACCAAAAGAAACGCGCGATAAATTACGGTATACTTGGAGCATTTATTTTTAGATTTGGAGCCCTTTTCGCAATTTCGTTTATAGCAAATGTATGGCAGGTACAGGCAATTGGTGCTGCCTACCTAATGTACTTGGGCATCAAGCATATCATTGTCACCTACTTTGGTTCAGAAAAAGGTGAAACAGAAGCAGAGAAAGAAAACACGCCTGCAGGAAAAGGCTTCTGGCCAACTGTGGCTAAAATTGGTTTAGCAGACCTTGCTTTCGCAATCGATTCTATTCTTGCAGCGGTTGCACTAGCATTAGCGCTTCCACCCACTCCATTGCCAGATATTGGTGGAATGGACGGCGGTAAATTTATCGTTGTAGTAATTGCCGGTATTGCTGGTCTGGTCTTAATTAAATATGCAGCAACCTGGTTTGTTAAACTTCTTGAAGTGCGACCTGGTTTAGAAACAGTTGCATACATGGTTGTGGCATGGGTCGGAGTAAAGCTAGCTATTATCACACTTTCTCACGATAACGTTGGCGTCTTACCACATGACTTCCCGCACAGTACTGGATGGACGTTATTCTTCTGGGGTGTTCTTCTGTCTATCGCTGTTGGTGGATGGTTCCTTTCAGGAAAAACAGCCAAGAAAAATTCATAATCCTAATAAAAAAACCTAACTCAGCATCTGAGTTAGGTTTTTTTAGTCAACAGCGGGAGCATTCAATAAACGCATGCGATATGCATTCATCGCCGTTTCACCTAAATGATCCAAAAGATTATAGTTTGCATAAGCGCCTACTATTGCTCCAAGCCCCGGCACTAATTGAAGCATTTTCACTAAATCAATGTAATCGCGATACTCCTGCTGAAACTCACGCCAGTCTAAATCAACAAGTGTTTTCTTCTCTTCTTCCCAGTTTTCAATGACACGAAATGTTTCACGACGCTTTTCATCACTTGAAAATGCCAGCTTAAATACATGAAGAATAAATAAACGCTCCTCGTATTCTTTCGTTTCGAAGCCGTAAACAGTTGCAGCTTCGTACAAAAATTTCATTTTAATCGATAACAGTAATGGGAAATCAGCAAGACCAAATAGAATGCCTCCAGCTCCCGTTCCCGCTCCTTCAACTACAGCTGTTTTTCGGTAAGTTGTCAGTTTTTTCCTTAATAGTTCATCACGCTGCTCAAGGCTCAAGCCAGTTTCCTTCAGCTTTCTGGTTGTTATATTCGACCCGAATAACGTTGCTTTCACCATATTCTTGATGCTTTCTGTTACTACCTTGTGGACTTTTTCTGGAATCATTCCCGTTACTTTATTCTGCGCTTTTTTAGAGAATTTGTTTACTAAACCAGACCTTTTTAGAATTTTCTTCTTCCACGCTTCAACCTCTTCGTATACTTTCACTTCATATTTGTTCATCTCAAACCGCCCTCTAATAGATCTAATACATTTTTGCCATACCATGTGAATTAGGGTATGTATATGTGAATCCAAATTGTTCGTAAAGCTTATTCGCCGGATCATCAGCGATAAGACTTACATAGGATCCAGGATATGTATGGTGGTCCAAATAATTCATTATCTCACGCATAATTAACTTTCCTAATCCTTTTCCCTGCTGATTTGGCTTTACAACTATATCAACCACCTGAAAGAAAGCCCCACCATCACCTATTATGCGTCCCATACCAATTAATGTACTTCCTTCGTATAAACATACAGTAAAGAGGGAGTTCTTTAAGCCAATTTCTGCCGCTTTCTGCGATTTTCCGCTTATCCCACATTCCAGCCTCAAGTCAATATAAGCACGTGCACTCGGCGTTTCATACAGAATCGCAATACCTTCATTCATTATATTACCCCCTTTTAATTAAATACCTTTTGCACCTCATACTTAAATCCAAATTTCTGGTATCCCTGTCTCTTATACATTTCCTTTGGCGTATCTTCCCCATCAGCAACTAGAATTACTGTTTTTTCATGGAAGGAATCCATTACATATTTTTGCAGCCTGCTTCCTATCCCTTTTTTCTGAAATTGCTGCAGCACATTCAAACCATCAATTTCTGCAGTCTTATCCGTAATGATTACGTCAGAAGATCCTGCGGGTTTTCCATCATAATAAGCTATTATCTGCATCTTATTAGCAGCCTCAAAATTGCGCTTATGCATGTCTATTTTCTGTTCAGCAAACGCTTCGCCAAATTCAAGATCCTGCTTGTATTGCAGCGATAAAAACTCATCAAATATCTCCGGACTAACTTCTTTTATTTTCAGCGACTCGCAATTCTCCATCTCAGGAAATCTCGACGGTTCAATTACGTAAAGTTCCATAAATCCAACATCAAAACTAGAATCCTTTAAATATGTAACGAGTTCATCTGTCAGCTGTGTATTATCCGGGAAGGAAAACTTCACATGTTTTTGACCTTTTTCAGCGTGAAATTCCCTTAAAAACTTCTCTGTTTTTTTAAACTCATCAACCGACGGAATTGTTTTATATTCGATAAAGTTACTATCATAACGCAATAGCATTTCCGGATAATGAAAATGTATGTACAAGTCAGTTTCAGCAATCATGTAAGATGGATTGTAGATATTATCAAATGTTATATTATTCATGGTCAGACTCCTTTAAATGAATTAATGCATGCATTAAATTAATAGTAATTATCTTTATAATCTGGGAAAATTCATCTATAGTCCTCGTTTTAGTTACTTTATCTTAAGGGTATAGTAAGACAACCAATAGGACAAGGAGGGCACATGACTTGTGGAACGCAATTATGTGGGGTGGAATTGCCGGTTCTGCTTCATTACTTGGCGCATTGGCAATTATGTATTTTCCCATCAAAAAAAGAATTATTGGATTTATAATGGCACTTGGTACAGGAGCTCTAATTGGTGCTACTACATACGAATTACTTGGGGGAGCTGTTGAACAGGCAGGACTTGAAGAAGCCGCAATCGGGTTCTTAGGCGGTGCACTGGTATTTACAATTTTCGATTATCTCATTTCGAAATATGGCGGCCATAAGCGAAAGGACTCAAGTGGAACAAGTGATAACGAGAAACAAGGTTCAGGGCTTGCTATATTCATTGGCACTATCATGGATGCCATACCCGAATCCGCCATGATTGGTGTGAGTTTAATCGGCGGGCATTCTATTGGCATTTCACTTGTAGTTGCTATTTTCATTAGTAATTTCCCTGAAGGACTCTCAAGTACAGTTGGACTTAAAAATGACGGCTATTCAAAAACAAAAATTCTCCTTATGTGGGGCGCTGTCATTCTATTTTCTTCATTAAGCTCTTTAGCAGGATTTGTCTTTCTCGGCGACGCTTCAAATTCGATAAAAGCTATTATCAGTGCTTTCGCTGGCGGTGGAATTATCGCAATGGTTGCTTCAACAATGATGCCTGAAGCCTTTAAAGAGGGCGGACCAGCTGTAGGATTTATCACGGCTGCTGGAATTTTTATCACGCTATTACTCAGCCATTTATAGTTCACTTTTTGGAAAAATTTATAAAATACAATCACATTCAAGAAAAAATATGATATCTTAATTACGGTGATAAAAAATTATGATTATAAAAGACTTACTAACAAATTTAACCCTTTTAGTCTCCATCTTATTTTTATATAGTCAAATTACAGAAAATCGACCGCTCAATCGAACCTCTTCGTTCAGAAGAAAAATCGTGGTCGGAATTCTTGGGGGCCTTCTGGGCTTTATTCTTATGCAATACAGCATACAATTTGGAACTACCCTGATAGACTTAAGACATATTCCTATAATACTGCTGGCTGTTTACGGAGGTAGAGTACCCGCTTTAACAGCGATGCTATTAATTTTAGCAGGCCGCTTTTTATTAGGGGTAAACATTTCAGCCTATGCTTCTAGTATTATGCTTGGATTCATAACAGTAGGCATAGTTCTTCTATCTAATACCAGACTCTCAAAAAATAAAAAAATATTTTTCTCCTTAACCTGGAACAATATAATTTTCACTATTATTATTAGTTACGTAATTCATAATGTCGAAGTCCTGACAAAATTAATTCCAGTTTACTGGGTTATTTCGTACCTTGGAGGCTATGCTGCCTTCTATGTTATTGATAAACTCAGGGAAACACAATTATTATTTAACAAATACAAAAACGAGTCGTCCATCGACGGATTAACTGGCTTGAATAATTACCGTAAATTTGACTATATATTTAATCAATTAATTTCCACAATCGATAAAAAGGATGAAAAGTTTGCTCTGCTTTACATTGATATTGATTTCTTTAAAAAGATCAATGATAACTATGGTCACACGCAAGGCGACATGGTATTAAAACAGCTCGGAGAGATCCTTAAAAACAATACCAGATCATTTGATATTGTAAGCAGAAACGGCGGGGAAGAATTTACTGTTTTGCTATTAGACTGTCCGATTGACAATGCTGCTATAGCAGCGGAAAATATGCGCAAAGTTGTGGAAGAACATCCATTTCAACTAAAAAAAGAAATAATAAATTTAACGATTTCAATCGGAGTATCCTGCTATAAGGATACGACTACTGATGCCAATTATATTGTGGAAGATGCCGATAAGGCGCTCTATGAAGCAAAGAACAGCGGCCGGAACCGCGTTTGTGTCGCTGGGTATTAAGAATGGACGTAATTTTACACTACTAAACCGTAAGTGATAACTATTTTTGCCAAAAAAATAACCACACGATGACAGATTTTTATCCATCATCGTGTGATTATTGTATAGATACAACTATCCTTCTATTACCTTCACATGAAAGGTTCTTTTTCTCGGTCCATCAAATTCACAAAAATAAATACTTTGCCACGTACCCAAAATCAACTTGCCATCAGCAATTATCAATGTTTCACTTGCCCCAACAACAGAAGACTTCATGTGACCGTCTGAATTACCTTCTGCATGAACATATTCATCTTTATTCGGGAATGTTTCATTCAGCCCTAATTTCAGATCCACTTTCACATCAGGATCAGCGTTTTCGTTAATCGTAATTGCTCCAGTAGTATGCGGGCAATAAACTACCATAATTCCATCCTGTACTCCGCTTCTCGTAATAGTTTCCTCTAAATAGTGATCTAAATTGGTAAATGATTGTTTTTCATTCGTTTTAATTTCGTAGTTGAATAATGTTTTACTCAAGTCTAAATACCTCCTTACTGATTCTCTTTCTTCGGCTTCTTCCTGACGTTATTTACCCATGCTTTATCCTCGTCCATCATTTTCTTAGCAGCATAGATGGTTAGAAATTGAATGACAATGATCGGCAGACCCATCAGACCCGAAAGCACTTCGAGTGGAGCAAGGCCGCCTATTCTCATTAATAGAAGAGAAATGCCTGTTATGATTAATGCAACAATAATTCTTAAACTCTTAGACGGTTCGGCTTTACTCATATTCCTTGTACCCGTATACGAAGCTATCGTATACGTTGTTGAGTCGAGCGTAGTCGTCAGGAATATAAGTGCTACGATGACAAATACAGTTATAGCAACATTAGCAAACGGTAAGGTTGACAGTATTTGTGGAATAGCGGCCATGGAGTCCTCTTTTACCAGATCCATTACTGGAAACTGATCCGTAATGAATCTGTGCACACCCAGACCTCCAAGTACACCTGTTGCAACCCAGGAAATAAGCGTTGGCGCTAACAAATACGTTAAAATCATTTCTTTAATTGTTCGGCCTTTAGATATTTTCGCAGCGAATACGCTATGCAGCATTGCCCATGTTGCACTATAGGCGAACCAAAATACCGTATAACTTTCAATATGTGTCCCGCCATTTAAGTCGAGAGAGTTTGTATGGAGGGACATACTTACATAATTTGAAATTAGAAAACCTACACTGTCCGTGAAATAATTCAGAATAAATATACCCGGACCTGCAATTAATACAAATAACGCAAATGCCCCTGCAATGTACATATTCAGGGTGCTTAGTTTTTTTATACCCTTTTCAATACCAAGATAAGCACTGAGCGAGAATAGGAAAACCCAAACAATCGTTACGATCAGCGTTAATCCAAAGGTAACATCTATATTGAGTAACTCAGATAAATTATACGTTACAATTGGCGCGCCTAAACCGAGCGTAACTGCCGCACCAGATAGTATACTCACCAAAAAGATTACGTCAAGAAATTTACCACCTACACCATCTGTAAACTTGTCACCAAAGATCGTCCGACAAGCCTCAGAAATCCGCATAAACGGTTTTTTTCGCACGTGCAAAATGTAACCCATAGCCGGTGCTGTCATGACAAATATAGCAAACACCTGAAAGCTCCATAAAAACATACTGTACGAGTTTCCCCATAATAACGCCTGACTCGATCCAGGGTCTACACCTAGAGGGGGATCGTTCGCAACAAATGCCCATTGCACCATACCGGTACGCATAATCGTCGAACCAAGACCCATCGCAATTAAAATCGATGAATATTCAAATAAGGTAAACCTAGGCTTCTCAGTCGGATTACCTAATACAACTTTTCCATACTTCGAAAAAGAAAAGTAGATAGCCGCCCCGACAAGGATAATTCCATACCAAATGTACCCCCAGGTAAACACCTCTACAATCTTATCGAAAATACCGTTTAATATACTTAATGATTCCTTCTCATACAGCGAAAACGGTATAGCAATCGCTATAATTATTAATAGAGAGGGTAAGAAGATTCTATAGTCTATCAAATTACCCTTCTTTGAAACTTTATTTCCTTTACTCATTTAAATACCTCCAAAAAAAAATAACCCCTTAGTTGAATGAGATCGTGTTAAAAAAACTTGGCATTCACTTTAAACTTTTATACTTTCCTTACGTGCAAACTTATTGGCATGTACTCTCCCTATTTCCACGTGAGTTCGTTCGTAAACTTAGTTTTCTTGCCAATAAAAGATTTTTCTTAAAGAATGTATAGACATATCACTATAGCCTACTAAATATATACTAGATTCTTTAATCAATTTACATAAAACCATGTACAACGACTATACTTCAGGCTTAACAGCTGCGTATACTGCTTATAAATAAGATAGGAGGATTATTTATGGGGAAGTATAAAATCGTTGTTTTAACAACTGGCCAGAAAAATAGTGCCCAGCAGAAATATAATTTAGTAACCAGACATAAAATAAATGCTGACATAAAGATCTACAAAACTACTGGTGGAGAATTATATAGTGTGGAAGTTGGTCCTTATTCAGAAAGAAAACGAGTTCTTCAAGACATAGATAAAATTAAAGGCATTGGAATACCAAATGCATTTATTACAAACGCATAATTCTAATGATTAAATAATAAAACACCCCTTCGGAATAGCGAAATCCAAAGGGATGTTTGTATTAAAAACCATATTGAGCTTCTTTAGCATTATGAATGGCAGTAAATGTTTCTGATAGTATGACTGTATCTTCAATCAAACGATCGATTCGGTAGAATACATCATCATTCGTAATTTCTTTAAGATAGAAATCCTTTTCTTCAATAAATACATACGTCTGAACAATTTGCGCTTTCATATAACCCAGTATAGGCTTTAATTGTTGTTCAGCGATTAAATAGTGCTTTGGCGAACCTGCTGTGACAAGCATACTAACCACTTTATCGCGAAATGCATTTACGGGAAGTAAATCAAATACGTTCTTCAATGTAGCTGGTATCGATGCCTGAAAAATAGGTGTTCCAATAATAATTGCATCTGCTTCCATTATCGTTTGCACCACATATTTAGTATCACCATCATAGTCCATATAATTTCGTCCATCACTAAATTGTACATCGTATTCAGCTAAATCAATTAACTCCATTTCCATCTCAGGGTATTTTTCCCTGAGCGACTTTATCGTGTAATTCATTGCTGTTCTTGTTTTCGTTCCGACTTTCGAGCCTGATAATCCGACAATCTTCACTTCCACTACCTCCTATTTTTCTGCAGTATATTTTTTAATTGCTGGTAAAATTTCTGTACCAATTAGTTCAATGTTTTTCTGCAGACGATCAAATGGCACACCGCCAAAATCGATTTGTGCAATATAACGCTGGTGGCCAAACACTTCATGCTGATAAAGAATTTTTTCAATGATTTCCTGTGGGCTTCCGATATTCATCACATTATGCGGATCCACTCCTTGGGCAAAGTGCTGCTTCGGAAAACCTTGTCCGTTCGTGCGTTTCATTCCTTCATTAATATGTGGATACATGTTTTTTAACGCCTGCTGGGATGTTTCAGCAGCATAGAAGAACCCGGCAGTTGCGATTGGCAGCTCAGCAGGATCATGCCCACTGTTACTTGCCGCTTCACGATAGGCATCAACCGCTGGCTTAAAAGCAGTAGCCGGTCCGCCTAGATGAGCCAGGAACATCGGAACACCAGCATTACCCGCTTTAATTGCACTCGCAGGTGATCCGCCAACAGCTCGCCAGATTGGCATTGATCCATTTTGTGGTCGCGGAAGTACCTCTGCATTTTTCAACGGCGCGCGGAACTCCCCGTTCCAGTTCACCACTTCTTCCTCATTAATCTTCCGCAGCAGATCAAACTTTTCTTCATACAGCTCTTCATAATCACGAACATTATAGCCCAGTAAATCAAAGAGTCCGATTCGCGAAGCACGACCTGCAACAATCTCCGCTCGTCCCTTCGAAATCAAATCAAGCGTAGCAAAGTTTTCATAGACACGAACTGGATCCGATGTGCTGATGATGGTAGACGAGCTAGCGATTTTAATATTTTCAGTTGCTTGGGCAATCGCCGAAAGTACAACTGCGTGCGCTTGTGTTGCAAAATATTCCTGATGACTTTCGCCGACACTAAAAAAGTCTATCCCTGCCTGGTCAGCCAGCTTAGCATATTCAATAATTTCATGAATGCGCGCCTGTGCGGAAATTCTATCTCCGGTTAGAGGGTTTGGTAAGTGATCACCAAGTGTATATATGCCAAATTCCATTCCTTTGCTTTGATCAATACGATATTTTTCCATTTCTATCTCAACCTTTCTTCACTTCGATTAAAATTTTCAATTTACATGTAAACTGATAAGGTAAAAAATTATTCTGGCGGGATTTGCTTTTCGAAACTGTGCTTATGCAGCTTTTTCATTAGAGCTAGCAGCTGCCCCTTTTCCGCTTCATCCAAAACATCATCAAACACCGATGACTGGAGTTCCAGCTGTTCTGGGAACACCGCATGAAACTTTTCCCGACCTACATCTGTTAACGATATATGCTTTATCTTCCACTTCTGTTTTCTTGTAATTAAATTTTCTTTTTCAAGCCTCGTCAGCATTCGGGAGATCCCACCATTGCTCACGGTCAATTTTTTAGCTAAATCCATTTGTGTGATAGGTTCGTATGCTTCTATCTGAGCGAGTACTTCAAATTGAGCTATCGTTAAGTCATATCGTTCTAAAAATTCGTTCGACAGCTGGTTACTGCGCTGAACAAAACGAACCATTCGCAGCCAGATAAGCGAGCTCAATGAATGATTTTCCATGGAATCACCTCTTCGTTTATATTGTCAGTTTACCAGTCAATTGACAGGAAGACAAGCTGTTACACTTATATATAACCGGGCAATTTTAAAGAAAGGGTTTTAACCTTCAAGTTAATATTGCTTTCCCAATTCACGCTTGCTATATTAAAGTAAATAATAGTCGTTAAAAAGGAGGATTTAAAAATGTCTCAATTGGATAAAAATAAATTGTACACACTAGATGAGTTTTTACTATGTGTAAAAGAGGAAGAACGTGCAGAATTATACGACGGTACCCCTGTTTTTATGGCACCGGCATCTTATGAGCATGAAGGCATAATTGCGAATTTGATTCGGGAAATCGGTAACGCACTTAAAGGAAGCACATGCCAGGTATACGGAAGTAACCTTCAAGTTATCTTTCCATTTAAAGGCGAAAAAAAAGGGAAAAATGATGTAACGGTTCTACCTGATATCTCTGTTGTGTGCGATAAGAACAAGCTTCGTAATAAGCGCTGCTACGG
Source organism: Virgibacillus flavescens (assembly GCF_050574275.1). Taxonomy (GTDB): domain Bacteria; phylum Bacillota; class Bacilli; order Bacillales; family Amphibacillaceae; genus Virgibacillus_F; species Virgibacillus_F flavescens. Next base: position 549,801 of record NZ_CP192260.1, read on the forward strand.
TGCACCGGACTTAATTGTTGAGGTCCTATCCCCGAGCACTGCCCGTAATGATCGTCTCCTTAAACGAAATTATTATGAAAGAGCTGGTGTAAAGGAGTACTTAATCATTGATTATCAAAATCAAAGCATTGAAAAATACGTGCTTCACAAAAGTTCTTTCCAGCTAAAAGAAATATACTCCAATGAGAATTCACCTTTCACTTCAACTTGTTTTCCGGATATTTCTTTTCCCGCTGAAGATATCTTCTCTTTCTTGAATTGATTAAACGTTGTTAACTCTAAAACTCTCGAACGTTCCAAACAATTTCGTCACCCTCATTCCATGTGCTTTTGTGCCGCTTAAATCCGATTTTTTCGAGCACTCGGAAAGACGCATCATTCCAGGAGCCCACAGTTGACCAGAACCGTTTCCGGCCAGTTGCTCTCGCAGTTTCCATAACAGAGGAGGCTGCCTCAGTTGCATATCCATTACCGTGCACTCTGCGAAACAATTCATAGGCGATCTCAGGCTCTTCCAGAGTGGCACGACCAATAATCAATCCACAGTATCCAATTAAATCGCCTTCATCCCGGCGACGGATCGTCAGAAGACCAATACCATTTTCCAGTGCTCTTTCACGTAAGGTGATAACATTGTTTCGCGCTTCTTCGATAGTCGGCATGGCCACCCCCCGTTCGCTAACAAGTTCCCTATACCACACTGCATCTGATTCTTCCCACAAGCGCAAAGACAGTCGTTCCGTTTCAATCTCGAACTTCATTTGTGCGAATTCGAAACCTCCTAATCAAATCATGTTGAAACAATTCAGTAATAGAGCAATAGATTTATAGGTTACAACTAGTTTTATCCTCTAAATGGTTTCGACTAATCTAGCATTTATTTAAGATTTCCTTTCGTACACCCACATTTTTGATACATCTCTATAACCCAATTTTTGATATAATGAATGTCCCATCTGACTCGAAACAAGTACACTCTGGTTAGCACCTTCCCGTTTAGCATCAATAAGCATATTTTGGCAAAGCGCTTTAGCAATTCCTTGACCCCTATACATTTTCGAAGTAAATACATTATTTAAAAAAACAGTTTTCTCTAGTAGCGCATAGCTACCATAAGATACAGGATTCCCGTTTTCCTCGCCAACGTAAAATCGCAAATTTGGTTCATTCCATTTTTCAAGGTCAATTACTGCCTTATCAAAAAAATCATTGATACGACAGGCTTCTCCCTTATTTTTGACACGCCTTATTATCTTGTTTTCTGTTTTAAAGGGCCAACTATCCAAATTTAAATCCATAAGAAACTCATTACTTTTGATGGTATATCCCCTCTCATTAAGAATATAAGGTTTTTCATCAGAAATCACAGTAAGCCAATAGTCTTTTTTCAATCCAAGTTTATTAATAATATTAATAAGGTGATCTAGTTTTAAATAATAAATGATAAATTCATCGGTTCTACCGCTAACTTTTTTACCAAAAGCAAGATGTTTTACAGAATCGTAAACATGCACTTGGGACTCAGATTGGCTACTAAAGTAATACTCTCCACGAACAAATAAATCTACAGCTCTACTAAACTCCGCATACCTCACCATACAATGTATTCCTCCCAATAATCAGACCTTGTTTCAAAAATAGAGGCACATCCTTATTCTGGAAAGAAATCCTTAGCAAAACACCTTTTTATAAGAATTGAATTATTATTTCTATTATAAACGATGAATTGAATTTGTTTGCGCATAACTTCAGATAATAAGCAGTTTTCTTTGAGAAGGGCAGATGAAATATTTTTTTCAAAGTAATACAATGTACCTTTTTTTATTTTCCCCATAAAATACAGAGAGTAGCTCGAACGGGGAGGGTTAAGGATGAAGAACAACCAGTTTAATTTAATGAGGTCCAATTTTGCTAAGGATACTGGTAATGGCGCTTCGGATGTTGAATCTACTTCTGCAAAACTAGCTGTACTTGGGGGACTGCTTTCTACCTTGGGTGATGCTATCTCAACAATTGCCGCAGTCCTTACACTTGAACAAACGCAACAAACAGACAATAACAGCAGCAATACCAACGATAGAATAAATGAATTGGAACGACAGATAAGATTCTTAACCAGAGAAATTAGTCAACAAAAAAATGAGAAGTAGAAGAAAAAAGAAGGACATACTCTTGGGCCATCCTGAACAAAGCAGCTTTTTTCCTTATTGCCTTATAATTCTATCCTCATTTAAAAAAGGGCCGTAATTCCATAAACACGGTACTACATAAAATGCTCATCTACTTATGTGCCTTTGTTTCTTAGTTTTACAAAACCACCCCATCCCCCACAATCCCTTACCCCACTTACTCTCACACCCTTTTTCCACCCTTCCAATCTGAAACTATGTTTTACAAAGAAAACCGCAATTTCTTACAGAAATCAGGTGAAATTCACGCATTTACTGATCCGAAATTGTAACTAAGTTTTACAGAATAGGGTTAAGGATTGAGGAGAAAGGAAAGGGATTTTTCATGCCTTTTCTCATGCTTTTTAACACCGTTTTCTTCCTACCAACCTTTATCCTCACACCTTATCTCTCTTACTCCCGCTTGCTTTTTCAGGCATTTTCTCACGCCTTCTTCAAACAAAAAAGAACCGAGATGGCGTACCGTTGGTACGCTCCCGATTCTGATTCAGGTTACATAAAATGCTGTCATCTGCTTCTCCTTCATTGCAAAACTCTGTTAAAGATTGTAAGAGTGAGTTACAGATTGTAAAAAAGAGTTTAAGGGAGACATAATAGAGTAAAGGATTAAGGAAAGAAGGAGAAGGGATAACTAAATAAATCCCTTAACCCATGCAGGATTAGGAATCTTAGAATTTGAAATTGTTTTCAACCTTTTACCTTTATGAAGAAAATATGCCTTAATTTTTAAAGGATCATAATGATTAACAATTACTGTAATTATCGAGTCCCTATATTCAGCAGGGACGTATTTTGATAAACATTTCATAGCAACCAAATCTTTATTACTTGGATTAAGGTTATCAGATAAATGTGTATGCCAGTCCCCCAGGAAATATAATCTGTTATCCGATAACTCATTAAGTTGATTACAATATTTTGTTGCATATTCACCATCGATTTCAATTGAATCATAGGACATCTTTGCGTTCTCGCCAGGATAAGAGGCATGTGTAATAACTAAATGACCATCTTGTTGATAACCTACGAGTGTCCCTCCCACTTCTGTTACAAGTTCATGTTGATTAATAATTTTATTAATATCGGATATACTGTTTTCTGTAAATAGAACATTAGTGATTTTCATTACACACTTCACAATCCTCAAGGGCAGGGTTTTTCAAATATTCCACGTCATAATTACGATTCCCTCTACAATCTCTTTCACTCCACAAAATATAGTGTTTTGCATCTAAATCCACATTTAATAAAGTGTCTATAATAGCGTGAGAAACTAACCCACCCGCAATATTTATACTTGATATTCCTCCAATAAATGTTGGTTGATCACATCCAGGAGCAAATTGCATTTCACCTGTTGGAGAACTTGGTGGATTCCGATAACCATAACTTCTGTTCCAACAACCCCAACATCCAGAATGATTAGGGATATACTTTACAACCTCACAGCTCCATGCTCCATTTGTTACGGAACCAATAACTAAAGGAATTTTATTTTTAACGCAAAATCTGTTTAAAAAATGAGACACACCATGTTCTCCTGTAGTGTCTACAACTATATCGGAATTTGCTAATGCCTTATTGACTTTTTGATAGTTTCCTTGATCTTTACTGCTACCTACCGCCACATTATACACTTCGACTTCTGCCGTTGGTGATAACTCCTTTATACGTTCAGAAACACCATTAACTTTAGATAGCCCAAACCAATATTGTCTAACTTGATGTCTTATTGCATTTGAGGGTTCATAAGTATCATAATCAAACAAATAAAACTTCTGGACTCCTTCTTGTGCCAAAGTAGTTGAAACAATTGACCCTAAAGAGCCTGCTCCTACCACAGTTACCACCTTTTCCCGTATCAGAGATCCATGAGGAGTTCGAATTTCAGTATCATCTTCACTTACTAAATAACATTGAATCCAAGAGGCGTTTCCTTGAAGGATTTTTAGGGCTATCCACGCCATTCTTTTATTACCCTTTTTTCCCCATTCATCTTCAAAAACAAAAAATAAAAAATGATTTCTATTTGGATTAATACGGATGTCATTCTCCAATAACCATGACTTAATATTTGTTGTGGTTAATGGGGGTGGATTAAAGACTTTATAGATTTTGGATCTATACATTGTTGAACCTTTAAACCAACCTTTATATCCATCGTCAGCAATCTTGTTTTCACCCTGTAAATCAAGGGATGTTATTATTCCTCGTTTTTGCTTGGTAGAGTAATTAATCGTACCCTCATTTGTATCCTTTAACTCATTAAAAGACATATCACCAAATGGAGTCGGTATTAAAAAACCACCGTCAGCATAATTATATTGATTCACTATTGGTTCTGGCACACTTTCATCATAAACCTCAGAGTCCCCATCAATTGTTAATGGAGAAAAATTAACGATTAGTTCTTCGGCCTCTTGCAGAACCTCTTTGGCTGTAAAATCGGCTCTCCATCTTTCTGACGCAAAGCCAAAACAACACAGCACCTTATTTAGTATTCTCTGGTGGCTTTTTAAAACTAATTCATCTTTTACTTCACTGATCACAGTAGGGGGAAAAGAAGGGTATCCATTAGGATATATAATCCTTAGTGGATACTCTTTTAAAACTGATGAATTACCAGTAAATTCAATCGTATTACTATGTTGTTTTAATAAGAATCCTCTTGATTCAAGTATCCGCTTCTCTCTTTCAAAAACTTCTGGCATTTCTTTATACCATAATTGTATTTCACCCATGTCTCCTATTTGGTTGCCTCCCCCAATCAGACGTATTCCTCTTTACAACACTTGAACTTGTATAGTCATTGTTAGTTAATCCCGAGAAGTTATTAAACACCTTTTTCCAAGCTGTTAATTGACTGTCACTGTCATCATTTGCCTCATCTAAGTAACTTAAACAATTAGATGCTGTGGTTTTCATAAATAGTTTTTTGTGATATTCAATTACATCTGCAACGTTATTATTTGAGTTGGCAGGGTCAATTAGGTTTATATCTTCAATATTGTCCACAATATATTGTAATACCTCTTTGGTTCGATCTTTCAATCCTGATACCGAGGAATCATCTAATGCCTGTATAACCAACAATTCCATCGCAAATGATTTAAACTTCACATTCCACTTGTTTTTCCAAATTTTCATGAGTTTAATTACATTGCGACATCCACTATCTGTAATGTGAGACTTATGTTTTTCAATGTTTGTTTTAATTCGACTTTCATCATCAGACCGACATAAAAACACGTCATTATTACTTTCATCCTCTTCATCTATACGACGACCAGGGACTACATCTACATCGAAATCTGACAATCCAATGGACACTTTCTGTTTTCTTACATTATACTTATCATTTAAAAAATCAAATACATCATCATACATTTCTTTTAGGGTATCAAATGAATTTTTCTTGAAATGGATCGCAAGATCTAAATCTTTACTTGAATTAATTGCAGTATGCTTTGCTACAGAACCTGAGTATTTAACCGTTTTAACTTTATCGCCAAATTCCCCTCTTATTGCTGTTTCTACTTCATCCCTTTTTTTCTTAATTTCTTCTTTATCTTTATCATAAACCTTTTCTTCTTCAAGTAATGATTCAAGATACTCAATTATGGTCATTATTCTATCTCCTCTCATATGATACTATATTTGCTAAAGACATCATATTGCTTGTTAGGCTTGTCGGCATATTTGCCAAAACAGAATAAGGGTAAGAATTAATTATTTCAGCATCCTCCCCAATAACCCTGTTTTTAAAAGTGGCATAAACTACTACTGGTATGTTTAGGTCTAATTCTTGCAGTTTCTGAATATATTTCCGTATTATTTCTTCCTGTTCGTTTCCATTTAATTCATATCTATAAATAATAATATCTATTTCTCTATTATTTATTTTTGTCTCGAATTCTTCGAATTCATCTAAACCCATTATTTGTGCTTCCCCTACTATTTCACGAATCCTGGCTACTTCAAGGCTCTCCGTTTCCTCTTTTTTTCTTTCTGGGGTTAAAAATACAACCCTACTTTTTCGAATGGAATGTTGATTTTCCATAAAACGCTCTAACTCATTGTATTTTTCCTCAAAGCCTACAATTGTAGGATCAATTAAACTTTTTATCTTATTTTTTGTTTCTTCTTCGATTTCCTTAACAGAATTCTTTATTGTTGTGTTAGCATTCTCTTTAACTTCTGTTTTAGTTTGACCAAAAACCCAATAAAGAACTATTGTTCCCCCTGTTACTAAAACGCCTAAAGCAACAAAAAATAAACTGACTAAGTTCATGAAACTTTCTCGATCATTATTTGCAAAATCCTTATAGTTTGTATATTGCTGTTTAAGAAATTCAATTGTCTTATCAGCATTACCATTTTCTGTTGTAGAATTGTCATCGTCATCTTGCAGATCACCGATTTGACTACTTAACTCGACAAGTTTTTCTTCTAAATGCTCCTGCTTTTCGTTCATTGCATTATTAATGTGCAATAAAAAGAAAAAATTGAAGGCTAATAGGAGTATGAGCAATATCCCGAACACCTTTTCAATGTTGCTTTTCAACTTACCACCCCAAATATTTCTATTTACTATCAATTCTACCAAATAAAAAATGAATAATTAATTTGTAAATCCGAATTATCTATAAAATCCTCTGGAACTCATTGAGAAAATCCAACATGGAGAGACTGCAATACATTAAACAGGGTTAAAGACTGGTTAGCCTGTACACCTATTCTATGTTAAACGCAGAATTATTAATAGAGTATTAAATATCCTTTACATAATTCGAGAAATACTCTTCCCAATAATTCTCTTCGTCACCAACAATGCTATGTAGCCACTCATACATCAACATATTTTCGAGAAATTGTTTTTTCCCTCTAATAAAAGGATTTTTTGAAATTTTAGGGTACAGCATGTTTAAATTAAACAAATTATTTTTTTGCCTATAATCATAATCGTAAGGCATCCAGTCTTCATTTGTTTTTATTCTATGTTTAACTGGCCACATAGAAACGTCATCAAAAAATCTATTTGCATAGTCAGACACAAATGCCCAAATATTTACTTTGTATTTAGCCCATGTATTATTTACCCATTCATCAATTTCTTCCGTCAAAAATACTGGCGATTGTCCAGTGTTTCCTTGACTTTGAATACGGTGATAATTTTTTATAAATCTAAAAAGCATTTCAGTTTGACCTCTCAAATAGGAATTCTTTTTGATAAGCTCTGAATAGCAATCATATGAACAGGATCTAAACTCGTCCTCTTTAAAATATAATAGGAATAAATTATTTTTCTTTATAATGCTTATGACAGAGCGATGTAAATGTTTTTCATGATCATCATAAATACTCACCAACCAATCCTGAACGTCCTGATCATATGGATGCAATTGCTTTCTGAACTTTTCCAGCCTCTCATTATTTATAAACGTTTTTTGTTCCATTTCATCAATTTGAAGATACTGATTAAAATATTCAAATACATAGTTAACACAGATTCTCATATTTTCCATACGTTCTTCTACATCAAACTCATTTAATTTGTCCTCTATTTTACGTCGTGCTAAATATTCTTCTAATTTCAACATCCACCCAACACCCTAACTATTTTAAATAGCAAAATATTGATCCATCCATCCTAAATTTAATTGATAGTGATACTCAATGAATTCTTTAGGTATTCGTGTTTCTGAAATAATTAAATTTCTATCTCTTAATTAACTTTATGGTTGGTTCTGGCTCATTATAATTAAGTGTTCCTTTATCAAGGTTACACAGCATTTCTATATATTCCTGGGGTACGGACATTTCTTGAATTAATTGTTTTTCATTCTTTACATCATTCTCTAATAACATTAAAATGCTTTTCTTTAGAACTACAGGTTCTTGTAATGGATAAACATCATCAAGAGGTTCCTTCTTTCTTATTTTCTTCATAGAAATTTGCTTTTGCAATGAAGTATATTTTCCTTCATCAATAATATTTAGGTCTAAACATCTATATATCATGGCCGCAATAGATACATTCCAATATTTTTTTAACTCAACAAAGTGTAGCAAAGATGTAGAGGTAACAGTTTTTGCAAAGGCATCTGCAGGCAATGAAAATGCAGAAGCAAACCTATTTGATTGATTTTCTATTAATTTAAATTCTGGTTTACTAAGGACATCTTGATTATCAATATCCTTGTGCATCAATATATGCCCCAACTCATGCCCGCCATCAAACTGTCTTCTAAAGGCTGATTGTTTATCATTACCGAGAAAAATAAAAGGTCGACCTTTACGGTGTTGGCAGAATGCATCTACTTTTTGACTATCGGTGTCCACTGAGAATACCATTATTCCGTTTTTTTCTAATAAATGAACTATATTTGTTATTGGTTTATCCGCAAGCCCCCAATGTTCCCGTACTTTAAGAGCCAATTCTTCGATTGACTCATTATCCCATTCCGAATCGAAACTGCTTATATCAGGTAGATTTAATTCTGGAAACTCGATATAATCGGATAAATATTCATAAATGTATCCTGCTAATAATGTTTTATTGTATTGCCTTTCCTTACTTTTCTTAGTGGTTGTAGCATTAGCTCTAAAGAACGTATTTCCAACAAATTGCTCTTTAAACTCTTGATAGAAAAAGTCTTTAGGAAACTTTAAAGTATTTATAATCGACATCATTGTTTCCGTCTTAGGTGTATGATCCCCAAGCTCAAATTGTGATACCGCTTGCTTAGTTACACCAATTTTTTCTGCAAATTCTTTTATTGTTAAACCTCTTATTAACCTTGCTTCTCTTAACCGTTTCGGATTAAACTTTGGCTCATTTTCAACTTTCATGACGTTACTCCTAACTAATTTAGTAATTCTAAGATGGATTATTTTTTTAGCTTAATAACAATGTCGTCATCCTCTTTACGATCTTTAAGATTAGTTTTAATATCGGATAAACTGTAGTTATTTAATTTTACGAGGTCGTTGTTGTTAATGTTGATGTATTCTGTTATATCTTCCTTGTAAATCCAATCTTCTTGGTCAGGTTTTAAAGCACCTTCAAAAACAACATCACTCTTACTATCATAGCAAACTACAATCCCAAACGGCTGGTTTTCAATACCAAGGTCTAACGAATATTGGTGTGTTTCCTGCTCAAATAACTCTTCTTCTGGTATACCCGCTTGAAGTAGTCGATCGAAATTAGATAAAGAAAATTCCTCACGATATCCACTTCGTTCAAAAATGTATTTCTTTTCTGGAAGTTTTAACACTAATATAAAAATATTTCTTACGGCATCATGAACTACTATATATGGATGCCACCCTGCTTTTCTTGTATATACTTTCATTTGTGTATGAGGGTTGTCCAATATTATCTTTTCAACATAAGTATTAACATAGTCATAAAGCATAAAAGGAGCGTGTTTCTTAGTTGTAGTTTCTTCAAGCAATAATGATATCTCCCGAATCTTATCTTTTCCATTCTTAATACCCTGCAAAATTAGACCTCTTTGTTCATCTTTAAGCATACATTCTTCAATTCTTTTGTCCATTCAACCACACCCACTATTTTCAAGATTAATTAAATCTATTATTTACTTTTTATTTTGTTTTGTCAAGTATATTGTTATATATATCTAAAAAGATAAAGTTTTTCGGAATAAATTACTGAAAATAATCAAATGATTTTTGGGAATCTAATACTTATCATTTGTAATGGTATAATTCATTAAAAGGGGGATTCTTTTGAAATATATGATGACAGACATAGCAACACACATAGACTTAGGTTTTGGCGTTACAGCATCAAATTTCAGACAAACGGCTTTGTTTCTCGATGAAAATTATGATGATAGTATATATACGGGAGAAATGCCGATTTTATATCTATATAGACATTCCGTCGAACTTTTCTTAAAATCACTAATCACGATTTTTCATAGGAAATTGGAATTGCCGTATAAAGATGGAGAAGTGGCCTTCGATAACGATTTGCCATTAATAAAATCAGAGAAGAATCAATGGAGAGAAATTACAAAGTGTCACGACATATCAACGCTTTATCGTTATTACTTGCAACTAATTGAAAACAACAAAAGTCTATTAGTAGAAAAAGCACCAAAAGGAGATTGGAACATCATTAACCCTGACAACCAGAGATACGTTGATTTAATTAAAGGTTATGATTTTGATAGCACTTTTTTTCGATATCCTTTTACTAAAAACAAAAATGTTGATAGTAAGAAATTTGGTGTCAAAAAGGTTGATCCCAAAGATGTACTTAATCAATTTAAGTCAAAAAGTACATTGCTTATTTTTAATGATGACGAAGAACTTGTACAAGCACATGTTAGTACAAAGGTAGATTTAAAGGATATAACAAATGCTATAAAAGAATTATCCTTTTATTTTAACTGTATTCATGCTATGACAAGAGCAACCCTTTGCGACCATTGGTAATGTAAATGCAAATGAGATTGAAAATAATTTCAATCTCATTTTTCAAAGTAATATTTGATTATTTTCTATCTTTAATTTGCTCCTCAATATAATCTGTAACCTCATTGATAAATTTTGTTTTAATATTTGCCATTCTCAACACCTTCCAAGCCTTAATCACATCTTCCGCTTCCCTCATTTCTTGAATCACATGCTCTACCCTACGGAGGCGAAACTCTTTGTCTGATTCCCAAACATTATTAATGAATACCTTTGTTTTCGGCATCTTATCTAAATGTTGCTCTAATACCGCTCTTTCCCCAATTGCAACCGCAATACTTTTAATCGTTATCCTCTTCGGCCTTCCATTTCTGTTCCTAAGTTCCCTTGTTGCCTTCTTAACCCCATCTAATATTTCTACGTCTCTTTTCTTCCAATTCACTCGCTTTTTTTCACTCTTTCTTTTTTGTAAGGTAGGTGAATTATTATGTAGCCACTCCTTATCATTTCTATACAAAAAGGCATACGTAGAAGGCTTTTGGTTCCTCATTTCTGTTTTTGATAAATTCGGATGGTCATCTTGCAGTTTCAACCAAATTTGGCGATTACGTTCTACTGAATCAGCCATAATTGCATCCGAAGGTTCCTTAGACCTGGATTCATCCGCCCCCGCTTTTGCATACTTAATCACCGTATTAGGATCAGCATGTAACCTACGGGCTATTTCTCTATAACTTAACTGATCCTCAATCAATGAACTTAACTCCTTCTTCCAGAGAAAGCCAAAGTCCATAATTCTGGTGTATCTAAATCGATCCTCTACATTTTGTTCCAAACCTTTTCTTGTATAAGTGAAACCACACTCCTTGCAGGAGAACCTCCCTATAGGCTCTTTCGTTTTCTCACAGATTCTAATCGAAACCGCCCTAATAACATCTTTTCTGAATCTCGGACAAACTATATTCAAGCAAGGCCAATGAGGTTTTCCAAATGGTTCAACTTTTAACGAGGTTGCTTGAAAAACATCATTAACATCTAACCCCAGAAAATTTAACAAGAGTATGTGATAAAAGGGATGAAAGGACTTTCGATGTTTACGAGTAATAGAGGCTAACCATGAATCTTTTGATTTCACATTAGCATGTAGATTATCAAGGAATCTATCAGGATAGAAAGCTCGAAAGGCTTCATGTAATCTCTCTTGAAACACTTTTCCGTTTATACTTGCAAACCCATTTTCAATTAGATGCTTACGATAAAAATCTGTAAAATGTATAAAATCTTTATGTTTATGGTTTCCATCTAACAATTGCTCTGCCTGTCTTAGAAAATCCACATATTGTTGCAGGGTATTTTCATCTACTTTGTTTTCTTTTGTTAAATCGCAATTGCTTAGGGTTGGCAACAAAAAGCTATGCTTATTTGAATGATTAATTGGAACGGTGCTATTCTCCAACCAATATCTGTGTTTTTGACAAATCAATTGTCCTGGAAACTGATGTAGGCGTTGCCAATACAATTCCCCATATTCATTTAGAGCCTCTTTAAAACAAGCTGGACAATATTTAAAATGTTTATTTTGTGGTATGGAACTTGCCATTATGCCCGATTGCATGTAAATAGCCTTCCCATCTTCGCTAAGCATCGCTTGATAAATGGATTTAGCCTTTTCCCCTAAAAAAGCTGAGTAAAACGGATACATAGTATGTTTATCAATTAGCATTTTTTCATCTATAGTAGTGCTTTCTGGTAGACGTCTTATAAGAGAGTGAATCCCCGAAGGTAGCAAAGCAGATGCAGTAATCGTTCTTTTCCCAAATAAATCTTCCAGGGTATGTTTCAAGAAGACATTCCCTGACCGTAAATGGTAGCGACCAATTGTACTATATAAAAGTTCTCCTGGATATGGAGTCGGAAACTGCAAAATCATAACATATCATCCAGAGGATAATCTTGTTTAATAACGCCTGCTTCATATAATGCTTGATATGCAGTAAGTTCCTTTTCTTTTCCTTGTTCTATAACCTTCCGAAAGTCACTCTCATCGACTTTATTGTCAGTTGTTTCTTGCGTAGTTAGAAGTCGAAACGCCTTTTGCACAATTAGAGATAAATCCTGAATTTCGCTATTTTGAGCAATGATATTCGATATTGTTGCTCTTGCAACATCATCTTCAATTCCAAGAATACCCAATCGAAATACGGCGTCATCAACTAATTTTGATTGTTGATTCTTTCGATCTACTCCCTGTTTTAGAGACTCCATAACTTGGTTCTGATTTATAACAATCTGCTCACCCTCTATATAATTTTCAATATCAGGGAACGATATATCATCATAGTCTGCAAGTCTCTTATAATTATTGGTTTTTAGAGCATATAACATAGGTTGAACCATTTTTAATTCTTCCTCAGCAACTTGTTGCATTAATGGAATTGTTATCTTTTCTTTACCGCTACTGACACAACGAAGTTGGCACATCATGTAGACTTTTAAACATATGTCACAGAGACCTTGCGAGATATTGTAAAGCAAGGAAGAAAATTCCTCACTGAAAGGTGTCTCTTCTCTTGTCCATTGATATTGCCACATCCCCTGAACAAAAAGATCCCAAAGTTCATCTTTTTCCATACGATTCCACATTACATTTCCCGCATTGGTATTCCGTCGAGCCTGTCTAAATTGTGTCTGTAGGATATCCATGGCTTTTGGCGTTCCCACCATTATTAATGGAATGTTTACGGTATTGATCAGTGTAGTAAAAAAATTTAAAACCTGTGTAGAACTCTTTGATTTTACGGCCTTTAGATGTTGGATTTCATCAATGATTAATATTCCGAGGTTCACGCTCTTCGCAATTTGTGCCATAATCGGCATCAATTGGCTTGTTGAAAGACGACTATTTGCATAACGATTAAAATAATCTGTCCCCATTAGTAAATCAATCTGATACATGAAATCAAAAATGATTGTCTTAACTGATCCGTCAAAAGGTGTTTGAATGGTCAAGTGTGTAATTTGGTACTGATTTAGTGGTTTACCTTTATATAATGTGTGTGATATAACTTGGGGGTACATTCCCAAGATGCGTTGCAATGTTCTCGTCTTCCCAACCCCGCTAACCCCTACTATACTCATTGTTTGACCTGTTTGAATGACATCTTTATCAATAGATTTATTTTGTATATTATTCCAGTTATCCACAAACCCCTGTGCATAAGTATTGTGAACTGGATTGCGAGATACATAGCCTGCTTTCAAAAGTCGATCAACTGATGATTGTATCTGCAAATGTATCGGCAACGGTTGATAATAGCGTAATAACCTTTGTATAAAATGAACCCTTTTATGATTATCCAAATATCTCTCTTCATTATTAAAGGGTGGATACACACTCAGATGATCTATCACTTTTTGATTAGAATAAATTGGCGGTAGGGCCTCAATCAAAGGGTTATTCTGATACTCTAAAATATCACTCTGCTCCTTGTATTCAGCAACTTGTGCCTGAGTACCATTAGCTAATTCAATGATTTTCATGATTTAGACCTTCCTTCTGTTTCTGACGGAATAGATCAATGTTTTTCACTTGTTTCGAAGATATAGTGATAGAATCATTTTCTTTTGCTTTAATATGAGATTGACTTTTTGCTCTATTTGCTTCACGTACTAATTCTTGCTCTGTTTTCCGATTTTGTCTTATATCCTTAATATTTTTTGAAAGATTTCCGTTATTGGATTCTATTTTAGATTCCTCTTTAGCTTGTCTTACAATTTCTTCAATTTCTTGTGCTAATTTAATTTTGCCATTCATTTCAGTTTCTTGAAATTCAGCTTTTTGTTGACGTTTGCTTCTTTTTAAATCCATTACCTCTTCTATCCTTGCTGATTGGTATATCTCATAGTGTTCAATTAACGTACAAATTTCGTAGTTTTTTCTGTCTTTATGCATATATATTTGTGACATGTCCTGTGGATCATACCTTATTTCTGTTTTCCATGAACCGTTTGTCCGTGCTGTGGAAAACCATTTTTCCTTCAGTGCTGTTTGACAACTATAATAGAGACCCTTAAAAGAGATTCCTTTAGAATCAATTGTTGCTTGGCTTTTAGGAAACACATTACTTCTGATTTGATCATAATTCAAGGATCTAAGTAGACCACTTCCACTTTTCAACCCCCATTCAAAAATTTTTAATGGGTTTGGGGGTACTCCCGCTTCTATCATATGTTTTGTTAGTGGGTAATCTGTTAAATAATGACCATTGTTGTAATACAACGCACATCTCACCAGTATTTGCGAGTATTCTCTAAGATTTAAAACAGCCTTTTTGCGGTAATCCTGACCTCCTCGTTGAATATGATCTTTTTGTACTGTTCCAGGGAGGAAGGGGGCGAGATGGGACTGAAGGGTTTGGAAGAACCTTTCGCAAGTTCCCTTTAGCTCAGGTCTTGATGGCCCAGTATTTTGAATTTTAATGTTGAGATTTTCAACCAAACTTGTTAGTTCGTCTGATATCAATTCACTTCCACGATCAGCCAATAATGTATGTGGCAGATAATGAATCGGCCAATCTTGTTCTCCAATCTCCATGCTGAGCTTTGTCTTACAAAAGTCCTTTTTATTACTAAACGCATTAGCAAGAGCTAATCTTAGCGAATCGCCAGACATATTCTCAATTCCTGCATACACAGAAACGATGCATCTGGAAAATATGTCCACCGTTAAGTAAATCAAAGGGCGACCGATTACCTTATTCCTGTCCAAACTTGAAACCAAATATATATCCCCAACCGTTCCGTCGATGGCATATACTCCAATTCCCATAGCATCCTCCGTTGCAGACCCCGTAATAGCACGATGATTTTGCAAAAATTCTCTTCTTCCTTCCCTTTTATAAATGGCATACTCTGGTTTGTTCCATTTTCTATACCAATAGTAAAATTGGTCAAAAGTAGGAATCGGTTTATCTACATTTAGCACCTTATAATCCATTTCGTTACTCTTAATAGAAAAATATGCTTTGAGCATTTGCTGGTACGCATATTTCAAAGAGGGTTTAGATCGGATAAAGTAGTATTTTTCTAAAGAAGCCCGAAATATTTTTTTCCATTCCTCATTAACATTTGTTCGTTTTATTGAGGAAGAGTAAACGGCAGGTCTTCCTGTTTTCTGATTATATTCACGTTTACCTTTACCTATAAGATGGTAGTCGGGCAAAAGCGAGGATTTTATCATTCCTCTTGCCCAATATTTAATCAAGTAGTTATAGATGGTCTTGTTACTTACGGCAAATTTATCACTCGCCTTCTTAATTAATTTCCATCTCTGTTTTGGCAGAAAAATATCTGGTGTCAAATAAATTTCTTGTATTATGCCCCACGCTTCATCCTGTTTTTTTCTCTCTGCATCCGTTAGTTCAGCATCTTTTACATTTATAAACAAAGGGTCTTCTTGAACCTTTTCAAGCTCCTTTGTTTCTAACCGATGTATAATATCGTTTACTTTTAAACGGTATGGAAAAGAAGGCTTATTAATGTTCACTAAGTAACACCATTTGTTTAGATAATCTACCCAAACGATACGTTCCAATTTGTTCTGATCATGTTTACTTTGTAACAATTCATTAACCACTAACTGCATGATTTTCACCATCCGCTTCTAAATTTGAAACTTGGACACGATATTCTTCAACCCTCCTTGACAGGTCAATTTTCTGATTCAATTCCATCTGAATTTCCTTTGTTGCGACAAGATGTTTTAATAGGATTAACCCTAATCCTTCATCTAATTGATAAGACTTTTCTATCCTTTGGATAATACTCTGGAAAGTTTCTATTGGGTTAGTCAGATAATCCTTCAAATCTTTTTTCAGGAAAGCAAGGTTTCCTATTAACTCTGGATAATCCTGTATGTCATATGCAGTAAGCACCCAACCAGTATTTCGAGCTAACTGTTTATTAATTTCCTTTTCTGTTACAATTCCAAAGTCAATTTGCTTCTGTTCGAAATATCGCCTTAACAATTCCAAACGAGAGATTGTGGTTTTTTTTGCAAGTTCAGTTGATGATTTAATTACTCTCGCTTCATAAAAGGGATTACCGTCCTGATCAATCCTTGTTACCATAAAGGGAACAATAAATACATGAGGTACATTTGTCTTTGAGTTAAATAGTTTCTTTTCAAGTTCTTGATCTACTGGAACGTTCATTTCATGGAAGTCCAGGAGAGGAAATTGCTCTCGAATATCAATTACCTGGTCATCAAATTCCAACAAATAGAAATAATACAATTGCAAATCACTCAATAAATGGTGTACTCTTTGAGACGTAAAACCAAATGTGCGTGATGACCTTCCCTGGGAGGCTATATCTTGAACTTGCAACCAAGATTTATATTCTTGACCTTCACCCTGCCCCCGTCCTTCTTTCAAGAATCGCTTGATAGTCGAATCTTTCCATTCTCGAATCATCTTTCCACCTCATTTAAAATAACAACACATTATTATAGAAGAAACTCGTCATAAACTAAACTTGTAAACCATCTACTGCTTTTTGTTTATCTTCTGCACTACTATTTACATAGAAGCGATAAAGTGTATCGACAGAACTATGTCCGCTCAAAATAGCAACAGTTTTTGGATCGACTTTTCCTTCTTTGATTAAATTAGAGCAAAACGTATGGCGAGCCATATGGGGCGTTACTACGAAATCAAGTTGAGCCTTCCTGCTATATTTCTCTAATATCTTATTTATTGCTAATCTTGTCAGTGATCCTCTTTGTCCTTGAAGTAATAAATGTGATGGAACTTTTGGCCGTACAAGTAAATATTCTTTCAAGGCATTTATCACTTGTGAATTCATGTTTATCTTCCTTACCTTATCCCCTTTTCCGTTACGAATCATCACGTAACTATAGTTGTTCTTACCATTTCGTTCCGTTATATTAATATCCTCTAATTCAATTGACACCAATTCGTTACATCTTACTCCTGTACCAAAAAGGAAAAAATAAATAAGAATATCTCTCCTGTTTCCTTCCGCCTCTATAGTACGTTTCAAACGGTATAACTCTTGTTTCTCTACTATTTTTACTTCATAATCCAATTCAATGTTATTTTTCTGTAAAACTTTCTCCTGCTCAACTTCTTCTTTGCAGATGCCCTCCATAAAAAGGAAACGCTGATACTGAATAATGCTTTTTAACTTGCGATTTATACTTGTCACTTTTAATTTTCTGTGTAAATTCAAATATTGACGATACTCACGAATATCGGTTTCTGTAATTGTATCCGCCTTATAACCAATTGTTTCTTCCAACCACTGTAAAAACTGCTTAACATCTTGACAGTATGCTTGAATGGTTAATTGGCTATTCCCTCGACCAGTTAGTTCTTGTTCAAATTGATTGATCATTAAATCATCATTCCTTTTGGTTACTCTATATTTTGACAATATCTATCGATCCAAAATAAATGTCCCTGCTTTTACCAGGCTTTTTTTCATTAGTCGTAAATATTGCATGGTAAAGAAGGTCTGTCTTATCCAAATCCAATAGGCTATTATATCTGTACTTCCATAGCATATCTTTAGTGATTAATCCCTTTATAGAATAATCTCTTGATACTAATTCGAATTCAGTGTCAGCTAATATTATCAGGGCTACAGAGTCGACTTGAAACCCACTTGCATAATAATTGCCTTTTAATCCTAAGTTTTCTAATGCTTGAATAGGTTTCAAAGGTAACGGTATTAACGATGGAAACAACTTATTAAATAAGGAATGAACAATTTCTACCGCTACATCAAATTCGAATATTAAACCAACACTATCTTTGAATCCCTCCTCTGGATAATCGTTGTACTTTACAAAGTTGCACGTGTAATTTATTCGCATTCATTTTACTCCTTTTATTTTTTAGTCAAAAAAAAGGTGTCATCGACAATAGGCTATAGCCAAGAGTTTTTTTTTTTAACTCTCGGACACCTATTTTCGATGACACTTTGGTCTTCATGTATAACAATAACCAAATTATAGTCAGTGTTCTGTTAAATGGCAAGCAATAACTATCGAAATAATCTATCAACATAATTGTAAGTTATGTGGACAGTTTCAAATTTGTCAGATGGTTGAATGTAGGTTCACATACCTTCAAAAGATGAATAAGCCAATCGAATCTTTATACATAACTTTTTAAGCCCATTTCCTGAAAAATTTTGCATTCCAAAACTAAGCAATCCCATAATTCTTCTTTTAGACAGAAGGTTTAACAGTGGAACATACACCTCCTTCTTTTCTTCGTCTGACCATATTCTAAGAATAGTATCCGTCATCAATAGTCATTAGATTTGTTCCTCATTATGGATAATAGAATCCAAACGTATATAACCGACTATCTGACGGTTATTCATCATATTCTTCCCTCCCTCCGATATCGATATAATCCTTAAAAATTGATCTGTCCACATGACATACATCCTCAATGAATTCAACTGAAATTCTATCATTGGTGAGATTTCTTGCAAGGTTTCTTGAAAATATTATTTGACCCCTATTAACATTTTCCTGCTTTTTTATCAACCATTCATCATCAAAAGGTTCCAAAACTTTTTTAGCTCCCTCGATGTCAACCTTCTCATTAGCAAACAGCTGGTATATAATGCCTTCGATTCTTTTTCTTGCTCCTTCTAATTTTTCTTCTAATGTCATTTCTTTCGGATTTAAAATTGTTTCTACAATTTCAGACACTTTTTACTCCCCTTTTTTATCTAATATATAGTCAATTTTATTCTTTTGGTAATGCAACATGCACTTTACCTTTTTCCTGGATTCTACTGTATCGACTTCAAGTTGTTACTGTTCATGGAGATTTTATACATATGGTTAATTTTGAAGTATTACAGATAAGACGACTCCTCTATTCTTTGTTGTTGCAAAATAACGTTCACTTTTAATCCTCCCTTTTTTTTAGTGATTTCTCATATTCATCAAGTGATAAATTTTTCAAAATGCTCTCCCAATATTTCACCTATACCAACATCCTGATCCATTGTCATTTCCCAATAGTAAGGGTTATCAATGAACACGATATCCTGAACATTCGTAATACCTAAACCCTTTCTTAATTTATTATGGTCTCGTTGTTCGCTTCTTTCTCCGCAAACAACTGCAACTAACTCACCTTCTTTAAAAGGAACAATTTCTTTTTTGACTTTATCAATGCACACAATCTCAGCCATATCCTCAGTTTTGTCTCTCTTATTGTAGCTTTTTAACTGCTTTATCAACGTTGTAACATCTTTGAATTTAATGAATGACTCTTGATAACCCATGTTTAATCTCCTCCTATTTTTTTAAGTCTATAATTACACTACGCAAAAATTAATCTTGTGACTAAATTCCTCTTTAAATTTAGAGTATAAAAAGTCAACATCCTCTTTGATAAAGCCGATAACTTTTATAAATAATTTGTTATCTGATAATTGATAATCCCTACTAATTCCTAACACTTTTTGAGTTGCCTTAACCATATCTTTCAAATAGAGAACACCATTACACAGGTAGTACCAATTTTGATCTCCCATTACCTCAATTGAAAATTCACTATCAAAATTCCGATGCTCTCCCCACTTTTTAAGAGAACTTACCAACATATCCTTATTTTCGTTTTCCAGATATAATACAGTATTTTCATGCAATTCGATTGCTTCCATAATTAGCACTCCTATCATTTCCTTAATTACCTCTCCCTTCTCAAACTTTGCCAAACCATCTAATTCAATAACTGTTCTTGTTTCCATTTTACTATTATCACCTCTTAAAATTTTTAGGGACTTGTACATTGTTGTGGTTTCTATTCCCTTGTATAATTACATTGTATATGGGCAACGAATTTAAAAAGTTGCCTATGAAGTCACTTCTAAAATTGGGGGTTTAGTATTGGATTACGGTTCTACAATCAATCAGCAGGAATTGGAGCATTTTATTGAGTCCGAACAAATTATTAGATTGATTAAGCAAATAGATATACCAGAAGACTTTTTCTTCACAGAGATTAACACTATTTTCAAAGATACTTTTACTTTTACTGATGTTTCTGGATTAGATGAAGCAGTTAAAAATGTAAAGGGAAAAAGGAAAATTGGTGATTATCTCTATAACCTTTTAGAAGAAAAAAGGAAAAAAGTTACTGATCTCCATTTAAGAGCAGGAATCAAGAAAGAGTATTGGCATAAAGTTACCAATGGCAAGATTCATCCTTCCAAGCAGAAGTTATTATGTTTGGCAGTCATTTTAAAGTTAAACCTTGAAGAAACTGAAAAATTATTAAGAGTGGCAGGGTATAGTCTTTCAGAAGAACTAACAGTGTATGAAGCAATAATTGGATTCTGTATAAAAAAACAAATATATTCTTTTTTTGAGATTGACCAACAACTAAGCAGGTATGGAGAAAAGACTATATTTTCCATTGAATAGTTAATTTAGCAACAACCAAGATAGTAATAATTACTTTGATTAGTTACATGCTTTTTAAAATTAACATAAAAAGGGAGGACATAAGCTAACGGGTTACGTAATCTATACGCAAACCTCAAATTTTTTTATAAAATGCAACCAAATTTACATAACTAATTGCACTGTATTTGAAATTAAAATTAAAAAAATCCCAGTTCAGTGAACTGAGATTTTTCTTATATTTATTGTCAACGCTTCTTCAACTAAAGCACCCTTTACTTTAAGATGTGATTAAACCGAACAGCCTTAATAAAGCGTACAAAGTAAATCCTACACCGATATATATAATAATGAATCTAATAATAAATCTAATTACCCGATGCAATTTAGAAGGCATAAAAAAATCAATAATACCAACCGTTAAGAATAAAATCCCTATAATTAAAATGGTCAAAATTTCCAATGAACTCACTTCCCTAAGCAATATCTTATATTTATTTACGATTACCTATTAAAAAAGTTCTTTATTGAATTATCCTGCTGCGTTAGTTTAAGATCATATCTTCACAAACTCTACGTTTATTTTAACATAAATATTCAGAATACCTTTAAAATTCAAGTTAAAAGTAACGATTTCCAATCTACTTACGAATTTGCAGGTCAAAATGTAGAATTACCCTGACTACCTAACAAATTGGTGTAGAAATCACACTACAATTTAATCGAGATTCCTCATATCAGAAAAAAATGACCATCAAAATAACGTACAAATTGAAGGTCATTACATTACATTTATTAATGTTTGTGAAAGATAACGTAGCCACTTAGACATAATCCGCTCTTTTAACAACCTTCTTTCAGCCAACCAAAGTATCCATTCATCAGCTTTATGACTTGAATTCTGTTATCCTCAATTTCATCCAAGTATTGATTATCAATATGACGTTGTTTCTCATAAAACCTGATTGCCCCCTGTAAATACTCCAATTTTTCTTTTGCCATATTAAGCCTTTTAATACGGACATTCATATTCGTTTGCCCTATACCAGATGCAATCAATTTGGGGATCTTAATTGCACATCGATAAAGTTCTTTTGCTTGTCTATCATCAGGGTCTAATGCGTAATTATCGATTAATCGATATATTGCAATCATTAAATCGAGCGACCGATCATATAAGGTATATTTACGAAAGTTCTCCACTCTCATTTCATTTCGCCCTTTCCTTCCCGGCATTTTCAATTTGCTTATCAACCCAATTCATTAAACCAATCAACATTTTTACAATTTCCTCAGCTTTTTTATCTAACTGTTGGTGTTGCTCATAAGTGATATAGCTTCTGAGTAATCCCATATCGAGAAAGGCTCTGATCTCTCCCGCACTTGAAATGGCAATATCCAAATGACTAAATTCCTTGGAATAATAAAATGACTGACGACCTTCAGCAATATTTGCACTGATGGAACTCACTGCTCTTCTAATTTGATTACACATACAGTATTTTTCTATATCAGGAAAACTCTCAATAGCATCGTACATGTCATTCAT
Organism: Virgibacillus flavescens; assembly: GCF_050574275.1. Taxonomy (GTDB): domain Bacteria; phylum Bacillota; class Bacilli; order Bacillales; family Amphibacillaceae; genus Virgibacillus_F; species Virgibacillus_F flavescens. The sequence continues at coordinate 572,443 of NZ_CP192260.1, forward strand.
AAAATCGAGAGCCTTATTATAAACATCTGTTTTTCTGGGATCATTGGGGTATGGTTTTCTTTTACCTTGCATATATATTCCTCCTTTTTTACCCCAAACTCATTACTCTCAATTGCTACCTTAATAGACTGCTTCTATTGAATATGCTAATAAGCGAATTGTAGAATTGGAAGTTAGCGAGATCTATAATTTTTTTAAAAGAAATTTAAGAATTAATAAGATGGGGAGGGTAACTAAAAAACTTGTCATACAAAGAACCTGAGGTACATTATTATATTACGTGTGTAAATAAATTGGGGGAATTTGTATTAGATGATAAATTGTTTTAGGGGATTGTTATTAGATTATCTACATTATCATATATTTGCTCTTCTCTAAATTCGTTCAAATAGTGGAGAATTAATACTTCTTCACTTTCAGTCAAATCCTTCATTCCCTGCAAAGTCCATATCAAACCCTCCCTGGCTAATGTTTTCAATGAGAATTCGATATCAATAATACTATAATTCACTCCTTCTCTTTCATTTCGATATTTCAATTGTGTTCTTTGTACCATGCTATTCATAAATGTCACCTCCTTAATCAGTGATACATATTTCATTGTGTGATACCAAACCTTACTTTAGTATTTGAGCGTGAAAACCATTAAGATTCTGATAATCGATTTCATTTTAATTACCATCTCGACTTCGGCACATTTAATGACAATTACCATAGGAAAGAAGGTTTCCACAGGAGGGGGGGATTAAGTCGGCAAATGAGCCTATTTTTGCAAACATTCCTTTTGTATAGCATATGCCCAATATTTTTCCTATTATATATAGAGTTAAGAAAGTCTCTCATTAACCGAAAGCCCCCTTCTTGTGGTGATTATGACCTCTAATGGAAGTTGCGAATCTAATTTCTTACAATAGAAATCCCTTTGTACGATACTGCTCTTGAAATATCTTCATACCGAATGATTGTTGGGTATTCTTTCTCCAATGATTGATTAAACTTAATCTTTGAAATGGGTTGCTTGTTATTCTCCAGGCACTTATTCTTATATATCTTATATAACTCCTGGCTCTTAATTTTTGCTTCTAAGTCAAGAATGCAATATTCCTCTACAAACCAAATCACATTATTACTTTCTTTGCGATATTGATGCAGTAATTTATTGGATGACTCACTCTTACTAAATTGATAATTATTATCAATCAGACGGTGCAACCCTTCTAAGGCCCACAAAACAATACCATTTCGCTCTGCAATTAGTTTTTCGTATAAATCTGGATCTATTTGATTTTCAGGAATTTGATTTAAGAATGGAATTAATTGAAGTCTACGAAAGAAGCCATCAGTGCGGTCAACGTAATTTTGAGGTAGCTCATTACATGAGAATAGGAGGCGTGCCTTATTTCGAAATTCAAACGGATCTTTGAATTTATTTTCTGCCTGCAAACGGTCTCCAGAGACAAGAGCTTTAAATACTCCTGTATCATCTAATGGTTTAGACGGCAGGTCAGCAAAGGTATTTAATAATTTACCGTACATTCTCCCTAATGAGAACCGTTTATTAAGATCCTGCATTGACAGATTACTAACATATCTATCACCAAGAATACGCTCTATCAGCTTCAGCAAAGTAGATTTGCCAGTTCGACCAGGGCCATACAAGATAAAGGCTTTTTCAGCTTTTGTTTCAGTTGTTAATAAATAGCCAATTAGTTCTTGAATGACCTTCCTATCTTCTGGAGTAACAGCATTATTAAGGAATTTTTCGAATTCGGGGCATGTTACGCTTTTGTCGTAAGAGGCATTTATTTGTAATGCTGTTTTTAATTCTGGAGGATGAATTTGAAGTTCCCTTGTTGTAATGTCATAGATTCCGTTTTTTAAGTTAATTTTTCCTCGTAGTTGTTCTACATCATATAAATCAATATCTACGAGAGCATTCAATTTTAGCAGTTCGAATGTATCCTTTATATATTTTGGGGAAATGTGTTTTTTCAGTAGTTTATTCTTGATTTGTCTTTGTATAACTTTTTCATCTTCTACATTTTTATAAACTCCATTTTCACCTTCAAAGAAGTGTGCTTTTGAATAAACAAGGTTATTTTCTATTACCATATAATCAGCCAAGATATCTGGCATAAACCTCAATGATCCATTCGGAGTTTTTTCATACCATGGAGTATCATTGTGATCCTTTTGACCTTGGCTATTTCGGTCTAATATAAAGTGTTTCTTTTTACTTAGTGAATGATCATTTCCACCATATACATTATTGGTTCCCGCTCTCGCTTTATCTATTGTCATTTGTCCATAAGTTCGACCATCTGCAGAATGATTTTTATCCCATTTAGGGCGATATAATCCAGAAATACGAAACAGTTTGTCCATTAAATATTCATCGTTTTCAGTGTAGAAAGCAAAATAATTACATAAAGCTAAATCAGCACTGCTTTTATTTCCACCATACATAGATGTGCCTCCATGAAATAATTGTTGAATTTCATGACCACTCTTGCTTCTGAACATCCTATCCAACACCTGTTCTTCTGTTAAGTTTGGGTGATTCACTATTTCTTGCTTAACTGGAGCCGTAAAGTATTTATCTTCAATTTCTCTTAGAAGATTAGTTGGTTTAATCGTTTCCATCTGATTGATTGCATTACCTGTTACAGTAAAATAACGCCCCTGCGAGTATATTTCAATTCCGTAATCACTATTCTTGGATTTCGTCGTATGCTTGTTTCCATTAACAATAGCATGAATACCTCTCCTGCTCGGGGAAAGTTCAATATAACTATCATCCTCGAAGGTGTTAATTACGTTTTGAGCAACTTCGTTATAATTTCCACTTTCATCAATGCAATCATCAACATCAATTCCAACGTATGGATCGTTGGCTGTAAAGACAAACCCAACACCTGATACTTTCATATTGTAATTCTGCAACTGCTGTAGAGCATCTTCGAAGGTGAGCCAGTTCATTGAATTCTGAGCATCTATCGGCTTACCAGTGTTGGGATTAACGGGTACTTTCGAAATTTTTTCAGATCTGGGCATTGCTTTATAGCAAACCCACTGTCTTAGTAATTTTAATTCAGAGGGGATACTTTCTTGGGGTAAAACTATATTTGTTCGCATAATATTTACTTTTCTCCTTTGTGTGGTTTTTTTAATGGCTTAATACCTTATTGCGAGGAATCAACTTGAAGATTTGAGGTTAGTTCAAATAAAATACCTTTTAGTCTCTCGCCCCTTTCGGTTAGTGTAAAATCTTATCCATATTCTTTATTACAATTCGAATTATACAAAGGAGTTTATCACTTGTCAATGACTATATGCAATATTTATTAAATTATTTACTACAGGCAATAATGTTGTTTTCAATGTAACCCCATTATATAAAAAGAACCGATATTTTGATATCAGTTCAGATTTTTAGCATATTACAACTCAACTACTACTGGTTGTTTGGATAAGATTGTGATTTGGTATTTCTTCTTTTGTATTAGCCATTTTTCTTTATCAATCGTCATTATTAAAATTCCGTTCGGATAATCCATTAGTTTATTAAACTCTTCTTCGATAGCTTCCTTTACTTTTTCTTTCCATTCATCAAGGTTGATTCCTTCTTGTCGCAGTAAAGACCCTTGTTCAATAGTAAATGTCACACTCATGCATTTTACATTAAATGCACTGTCTTCTTTTAATACTTGCTGTTGTACGTTACGTAGCTTGTCTAATTCTTCTATGACGCTGGTTAGTTTATCAATTGGAGGGCTATTCTTCTCCAATGAATAATTAAAGACTGCCGATAACAAATTGACAAGTGCTTCTTTCTCATTATTATTTAAGTACCTTCTTGGTGTTTCGACATCATTGTCAATTTCATCATGTTTGATAGTATGTAACCGTAACAAATTGCCTAAAGTAAATTCAGCCCCAGAATCAAAATCCTCGATCAATTGTTCAAACCCAAACGCTTTAAACACTTCTCTCATATCCAAACCAAGAACAGAGGAAAGCATTGCTACAATTATAAAACTTGGGTTAGACTGTTTACCTTTTTCAAGGCGATTGATATAAGAAGGGTTAATTTTATGGTCATCATCTATATTAGTTACTGCCTCAGCAACCTTCGCAAGTGACATTCCCTTTTTTTTTCGTTCTCTTTTAACAATTTCGCCGAAACTATTCTCCGCCATTTCTTTGGCTCCTTTATCAAAATATATTGTTTATAAAGTATTATGTATATTACTTTTCATCCTCTGTTTAGCCCTTATTCACTATCTTTATCATCCATTATAGCCTAAACAAAGTTGACACTAAATGATTTAAGAAAATTTATGAAATCTAAAACCGTCTTCGACAATCTTTTATGAAATTTTCTTATATTTTGTATACAACCTGTATATGATATATAAATTAATATTCGAAAGGAGAGAAACAAATGAAAGAACAAGTTTTTATTTCCGTTGACTGCGGAAAGCATTCTACTAAATCGATGATGGAATATAGAGGGCAGACCTACATCGTGCTTTTCAGAACGAAGATGCAGATGACTAATGATTTGGGTATTGAGCTTCAAGAAAACTCCTATAAAGTGGGTTTTGAGGGAAGTGAACACCTTTTGGGCGACACAGTGTCGGAAAACCACAGCGATCATAATCTGTCCAAGGAGTCCTTGGTTCATAAACTTGCTATCTATACAGCTATTGTAGAACTAATGAAAAAGGCAAATCTACAGTTTTACAACGTTCAACTTCATGTCGCTATCAACGCACCAATTAATGTCTACAAAAGCCAACGACTGAAAAATTCATATAAAAGATATATGGAAAATAACAATCGTACTATATCTATTTGTATTAATGAAAAGTCCTATATGTTCAACCTTAATGACCTAACAATATGCTTTGAAGGGATGGGATTGGTATATGAAAGTCAAAAAGAATACTCCAAACACTCTACAGCTATATTTGATATCGGAGGGCTTAATACCACTTACTGTACATTTAATGGTGTTCAACCTGATTTTAATAGCATGATAGTTTCTAACCTGGGAAGTAGTTCTTTAAAAGCAAAAATAGAACGGGAACTCGTTGAAAAATATGGTATGACTGTATCCTCCAATGATCTTGAACAAATCGTTCAAAAAGGCTTCTTTACTCATTACGGTAAAAAAGTCGAGGAAAGTGAAGAGTTAATTGAAAAGATAAAGAAGAACCATCTTGATAGCATAATAAATTATGCAAAACAGCATGGATATACACTCAATCAGGACAAGATTTACTTCGTAGGTGGCGGTGCAAATTTGTTATCAAATGAAATTAAACACACCTTTCGCCATGCTTGCATTGTTATAAATCCTCAGTTCGCTAACGTGAAGAGCTTCCTCGAAATCCTCAAAGTGAAGTATGCCTGATGATTGAACGAAATAAAATCACCATAAGTTTTCTTCCGCATGATGATGACCTGTGGCATTTTATCCAGTTAAAGAAGAAAGCATGCAACCTAAGTGAATATATCCGCAATCTTATTTGCAATGATATGAATAATAATCATACCGATATTGACGAAGAAAAGATTGTGGAAAAACTTTTAGAAGCGTTACAATACAAAGACATAACGCTTCCTGGAAAGAAAGAAGAGTCAATAGAGGAAATAGTTGCTAATGAAGAAGTAAAGAATACTATCAATAGCTTGTTTTAATAGAAAAAATGCTGAGGTTAGTCAGCATTTTTACATAAAACCCTGTGGGTTTAGTACGTTATATTAGATAAAGAAAGTTTATAAACCAAAAAACCATCCTTCTATTAATTCACCTTCCATGTCCTCATTGCTGGCTAAGAAGTCGAAAGAGTCCGTTTCCCTTGACAATGATTACCGATGTAGGTCTTGAACAAATCTATAGTGAATAGTACCTTAGATGGTATAAAACAATCAGAAAGTAGAGACATAGTTGAAAACCTGACTGAAAACCATATAAAATTTCTTGAACTATGCAATTCTCAATTACCCTTCGCTATTATTTCTCCTGACCCACCATATGCAAACGTCTTACCTGTGTTATAGACAAAGAAAAGATACCGAAGTGAAGATATTGATTTGCTCACAGACGTTTCTAATAGCTAATAATGTAACTGATAAACAAAAAGAGCGTGGATATCTATAACGGGTTCCGTTACCTATCGCAAACATTAAAAAATAATATAAAATGACCAACAAATTGTATGCTAAATTGCTGGTCATTTATTGTTGTTGTATCAGAAATTTATTAATAATATACATTGAAATTATAGTGTAATTTGTTGCCTTATTTGTAAGATGACAATAGCCAGTGGCGTCTACATTTTGTACTAAAAAATCGTATACAAATTGGCATACATAAATTCACCATTAAATTGAATATATATTAGCTTTCGTCTGATTTTACAAGGTAATCTGAATATTTATGTTAAAATAAATATAGAGTTTGTGAAGAAATGTACTTAAACTAACGCAGCAGGATTGTTGAACAAGGATTAGAGTTTTTCGATTAAGGGGAGAGTATAAAATATTTAAAAAGGAGAGTTTTATGATGAATGGCAAATTTAAACTTTTAACTAACGTTGCTATTGCAGTTACTGGCATTATTGCTTTTAGCAATCTTATTTTCTTTGATTCGAATCAGTTAGATGTTTTAGGTCTGATTTTGTTTGGAATAGTAACCTTATTGGTAGTGTTTGAGACATATAAAGAAAAAAAGATTGTTTCTGTTTTTATGATTTTAATATTCATTTATATGTTTGTTGCTTGGGGTAGCCCATCAATATAAAGATAACTAACGGGTGCATTACTTCAACAGGAGTTATTCAACTAATGGAGCAGGTTAGCGTAAGAGTGAATCGGTAATATGATAAGCTAATTTCAGTGTTGTATTTAAAAATGGAGGGGTAATATGTATTTGCTACTATCAATTATTTTGAGTGTCATTTTAGGGTGGGTTTTATGGATGATGGGACCACTGGTAGGTGGAATTATTGCTTTTGGTGTTGTTGTTGGTTGCATATTTAGAGGATTGTATTTACTAATTGACATACAGCAAAGAACGTCAACTATAACGCCTAATAAAGATAAGGTCCAAGAGACGTATGATAGCTATTTAAAGGAACGTGACCAAGGTTCACATTAAGCTAACGGGTGCTTTAGTTGAATAAGCAATAGAAAATAAATAGAAGAAAAATCTCAGTTCAGTGAACTGAGATTTTTTAAATTACAAATATAACTACAAAACACGGTACAATTCACTATACAAATATAGGTACATTTATAATTTAATATCGAGTTTTGCGATAGGTAACGGAGCCCGTTAGGATATCCAAGCTCTTATCTTTTTACAAGCGACTTACTTTTTCTTTTTTTATTTACTCCCGTTTTAAGCATTTCTGGTAGTTCTTCTTCCCATTTCGCAGGTTCAGTTTCATAGTCTATTTTAGCAAAGGATTTTAGTATTGCTTCAACAATTATCTTCGCACCTTCTGGGGGAACAGCCATCCCAACTTGTTTTCGAACACTTTCTTTACCACCTAAAAATTCAAAATTATCTGGAAATGTTTGAAGTCTTGCCCTTTCACGACTTGTTAAGGCTCTCGGTTCATCATAATGATACATATGTGTCCCGCCACCACCAGATCCAGTAACCGTATAAGCAGGCAGATCTGGATTTAACCTCTTATATATATTGGACATTCTTGCTCCTTTTACATTTAGCCTTAAATGTTCTGGTATGCCTTCAGACCATGCATTTTCACCTGGAAGGATCTTATTTAGCATGTCAATTACCTTTTGCTGATGCCTTGTATATTCATTATTGGTAGCATCCTCTGGAATAGGAGGGTTTTCAAGAGCTTGTCTTGATGTTTTCCATAATTTTCTGTCTTTCAAAGGAGCCTTCGGGACTTTAAAACTCCATCCCAAATCTCTCCGAATACCTACAACAATAATTCTATGCCTTGCTTGTGGTATTCCATATTCTTCAAACTTATATAGGTGAGGTGTTATTTTATAGCCCACCTCTTCCATCTCTTGTAATATTTTTATAAATGCTTTCCCTTCGTTTGCACTCTCCAGACCACCTACATTTTCTGCTATAAACCATTGAGGTTGGTGATGTTTAAGTACCTGAATCCCATAAGAGTATAAAGGGCCATAATTGCCCTCAATTCCCTTAGATTCCCCAACTATTGAATAATCGTTGCATGGAAAGCCGAATGCAAACGCATCTATTTTTTCAAGAGCTGTAATGTCTAACTCCCGTACATCCTTACAGATAACTGATTCCTCTGAATCTGGACAAATATTACGAACGAAGGTTCGACAAGTATCTTCATCAAAATCATTCGCCCATGCATGTTCTACCTTATATGTATCATTGTTATGTTCAAATTGAGCCTCTTTCGCACCTAATGACAGGCCACCTGGCCCGCAAAACAGCTCACCTTTTTTAAAAATCATAGTTTTAACACTCCAAAGTTGTTAGTTCTTTTTATTCGATGAATATTTTTCTATTATACTATATAAAGTGCAAATATGAAATTTTAAAAGGACTTCAAGAATAAGCTCTATACTAATTCTACATCTTGTAATGTTACCTTCCTATTAAGTTGAAAAAGTGTTCTCAAGTCTTCGTGTTCTATAGGGTTCGACAAGTGCTTTTGCAAAAGACGAATTGTATTTCGAGCAGATATTACACTTCCCTGAACATCTGGATTTTGTCTATTAAGCTGTTGAATTTGAGAATCGATATTAGTTCCAAAACCATCAGCAATATACATAAAAAATTCCAAGTTCTCATGACTATTCTTATAGGTCGGAATGTAATTATTGATCATTCTATTCCTATGATCATTACTAATGCTATATCTACGATACGCTTTGGTATCAATGATTCCCGAATAATTAATAGGAGATTCAACAAATATATCTGGATGCAATGGATTATTACCAACATGCATTGAACGAAACCCTAACTGTTCAAAAACACCTGTAGTCGCAATTTCAAACTCAGTAGCTAATTCTCGACCGCTGATAGCCATGTTTAGGTAACTGGCTTCAAAAGCACTGAAAGTATCTGGTCTAAACCCTTCAATGGCATTCTCAACTTGTCCAATCGAAAACCCTGTTATTGTAGAGATCTCGTCAAGTAGTTGCGAAGTTATGTTTACTATTGGCCGAGTACCTGCTATATGTAGCAACTCACTCCTAACCCTTCTTTCTCTATATAAAGCATCTGTAACGGCTTCACCACCAAAGCTCCTGTTATCTCTATTTTGACCAGGTGCTAAACCGAAATTCCTTTGAAAGTTTTCGTTACCATATGGATGGTTGAGATTGTATTGTCTGACTGTTGAACCATCATTCAATATTGCTTCCACATCTTGAATATACCCTTCTGAAATAGCAATTTGACTGTTACCGACTCTATCAATTAATTGTGTATATTCAAGATAGTTTATAAATGTATTTGCTATGTCTCCTAAATAACTAATGGTCTTTTCTCTTGAACGTACTCCTGTCGTACTACTTGCATATAATTGTTCGAAATCTTGGGAAAGAACAGAGTCGCCATGACTTCTATAATCAAGAATTCTTTGAACAACATGTTCATAACAATCATTCGATTCATTTTCACCTTCGGTTATTACAAATCGACCAAGCTCACTTCTTGATAGTGTCTCAATACGAGAATCAATAAGTAGTCTAAGTAAGAATCTGAATGGCCGTACTCTGAACCTACTATGTATATTTACTCGCCCACGTTGAGAATATGGGGAGGGGTATTGTAACTTCATTAATTGATTTATTATTATTGGTACAGGTGGTTGTCCCGCTAATAGTGCTTCTCCTGCTAAAGTAGTTCTAACAATCTCTGTATCTGTCTCAATAAATATTAGCCCCAAATTATAAAGCCAAGACTCATAGGTTCTTGCTCCCCCAGCTCTTCTATCTCTTCGTTGTCCTGGACTCTTAATACCATAACGTTCCAATTCCGATTCAAAATCTAACTGTCGTGCTAAGTCATGGTTCCAAACATCACCCAGATTTTGAAGTGTAAAAAGAGACAAAATGTCAACTACTGGATAAAGTTTACGTTTATTTCGAGGTGCTTGCCAATTGTTAATCACGAAAAATCCCCCTTTTTCATGTCTAATCACTTTTGGTGTGACAATTCAGCTATTTTCTATTAGAATCTATATTAGATTCATTTGCTTATAGTCAATATTATATCAAACAAAAACATTCCACTCACTATTTTTAAAAAGTTAAGTATAATTTCATGGGGGAACGGAGCTGAGAATATGCTATGTAAATGTGGTGGTTTACTTGTTGTAACAAAAGTTGAAGAATATCCTGAAGATCTTTCGAGCAAGGAAAAATTGCATTACAATCGGGTTTGTGACGTAGAATGTATGTGGTGCGGAAATACATTATATTCGCAGTCTTATGACGATGGTGCATTGCTTAATATTGTAAAGAAAATTACAGAGGAATCATAATAAAAGAAGCATATTAAAAAGACCTCGTATTATTTACGAAGTCTTAATAAGATTAATCATATTTTTCCCTTTAAGTCATCGATCATTTCCGATAACTGATAAAGTTCATGAACCTTAGTTTTTGAGTCCCAGTGACTATCAACAATAAATTCCACTATTTGAATTAATATACCCTTGATTTCCCTGCTAACTTTAATATCATTTACGACAAAGTTATGTTGAATCAATACATCAGTTAATAATCCCTCTTCTTGATCTAACCCATCGGTACTTAGCTCACGAAATGCAGTTGAGATCAAAATGTAAAAGGGGATTTTAAGACAAATAGCAAGTCTAATGACCTTAGAAAAACTAATTTCCCTTCTTTTTCCATTTTCAATTCTGTTGATATACGTGTGATTCACATTTGTCATGCTTCCAAGCTGTTTTAATGTAAATCCTTCCTTCTTTCTATATTCCTTAAACAGCAATCCAAAATCATCCGAAACCCCTTCAATACCAAGATTAACCACTGTTCCCAAGTCGTCGTTTAGTGTTTTCATATGAAACCCTCCCTATTAATTTGAATCATATCGATTCAGCCTGACTAAAGTTTCAAAAAGAATCCTCAATTTTTGAACTAATAGATTATAGATAATAGAAGGGTGTAATATTCAAATTTCAAATCATAATGTAATCATGCACCATACTACCAAGCATCATTTCAAGATTAGTCATTTTCTTCAGCCGATACACATGTTTGTAATGACATCTGCTGTAGGAAGCCATCCATTATGGCCTGCGTGATAGGAAAGAAAATATTTTACACTACAATCCATTACTGTTTTGTGACGTGTAAACGACCAACTAAACTCTGGATATTCTGTCCCGTTCATTTATAAATTCCTCCTAACTCCTATTTCGTAACATGCTCTTGGCCGCATTATGTGCAGAATTAGCGAATGGATTATGTCTCTTTAGGTCTAAAGGTAAATATTTAATAGTGATAAGACGACTCCCATTCTCTTTTAATATTTGTTGATAAGTTTGTATTAGTTCACTCTGTAACTTCATCAAAGAGTTATTATTAAACGTTATTTCCTTAGATAAAAACGATTCAATGTTAGCAACATCTGAATAAATAATTACCTGATCACAATGCACCCTCATAAGTTTTCTAAAGATCCGTAAAGCGAATATTAGGGCTTTAATCTCCGCATAAATTGGTTTATGATAACAGTTTTTAGGCGGAAACAAGAGCTGTTGTTTAACTGTCACTGTTCCTCTCTCCAATATAGACACTGCTATCGCCATTTCTCTGATTTCCCCGCTCGCTGAACCATCACAATAAATGTGCATGGTGTTATTACTCAAATACTGCTGAAAAACAAAATCCTTTAGTTCATTCGGCACGTTTTCCTCATACTTCCAAAAATTCGGTTTATCTACCCTTCTGGTGCTTCCCTTTGCTTTCAATATAATCACCCCTTTCGATGGAACTATTCTTATTGCTCGATATACCATCTTTATTTTTTGGTAAATTATTTTTTACCAAAAAATAAAAAAAGCACTCAGCATCCTTTTAAAAAAGATGTGAGTGCTTCGATATTTATTGAATTTATTATTATATGTTTGGTTGGCTTCAAAATGTTCACCTTCAATAGTTAATATTAGTCATATAATAGCCTACTACACCACCAAAGTCAAACATCTTTTCCATTAATTAAAAATTTTTGTAACTATAGGTGAAAACGAATCTTTTCGGAAATAAATTGTCTCTCATTCTCTTAAATAGTTGGTTAATTGATAATGATTAAATATGCAGTAGCACAACCTTATCTAATAAATATCTACTGAATAACTAACAAAGATTAAATGATGTTGCCATGAAAACAATATTAAAAAGCATTCAAACCAGATTGAATGAACTTTAATATTAATAACTTTGTTACTATAACAACATAATTTAACTGGTAACAATTTAAGGAGTTCCCAGGAATATGGATATATTAGCTATTAATCAATACTTCATACCAAGTTCTATATGGTTGCCTGCTCTTTTCAATCCAATGATTACACAGCAAGTATTTTTCTCCATGTATTTTAATTGGTTTTGCATAATAGCGGTCTCCCCCATGTATCTTCCGTTGAATTGAAACATCAGTTCCCTCAGTTACTTTTCTTAACATTGGATACGGAAGCATTAAAGTTTCCTTGCTATATCGATGGTCACATAGATGATACATTATTTCTTTCGAGAGTTTGTTTTTATTAATTAGCTCATTGAAGGTTTCACGAACAAATAACGCTATCGGAACATCGTTAGATTTAGGCGTAGGTTCCTTTATACCTGGATTAACTATGGTATTATTTCCTGAAAATGAAACAGTTTCAGAAGCTAAGAACATGTTATACATTTGAATACTCCTCAGGAAAAGCTCTGAGGTATCAGCAACTGATGAAGAAAGGCCAAGCACTGGATGTAATACCTGATCATTAAAGTTACTGTTCGCTATTATTTGGACTTCAAAGTCAAGCTCCATAGACCTAAAAAGTTCTTCCAGTTCCAACACGCTGGAACGTAAAGGCTCATTGACAGCATTATTAATTTTCGGGGAGGCAAAAATAATTGTCCCTTTCTTCATATTGAAGTAACCATATAAAAGCATGGCAGTTCGAACAATCTTCTTTATTATCCGCTCTACGGTTTGAATTGGACTACCATAGCTTAATCCAGCTCCATGGAATGCCACATCTACTCCGTATATATTTTGTACGTTACCATCTTTGATTTGCAATCCTAAAGCATCTAATTCCCCTTGTTGCAATAGTTGCGTATAGGATTTATTATTTTTAAAAATATTAAAAGAAAACTTACTTTCAAAGTAGGTTTTCACTGTTTGCATAATCTGCTCAATTTCTTCCTCATTAGATAATTCCCAATGATTGGTAGATGGCTTCCAGTTCAATTGAACAGACTGACACTTTTTCACATGACGTAGCCATGACAGCATTAAGGATTCTCCAATCTCAATTTTCACGAATAATCTCCCCCTTTTAATCTATGTACTTTTATTATAAAGGAAAAATTTGCAGTTTTCTTTGTCAACTGAATGGCTAACAGCGGTTGTTGGTCATGTATAGTTAAGCATGGCTTACAATATAAAAAAGATCAGTAACAATGGTTCCCCATGTACTGATCTTTTTACTGTCTATATTAAGAATACGAAATAATAAACTGAGAATTTGAAATGGCTTGTGGTAATAAAACAAGATTTACCCCTTTAAGATGTTGGTGATATTTGTTCTGAACGATATCAAATGTCTTAGATTCAGTTACAAAAAAGTATTTATAATCTGCTTTGTTATGCTGTAATTTCTCAAAGTCCTTTATGAAATTGCTTTTTTGATTTGAACCGAGGTCATTTTCTTTAAATGGATAGGTAGTCTTCAATTCGCCGATTATCCTCTTTCCATCACTGGTTGTTTCATCAATATCCAATCCAGGGGAACCCTGGGGCTTCAATCCCATATTTAAGCCAGAAATTGAATATCTTTGATTAAGAAACTCCTTTATTAGCAGGCAACCTAAGAAGCTCAAATCGTTATCTATGTTACCTATTAATCTTCTAAAACCTTTTATTGACTCGTACTGTTCAATCAAATTTTCATTGAAAAAATCCGACGGCATATTATTGGATAGAAAAGACCTAACTTTATCCACTTTTTTAGATAGACTGTCGATGTAGTTCATTTCTTCATTAGATAATCCCTTCCTAATATCCAACTTAATTACTGTATCTTCCTTTTGAGTTTGCATTTCCGAATTCTCTTTTCTGATAAACTCAACATATTCACTAAATATAACATTCACTACCTCATATCCTGCTTCTAACCAAGTTGAAGCATGAGAATGAGCCTTTAGACTGTTCACCCACCAGGCCTGATATTTATATGCGGATTTGGGTAATGGAGTATTCAAAATACCTTCAATTTCACTAAATGACAATGTAACATGTGATGATGTTAATTTCTTCAAGTAATTTTGTAAGGGAATGTATTTTCCTTCTATTACCCTATCCATTTATCTTTACCTCCTATGTTTTGTTCCCCTGATATCTACAGAACTTAGCAATACTTAACACTTCTCTCTAACACATAACTGTTTCAACCAAAATGTAATTCTCGATGGCAATTGGGACAAACAGCTATTGCGTTATCAACTGTATCTTTGCCACCGTCTGCCAATCTTTTATTATGATGAACTTCTAAGTAGGGGGTTCCATCAGAAGCCCTTTTAAACGGAGCTTCCTTTTCACAATTCTCACAAATACCATTTGCTCGAATCAATACCTCGCCAATAACGTCTGCATTACGCTTAAATGCCCTCGTAGCTACTTCATATGGTTCAGGATAAACGGTACTTCTACTTGCTAAACGAACTTCCCTTTTCTTGTTACCATCTTTAATTGCCTGTTTTACAGCCAAGTAAAGCTCTTCATCAGTATCTACACGTTTATTTAACTCTTCAAGCATTTGCACCATCACTTCGTAATGCCTTTTTTCAATTTCAAACAGTGTTCCTCTATGAAAATGGACTACTTCACAGTCTTCCAATTCTATAGATTCTTTTAGAGTCTCCAACTTCAAAGTATTTTCATAGTCTCTTATTTTTTGGAACTCTACTTCAATTGCGTCATTCTCTTCATACTTTTCTATAACCTTGCAAAGAGTAGTTATCGCCCTCTCCCCACCTGTAGCATATGCAATAACACAATCTCCTACTTTAATATCCTTAAAGCAATTTTCATTTTTACGTCTGTTCCCATTTTCTTTATGACTGGAATAAGTTTGAGTTTTACCTACCTTTATATCCGTAAAAGTCCAATTATAGCCAGTTGAATTAACATTAAGCCAAAAATATCTTGCTTGATTTTTATATTCAGGAAGTACAACATATTCCCCTCGACCAACTCTTTTGAAATATTTCTTGTAAGTTGGACTGTGTGTATTTTCGCTTGCATTTGTCAAAATAACTCTCATATGACTTTCGCTTACATCTATCTTATTTTTTTCACAAAAGAGTCTAACCTTTTCATGTGTAATCGGTTCGACCATATAACCATTATTAACCGCTCTAACGATTTCATATCCTAATCCACTATCTCCATATTTCGCCATTATTGTTACAACCCCTATACCAAATTTGAATAATAACCCTTTTATATTATATTCGACAAAAGCATACAAAAACCTTGATTCGAAGAGATATAATAAGCACGCAATGTAGATGTTGAAATTACAATATGTTGATAAAAGGGGCATATCTATAAGGCAAGGTATAAGTTAATAACGTTCATAATTTCTTTTATTCGGTTTATATTTTTGTATAAATCCTAACCTTATTATCCGATGTAATTCATCCTTGGTCTTCCCAATTATAACACTGGTTACGTACTCCCTTCCTAAAGCGATTCCTCCTTTTTTGATTGATTCATTATCAGCAATCTCCAATATTTTTTTAATACTATTTGTTTCCGCATACTTTTTAATTATCCATTGTTCCAGCGTATCTACTTCGTAACACTCAACTAATTCGATATAGTTTCGTAAGCGTTCAATTTCTTTTCTTGCTTTATCAGGTGTAATTAGTTTATGTGGCAAACCGACCCCTACCTTTCTATAATATTGTTAGCTATAGTATATCTATTTTTTTAGATATATCGGGAGCATTTATTTTATATATAATTACTTCCCCTGACTTTTCACCACATATTTGGTCACAATCTTTCTTGCTTGGAGTGTCCGCATATGCATCGTAACTATCTGTGTTAATAATTTCATCAAAATAAATATAATTTTCGTAGTTCTCCCATTCTTTCCACATGGTATAACTTACACTTTCTCTATTACTTTTTTTCATATTATCGCCTCCTATAGCTACAATCGAAACAGAATTAGAAAAGGTGGCAATATGTTGAAAAAATATGACATTTAATTCTTAAGACAACCTTTAGGATTAAATCCAATTGAAAATGATTAATTATATATGAAAGATCTTAGCTTCTTTTTTTCGTATTACTACCATGTACCTGACAGATCTCTTTTTTGAATCATTTCTGCATTTTTTAAACCTTTGAGTTTACTTTGAGTGAGTGCTGTGGTTTCATAAATAGTCTTTATGTTGAACTACTAAAAACATATTTAATGTATTAGACCAGATTATAATGATTGGAAATTTATGTTAAAATAAATGGAGCTTGTGAAGAGTCGTACTTAAAGTAACGAAGCAGGTTAATTGAATAAGATATCAATTTTAATGCAGTGTTTGATGTATATTTGTTAAGGGGGTTTTTACAATGAATATGAAAAAGTTGCTTATAGGATTTCTTGGGTTTTTAGTATTTTTAGTGGGCTGTAATGCAGAAGATGAAGTTGAATCTCCTATTTACAAGGGTGAAAGATTGAACATTGGTGTAATAGGCGAAACACCTGATGTAAGGGAGCAGAATGTTAATTTCCAAAGTATAACTTTAGACAAATTAGAATCAAATGTTAAAAACATTTTTACTGAGTTCGATGCTGTTTTCATTATGAAGGAATACCTGGTACAAGCAGGAGAAAGGCAATATGCAAAAGTGTATAGCGAATTAGAAATACCTGTTTTCTTCATTCAATCAAAGAAATCATATCTACCATTTATATATGATGATATGACCTATGAAGAATCTCCTAATATTGAAGACCAAACATATGCAACAGGCATTTTGAGTGAAGAAAAAGATACATTTAAAACTTGGGGCTACGGATTATACAATGATACTGAAAATGAAACCAATATAAAAGATGTTTATACAAGGATATTTACAACTATTGAGTCAGAGGTGAAATAAGCATTATTTAATAAATTCGCTTGTTCAACAAACTGGTGCTTATCTTTAATTAGAAATTATATAAAATTATAAGGGGATGCGTACATGGGTATTTTATTTATAGTTCTTCCAATCGCTTCAATTTTAGTTGGACTATATTTCATTACATTAGGACTTTGGGAATTAAGAGAAGGCGTAAATAAAAAACAATACATTAAGTATATGTTCACAGGGTTATTTTTACTGGTTATTCTAACACCAATGATGTGGCTTTTTGGAAGTAGCTTTCTCAGGATGAGTTAAGTTTGTGAAGCAATACACTTAAATTAACAGGTGCTTTAATTGAATAAAAGATAATTGAAGAGTGGAAAATGCAACTACTTATGAACAAAGGGGTAGTGAAAAGACAGTAGACAGTATATGAAGCTATAACTCTACTGATTGCTCTGATTCATTTGTTCAGTATTTTTAGGTGTGATTATAGCTATATTGTCTCTGTTTAAAGGAAGTTAGCCACTCTTGCTATAATCTGATCGGCACAGGTGACTAATTATAACTGGTGCTGATTTCCCAAAGGAAAATCATACTATTGCACAGGCAATTCTATACGGTCATATAAACTGCCTATTTTAATCATACACTTTTTTTACGGTATTGCAATTTTATGCCTCAATGTGGTTGTTTTCCAAAAATGGCACAATCACTTTTCTCCCTTTCTTACATTATTCTAATCCATATTCATTCATCTCTTTATTCATTTTTTGATCACAATATAGTTGCCTAAACAACGACAATAAAAATACCACAGTAACAAACACTGTGGTAGAGCCAAAAATTTATACTTTCTTATCTTTTAGGGATTGTCGTATGGTAGAGAAATATTTATTAGATGATGAAACATTATATTTTATAATCGAATTTATTGCCACTTCTGACAAAGTCCCATCTAACGCATTGAATCTTCAGGCTTTTTTCTGTCTGTTACATTACGGGAAGCGATAACAATATGCTTGATGTTTTCCTTTTCATTCAATACAGGAATCCATTGAGCTTCTAAATAACGCCACTGACCTTGGACATCCTTAAATCTATAATTCACCCAAAAAGGTGTCTTAGATGCAATCATAGATTCAAACTTTTCTCGCAGGTTCGGGAAGTCAATGGGTTCGACTATCTTAAATATAGAGTGTCCTTCAAGGGATGACGGCGATAATCCAAAGAGTTCCTCATGAGATGGTGACGCATACTTTACCAGCCCAGACGCATCTATAATTGC
The DNA here is from genome assembly GCF_050574275.1 of Virgibacillus flavescens. Lineage (GTDB taxonomy): Bacteria > Bacillota > Bacilli > Bacillales > Amphibacillaceae > Virgibacillus_F > Virgibacillus_F flavescens. The sequence goes on from NZ_CP192260.1 coordinate 591,102, forward strand.
AGTGAAATCTGACATATGTTCGGCAATGAGTCGACTATTAGTCTCACTCTGTTTTAATGCTTCTTCAACCTTTATCCGTTCTGTAATATCAACACATGAAGCAATAACCTCAACAACCCTTCCTCCTTTGACAACAGGGCGTAAGGATGCTAAGTGGGTGACTCCATTCATTTTTGCTTCATAAGAAATGCCCTTTTCACCTTCCCAGGCTCGCTTATAATATTGGGCTTGTCTTTCTGCTTCTTCATTGGATTGAAAATCCTTTAATTCTCTTCAAATAACTTGCTCAGGGGTCAATCCTATTTTGTAAAGTAACTCCCCCCCCGCAAAGTGTGTGAATGAATTTAGCGTCTTCCTTTATATATTTAAACGTCATTCCTTGTTGCATTCTAATGGTATCCAATAACTCTTGACGTGCAATCTGCAATGCCTTTTCCATCCATTGTCGATTTTGTAATCCTTCAGGGATTCCGTAAAGATTAACGTTTTTTTCAATCTCGCCAAATTGTAGTACAAATTCCTTTGGTGGGAGAGGCTTGCTAAATAAATAACCCTCTGATATTTCACATAAATTTTGTTGTAAAAAAATGAGTTGGTCTTTTGTTTCGACTCCCTCAGCGATGACTTCAAGTTTTAATTGATGTGCCATAGCTATTATAGTTTTTACAATGGTGGCATCATTCATGTCCTTCGTACAATGACGAATAAACGATTGATCAATTTTAAGTTTGTCGATCGGGGCATCCTTCAGGTAATGAAGAGAACTAAACCCTGTCCCAAAGTCATCTAAACTAATTTTTACACCTAATTCTTTCAGTTGTCTTAGAACTTTCAGAACGTGGTCACTATCTGCCATCATACTCTCAGTAATCTCCAGTTCGAGATTTTTAGGGTCAAGTCCTGATTCCCATATAACTTGTCTAATCATTTCAACTAAGTTTGGCTGATAAAGCTGTCTTACAGAAAGATTAACTGACAACTCAAAAGGAGGTAGCCCATTCTCCTGCCATTTCTTAGCCTGCAAACATGCCGTACGTAAAACCCATTCACCCATTGGTATGATAAGTCCCGTTTCCTCTGCCCTGGGAATAAATTCTCCTGGTGAAATGAACCCTTTTTCTGGATGATTCCAACGCATCAGTGCCTCTGCACCAACCATTTTCCCTGTAGAAAGATTGACTTTCGGTTGGTAATATAATTCAAACTCCTGTTGTTCCAGTGCTTTACGTAGATCCATTTCGACTTCAAATTTTTTATATGTTTTTTCAATTTGATTTGAAAAATAAAATTGATAATTGTTTGTTCCCTTTCGTTTCGCCCGATACATAGCTGAATCAGCCTTTTTAATTAGTGTTTCAACATCATCGCCATCATGTGGATAGGAGCTGATACCAATACTTGGTGTTGTGTATAGTTCATATTGATCAATATAAAACGGCTTCGTGAAACAATCAAGAATTTGATTAGCGACAATGGTAATTTTTTCTTGATCCATGTTTAAAAGAGAAACAAGAAATTCGTCTCCACCATTTCGTGCCAATTCACCTTGATTGCCAATATATTCTATGAGTCTTTTAGAAACCGCCTGTAACAAACGATCCCCTATGCCATGTCCCATCGAATCATTAATCATTTTAAATCGGTCTAAATCAAAGAAGAGTATAGCCAAATTTTCAGTAGTATTTTCAGCTAAAGTAGTCTTCAAATGATTGTAAAAGTGATGACGATTTGATAATCCAGTTAAGGCATCATGATAAGCCATGTACTCAATCGTTTCTTGTGCCTTTTTTTGCTCAGTAATATCTGAGACCGCACCGATGGCCGCTGTGTTACCTTGGTACACCATAGTGGATCCATAATTCTGCACATACAGTAACGTATTGTCTTTTTTCACCATTCGATATTGATAGTCTACATTAACAGAACTGTCAAGCAAGCGTTTTTTTATATTTTCATACACCATTGGGCGGTCTTCTGGATAGATACAATCTATGACGTTTGACCCAATAATCTCATCCTCGCTATACCCCAACATTTCAAGAAGTTTTGGATTAGCATAAATAAATTTTCCGTCTTGGGTTATATAAGTCCCAACTAACGAGTTCTCTGTTAAGTTTCTGTATTTTTCTTCCGCTTCCGCTAATGCCTTTTGTGCGTTTTTATGTTCCGTAATATCTTTGAGAATCGCATACACACCAACGACTTGGTTATTTACAATGATGGGGATGTTTGTAATATTAAGATTAAACTGCTCACCACTTTCACTATATATAGCCGTTTCATGGTTTGTTGATGTACCTTTTGTTGCTGTATAAAAATTTTCTAAAGTCTTTTCCAATTGATCTGGAACAACATGGGGGGCGAAGGATCGGTGGAGCAATTCTTCTTCAGTATATCCATAGGACTCTACAATCTTATTCGCACTTAAAAATTTCCCTTCTGTGTCGAAAGTTAATACCATATCAGGGTTTTGTTGATAAAGTGACTGATAAAATTGTTCATTCATCTTTAAATCTACCAGTTGTTTTTGTATTTTTTTCTCTGTGTGAGACTTAAATAGAACAAAAGCGAAAATGTTAAGAATTACAATACCAACGCCTACTATAATTACCATATATACCCCTCAAATCCACAGTTTTCTCCTGTATTTTATAAAAAAGGACTAACCGAAAACCGATTAGTCCTTTTAAAAAGTATCGGTAACTGGCTGGCCTAATCCTTCGATCTTAGCCCCTGTAGTTTTGCGTCTTCATCTTTCGATAAATTTGCCTTTATCTATTATTCATTTGTTTACTTTCTATATATATCTAACCCTCAAATAAATTGTCTGCAACTTAAACTTCTGTAACTTTAATCACTACTTCGAATAACACTACTTAATACCTACTATCATACAGCAAATTCTATTAATAATCGAGAACTTTTGGCAAAATCAGGTAAAGTAAACCTTCACGCACTAAACAATATATAGTACAATATAACTGTAATCATAAAAATAATTAAGGCATCCTCCGATAATGGAAAACTTACTGAAAGGTAAGGTCGCAAAGCTACGGGTCTAAGGTAATATGCTGTGATAGCCGAGTTACCGAAGAGGGTGAGACACAAGGTTAGTCTCCTAATTGGTGAGACTAACCTTTTCTCTTTTGTAGTAGGCTGTTTATTGGGGACTAATTTCCTACAATCCTTAAAATTAGTAGCTCTCCCATATGAAGAAGGGATAGATATGAGGCCAATCTTAATTGCTTACGATTCGACATTTATGAGAACCTGGTTAAAATATATAATTGAACCATATGAACAATATATTGTCATTGCGGAAGCGAGAGACGGACAAGAAGCCATTGATCAGCATAAAAAACATAAAACAGACATTGTTTTACTTGATATAACCATGCAAAAGTTAGTGGATCAACAACATTAAAAGAAATTCTATAAGTTGATTACAACGGTAAGGTAATTATGTGTTCAGCCATGGGGTCGAAACAAAATATAATTGAAGCTATTGATGCGGGTGCGAAAGACTTTATAGTAAAGCCCCATTTTAATGGACTTGTTAAAGCAATCGAAAAGATAGATATATATTAACACACATCAAAAATAAATTAGGTACATGGAAAGCAACTTACCAAGGGGAAATTACTGATGAAGTTTTTAGACAACAACCTGTTAATAGATGCCTACCAAAAGGCTATTGAATTAGAATTCGAAATGGATTTTATCCTTCTTTTAAAAAGTGAGTTGAATTTCAGAGGGATCGATCCTCAAAGTTCTAACTTAACATATAATTGAGAATTAGGTAAATCCCTCTCTTTCAAAGGAAAAATTGGGTTATTTTGGCATTGAAGTTCGAACTCAATAAAACCAAATTTTATTATTCGCCATACCCGCCTCCCCTTCGCTAAATTTTTTTGTATTGTCTGAGCAGTTCAATAGCTCTCTTATTTTTCTTAGATATTTGAGATCCATAGTCATCTGGAAGCCTTGTAAACTTTCTTGCGGTTGCCTGCTTTTTTGCCTCTCGCATAACAATCTTTCTCCACTATATCGTGATATTATCCCTCTTCTTTCATGAACTTAATAAACTCCGATTGCCTTACACCAGTTTTCTCTTCAATTGTTTTAGCGGTGAGATTCAATTCATGTGCCTCTTCAGCAAGGTTAATCGCAATTCGTTTCGCAACTTCATATTTTCCCCCTTGTAGTTCTTCCAAATCATTTCTTTCAACCGCCAAAATACCGATGATTGTATAAATATCTACTTTATTATCAAGCAAACTAATCACAATATTCCAAACTTTTTTCCTTGCTTTCTTAACGATATCTTCAAAGTCTTGATTATTATTCATGCTCTTCCCCTCTACCTTTTCGACAAATTGTAAAACCTCTGCTTCACCCAAAGATTCTATTGAAACACCCTTTTTCTGGCAGTATTCAATTAATGAACGAACCTTCACTTTTTTAGTCATTGGTACAGTGTAAACTCCGTCTGGAAACCCGATCTCAAACGCCTCACTCTCTTCAATTAACCTTTTAACATCCTTATCCATTTTGTTTCCTCTCTTCCTTTCAAGAATGTAATTGGTAAAAAATAATTTACCATTATATAAAAAAAAGCACTCACCCATCATTATCAGGTAAGTGCTTCTATATATACGTTATTTATATTGGACTGAAAACTAATCATAGTTCACGCATCCCTTTAGAAAATTTTAGTCGAACCTCTACTTTTAAGTTTACCACTTGTTTCAGTTACATACCATGCGAATCTTACTTTGATTTTCTTTTTCATTATTAAGGATTGGAACAGCGGTAAGTTGTAATTTATTTTGGCTGGAATTAACGTAATTTATATGCTAAATCTATGAAAGATCGGATTTGTTCAAAATTATCCACCCATTCTAACCGTATATACGTTTCATGAGGATACCTTTCTTCATCATGCCTTTGTCTATCAAATTTCCTTCCAATAACATTATCTATTTCATTTTGTATGCTTAGCCCTAATCGTTGTTCCTTTTTACCAATATGCAGGATAAAATGTCTTTGTCTCTGAATTGATAAAGTAGCAAACTTAGGTTTTCCAATTCTTTTGTAACCAATTCCATCTCTTGTTCCTGCATCCTGAACATCTTTATATCCTGCTTCTTCCCAAATATAATTGTGAATTTTCCTTGCTAATTTTTGTGCCTTTACCTTCTCGAACTGTAAAAAGGAATATTCATTAGTTTTTGCACTACCTATACAATTGATAACACAGAACTCTTCAAATTGTTCTAATAAAAAGCACGTCAAAGTTTCTTTAGTCTTTCTAAATTGTTGTAATTGTTCCAAATAAAATACCCTTATTTTATTCCACGTCACAACTATATTTTCCTCAACATTTTGATCTACAGCAAACCTTTTTTTATGTCCCTCGATCTGATTGATTTCTATGTAAGATTTTAAACCTATTTTAGTCTCTAATAATATTGAAACTGAATCTGAAAGGATTGCCCCATCGGGAATACTATATTTTTTATCCTGTAGATTATTTATTATATTATCAGTTTCGGCAATTCCGATTACAATTGCTTGTGGGGTCTTACGATGAAGCTCATTGGTGACTTGATACATGTACTCAAAGGAGTTTTCACCGTTCCCCTTGAATCCTAACCACTCTATGAAATTCTTTGTTAATAATGGCGAAGAATGTTGCAGTACATTTATAAATGCTTTTGTTGTGTTATTTTCTATTTGTAGTAGTTTTCTTTCTTCTGATCCATTTCTTGTTTGTCCTCGGTAATAATGAAAGATGTTATTGTATATAGACATTCCTGTCCCTTCTCCCAAATATAAATTGTTCCTCTATAAGTATTAGTTTTACATTAGCCTCATATCGTTTTGAACATACTTACCTTAACCTTGTTCAAACCAAGCTGGCAAGAATAAATTGAATATGGATATAATAGCAATAACTCATTTATCGTCATCATATTTTATTTATATGTAGTAGTTATTTTTATTTATAACAACACTTAATAAACACACTATGTTTAGTGAATTAATAATTTTCCAATCTCTTTTGTATAAATGCTGGTTCTTGCTTTCCAGTCATTGAAACTGATCATAAATAGGCCAAAACGCTTTTTATCCGTACTTCTTTGTATATAATCCTTTTTTAGTAAATTCCCAGTTTCCACTCCTTTTAATGGCATACCAAATAGATTTATTAATAGCATTATCTATATACGTTTCAAATACGCTTTTGTGATACGATGATTGTTGAAATAGATGTACTACTTCTGTATTTAAGTATCGCTTCCCATTCTGAACTGTTTTTTCAAACTCTAATATGAATTTTAATGTCTCTGCATTTAAAGAATATTTTTCATCCATATAACTGCCCCCTAACTTTTCTGTTTTTCACTTAAATTAACTAATTTTTAAGTATTACTTAATACTATCTTTACAATACTTACACTTAGGGCTTCTCCTACTATTTGGGGTTGCTTGCCACTCGTGTCCATTTACACATAACCACCAATATTCTTTTCTTGCATAAGCCCCTACTTCAAATGGACTTCTATCATTTTTAGTAGGATGCCATTGTTTAGCAATTTCAGGTTTCTTTACTGCTAAAGAATTCTCCTTCTTAACCTTTTTAGGTAAATAACGGCCATATAATTCATAACAAGTAGGGCATCCTCCACCACCTACCCGATCATAAACCACTTTAGGGTAACTATGGTTTTTCTCACATATCCACCAAACCTTATCATGAGAGCCTTTTGTCAGTTTTTGTGGAGTTAGATTCCCATTCTTATTATAGTCCCATTCAGTTGCGAGATGGGGGTTCGTAGTAGATAAACAATTGGTATCATTCGCCCTTTTACCTGCACAATACGGACATCCTTCACCGCCACCAGTACGTTCATTAATCATCTTATTGTATGTTGATTTACATTTTAGACAATCCCAGTAAACGACTTGGTTAGAAAATGGTAAGTATTTTTCAGGAGTAATATTCTTATTTAGTTCATAATTCCACTCTCTTGCAATTTCTGGAAATAATAATATCAAGTTATATTCTTCGGTTGCAACCTGACCACTACAGACTTTACAACCATGCCCTTGGGCTTTACTGCCAATCTGGACTAAAGTTGTGTGTCCTTTTCCACAGATAAACCATGCCTTATGGTTTGAGTATTGTTTAAAATGTTCAGGTCTTAACGGGTGATTTTTCCAATAGTCCCATATAGTTTCTATTTCTGGACAATTGTCTAATAGACTATCCTTTTCAATGATTGGTGGAATTTGAGCAAGTATAGGTATGTTGTCTAAATCAACATTAATTCTTTCTATTATTCTTTCAATGCCATTTGTATATCCTTTATATTGCTTATCTATCATTAAGAGTAAATGTTCAATCAGTTGTCCAATTGTTTTATTTGACGTACGCTCATATAAATATTCCTTTACTCCATCAATTTTAAGTGGGGATAATCCATTATCTCTTATACGGATTAGATCATAATCTCTATCTATGATAAGTTCACTTTTTTCTTTATCTAAGTTAAACCTATCCCTATGGGTATGCCCGCCATCATACTCAATTATTAGATTAAAAGATGGTATTATGACATCAACCGATTTATATTTGCCAATACCCTCAATATTTGCATTTAGTTCTGCATCTCTGAATACTTGCTTTAAATAAAAGTAAATTGCAAGTTCAGGAAAGCTCACATTATATCTTTCGTGACATTTAGGACAACCAGTATTCTTAATTGCTCTGCTTTTAGCTTGTGTACTCCATAAATGCCCGCATTCTTTACATCGCCATTTAATAAACTTATCAGAGCCAGTTCTGATAGTATTAGGCGTATGCATGCCATTTTCTGTCTCACACCATTCTTCAACTAAATCTGGTCGCTCTTCAGCAATTAATCCTCTTGTATTCTTCATATTTTTGTCTCCATTGTAAAGGACTGATCAGTTAATATATTCGTCAGTTTCCAACCATTTTGTTGCTCTTAATTTTTATAATGATTCATACGATCTTTTATCCCAGTTTCATTTACAATTATATCAATTTCTCCACCGTACCATTTTGAAATTAAATTAGTTTCAAGATTAATAAATTTCTTCATGCTGATTATTCTCCTTTTGATAGTTTTTGCGTTATATGTATTTTCTCATAATTACCCGCATTATTCACCATTTTTTCAATTGCGTTATAATCAATGTTCCTCTAAGAAAAATAAATTACATCACATACATTTTTCCCTTATATATTTTAACCTTTTAATTTATTGGAATAATTATCCACAGGTTATTAATAAAGTGAGGAGGCTATAATAGTAGTACAATTACGTTAAAAGGATCGAACCATATGAAATCATTAGAAACTAATGCTCTTGAATGGATTTGCTTACTATATGATCACAATTTAATAAACGATAAAGAGAAGGTAATGGACTTCTCCCAATATTATAAGTTAGAGGGGTTTGCTGATGAACCAGAAGTTTATATTCAACCAACTGATGAAGGACTGGAACTTGAATATGAGGCAACACAATGGGATGGATATATGCCATCTCCATTACCAGGTGTATATAAAAAACATTCATTATCATGGGAGAAATTACAATCAATAAGTAAAGAGAAACAGCAAGAGATGATTCTTGAATTACTTATGAAGACGATTACCTCCAGAAAGAGGCAATATCGAAAGTGCCAATTCTGCGAGAAAAAGGTTGCAGTAGAACACCGCTTCGATAGCAACACTTGCCATTCTTGTGCCAGTGAGCATTTTGGCGTGGTATATTAATAAACGCAAAAATCTTCCGACTTTGATTGGGAAGATTCTTTGCATTTTTAAAATCAATATTGTAATGGTACGCTATCCGATCCCTTAATCAACATTCTTTCTCACCCAAACCTCAATCATTTTTACGTCAAAGTATTAATTCATTGGAGAAACCTAATTTGTCTTTATGCTACATATATATCAGGTTCTTCTAACTTTAAGATTTCATTATCTATACATTTCCTATAATGGAGTTTATTATAGTTAAAGTACACTTTAAAGAAGCCTTCTCGATTCCAAAGTCTACCTACATATTCTTTCTTTTTTTGACCTCCTAATTCGTTATCGTAAATATATTGGGCAACATTTGTAATATCATATTTATCTCTATCATCAAACTTTAAAAATGGAGGTTCGACACGATTTAAAGCAAAGTATCTTATGATATCCCTTAGATCCTCAAATATATAGCTCGGAACCGTTTCTAAATCATTTAAAAATTCATTAATAGTGCTTTGATTTAATAAATCAAAATCCTCTTCTTCTAAATACTTGACGCTTTTTAGTTCATCCGATTCAAAACTACGAGGTAATAATTTCATTAAAGTTTGATATGCTTTTTGCGTGTCTTCATAAACCAGTACCTCACAATTTCTTTGTGCTACTTCCTCATTTTCTGAAGGAACTGATAATGAAAATGAATAAAAGCCTACTGGAACTGTTTTAATAAAATCCATCTTTTCCAATTCATTAGTGTCAACAGAATCATCAGTGATTTTAATGAATTCTTCTATTTTCTTTAGTGGGATAAGCCTTGGTTTTTTTACACTACTATTAGTAGATTCATTCCAAACACCTAAACCTTCGTATAATTTTTTCGGATTAACCCATGCAATCTTATTTCGCCAACTATCTTCAAAACTTACAATATAGGCTTTTTTAGTTCCACCTGCCTTGGCCCCTCTTAAAGCTCTGCCTGTCATTTGAGTAGCCAATATATCTGATGTGGTTGGTCTTGTTAGGAAAACTGTTTGAATATCTGGTATGTCTGTTCCTTCTGTGAGTATATTAACATTTATCAGTACATCGTATTCATTATTCCGATAGTTTTCTATAACTTCTCTGTTTTGCTTGGATAATCCACTATCATCTACAATATCTAAATCATTACTAACAACATATTCAGATTTTATCCCCTTATCATTAAATAGTTTGTTCAACTCAATCGCATGGATTTTATTAACTGCAAAAACAAGTAATTTTCCATAATCACTTTTGTTATCAATATACTCCTGAATAATTCTGTTATTTCTAACCTTGTTTTGTGCTATGTGTCTTGCAATGTCTTTAGGAATACTATCTAACGCTTCAATATTTTTAATTTCTTCTTCACTTAATTCAACTCCCATATTTACATAGGTCTTCAATTCTTTAAAAATCGGCTCTGAGAGGATTCCTCTACTGATTAAAGTTTTTAATCCTACCTGGTATACAATGTCATCTTTAAAGATCCTTTTCAATAATCCCTTTTCCTCTATTGCGGTTCTAAAAGGAGTTGCTGTTAAACCTAACGTTCTGAATTTATTAGTGTTTTTATCAATTACCTCTATTATCTTTCTGTAAGTTTTTGCTGTCGCATGATGGGCTTCATCTATAACAAGAAATACGTCTTCATGGTAATTCAACCAATTTGTCACCAAATGATCTAAATTTCTCCATAAGCTATCTTTACTCGCAATAATAAAATCATCTGCTTTCTTTATATTCGCAGGTTTATCATGTTTACCAGATATTATTCTGTAATTAAACTCCTTTCTTTTATTAATCAAATTTGAGGAAGAATTCTTTTTCACCGCTGATAAGGCTTGTTCTAACAATTCATGCCTATGAGCAATCCAAAGAACCTTCTTTTTTTCATTTATAATATTTCTAAGTATCCACTGTACAGCAGTTAGCGTTTTCCCCCCACCTGTTGGTAACACTAATAACCCAGAAAACCTCTTAATTTTATCATCTGATATCGTCTTATCTAATGCTTGCAACGCTTCCTTTTGGTGTAAATAAAGTTCTCTCGAATTTCTATCCGTATTCACCTTAATTTTCCCTGCGTACTTATTTCTATCCAAATTTTCCATTTCCTTTTCCTCCGCTTCTGTAATTTTTTACGTTTTTCTGTTCTCAGATTTAATTGTTTTATACCAATATAGGTAATTTAGAAAACACAAAAAGACTGATTTACTTAGCATTACATACATACAGAAAAGTTTCCTATTCGATATTTGCTTTAAGGCACACTTTCTCCTTAAAATCGAACAACGAAAATATTAATCTGCAAAAAATGTAAATCTAAGTAAAACAGCCTTATATTCGCTATATAGTAAAAAAAATATTAAAAACAAAAAGTAAAAAATTTCAAAAGGGTATTAAAAAAGTGTACTTGTAATATATAACAAATATTGACTATTGTCAACAAAATTTTTCACTTTTCTAATTTGGCTTTATTTTTGATTAGATAAACACTGATTTCTAATTTCCTCCTCCCTCCCTTCTACCTTGTCCCTCCAATTGATTTTGTAATAATAATAATAATGTTCCAGAGTAAAGGTAAGGTTTAAGATAAAGCAAACTATTTTTGGGATTCTCTCACGTTTTCACCCATGCTTTTTTCTCCTTCTATACTCGCTCTTTTCACCCGCTTTTTCTATTACTTGTTGATATTGTCCTTATCAGGTTCGATCGTTGGAGATAAATAAAATTCAATTTTTCCACTTGCCACCTTATCTAAATGCCACCACCATTCAGTTAATGGTTCCTCTGATAAAGAGAAGTCGAAATTCTTACCAATATGTTCAGTCATCTGTTTTGCATTTTCTATCAGTTTCAGATCGTAGCTTATCAACTTATTTTTTTGGTTAATTGTTAGCTCATGAATCATATTTTCTATACTACTTCTTCTACGCAACATTTCAATCAATACGGTTGGGCTTGCATCAAAAGCATCCACACAATCCCCATATAAATCTATACCTTCATTTGTCATACTTTGATCACCACTTATTATTTGGTAAATTTTGATAAACTAATCTTATCATAGATGGAATCTGTTCAGAACAAACAACTTTCAACCTTATAAAGTTATTTTCTGGATCATCATCTTGTTTTATTTACCTTAAACCTTTATCCTTATTCCTTTTCTCTACTATGTGCCTTTGTTTCTTAGTTTTACAAAACCACCCCATCCCCCACAATCCCTTACCCCACTTACTCTCACACCCTTTTTCCACCCTTCCAATCTGAAACTATGTTTTACAAAGAAAACCGCAATTTCTTACAGAAATCAGGTGAAATTCACGCATTTACTGATCCGAAATTGTAACTAAGTTTTACAGAATAGGGTTAAGGATTGAGGAGAAAGGAAAGGGATTTTTCATGCCTTTTCTCATGCTTTTTAACACCGTTTTCTTCCTACCAACCTTTATCCTCACACCTTATCTCTCTTACTCCCGCTTGCTTTTTCAGGCATTTTCTCACGCCTTCTTCAAACAAAAAAGAACCGAGATGGCGTACCGTTGGTACGCTCCCGATTCTGATTCAGGTTACATAAAATGCTGTCATCTGCTTCTCCTTCATTGCAAAACTCTGTTAAAGATTGTAAGAGTGAGTTACAGATTGTAAAAAAGAGTTTAAGGGAGACAACAACTTACTACTTTTCAAAGTACTTTGTTAAAGTAATGAACAAACTTCATAAAAAGACAAAAGCCAGTAATAGCATGAATGGGCTATTACTGGCTTTTGAGATCTTATTTATTTCTAGTTTGTTTACAATTACCTATTCCACCGTTACGCTTTTTGCCAAATTCCTTGGCTTATCAACGTCACAATCACGATGCAAGGCAGCGTAATAAGCTAATAGCTGTAATGGAACTACCGATGCAAGTGGAGTTAATAGTTCATGAACTTTTGGTAAGACAAATGCATCATCGTCTTGTTCAAGTCCACGCATACTTACTACCAATGCATTAGCGCCACGTGAAACTACTTCCTGCACGTTGCTGCGGATTGGATAATTTACATCCTCTTGTGTTGCAAGTGCAATCACTGGAGTACCTTCTTCAATTAAAGCGATTGTGCCGTGCTTTAATTCTCCACCAGCAAATCCTTCAGCTTGAATATAGGAAATTTCTTTAAGTTTCAATGACCCTTCTAGACAAACATAATAATCAACGCTACGTCCGATGAAGAATGCGTTACGTGTTGTTTCCAAATAATTTGTTGCAAGATCTTCAAATGTTTCCTTTTGGTCTGTCAGAACTTCCATTGCATTTGCAGCAATGGCCAGCTCTTGCATTGGATCAAAGTCGAGCGCAATTCCTTTTGCTCTAGCTGAATCAACCGCCAATATTGCAAGAACAGCGATTTGTGCTGTGTATGCTTTCGTTGATGCAACAGCAATCTCTGGTCCAGCATAAAGGTTTAATGTGTAATCTGCTTCACGAGAAAGGGTGGATCCTGGCACGTTTGTAATCGTAAGTGCTTTATATCCCTTTTCTTTAATTCTTACTAATACCGATCTGCTGTCAGCTGTTTCTCCACTTTGTGAAATGAACACAAATAATGGTTTTTCTGATAGTAACGGCATGTTATAGGAAAATTCACTTGCCACGTGAACTTCGACTGGAATGTTTGCTAATTTTTCAATGAAATGCTTTCCAACTAATCCTGCATGATAACTTGTTCCACATGCAATGATGTAGATACGGTCGCATTCTTTCATTGCTTCGCGTACATCGTTATCAAGCTTCAATTCGTTGTTTTCATCCTGATATTCTTTAATGATGCGACGCATAACAAATGGCTGCTCATCGATTTCTTTCAGCATGAAGTGTGGGTACGTACCTTTTTCGGTATCACTTACATCAATCTGTGCTTTGAAAGGTTTACGCGTTACACCCGTACCATCAAGTTTTTGGATTTCAACGAAGTTGCGATTAACCAGAACTACTTCTTTGTCATGGATTTCAAGATACTGGTCTGTTTCTTTAAGGGTAGCCATTGCGTCACTTGCGACAACGTTAAATCCATCGCCTAAGCCAATCAATAATGGGCTTTTATTTTTTGCAACAAAGATGGTGTCTTCGTTTTCACGATCGATCAGTCCAAGTGCATAAGAACCCTTTAACAGGCTTACTGTTTCACGAAACGCTTTAGCCGTATCTTCATATTCTGCAAAAAGCTTCTCAACTAAGTGAACAATTACCTCTGTATCTGTCTCACTTACGAAATCAACATCTTGAAGATGGCTCTTCTTTAAGTCTTTATAATTCTCGATAACGCCATTATGGACGATTGTAAAGCGACCCGTTGTGCTTTGGTGTGGATGCGCATTTTCAACACTTGGCACCCCATGAGTTGCCCACCGTGTGTGGCCAATTCCCATTGTGGCATGTGTTGATGTATCTACACGATCCCGTAGTGCTGCAATTCGTCCTTTAACTTTAAAAAGATTCATTCCATCATCATTCAGCATAGCAATTCCAGCGGAGTCATACCCGCGATATTCTAATTTTTCCAGTCCATTTAATAAGATTTCTTTTGTATCGTTCTGTCCAATATAACCTACTATTCCACACATAATTGTGTATCCTCCTCGTACGGAAGGGGCAGCAACGACCTCTATATGTTAATTGGGGCGCTGTACTGCCCCTTTCTCGTGTTTTATTAATGGTTCGTTTCATCTCACTCTATCCATTTGGGCAGCAAGTCACCTTGCTGGTTTATGAATAAAGCATAACGATTGAGATGTGCAATCGGGAGGTATCCGCCGAAAAGATCGATAACCCTCCTCCTCGTCAACTATTCATTGTGAGCCGTCTCTGTGAATAGTTCAGGCGCTTTTGACACTATATAACTTCGAATGCTCCTTTCTATTTTTGACTAAAGGTACTACTAAGTACACTATGTTATATAATAACCGATATCGAATTGTTTGGTCAATTATTATTTGCGATTATTATTATAAGTGTATGTTCGTTCAAAATAAAACGTTCAATCATTGGGTTAATTAGATGATAGCAGTTTGAAATAAAGAAAGCAGGCATACCATGTAATTGGTTAACCTGCTTTCTTGTACTACTTATGTTTATCTAAGAAATCAATCATCCTTGTGTAAGTGGTGATTTCATTTTCTTTTTTCTGAAAGCCGTGACCTTCATCTTCCAGCACCATATACTCCACGTCTCGTCCCTTTTCACGAAGCTTAGCAACAATCTGATCAGACTCTGCCTTCACAACTCGTGGATCCTTTGCCCCCTGAATAACTAGCATAGGCTTTGTCATGGAATCCAGATAGGTGACTGGAGAATCGCGGGTAAAACGTTCCTTGTCACGTTCAGGATCTCCTATCCAGCGATCCATGATCGGCTTCCAATGCGGTGGCACAGAACTGACAAACGTGAACAAGTCAGATGGTCCGAAAATATCGACACACGCTTTAAAGTATTCAGGATGACGTCCATGCAGTAATAGCGTCATATAACCGCCATAGCTGCCGCCAACAAGGAATAGTTTATCTCGATCGGTAATACCTTTTTCAAACAACCATTCGATTCCGGCTACACAATCAAGCCTTGGACCTTCTCCCCAATCCTGTTCAACCATCTTTACGAATTCTGCTCCATATCCAGTGCTGCCTCGGAAATTAGGGGCAAATACATTGTAACCACGATTCAAGAAACATTGGAACATAGATCTGAATGTCTTTCTTTCTGCTGCTTGCGGACCACCGTGCGGCCAGAAAATAGTATGACCATTAGCACGATCTGGATGCGCGTTAAACAGTAATGCTTCTATTTCCATGCCGTCAAAAGATTCATATGATACGACTTCCGGCTCAATCATTTCTTCCTGTTCAATACCTAATACAGTGTTGTTCGTTAATCTATTCCAGCTCAAGCCATCTTTAGATTGATAGATATTTGGCGGGACCGTAGCGCTGATACCTAATACGAAAAGGGAGCCTGATTTTGTAACATTCAACTGATTTATCACATCAATCGGCATTGTTAGCCTTTCTGTATTTTCGTTTTCCAAGTCCAAACGATATAATTCATCTTTTACACCGTTTTCCAGAAGGACATAGAGTGCATGCTGATCTTTATTATACTTTAACGTTTTGACACTCATCTGATCAAAATTGTAAACAGCAGAAAATTGTTTTGTCTGCAGATCAAATTTTGCTACATAGCTGTACTCACTCTCGTAATCAGTCGCGAAGTATATCGTATGATCGTCAGCAAATATCGGGTCAAATGTAACATGAATCTTTTCAGGATCTGGAGTAAGGCTATATTCCTCCCCATCAGTTTTCACAAAACCTGCTACATATGTATTTGCAAAGGACTGGAGGTATACAAATCCCGCTTCGCTCTTCGATACAGCAGCAAGTTCAGTTAGCCCATCTTTCCCCGTATGGATTAGCTGATCAGTTTCATCATCTAAATTACGCACGTGTGTATTTAAAAACGAGTCATTTCCTTTAGATGTCATGTAGTACGCACGTTTTCCATCTTCACTTAAATGGGAAAGAAAAAACTTTTCATCTTCCTCTCCCGTGATAAGAGGCTGCGGCAGTCCTCCTTCTCCAGGCAATGCATAGATTTTCTGATTCTCATCACCATCCTGGTCAAAACCTGACAGGACAAAGCGATTAGCAGGATCAATTTGAATAAAGCTGCTTAACTGCTCCTGGTGCGCAAAAAGATACGGAAAGGTATCCGGTAAGTCCATCGCCCACAAATTCATCTTACCATTTAGATTCGCATTAAAAATAAGGCGATTCTCATCCTCACTTACAGCAAAATTAGTAATGGCGTACACACGAAAAAATTGCTCCACACCTGGTTTCGGAAAATTTATCATCTTCATCCCCCTAAAATATATTTTTCTATGATGTTTTACATACGCTGAAGTTAATTAGTAGTATATCTTATATTCTACTTATGCGGAAGGTAAAATATGAATATTTCATGGAGGCTTGTATTTAATGAAAACCCGACTGTAAATTCCCGTCCGTACTGTATTTCGGCTGTGGTGGACTGTATTTGGCCTGATCTGGATTGTATTTCCTCCGCTTCGGCTTGTATTTAATGAAAGCCCGACTGTAAATTCCCGCTCGGACGGTATTTCGGCTGCGGTGGACTGTATTTGGCCTGATCTGGATTGTATTTCCTCCGCTTCGGCTTGTATTTAATGAAAGCCCGACTGTAAATTCCCGCTCGGACGGTATTTCGGCTGCGGTGGACTGTATTTGGCCTGATCTGGATTGTATTTCCTCCGCTTCGGCTTGTATTTAATGAAAACCCGACTGTAAATTCCCGCTCGGACGGTATTTCAGCTGCGGTGGACTGTATTTGGCCTGATCTGGATTGTATTTCCTCCGCTTCGGCTTGTATTTAATGAAAACCCGACTGTAAGCTCCCGCCCGGACTGTATTTCGGCTGTGGTGGACTGTATTTGGCCTTATCTGGCATGTATTCTCCCCGCTTCGGCTGGTAGTGAACGAACTTCCAGCCAACACAAACCCCAAACTAAAAAAACTGCCCTCACAAAGAGAGCAGTTCCCATATCTATTACTTCATTCCTAATAAATCATCAATTACAGCAACTACGCGGTCTGCGTAACGTTCACAGTCCTCTTTGGTTGGTGCTTCGACCATTACACGAACAAGTGGCTCAGTGCCTGATGGACGAACTAGTACACGTCCTTGACCATTCATTTCCTTCTCAACCTCATCAATTGAATCTAGAATTTTAGGATTGGTTAAGGCGCTTTTTTTATCTGTAACTCGAACGTTTTTCAGTACCTGTGGGAAAACTTCCATCTCAGAAGCTAATTCTGATAAAGGTTTGCCTGTTTCTTTTAAGACGTTTACGAGTTGTAATGCTGTTAATAATCCATCACCCGTTGTGATGTAATCAAGGAAGATAATGTGGCCGGATTGTTCTCCACCAAGGTTGTATCCGCCTTTACGCATTTCTTCCATGACATAACGATCTCCGACTGCCGTTTTATCACTGCGCATACCATTCTCTTCTAATGCTTTATAGAATCCAAGGTTACTCATAACCGTTGATACAACCGTATTATGACGCAATACGCCTTTTCCGTTCATATATTTACCACAGATATACATGATTTGGTCACCGTCGACTAGGTTTCCTTTTTCATCAACTGCAAGTACGCGATCTCCGTCTCCATCAAAAGCAAGTCCAATATCCGCACCTTTTTCTGCTACAAATGCCTGAAGCGTTTCCGGGTGTGTAGAGCCGACACCCTCATTTATGTTCAGCCCGTCTGGAGAGCTGCCAATTGTAAAAATATCAGCTTCCAGATCTGCAAACAAGTGAGATGCAAGACTTGAAGTTGAACCATGTGCACAGTCTAATGCAATTTGCATTCCTTCGAATTCATTATCAACAGTTCCTTTTAAGAAAGAAATATATTTTTGACCGCCTTCAAAGTAATCACTAACTTGTCCTACTTCATCCCCAACAGGACGAATGATCTGGTCTTCTCCGTCAATCAATTGTTCAATTTCCTCTTCTTGTGCATCTGTTAATTTAAAACCATCTGGACCGAAAAACTTTATTCCATTGTCCTCAACCGGATTGTGTGAAGCAGAAATCATAACACCAGCCTCGGCTTTAGTTGCTTTTGTTAAATAGGCGACACCGGGTGTAGAAATGACTCCGAGACGCATAACTTCGGCCCCGATTGATAATAGTCCGGCAACTAGTGCACCTTCAAGCATAGGTCCGGAAATTCTAGTATCCCGGCCAATCAATATCTTAGGTTTCTTCGTTTCTTTTGTTAAAACATATCCTCCAAAACGCCCAAGTTTAAATGCTAATTCTGGTGTTAGTTCTGTATTTGCTACTCCCCGGACACCATCTGTACCAAAATATTTACCCATGTATTACATCTCCTTTTAATTCCGTATATCCCGAATTTCATCTATTGTTTATGGAAAGATCTACGTAATTTCAATTGTCACTTCTTTTACCTCTGGTACGACCTGTACATTTTCTGGTCCTTGAATAATTATCGGCACTTGATGTTCGCCTTCTTCAAGACCTTCAACATCAGCTGTTAATTGAATGTCTTCCGCTGTTAAATCGCTTATGTCCTTTTCTGATCCAGCAACTGTTACGCTCATCGTAGCGTCATCAGGTTCAATAAATGATACTTCTTGTCCATCATTTAAATTCTCCACATCTACTGTTATATCTTTAATGGTCCGTTTTCGTTCTAACTCAACCTTAACTTCAATAGTTTCCGTACTAGGAACACGTGCACCATCTGGCAAAGCAAGTTTTGCTTTGATAGTCTGTGACTCTGTAATATCGGATAAATTGATTTCTTCTGTAGAAACCTGTTCGATTGAATCCAGCACATCATTTGTAGCAAACACTTTCAGTTCCTCTACTGTTGAGCTTATAGAGGAAAGTGTATAATCTTCAGGTAATTCGCCTGAAGTTTGGACTTCTACTGGAACGGTTTTGCTGGGATTCAACAATTCTGCTGAAACCACCACTGTCTTCGGTTCGATTATAGAAACGTCCAGCTGGTTACCTTGGCTGTCATAGACGTTGACTGGCACCTCTCGACTATCAATCGATTGTTCCAGATTAGCTACATCCACAAAAACTTTTACAATAGCGATTCGATCAATCATTTCTTTTGAACTTATAATTGTTACTGTTTTTGGCTCAACTTCAGAGGACCCGATTTCATATCCGTCAGGAAGTTTATTCGTATTTATAAAATCAATATTTACACTGAATTCTTCTGATGCCTTTTCTTCAATAACCACATCTATTTCTTTCGGTTCAATATAAACATCTAAATTGTTAGGTACATTAGAAGATTCGAGTTCAATTGTATGTTCCCCTGCGCCTAATCCTTCCAGATCAGCAGTTACTTTAAATCCTTGCTGTCGAACAGCAGGAACCAGAACTCCTTGATTTCCCTGAAGCTGAACAGTTACAGTTTCAGGAACTCCACTAACTACATACTTGTCTTCATTAATTTGAAGGCCAAGTGGATAATTTTCAATCGTTTCAATGTCATCACCATCATTGCCCGGGAGTCTCGACTGGCTTTCAGACTGATTATCATTCACATCCAACGATACAAATACATACAGTAAAACGGCAAACGCTAGTGAGATAATGCGAACAAACCATTTACTTTTAAACCATTTATCCATTCTTCTTCCCCCTCCATTTCCATGACTTAGATGCGTCAGGGGACTTCAGAGACAATGAAAGATTATTTTTCAGTAATTCTCTCAATTTTTCCAATGTTAAATCGCGATGCAATTCTCCATTTTTTGTACAAGATATACTTCCAGTTTCTTCAGAGACAATAATCGTCAGCGCATCGGTAACTTCACTAATTCCCATTGCGGCACGATGTCTCGTTCCAAGTTCCTTGGAAATAAAAGGACTTTCTGACAGCGGCAAATAACAAGCTGCCGCAACAATTTCTTCGCCTCGAATAATAACTGCTCCATCGTGAAGAGGAGTATTCGGTGTGAAAATATTTGTTAATAATTGATGTGTGAGCTTACCGGTAATAGGAATACCTGTTTCTGCATAGTCGCCAATTCCTGTTTCCCTTTCAATCGTGATCAGTGCACCAATGCGACGTTTTGCCATATATCCGCATGAATGTATAAATGCTTCGATCGACTGTTCTAATATTTCTTCTTCTGATTTTGAATTTCTAGAGAATATGTTGCCACGCCCCAGCTGTTCCAAGGCACGTCTCAACTCTGGCTGAAATAAAATAATAATTACTACAAATCCCCATTGAATGGCATAATCCGTTAACCAGTAGATGGTTTGTAAATTAAAGACAACACTAATTATCCATACGAGCAGAATAACTACGATTCCTTTAAGTAACTGAATTGCTTTTGTACCGCGGATAAGCATAATCAGTTTATATAATAAGTACCAGACAAGAGTTATATCTACGCCGATACGCAAGAGGTCTAATAAGTCAAATCCCCCATCAAACATGTTGTTCACACATCCTTCTGTCCATAGGTTCTCATGTTTTCTGTTTATGTAACGTTTATAATTATATCATATTCTACAGTTGTACATATTAGTAATAACGGTGTGATTTTATAACTCTACGATTAAGTTTTACTTATACCGGCATTAGCTCTAAACTTCTATACTTGCTTACATGCCCTAAACGAATCGTCATTATTTTTTACATTCTTTAATTTTAACATTTTCAGGAATCTATTCCCAGAAATATTCCTTATTGGAAGACCATAAATAAAAGCCTTCTGAAAAACAGAAGACTTTTAAACTATAGTTATGCCTTTAATTAATAGTGATTTGGCCAAGTGAAAATATAGCTTCAAAAAATCCTTTTAAATAATACCATATCCACTCGAATACCTGGTCAACTTTTTCAAATTCTCCGTTGATTTCTCCAGCTGAAGCCATTAATCCACCATTATCAATCGAATCGTCGATTAGGTTACCGTTGATTAACGTAACATCTCCTTCAACAGTACCTTCAATTTTTAGATTTCCGTTTTTAACCAATAAATCTCCCGCTACAGTAACACCCTCAGGTACAATGACTGTATCGCCATCAATAACTAAGTTCTCCTGCTTGGAAACTACTAGTTCACTGCTTTGATTCCATGAAGAAAAGATACTGCTGAACATGAAAATAAAGAAAATAGCCGCAGCGGTAATAACAGGATGTGCCTTAAACCAACGCTTATAGCTGACTCTTTTCTTCTCCTTAGGTAACTTATCCATAACGCTTTTCGTAAAATTCTCAGGTGCAGCTATTTTTTCCGCACTTTGAACCCAGGTGATGGTACGCTTAAGTTCGTGAAAATGGTTTTGACAATCTTCACATCCCTCGAGATGTTCTCGCAAAACTGTTTCCTCTGCTTTGCTTAAACCACCGTCTAAATATTTATGCATAAGCATAATCGCTTCTTTATTACATTTCACTTTCGTTCACACTCCTTTACACGTGACGAAGCTTTTTCCGTAGAGCTTCCCTTCCTCTGTGTATCCTCGTTTTAACAGTTCCAAGAGGTATATCTAAGATGTCACTTATTTCCTGCAGGGAAAACTCCTCTAAATATCGCAAAATAATAATCGAACGATACTTAGGTGGCAGCTCTGATATTTCTTGATGTATATAGCTCTTCAGTTCAAGATTCTCTACTTCTTCTTCCGGCAATAAATTATCCGATTCCAATTGTGAGTACATATTGAGCCCGTCAGAACCCTTCACCTCTGCATCGAGATAGTAGTCCGGCTTACGTTTTCGTACTCGATCAATGGTCAAATTAGTTGCAATGCGGTACAACCATGTTGAAAATTTTCGGTTTAAATCATACGAATCAATATTTATATATGCCCGAATAAAAGCCTCCTGTGCTATATCCTCCGCCTCGTGTGCATTACCTAACATTCGATAGCAATGCTGGTAAATTTTATGCTGATAAAAAGTGACCACATCCTCAAATGCAGCTTGATCACCTTTTTTAACTTGTTTTATTTTCTCTTTTATCATTAAGTCCATCGCAAGTACCTCCGCTTTTCATGCGGTATTTATGTTACGTATCAACACCATAAAAGGTTTCATCTATAAAAAATATTTTTTTAGGTTTATATTTTCAAAAATATGGGTATTTCTTAAATACATTATACTAGAATGGGGGAAGGTTTTGTGGATAATTGCAATTTATTACAAAAAATCGAGCAATGTCGCAAAGAAATGATTCTTTTAAGTCACTCCCATGGCTATACTTCTGAAATTGTTGTTAAAACCAGTAAGCGATTAGACTCGCTATTAAACAAATATGAAAAAACGATTAAAAACGCTTCATAACAACTATCCGATAAACATACATAATAGAGACAGTGAATCCAGTTTTGGAAATCACTGTCTCTTTTCCTACTACCCCGCTAATACATCTTCACTTGGATAACGGATCTTTTCAATATGTTTCTTAGCAAGCGAGAATGCTAAAGTTAATGGCCCAAGCTTTCCAAAAAACATGACAAGAACGATTATACATTTACCTAAATCGGTTAATATACTTGTCAGACCCATCGATAAGCCTACTGTTCCAAAAGCAGAAAAGACTTCAAATGCAATTGGTAATACCGGCATTCGTTCCGTTATACTAAGTATCAATATAGAGACAAAAACAAATGAAATACTAATTGTTAAAATAGCTAATGCCTTTACCACCAAATTAAATTCAATTCTGCGATGTCGGACTACAATTTCTTTGTTTCCTTTCAAAAAGGCACCAACTGTAAAGATAATAATTAAAAAGGTAGTCAGCTTTATTCCTCCACCAGTAGAAGCACTACCCGCTCCAATAAACATTAATAACAACATAAATATACTAGTTGGTTCCTCTAACGCTCCAATATCGACTGAATTAAATCCAGCCGTTCTTGTAGTCACAGCCTGAAAGTAGGATGCATAAATCTTATCGCTCAATGAAAGCGAACCAAGTGTTCCGGGATTATTAAATTCAAAAATAAAAATAAATAACATGGCTACAACATTAATGACTAAAGTACCAATTAGCATGAGCTGTGTATGAAGCGAAAGTTTTTTAAACTTGCGATTAACATACAAATCATTCAGCACTGTAAATCCAATTCCACCGATAATAAATAAGATACTAATAACGATATTTACGATTGGATCTCCTACATATCCGGACATGCTGTCTGACCACACAGAAAAACCTGCATTATTAAATGCTGATACAGAATGAAAGATACTAACGTATATCCCACGGCCCCATCCAAATTCAGGCACCCACCTTACTGCCAGCACAATGGCGCCAACCGCTTCAATTATTAGCGAAAAATACAGCAGCTGTTTAACTAAGCGAACTATTCCACCAGGGTTTGATTGGTTTAACGCCTGCTGAATAATCAACCTTTGTTTAAAACCTATTTTCTTTCCAAGCATAAGAAAAATGAGTACCGCAAAGGTCATTATTCCTAGTCCGCCGGTTTGAATCAGAAGTAATATAACTAACTCGCCAAATAATGTAAATGCTGTGTCTGTGTCTACAACGGCTAGACCTGTTACCGTCATTGCTGAAGTACTGGTAAACAAAGCATCCACCCATCTGATAGTTTCTGTTGTTGAGAAAGGTAACTTTAACAATAGTGTGCCGAGTCCAATAAATGCCAGAAATACGAGTACGATAAATTGTGGTGGTTGTAACTTTAAAAGTTTTCTATGATTTTTCATGTTAATTATTTCTCCTCGTATTTCCAGATTAGGAGGATTAGATAATGTACCAAAAAACCACAGAGAATGCTCTGTGGCTTTTCAGTTAATGAGCAACATTTCTCCTCTTTTTTACGCTTGCGGGGTAAGCTGTCGGATTCGGATAAAAGAGATACCCTACCAATGAATGGATTCACCCCAGAGTACCTGCCTTGAATGGGTCCCCCGCTTTCATAATACAAGAAATTAAGCGTTTTATTTAGATTAAGATGCTCATTATATTACGCCGATACATTTTAAATGTAAAGACTATTTTTTAATTTATTTTAACGTTTCACCAAACAAGGCACTGATTAAATTGGCAGCAACAATGCCGGTTTTGTTTTTATCATCAAGCAATGGATTTACTTCAACAAATTCGGCAGAAGTAAGCACATCCGCATCGTGCAGTAATTCCAGCGCATGACGCGTTTCACGATAAGAAGGTCCACCTACTACTGGTGTGCCAACTCCCGGTGTTTCACTTGGGTCAAGTCCATCAAGGTCCAGGCTTAAATGAATTCCGTCGGTTCGATCTTTCAAGTATGCAAGCGTTTCTTTAATAACCGTTTCCATACCCAGTTCATCGATTTCGCGCATCGAATAAACTTTAATCCCCCGGTCTTTAATTAATTTCTTCTCTCCAGGGTCCAGATCACGCGCTCCGATTATTACTAAATTCTCCGGCTTAATTTTTGGCCCATCTCCATGAACAGATGTAAGTTTCTTGTGACCAATACCTAAGCTTGCCGCAAGTGGCATTCCATGGATATTTCCTGACGGTGACGTGGCACTATCATTTAAGTCACCATGTGCGTCATACCAGATTACGCCTAAGTTTTCATAATGCTTACTAATCCCAGCAAGACTTCCAATTGCCATGCTGTGATCCCCACCAAATAGTAATGGGAATCGCTTCGATGCCACAACGTCATCTGCCTTTTTAGCAAGAATGTTCGATGCATCAATAATTGACTGCAGGTTTAACAAGTTATCCTCACGTTGTTCTTCACCTGTAGTTGAGTCAATTTTTATATCACCTAAGTCTTCCACATCATGTTGTAAACGCTTTAATTTTTCAACAGCTCCAGCATGACGGATAGCATCAGGACCTAAATCAGTTCCTGGGCGAGGCTGTCCTAAATGCATTGGTACTCCAATAATCGAAATATTTTTCTTCATCGTTGTAACCTCCTCTATTCTATAGTTTAACGATAAAACTATAGTTGACTCAACTAGACATAATTATGTCTATTTATACCATTTGAGTTAAGGAGGGAGTCTTGCCGGTTTTACCGACTAGGTTATTTATCAGCTTCTAATCATTCATTCAGCACCTATTCCAATCCTTTTTGCATTTTATGTGATAGCATTCTATTCTTAAAGGTCAAACCAATGAAAGAATCAGGAGCGACACCTTCCCATATGTATGTTTCATCTTCTGTGTACGCAACTTCTTCTTTACTAACCTGCTCTTCTCCTTCTTCAGGTGCAGGTGCTCCCAGTAATTCAATTACTTCGTCAAACGGCATACTGCTTTCAAGTTGGTTGTATTCCTGCAACGATACTAAACCATCATCTTCTTTGGGTTCCATTTTGGTACAACCAACGATGAACACCATAATGCTTAGTAAAACAATTAATTTATACCCCTTTTTCAAATCAATTCCCCCTTCACATTCTTACAGTTTTACTAACGAATAAATTAATAGTAAAAAGTTGTAACTTATTATTATTTTTAGATAATTAACTTGATTATAATAAAAAAAAAAAAACAAGTACTTTTCTCATTTACGAGAATGTACTTGCTTTTGCACCATCAGAATTTATGCTTAATAATAGATGTTTTATACCAGTGTTTTTCCATTCATTCCTAATACGTTCTGCTTTTTCATTATCAGGTAAAAATGCAATCCCGCAATCTCCTCCACCAGCTCCGGAAGGTTTCCCAGCACCTCCGTGCATTTCAGCTATATCTGATAGTGCTTTAAGTAGCGGGGTTTCAATATCAGCTTTTGCATGTTTCCCTAACATTGCTAACGCTTTTCTGTTAGAGGTGATGCCGCTCAATATCTGATAGGTATTACCCGCTTCTATTCCCTGTATAATGTCCTCAACAGCCGCATCCGACTGGTTAAGAAACTCAGTATATAGATCGGATTGATGAGCTTTTAGTAAGTTGATTTTTTTAATAAAATCTTTTGTCGAAGCGGGATTACCTGTCCAGCCAATGATCATTTGAATATCATCTGGTAAAGAAACCGGCTTAACAGAAAAATACGGCCAGTCCATTTTCATGACTTCTGTTATGGATGCTTTACTTTTGATCGCTTCCAGTAACCAGTCTGCTTGAAAAGATGTATAGGCTACCATTCCACCAAATGACGATGCCGCAACATCAGCACCTGAACCGCTTCCCTGTGACTGAACATGCGCTATTGCCGCTAGCTTAAAGAGAGTAAGCTTACGGCATTGTACTTCATGTTTTTCCAGAATTGCTTTAATCGTTGCTGTAACAACTGCTGCACTAGAACCTAGTCCGTATTTAATTCCTGATTCATCGTCCAGTTCACTAGTAATGGTCAGGTCAAAATTCTTAAACGACGTTCCCTTTTCGGTTATGTAGGTGTACGCTACGTTCATTGCATTTTCAACGAAATTTATCCGTTTATCAACTGTTACAATATGTATTTGGTTATTCGTTAATTCCCATGGCAGCTGATCGAGGTTTAATTTTGGTAAGGATATGCGTTTTTCACTACTCGTCGTAATTTTGGCATAAACAAAACGATCAACAGCCATTACTATTGATCGCTTATAGGCTTCTAATATGGCATATTCCCCAGCAATCATGAGCTTCCCCGGAACCTTTATGGTCATGCTTGAATTCGCCATTTGTTTCAACTCCTATTGATAGGTGATCCCTTGACCGGAACGGCTTAAAATCACATTGGATACACCAGGTATTTGGCGGAGTGTTTCTTCTATAAAGTCTTCATTCTCTGGCTGGTAGAGTACTTTCACGTTCGGACCTGCATCAATGGTGAAATAGGCTGGAACACCTTTATCACGTAATGCCTGTACGGTTTGCATAACGGTCATCGTTGTATCGTGCCAATACGTGAACGGAGGGTTAGCTCCTAACGTTGTCGCGTGCATTTTTTGACAATTTGCTTCAGCAATTTCGCCCAATCTCTTAAAATCCCGTTCTTGAATGGCTTCTTTTATTCGTCCAAGGTCCGTTGGAATCGTATCAACCCAACCTGTGTAAAAAGGCGATGTTTCTACAGTTCGCCGCATACCGACACGGCTTGATACTTTTTTCATCTTAGATGATAAAACAACAGCTGCCACGCGAACATCCCAGTGATCTTTTGGTGCAACAGGGACAGCATACGAATCAGAACCATCGACTTCGCTTCCTTTTTCCCATTCGACAAATCCCCCATAGACGGAACGGCACGCAGACCCTGATCCTTGGCGTGTTAACCGGGATAAGGTTGACTCGTCAACCTGTAAGCCAAGCGCACGCGTTGCTGCCGCTGCAAGTGCTGCGAACCCTGAAGCTGATGACGCAAATCCTGCTGCCGTTGGTACCGCATTTGTTGAACGAACCTCAGCATATAGCCCTTGTCTATCTGCAAAGTTCCGAATTAAGTCAAGGAATGTCGATACTTTCGTATACTGCTCACCTTCAATTTTTTCTTCGTCCAGTATAAATACATCTTCGGTTAAACTATCGTTAAATGTAACGGTTGTTTCTGTATAAAAAGCATCTAACGTTAAGGATAAACTACTATTCATTGGTAAAATCAACGACTCATCGCGCTTTCCCCAATATTTAATTAAGGCAATGTTTGTATGTGCCTTAGCCGTTGCTTTCATCCATAATCCCCATTTCTATGAACTTTTGCTACTTTTGTTTATTTAAGACGAATGGCCAAACTGCATGCGCTCCAAAACCTTTTAATTTCTCACAAAGATGTCTGGAATGAGCTTCGTTTCGTGCTAAAGCGATAATGCATCCGCCATTTCCTCCACCAGTCAATTTAGCGCCAAGTGCGCCTTCCTGACGAGCTACATAAATAAGTCTGTTTAAACCGGCATCACTGACACCAAGCGCTTCCAGTTCCTTTTGTGCTTCATTTAACGTCTTGCCCAATAGCTGCTTACTAGCTTTCTCAAGAGCTCTTCTGGCCTGATGAGTTATGTCACCAATTCGATCCAGACTTGCTTGAATTCTTCTCGGAGCAGATTTAAGTAACTCTGCAACAGATTCAACTGCTAATCTAGTATCACCTTTACGTCCCGAATCAGCTACAACAAAGTGAAAGTCAGATTTAGGCTTGATAAAATGGAAAGGTAAATCTTTTTCATACCAAACTGGTGATTCAGAAGTAATCGTTAGTGTGTCAATCCCACTTGGTGCTCCATGTGCATACGTTTCTGATATATTAGCCAACATCAATAATGTCTCATCTGTTAACTTATTATCTTCATACGCAAATAAGGACCTGATTACGGCAATCGCCACCGATGCACTGGACCCAAGACCCTTACCTGGCGGGATGGACGATTTAATTCGAATCAAAAGATCAGACTTAGGCATTTCCAGGTGATTCAGTGTAGCTTTAATACAGTTAACTAAACCATCCAGGCTATCCGGCGCCTTTTCTATCGGCCCATGATAAAACGTACTGTCAATCTTAACTGTTCCTGGTACATTTTCGACTAAAGCCTCAATCCCGATTAATGGGAATGGAATAGCTATCGCTGGTTGTCCGTGTACAACCGCATGTTCACCAATTAAAATCAACTTACTATGAGCTATACCTATAGCTGTTTGTTCTGAAGTTGTTGCTTTCTCTACACTCATTTTTTACTCTTTTCCACCAATTCTTTAGCTTTCCCTACACGGATTTCTTTTTCATTTATTAATTGTTCAGCAATGATATCAATCAGCTCTCCTTTAGCACCTGCTGCCATAGCAACAGAACGAGAATGTAAAGCCATGTGTCCTTTTTGAATACCATCCGTAACTAAAGCCTTTAATGCGCCTAGGTTTTGCGCTAGACCTACAGATACGATAACCTGTGCTAGTTCCTGAGCGGAATCCACGTCTAATATCTTATGTGCAAGTTGAGAAATTGGGTGTACGCGAATCGAACCACCGACTGTACCTACAGACATAGGTAACTCAAGTTCTCCAACAAGGTTGCCTTTCTCATCCACATACCATTCTGTCATCGAGCTATATTTTCCAAAACGAGCTGCATACGCATGCGCTCCCGCTTCAACTGCTCGCCAGTCATTCCCTGTAGCAATGACAATTGGATCAATTCCATTCATAATCCCCTTGTTATGCGTAACCGCACGATACGGATCAGAAGCTGCAAACTCATAGGCGTGCACCACTCCATCACGTACCTCTTCACCACTATAATTGCCTGTTTCAAGCAATTCCGGTGGTATAACACATTTTGACCGCGCGAGGCATCTATCTGCTAAATTAGACAAAATCCGCAAATACACCTTACCTTTTGTTAAATCCTCAACCACTGGCGCAAGTGCTTCCACCATTGTATTGATAATATTTGCTCCCATTGCATCACACGTATCAATATACAGGTGTAATACAAGCATCTGGCCATACTTTGAGCCTGAGTCATCATTTAGTATGCGTACTTCTAAATCCTGCGCTCCGCCACCTCTAGCGACGATACTCGGGTATGCTGCATTTGCACCCTCTAAAAGCATATCCTTTTCGTGCAGCAGTGTATCCTTAGCTTGATTAAAATCAGCACATCCAACTACTTGAATCTGACCAATCATAATCCTGTCTGTAGCTTCTGTTGTAAACCCACCAGCATTGCGAATGATTTTCGCAATATAACTTGCAGATGCCACAACAGATGGTTCCTCAATTGCCATCGGTACTGCATATTCTTTCCCGTTTATAAGAAAGTTTAATCCTAATCCAAGTGGCAATTGATAGGTTCCTACCACGTTTTCTATCATATTATCTGCTGTATCAAGTGATAACGGATTTGCAGATAGTAAATGTGCTGTTTCTTCTTCCGTAAAACCAGCCTTTTCAGCAAGAAAGGTTCTGCGGTTTTCTACAGACATATTATAAAAGCCAGGAATTCTAGAAGTATTCATACAAAATCATCCTTTTGTGTATCAATATATAATAAGTTTTTATTTTAATTTAGATAATAAATTTACTCTATCTATTATGTAAAAAAATAGCGCAAAATGCAAATAAACAAGGTTAGTTATATTCATAACGACCTTGTTTACTTGAATTATACTATGTATTATGTCTCAATGCTAGAAATATCATTAAAATGAGCCATGAAGGATTCGAACCTTCGACCCTCTGATTAAAAGTCAGATGCTCTACCAACTGAGCTAATGGCTCGTATGAAAGAAAGTTCTACTATACATTTGTAAACAAAACCTAAATCTAAATGGTTCGTAAAAATACAAAAACCACGTATTTACCGTGGTATAGTTGATACAACGTTATCAATAAAAGTAATAATGGCTGGGCTACCAGGATTCGAACCTGGGGATGACAGGATCAAAACCTGCTGCCTTACCGCTTGGCTATAGCCCAATTATATAGTGGTGGAGGGGGGCAGATTCGAACTGCCGAACCCTGAGGGAGCGGATTTACAGTCCGCCGCGTTTAGCCACTTCGCTACCCCTCCATATAATTACCACATTTAGATATATTATACATAAAAAATGGTGCCGGCCAGAGGACTTGAACCCCCAACCTACTGATTACAAGTCAGTTGCTCTACCAGTTGAGCTAGGCCGGCAAAAAAAATGGTGGAGGATGCAGGGCTCGAACCTGCGACCCCCTGCTTGTAAGGCAGGTGCTCTCCCAGCTGAGCTAATCCTCCAAGTAAGTGGTGACCCGTACGGGATTCGAACCCGTGATACCGCCGTGAAAGGGCGGTGTCTTAACCACTTGACCAACGGGCCATAAAGTTGTTTTCAAATTTCATATCTATGTATTTGTCGAAAACCAACGAATCTTATTATATCCAGTTTAACGCTCTTTGTAAAGGGTAATACGAACTTTTTATTTTTTTCTACTATAATCTGCTTTCATTTGAATTCTATTGCCCGTATACAGCACATATTATTTATGATGATACAATAGCGACAACCCATAAAATAACAACTGTCGGTACTGCCATATAAAGGGTTCGAGAAAGCGGGAAATTGTGCTTCTTTACTAAATAAACTGCCAAAAATAGTTCGAAAATGGTTACCACTATAGCAACTATAAATAAAAG
This sequence comes from Virgibacillus flavescens, assembly GCF_050574275.1. GTDB lineage: Bacteria > Bacillota > Bacilli > Bacillales > Amphibacillaceae > Virgibacillus_F > Virgibacillus_F flavescens. The sequence continues at coordinate 622,558 of NZ_CP192260.1, forward strand.
GGGGATGCTTTCCATATTAGCCCTCCTCTTTCAATGAGTTTTTTCATTCTGACAAGCAGTGTTCCAGTACATAGAATTATAAACGTCTACACCATGTAGCGATGTAGACGCTTGCAGAGCTTCCAAGCGGATTTGAACCGCTGACCCCCACCTTACCATGGTGGTGCTCTACCGGCTGAGCTATGGAAGCGTATGTATGGCTCCACAGGTAGGAGTCGAACCTACGACCGATCGGTTAACAGCCGATTGCTCTACCTCTGAGCTACTGTGGAATAATCTAATAAAGTAAATCATAGTGGTACAATCTTATTTGGGCCTGCTCGTCACACAAACCATTCCTCGCATGACCTGAAAATCTCTGCATTAGTATAACTAATAAACACAAAAATCATTCCATGAAGTTTTTAAGTAACTCCAAGTAAAAATAGATACAAAAAAACTGCCTGGCGGCGTCCTACTCTTGCAGGGACAAAGTCCCAACTACCATCGGCGCTGGAGAGCTTAACTACTGTGTTCGGTATGGGAACAGGTGTGACTTCTCCGCTATTACTACCAGACAATTTCATGTATAAGGTAATTTATACCCTAAAAACTAAATAAGAACGCAATAGACATGACATCGTAAATGGTTAGTTAAGTCCTCGATCTATTAGTATTCGTCAGCTCCACGTGTCACCACGCTTCCACCTCGAACCTATCAACCTCATCGTCTCTGAGGGATCTTACTCACTCGAAGTGATGGGAAGTCTCATCTTGAGGGGGGCTTCATGCTTAGATGCTTTCAGCACTTATCCTTTCCACACGTAGCTACCCAGCTATGCTCCTGGCGGAACAACTGGTACACCAGCGGTATGTCCATCCCGGTCCTCTCGTACTAAGGACAGCTCCTCTCAAACTTCCAACGCCCACGACGGATAGGGACCGAACTGTCTCACGACGTTCTGAACCCAGCTCGCGTACCGCTTTAATGGGCGAACAGCCCAACCCTTGGGACCGACTACAGCCCCAGGATGCGATGAGCCGACATCGAGGTGCCAAACCTCCCCGTCGATGTGAACTCTTGGGGGAGATAAGCCTGTTATCCCCGGGGTAGCTTTTATCCGTTGAGCGATGGCCCTTCCATGCGGAACCACCGGATCACTAAGCCCGACTTTCGTCCCTGCTCGACTTGTAGGTCTCGCAGTCAAGCTCCCTTATGCCTTTACACTCTACGAATGATTTCCAACCATTCTGAGGGAACCTTTGGGCGCCTCCGTTACTCTTTGGGAGGCGACCGCCCCAGTCAAACTACCCGCCTGACACTGTCTCCGAACCGGATTACGGTCCTGGGTTAGAATGTCCGTACAGCCAGGGTGGTATCCCACGGATGCCTCCACCGAAGCTAGCGCTCCGGTTTCTAAGGCTCCCACCTATCCTGTACAAGCTGTACCAACATTCAATATCAGGCTATAGTAAAGCTCCACGGGGTCTTTCCGTCCTGTCGCGGGTAATGCGCATCTTCACGCATAGTATAATTTCACCGGGTCTCTCGTTGAGACAGTGCCCAAGTCGTTGCACCTTTCGTGCGGGTCGGAACTTACCCGACAAGGAATTTCGCTACCTTAGGACCGTTATAGTTACGGCCGCCGTTTACTGGGGCTTCGGTTCTAAGCTTCGCGCCCGAAGGCGCTAACCTTTCCCCTTAACCTTCCAGCACCGGGCAGGTGTCAGCCCCTATACTTCGCCTTTCGGCTTCGCAGAGACCTGTGTTTTTGCTAAACAGTCGCTTGGGCCTATTCACTGCGGCTCCTCCTTAAAAGGAGCACCCCTTCTCCCGAAGTTACGGGGTCATTTTGCCGAGTTCCTTAACGAGAGTTCTCCCGATCACCTTAGGATTCTCTCCTCGCCTACCTGTGTCGGTTTACGGTACGGGCACCTATGAACTCACTAGAGGCTTTTCTTGGCAGTGTGAAATCCAGAACTTCGGTACTTAATTTCCCTCCCCATCACAGCTCAGAATTGTTGGACGGATTTGCCAATCCAACTCCCTTGCTGCTTGGGCGCACTCATCCATCGGTGCGCATTCCTTATCCTACTGCGTCCCCCCATCGCTCAAACATTCATGAGGTGGTACAGGAATATCTACCTGTTGTCCATCGCCTACGCCTTTCGGCCTCGGCTTAGGTCCCGACTAACCCTGAGCGGACGAGCCTTCCTCAGGAAACCTTAGGCTTTCGGTGAAAGAGATTCTCACTCTTTTTTCGCTACTCATACCGGCATTCTCACTTCGAAACGCTCCACCAGTCCTCACGGTCTGACTTCACAGCAGTTCGAACGCTCTCCTACCATTGTTCAAAGAACAATCCGCAGCTTCGGTGATACGTTTAGCCCCGGTACATTTTCGGCGCAGAGTCACTCGACCAGTGAGCTATTACGCACTCTTTAAATGGTGGCTGCTTCTAAGCCAACATCCTGGTTGTCTGGGCAACTCCACATCCTTTTCCACTTAACGTATACTTTGGGACCTTAGCTGGCGGTCTGGGCTGTTTCCCTTTCGACTATGAACCTTATCACCCATAGTCTGACTCCCAGGCTTACGTAGCTGGCATTCGGAGTTTGACTGAATTCGGTAACCCGGTGAGGGCCCCTAGTCCAATCAGTGCTCTACCTCCAGTACGCATCTGCCTGAGGCTAGCCCTAAAGCTATTTCGGAGAGAACCAGCTATCTCCGTGTTCGATTGGCATTTCACCCCTACCCACACCTCATCCCCGCATTTTTCAACATACGTGGGTTCGGGCCTCCAGTCAGTGTTACCTGACCTTCACCCTGGACATGGGTAGATCACACGGTTTCGGGTCTACGACCGCATACTATTTCGCCCTATTCAGACTCGCTTTCGCTGCGGCTCCGTGTCTTCCACTTAACCTTGCATACGATCGTAACTCGCCGGTCCATTCTACAAAAGGTACGCCGTCACCCATTAACGGGCTTCGACTACTTGTAAGCGCACGGTTTCAGGATCTCTTTCACTCCCCTTCCGGGGTGCTTTTCACCTTTCCCTCACGGTACTGGTTCACTATCGGTCACTAGGTAGTATTTAGCCTTGGGAGATGGTCCTCCCGGATTCCGACGGGATTTCTCGTGTCCCGCCGTACTCAGGATACACTCCGGAGGAAACACTTTTTCGACTACAGGGCTCTTACCCGCTATGGCTGATCGTTCCAGATCGATTCATCTAAAGTATTTCTTTGTAACTCCAAAGGAGTGTCCTACAACCCCAGAAAGCAAGCTTTCTGGTTTGGGCTGATTCCGTTTCGCTCGCCGCTACTCAGGAAATCGCATTTGCTTTCTCTTCCTCCGGGTACTGAGATGTTTCAGTTCCCCGGGTCTGCCTCACATACCCTATGTATTCAGATATGCGTACTGCTCCATTACGAACAGTGGGTTTCCCCATTCGGAAATCCTCGGATCAATGTCTACTTACAACTCCCCGAGGCATATCGGTGTTAGTCCCGTCCTTCGTCGGCTCCTAGTGCCAAGGCATTCACCGTGCGCTCTTCTTCACTTAACTATCTTTATGATTAAGAACTTACGTTTTAATTCGATGTCTTGTCTATATTGCTCTTATTTAGTTTTCAAGGTACAAAATGGAGCCTAGCGGGATCGAACCGCTGACCTCCTGCGTGCAAGGCAGGCGCTCTCCCAGCTGAGCTAAGGCCCCGTATGAGTTATAGATGGTGGGCCTGAGTGGACTCGAACCACCGACCTCACGCTTATCAGGCGTGCGCTCTAACCAGCTGAGCTACAGGCCCATCTATATTATAATTATATAGAAGAAGGAAAATTAATCCCTCAAAACTGAACAACAACCTTGTATGTTAAGGCCTATCAACGATAGGTCTTACGATGACGCAAGCGTCACCGATTTTCCGTTAAACAGTACGGCTTCTGCTATCACTAGCTTCGGCTTTCTGTTTTTCCTTAGAAAGGAGGTGATCCAGCCGCACCTTCCGATACGGCTACCTTGTTACGACTTCACCCCAATCATTGGTCCCACCTTCGGCGGCTGGCCCCTAAAAGGTTACCTCACCGACTTCGGGTGTTACCAACTCTCGTGGTGTGACGGGCGGTGTGTACAAGGCCCGGGAACGTATTCACCGCGGCATGCTGATCCGCGATTACTAGCGATTCCGGCTTCATGTAGGCGAGTTGCAGCCTACAATCCGAACTGAGAATGGTTTTATGGGATTTGCTTGACCTCGCGGTTTTGCGTCCCTTTGTTCCATCCATTGTAGCACGTGTGTAGCCCAGGTCATAAGGGGCATGATGATTTGACGTCATCCCCACCTTCCTCCGGTTTGTCACCGGCAGTCACCTTAGAGTGCCCAACTGAATGCTGGCAACTAAGATCAAGGGTTGCGCTCGTTGCGGGACTTAACCCAACATCTCACGACACGAGCTGACGACAACCATGCACCACCTGTCACTCTGTCCCCGAAGGGAACACGATATCTCTATCGCTTGCAGAGGATGTCAAGACCTGGTAAGGTTCTTCGCGTTGCTTCGAATTAAACCACATGCTCCACCGCTTGTGCGGGCCCCCGTCAATTCTTTTGAGTTTCAGCCTTGCGGCCGTACTCCCCAGGCGGAGTGCTTAATGCGTTAACTTCAGCACTAAGGGGCGGAAACCCCCTAACACCTAGCACTCATCGTTTACGGCGTGGACTACCAGGGTATCTAATCCTGTTCGCTCCCCACGCTTTCGCTCCTCAGCGTCAGTTACAGACCAGAGAGTCGCCTTCGCCACTGGTGTTCCTCCACATCTCTACGCATTTCACCGCTACACGTGGAATTCCACTCTCCTCTTCTGTACTCAAGTCCTCCAGTTTCCAATGACCCTCCACGGTTGAGCCGTGGGCTTTCACATCAGACTTAAAAGACCGCCTGCGAGCGCTTTACGCCCAATAATTCCGGACAACGCTTGCCCCCTACGTATTACCGCGGCTGCTGGCACGTAGTTAGCCGGGGCTTTCTGGTTAGGTACCGTCAAGGCACCGTCCTATTAGAACGGTACTTGTTCTTCCCCAACAACAGAGCTTTACGATCCGAAAACCTTCATCACTCACGCGGCGTTGCTCCGTCAGACTTTCGTCCATTGCGGAAGATTCCCTACTGCTGCCTCCCGTAGGAGTCTGGGCCGTGTCTCAGTCCCAGTGTGGCCGATCACCCTCTCAGGTCGGCTACGCATCGTCGCCTTGGTGGGCCATTACCCCACCAACTAGCTAATGCGACGCGGGCCCATCTGCAAGTGACAGCCGAAGCCGCCTTTCAACTTTCTACCATGAGATAAAAAGTATTATTCGGTATTAGCTCCGGTTTCCCGGAGTTATCCCAATCTTGCAGGCAGGTTGCCCACGTGTTACTCACCCGTCCGCCGCTCGTTCCACAAGCGCACACCCCGAAGGGTGATTGCTTGCTTCCCGCGCTCGACTTGCATGTATTAGGCACGCCGCCAGCGTTCGTCCTGAGCCAAGATCAAACTCTCCAAAATAGTTTGGATAAGATTAATAAAATTAATCCCATCAGTTGTCTTAGCTTTCTTGCTTGTTCTTAACATACTTGGTTGTTGTTCAGTTTTCAAGGAGCAATTTATTTCTTTGTCGTTTTTGGCGACAAGATATAATTTACCATGTATACAAATAATTGTCAACGCATTTTAAAAATTAATTAAAACTTTTTTTCGTTTGTTATTTTTAAAGAAAGCTCGTCGGCAACAAGAAATAATATAGCATATTTTAAAAACTATTTCAACACAATCTACAAAAAAATACCAATTCTCTATCCCTGCCTTTATATTCTCTAGTACTATGAGCGCATAAAAAACCAGCGGACAGACACGTCTGAAAGCCCCGCTGGTTCCAACTACAACTCAATTATTATTGATTATTTGATCGCTTCGGCATGTATTTTAAACACTCTTTCTCACTAGCCACACGGCGGAATAACTGAAATAGCAATGCGTATCTTTCACTCATAGAGCGCTTTACCATCTGATCTATTCGGTGATCTTCCAAATCCATCAAAAGTTCTTCCATTTCACGTCTCACAAGGTACTCAATTTCTTTTTGTTCCATATCGTTAATTAGTAAACCTAACATTATCTTCACCTCAAACCTTCTCAAGCTAAACTTAATTTAACTGCTATTGATTTTTTTATATCGATAACACACTAATTCGTAGAAATTGTAGAATTAAGTCGGTTGAAAATCTTGATTTTTATTAATCCTCATCGCAATAAACTACTATAATCATTTTCCTTATTCCCTAATTTGAACAATTTTCATCCTTTTTCTCCACTATTCTTATTTCCATTTTATATCAATAGCTTGTTCATATTATTCATTATCATTCATAAACTAATTAAAGAAATAGAAAGGAGGTCTGAAATGAGTTACTTTTATGCATGGCGTTTTTCAAAATGGAAAAGATTTCTTTATATTAGTTTGTTCGCACTTATAGCTGCTGTGATTATTTGGTCTGAAAGCACTGGAAGCTATTCTGTGTTTTCTCCGTCAGAGAAAACGTCAGCTTTTGTGCAGGGAAATTCAAAAGATAACAGCATAGCACTAACGTTTAATATAAGCTGGGGAGAAGAAAAAGTGTTTGATATTCTCAAACAATTGAAAGAACATGATACCCAGGCGACTTTTTTTGTAAGTGGCGAGTGGGCTGAACGGCATCCAGACATACTTGCGAAGATTAAAGAAGGGAATCACGAACTCGGTATGCTTGGATATCGGTATAAGAGTTACCTTGAACAGGATATAAGTAAAGTAAAAAAGGATATACTATACGCCAAAGAAATTTTTAAAAAACTTGGTTATGAAAAAATAACGCTTATGCGGGCTCCAAATGGTCACATAAATAAAGAAATTATTAAACTTACTGAAGGATTAGGGTTAAAAGTTGTCCATTGGAGAGTTGACGCAAACGATTGGGAAAATCCAGGAACACAAAAAATTATTGATACCGTAATGCGTGAAACATCAAATGGCGATGTTATTTTACTACACGCTTCTGACTCGGTTAAACAAACTGCAGAAGCACTGGATACGATTTTGCCCGGCCTTAAAGAGAAAGGATTTAAGTTCGTATCGGTAACAGAACTGTATAATCAGGCACACGCTGAATCCAAACTCGCAGATTAATAATACATGCTTACACAATTATAAAAGATAAGGCTACCGCTCTCACTGCTAATTACATTTTCATTAAAGAAAAGCACAAGGAATTCAATCCTTGTGCTAGTTCTTTTAAACGATGCTATCTGATTTTTTTTGCTGTTTTTGTTCCGGATTAGTTAATCGGTGTAATACCAATAGCTGATATGTATTACACGCAAGAAGTGGTATGATCATTAACCATGCATAATCGGTACCGGTTGTTCTCATACCAGGAACCCATTCAATTGTTGTCATCACTACCATTAAAAATAACGCTGGTACAAAAGCACCCTGATTGGTTTGGCTGGCTTTTATTTTCGCAATAACTATCCCATACAACAAAATCGCTGCAGCAATTAAAATATAAACAAATAAAGATCCTTCTCCGTCTGAAGCGTTATAGGGAAAATAAACCAAATCAAAAACCACAAATACAATTAGCAGTAATTGAACGGTTGGCCAAAATGACCGAAAGAATCCTAAACCAAATTGGTTAATAAATAAATAAGCAAAAAATCCTGTCTGGCTAATTAAACTAAACACAAAACCCAGACCAAGAAAGAAAAGCACTACACCCAATAATTCAAAAAAATCAATTGGGTTTAACACATTTGTGTAGGAGTCTGTTTTCACAAAAAAGCTGGTAATTAATCCTGCTAAACCTCCAAGAATTAATGTTTTTAAAAACAATCCTACCCATTTACGACTATTCACAATCATATCCTCCTACAAAAAAACAGCTATGTATTTTACTGTCGATTTAATATTTCATGGTAATTTACATTCATCCGTATTTTACCATGAATAACAGCAATTTTCCTTATTGAAGTGCATATTTTCCTCCATATTCTCGCATATTAACCTTGAAGGGGAAGGAGGATTAGATAATGATTCGGTTACTTTATATATGTTTTATTGGACTTTCCTGCTTAATTCTTGGAGCATGCTCAAGTGAACAGGCTGCAGGTAAAGAAGCCGATTATGATACAACCAAAAAAATGGTTGTTGATATACTTCAAACCGAGGATGGTAAAAAGGCCTTAGAAGAAATTCTAAAGGATGAAAAGATGAAACAGCATTTGGTCATGAATGCAGATGTCGTACAAAACTCCGTTAATAAAGCTCTCTCCTCAAAAAAAGCACAAGAGGTATGGACAAAACTCTTCAGTGACCCTAAATTCGTAGAAGCATACGCAAAATCGATGGAAGAGCAGCATAAAAAATTAATCAAAACATTAATGAACGACGCTGAATATCAAAAACAAATGCTCGATATATTAAAAAACCCGGAAGTCTCCGAACAAATGCTGGAAGTACTAAAGAGCCAAAAATTCAGTGCACACTTAGAGGAGTCCATTCAAAAAACATTAGGAACGCCATTATTCCAAGCCAAAATCCAGGAAATATTACTGAAAGCCGCTTCTGAACAACAGAAAGGGAAAAAAGAAGAACCACCACAAGACAGTGGTCAAAGCAGTGGCGGTGGAGGCAGTGGAAGTGATAGCGTTGGCGGCGGTACTGAATAATATAAATAGCTAAATTAAAAAGAGGTGACGAATAGCCACCTCCTTTTTTTATTCTTCTACTTTAGCAACAATTTTCGCTGCGATTTTATGATATTCTTTTCCAAGTGGATGATCCTCCTGATAAATAGACGGAGCGAATACATCCTCTTCCTCATACGGCTGCTGCAGCGGTAGTTGACCGAGTACCTTCGTTTTCAATACATCCGCTAACTTTTGACCGCCACCTTGACCGAATACATATTCTTTTTCGCCGGTTTTCTTGCTTTCATAATATGCCATGTTCTCGACTACACCAAGAATTTCATGATCTGTTTTCAATGCCATTTGTCCAGCACGAGCCGCTACGAATGCTGCAGTCGGATGTGGTGTGGTTACAATAAGTTCTTTACAGGTTGGGAGCATTTCATGGACATCCATTGCGATATCCCCAGTACCTGGTGGTAGATCAAGTAGCAGGTAATCCAGGTCGCCCCATTCTACTTCTTTGAAAAAGCTGTTTAACATTTTTCCAAGCATTGGACCGCGCCAAATAATTGGAGAGTTGTCCTCTACAAAGAAACCCATGGAAATAACCTTTACACCAAATCGTTCAACTGGAATAATTTTTTCTCCGCGAACGGCAGGACGGTTTTCCACGCCCATCATATCCGGGATACTAAACCCGTAAATATCCGCATCGATGATTCCAACTTTTTTACCTAAACGCATTAAAGACATTGCAAGGTTTACAGTAACAGTAGATTTACCTACTCCACCTTTACCACTCGCAACAGCAATAAATTTCGTTCCTTTACTTCCACCCATTAAAGATGCTTCTTGCTCCGCTTCCACAGAGGGCTGGTACTTTTTAATGATATCTTCCGGCAGTTCTTCGAAACGAAGCCCAACTGTAGTCGCACCATTTTTCTTTAATATACCAACAATTTCCTGCTGCAGCTGCATTTGCTCAGCAGTATTTGTTTTACCAATCCCAATTTTTACGCTGACATGCTTTTTTTCTTCTTTAATCGTAATTTCTTTCACGCCGCCAGTTTCCTCGAGCGTTCTATGTAAAAACGGATCCTTAACAGTGTTGAGAAGCCTTATAATTTCTTCTTGTGTTAACAAAATGAATCACCTTTCCTTTACTAACATTGATGAATAGTTAAAATTATGCAGTAAGAAAGGATTTACACTTTCTTACCCGTCAAAATATATCCATCGCTAGTATAACATAAATCAGATGAAATCTAAGTGATAAGCGTCGAGGAAAGATTTTGCCTTCTATTCTTCTTTTTCCTTTGGAATATCTTCCGTTACATAGCGCAGAATTCCTTCATATATGCTGGCGGCCATTTGTTCCTGGTATTGTTCTTGCTTAAGCAATTCACGTTCGCGCTCGTTCGAAAGAAACCCAATTTCAACTAAGGCACTAGGAACACCAGCATGCTTTAATAAATACATACCCGTAAGTGGCAGTGCAGTTCGATCTGTATTTTCCAGATTTCTAATAATTTCAGCCTGGATCATCTTAGCTAAATGCTCGCTTTTATCTGATTTAGGATAATAAAAAGTCTGGGCGCCGCTCCATTTGGATGATGGTAACGCATTTAAATGAAGTGAAATAAAAAAATCCGCTTTATTATCTTTAATAAGCTCCAATCGATTTCGCAGATCCTCGGCTTTCCTGCGTGAAAGTCCTTTCGTTTCAGCATCAGCTAAATCTGTATCTTTTTCCCGCGTTAAATAAACCACCGCACCAGTCTGCTGTAAATAGCTTTGCAGTTTTTTTGCAACATGGAGTGCTATCCCTTTCTCTAACGTGCCATCTTTACCTACCGCGCCTCCATCTGCACCGCCATGACCAGGATCCAATACAATTGTTTTACCTGCAAGCGGTAATGACCATGAGCTCCACGTGCTTACTGGACTATTTACGGGCTGCTGTAACAATATTATTAAGAATACCAGCCCCATGCCCCAAATCAACACATTTCCTAGTCGTTTCATTCATCTCGCCCCTTATCCATCTGCTTCCACTATTGTATGGGACAAGATAATCAGATATGCCACTTCCCAATTCAAAACGTTTTAATTCTCTGATATAGTGGAATTAGTAAACAAATACCTAATAAAGGAGAATACTAAAATGGATTGGTTAGGAATTGGTGTACTTGTAATCGGGATTGCTTTTGCTGTCTTAGTATTATTATTAATTAAACCGCTCAATAATTTATCTAATTTAATTTTCAGTGTCCAGCGAACAACGGATGATCTTCCACGTAATATAAATTTAATTACGGATCAGACAAAAAACACGTTGCAAACGAGTGATGAGACACTTACTAAAGTTAACACTCAGGTAACAGAATTAAGCCCGTTATTTGTCATTATTGGTGACCTAGGTCGGGCAACACAGAAATTATCTTCTTCCCTTACGAACGTTTCAGATAAAATGAAAAATAAAACCGAAGACGGCAAAGAATACGCAGATAGCCGTAACCTTCAAGGATTATACGGCGCAATGGCGTTAGGCTACTTCCTGATAAAAAGAAGAAATAAATAGTGAAAAAAGAAAGCCCTCCAACTGTTACAACGTTTGGAGGGCTTTCTGCTACTATTTTTGATTATGGGTATAGACCTTCTTCTTGCTTGATTTCCTTTTGAGTGAAGAAGTAATATTCGATAAGGATGAGGTAACCTTGTTTGATGTTTTTCCAACATCCCCAACTAAATAAAACAATGGACTTAATTCTTTTAGTTTCACATTTACATCCGCTAGCGTGTCGTTGCTGTGACGAATTAAATTGCTGGTTTCTTTCATCACTTCATCTATCTGACGAGGGAGCTGTTCTACCGTTTTATCTACTCCATCCAGCACAGATGCTACATTATTTAATAATTTTGCGATAAAAATGGCTAAGGCAAAAAATGCTAAACCAATGATTAATACTCCTAATCCAGTTAGACTCATATTTCTCCCTCTTTTCCTTTATTATTCACATCATACTCCGGTTTTACCGATGGATTTTTCCATTTTTTATACAGATGCTTGGCAGCACCGCCCCACTGAATACTGCTGGCTGCAGGCTTAACGAATCGCGACGCACGACTATCAGAGAGCTTCTTTGTTTGCTTTTGAAAAGCTGTTTTTACTTTATTGACCGAATTACCCGCACTTTCAAGTGTGGCGAATAAATCATCGGTAGCTTTCAGTTTCTCTTCCATATCGTCAGCCAGTTTATCTGCTTCTTTAATCGTAAGTTCAATTTCCGTTGTTATATAGTGCAGTTTCGTCTCAACTTCTTTCAGTGTCGTTCCTACCGTGTTAAGTGTATGTGAAGTTCGCTTCAGGACCTTAGCAAGAAAAATAGCTATAATTGCAAAACCTAATGCACATAGAAATACACCTATATAAACAAAATCCATTTGACAGTCACCTTCCTTTTACACAACTATTCCACTTTGGAACGTGAATTAAACAGAAATCGATTATCTTGATACTATTCCGGTCACCACATTCTTAGTCCAATACCTATCATCAAAACCAAACGCCTCACGCCACCGAACTTCTCCTAATTTTAACGGGGTCACAAATGTAGGGCCAGATCTAAATTGGGATCGAGGTTTTTTTGCTGTCCATTCACCAATTTTAGCACCTTTCGTTATTTCCTGCATACTATTCATTTCGATACCCGTTTCAACTTTTTGTCGAAGCAAGTCCCCCTTGTTCGTCATCTTCCATACCGATTCGCTAAAAATAGCATCTTCAAATAAAGCAGTTGCTTCCTCTGATGCCTCGGTTATGATTGCAAGTTTTGCATGATACCCAGGCAATAACTTTTCCAACTCTTCTTCCTTGCTAAAAGATACCTGAAAAGGATATTCACTGTTGTCATGTAAGTTCACATCATTTGGTAAATCACTGACTTGTGTAACAGAACCTTTCAATTTTACATTATTTTCATTAATGGAAATTTCGACAGGCATCTCCGCTTCGATGATCGGACGCTCTATTTCAGTTAGCTCTCCTTCTATGTGGAGAGTAGTTGATTGTATGGACACAATCGGATCACCTAAATCCTCTGATACCATCGCAACTTTACCCTGATAGGGGCTTTCTACGGTTATGGTGTCACCACCGGATTCAAGCTCTGTTAATTGTGTTTGAATACTTTTCTGTTGCGCCTCAAGCTGCTCAATTTCTTTTTCTTTTTCTGCCAAATATTCCTCTTTCATATATTCCGTTTCGATTGGCGGACGTGGTGGTACAATAGTGATGTTTTGCTCAGCTTCATCATCATTCCCAGTCGCATTTCCCGTCTCACTCTCAAATTGAACAGATGTTCTCGGAATTCGATAAGCAGACATTTCCGACTGAGCAGATTCAGCTGCCGCAATTTCTTCGTTGATTTTAGCAAGTTCATTTGTTAAATATGCTTTCGATTCATAAAAATCAGTAATGCGGTATGTATACAGGTCATCTCCTTGACTGACTTCCGTTCCTTTATCGACTAAAAATTCCTTGAAGCTTCCCAGGCTCTCATCAAAATAGACATCGTTTTGAACTGTTGCGGACAAGACTCCTGTTTTATGCATTTTTTCATATAAGTTAGCTGTGAATACTTCTGACCATTCACTGATGTATGACTTCCGTTCAACTGTTCGATTGTCATCAAAATATAGTAAAAGCGAGTTTATACCGATAAACAAAATGATGCCAGCCACTACAAGCCTATTCTTCTTCATTTAAACCACCCACTTATCATTAAACTATCATAGTAAGTTAAGAACGCTGCAATCAACCAATAAAAAACATGTAAAGCAATAACGTTGATCCAAATCCAATGCTTTTTAATAGATGATAGATAACTGAGATATTTAATTTGAAACCAGATAATCCATATCTGGAATAAAGAAATCGCCCCAAAAAAGTACACTGGCCAATTCGCTTCAGTTAGATAGGAAAAAATGATACCAAAGGAGAATGGCGATACATACCAATCCAGTCCAAAATTAACAAAAATAGGAATCCAAATAATGCGTTCGATCAGCATTACAACGAATACAACCTGCTGCATAATTACGACTTTTTGATACGGGATATCGGTTACCTTATGAAAAATAAAGGCGGGTACAAATAAAATAAGCGCAGTCAAAAGCACAGCAAACAAAATTCTGCCAATCACAAACCAAAGCTTATTATGTTCATATTGTGTGCCGCTTAATGTCACTGCACCGTTTGAAAGTAAATCAGAGCCCATGCCAAGCGAAGCCATCCAACCGTAGATAATCATACTTACTAGTAAAAGCAACCCGGTAACTTTCCACATGTTATATATCTTCTCTGACTGTTTTATACGATACAAATGGTCGTCAATCGGAAAGAAAAATTTAATTAGATTAAAATGATATGTCATATTCACATTCCTTTTCTGCAATTCTATGTATAAACGATATGAATTGGTTATTAGTTCCATTTTAATCTTAACGTAATATTCGATAATATTCTATCATTTTTTTAATTTGAATAGAAAAACAGACCGACAATTGTTGTGAGCTGTCAGTCTGTATGATTATTAATTTATAATTTATCCTTTTTTGTACTATTTCAATCAGTTATTTTTTTTATCTTATCAATATCCGAACGAAGAACACCATATAACACTCCCGGCATATTATACAGATATTCTTCAGTACCTGATGAATAATGAAGAATAGGTGTGACTGTATAAAAATCAAAATCTTTTTCATCTACTATTTCAAATGAAGGAACTACAATTCGAGTCGTTTCTAAGGAATTCAATTCCATCACATTATCAAAATGATAAGATAGATTTTTTTTCAAATCATCAATTTGTTTCATCTTAATGGTTTGATCGCTTTCGTTTCTCAAATTGACATCCAAGCTTAATGTAGGATATCCCACTGTATAATTCCCCTTAGGACTAATATCATTTTGTACAAAGCGCTTATCATTTTGTAATGTTAGACTTCCAAAGTCATACATTTTTTCTTTATTATTTTTAAAGTGGACAACAAGCTGTTCTGCATTCTCTATGTTGTCACTGTTAATTTTTACCTCAACTATTATGTTTATCAGCTTATAATTATTATGTGTTAATCCAGAGTCCAACCTGAAATCTACAATTTCAATATTTGAGTTGTTAAATTCCAAAAAAGATATTAACTCAGCATCCAAGTGATTTCCTTTTTCAGTATTTTGAACACCAAATATATTGAAAGACATAGTTTCATCTTCTTCAATAACATAACTAATGAAATTATCAGCAAATTCAAGCGAGTTATTATCAATATCGTCCAAAGCATTTTTATTACTTTTATCTAATACAATATTAGTTTCATTTTTAGCCTGAACCAATAGTAATGAAAAGACTGAAGCAACAACAATTGCCATTATCACTATTGTCTTGTTTCTTTTAGTCACGATAATCCCTCAGTTTCAAAAAGAAGTAATAGTTATTGATAAACAACTTGTAAATATGTGTCTTTACGTGGTGCATAATGATTCGCGTATTTTGTACTTAAAAGTTTTCCGCCTGTATACTGTCCTACTTTTATATATCTTTTATTGTAATCGCTATAAAAAGCTAGTTTGCTATAATAGCTACTATTTGCCGGTATTGATATTGATACTGAATAACTTGTTGTAACTGTATTAGAAACCCCCAAAGAAGATGAAACAGTTTTGGATGAAACACCGACATTAGCTGAAAGAGTTGAGCTAGCACTTTGTGTCTTACTCCAAGTATAGTTATTTGACTTTGCCCAGGAACCAGTTAAATATCTTACAAATCTTTTTGTTGTTGTCGGCCCTGAAACGGTGGATATTCTGATTTGATGATCGACACAAGCAATACAGTCGGGTTCGATAACAGATTCCGGAGTTGACAGCTCTCCCTCGAGCTTAACACTTTCCCCCTGTTCCAGAAACTCAACATTTTCGTCGTATATTTCACTACTTTCACCTGTATAGCCAAAACTAATTTGAGGTATAATTACTATGGAACAAAAAACCAGAATGAAACCAATTAAGAACGTTTTCAAACTCAACACCACCCTCTTCTATAATTAGAATTGATTATATAATTATAGTCACATTGAGTCAATTTATTTTTTTGAAAATTCACTATTTTATTTCGACCTATTTCTTACACCTTAAAGTAAAAGTAAAAATAGAAACAAGAAAGCAAAAAAATCTAAAATCTTTTTGTTTAGTTTATCAATAAGTGTCCACGAACAATTCATTCAATTGCAAACTATGAAAGGTCAATTTATTTCAAATCCCCCAACAACAAAACACCCTCTCTCCAAAAAGGAGAAAGGGTGTTTGATAACGATATATTAACGTTTTGAGAACTGTGGTGCGCGACGTGCGCCTTTAAGACCGTATTTCTTACGTTCTTTCATACGAGCATCACGAGTTAGATATCCTTCACGTTTAAGAGAAGCACGGTATTCTGGATCTGCTTCTAAAAGAGCGCGTGCGATACCATGACGGATAGCACCAGCTTGGCCAGTGAATCCTCCACCATGAACGTTTACTAAAACATCGTAAGTACCTTCAGTTTCAGTAATTGCTAGCGGTTGGTTTAAAATTAAGCGTTGTGTGTCATATGGGAAATAGCTTTCAGCGTCACGGCCGTTAATTACAACTTTACCGTTGCCTGGAACTAGACGTACACGTGCAGTTGATTTTTTACGACGACCAGTGCCGTAGTATTGTACTTGTGCCATTCGGTTGACCTCCTTTTAATTATCCGCGAAGTTCGTAAACTTCTGGTTTTTGTGCTTGGTTGTTGTGCTCTGAACCTTTATATACGTGCAGTTTTTTACCAATTTTACGGCCTAATGGACCTTTTGGTAACATACCCTTTACAGCAAGTTCAAGCATTTGCTCAGGATATTTTGTACGCATTTCGTTTGCATTACGTGATTTCAATCCACCTGGGTGGTTTGAGTGACGGTAATACATTTTATCATTTATTTTATTACCTGTAAGTTCAATTTTTTCTGCATTAATAATAATAACGTTATCACCTGTATCTGCATGTGGGGTGAACGTTGGTTTATGCTTTCCACGTAACAAAGTCGCAACTTCACTTGCTAGACGACCAAGACGTTGTCCTTCAGCATCTACTACAAGCCATTTGCGTTCTATGTTACTTTCTTTAGCCATGAAAGTTGTACGCATGATAGTTTCCCTCCTAATTTTACATCAATCGTTTTCGTTTATTTCATCATAATTAGATTCCGGGGCTAATCATGGTTTTGAAATAAAATGCCATATATCATCATATACCAGATAAGTGCTCTATGTCAAGAGCAAATAGAGTTTTATTTATATTTAACGTTCCATAGGTATAGACCTTGTGGCGGTACTGTTTCACCAAGCAGCTGACGGTCTTTCTGCTGCAGAAGATTAATAATATCTTCTGCTTCTCGCTTGCCTTGTCCTACATCAAGCATTGCCCCTACAATGATTCGAACCATGTTATATAAAAAACCGCTTCCCCTGAAAATAAATTCTATTTCACTGTCTCGCTTTTCACAGCTAACCTGATAGAGCGTTCTGACTTTACTGCCTTTTGTAGTGGCTTTTGCTGAGGAAAAGGTCGTAAAGTCATGTTCCCCTTCCAAATGCCTGCAAGCAGCTTGTATGGCGCTTATATTAAGCTTATAGGGGAATTGGTAGGCGTAGTTATGTTTAAATACATCTTTCTCTTTTTCATTCCAAATATAATAGCGGTATTCTTTTTCCGTTACATCATATCTAGCGTGAAAAGAAACAGAAACCTTTTCTACTTCTTTCACATACAGATCATCTGGAAGTAGTGTGTTAAGCGCCCGCTTCCAGTTATATTCAGGGATATCAAATGGCGAATCGAAATGAATCGTCTGTCCTTTTGCATGAACGCCTGTATCAGTTCTGCCAGAAGCCTGCAAACGAATATGTTCGCCTTTGTGAATCTTTAATAATGCTTTTTCCAGTTCACCATGCACGGTTCGTTTTTTAGGCTGGATCTGAAATCCTGAAAAGTTTGTTCCGTCATAGCTGATAATACATTTTATTTTTTGCATCTATGATCCAGCCTTCCCCGCTTAATAGTTTCGAGTTAAAAATAATCCAGTAATTACACATGCAAAAAGAAAATAGATAGCAACATCACGTTTTTCTATCTTTAATTCGCGCAGTTTTGTTCGCCCTTCGCCACCTTGATAGCCACGGGCTTCCATTGCCATCGCAAGTTCTTCTGCACGCTTGAATGCACTTACGAAAAGAGGAACGAGAAGAGGAACAACCGCTTTGATTCGTTCTTTCATCTTACCGGTACGAAAATCTACTCCACGAGAAGCTTGGGCACGTGAAATTTTTTCTGTTTCCTGCATTAGCGTTGGAATGAAGCGCAATGAAATCGACATCATTAACGCGAGCTCATGTACAGGAAACTTTATTTTTTTCAATGGATGCAGTAATTCTTCAATGGCATCGGTGATTTCTATCGGTGTTGTCGTAAGTGTTAATAAAGACGTTACCAGTATCAATAAGAAAAAACGCATGGATATCGCAAAACCTTGAATAAGTGCACCAGAATATATTTTAAATGATGCCATTTCGAATACAACCGTTCCCTCTTTTGTAACAAACAAATGAAGAAGAAACGTAAAGATTATCAGAAACCAAACTGGCGTCAGACCCTTAATGATGTATCGTATTGGAATTCGGCTTGCGAACATACTCGAAAGTGCGAAGGCAGTCAGTACTCCATAACTGGATAGGGAGTTAGCTAGAAATACAATGAACACAAAAAAGAAGATAATCGCAATCTTTGAGCGGGGATCTAATTTGTGAACAATCGACTGACCAGGTACATACTGACCAATAATCAATACATTATTCATTCACCCGCGCCCCTTTCAACGACTGCTGAATCGCTTCTGCAATCTCTTTGATGGATTGACGATGAAACGGAACTGATATTCCAAATTTCCTTTCAAACGAAAGGAGAAATTGTACCGCTTCCGGAACATCCAGTTGTACATCCTGCAATGCTTTCTGCTGAATTAGCACATCTTCTGGTTTCCCTTCCATGTACTTCTTGCCATTGTTTAAAATAATGATATGGTCAGCATACTTAACCGCATCCTCCATACTGTGTGTTACAAGTACCGTAGTAAGTTGTTGCTCATGATGTAGCGTATAGAACATTTCCATGATTTCTTTCTGTCCACGAGGGTCAAGTCCAGCGGTTGGTTCATCCAGAACAAGCACCTCAGGTTTTATCGCCAGCACACCTGCAATTGCAACCCTCCGCATTTGCCCACCGCTAAGATCGAACGGAGACCTGGCCAATAACTCATCGTCAATTCCTACTGCCGGTGCGATTTGTTTTATTCGTGCTTTAATCTCTTTCTCAGGCACATTAAAATTCATTGGACCAAAAGCGATATCTTTTTGCACTGTTTCTTCAAACAGCTGGTGTTCCGGATACTGAAATACAACTCCAACCTTGCTACGCAGTTCCTTCATGTTCTTAGGCTTGTCCCCGTCTTTAAGGTGAAAGTCACCAACTGTTACTTCTCCCTCACTAGGCATAACCAAGCCATTTAAGTGTTGAATAAGTGTCGATTTACCTGATCCAGTATGTCCGATTACTGCGACGTACGAACCAGAAGGTATATGAAATGACAAATCATCTATCGCTTTATGTGCGAACGGTGTATTTCGTTGGTATACATAGCTTACGTTCTTGAATGTAATGTCCATAAGTCCTCCAGCAATTCCTCTTGATTTAGTGCCTCGTTCGGAATCGGCATCCCCAACTGCTTTAATTCATCGACTAAGATCGCTACAAAAGGAACATCTAAACCAATTTCCCGCAGTTGTTCTTTTTTTGAAAAGACCTCACGTGGAGTTGCTTCGTCCCAAATCTCCCCTTCATTCATGACGATTACTCGCTCAGCTTGAACTACTTCCTGCAAGTCATGCGTAATCGTAATCAATGAAAGCAGATGTTCCTTTTGTACACGGGATACTGTATTCATAATTTCAGACCGACCTTTTGGATCAAGCATTGCAGTAGCTTCATCCAGGATAAGGACCTGTGGCGATATAGCCAGAACACTTGCAATGGCTACCCGCTGCTTTTGGCCACCTGATAAGCGATGCGGTTCAGACATCCGGAAATCCTGCATTCCAACTGCCGTCAGGTTATCATCGATTCGCTTTATCATTTCTTGGCGTTCAAAACCTCGGTTCTCCATACCAAATGCGACATCATCCTGTACAGTCGTACCAACAAACTGGTTATCCGGATTTTGAAACACCATGCCAACATCTTTTCGAATCTCCCAAATAGATTCTTCTGTTACATGGAGCCCATTTATTAGAATTTCTCCCTCTTGCGGAAAAAGTAATCCGTTTAACAGCTTAGCAATTGTAGACTTCCCGGAACCATTATGGCCGATTATAGCCACCCATTCATTCTCAAAAATATGAAAGCTGCAATTCTTTAAAACCCAAGGCTCCTCTTCTCCATATCGAAACGATACACTTCTAAACTCTATTAGTTTCTTGCGCATAGGGTGTTCCTCCTCTTGCTCAGCTCATTCACCTAGGGTTACTATGTTTGCTTGTGTTTGGTCAATTACGGCGTTGCATCAGCCTTAATTTCGGCCGTATCGGCCAGTTTTGGCCATATATTAACCTGTTTTACTGTTTATCAGCCAGTTTCGAATTATATCGGCCACAATTTGATTTATATCGGCCAACTATGTGAAAATAACGGCCAGATTAAAAATATATCGAACTATTTTATCAGATAACCGCCATGCTCTGGCCACAGCTGAACAGTCGCTTACACTTTTCTTTCTACAAAAAAAGGGCTTGGCTTCACCTCGTGGAAGAGATTCAGTCCTGCCCTTAATGCGAAAAGTTGATTATACTAGTTCAATAATTGCCATTTTTGCTCCATCACCTTGACGAGCTCCAAGCTTAAGAACACGTGTATATCCACCTTGGCGTTCCTCATAACGTTCAGCAATATCACCGAAAAGCTTTTGAATAACGTTTTCGTTTTCATTTGCTGCTTGATTATATAGGAATGAAGTAGCTTGACGACGCGCGTGTAAATCTCCGCGTTTGCCGAGCGTAATCATTTTATCTGTTACGGATTTCAATTCCTTCGCTTTTGCTTCTGTTGTCTCAATACGTTCGTGAATGATCAAATCAGATGCAAGGTTGCGAAGTAATGCCATACGTACATCAGTAGTACGACCTAATTTTCTAGCCATGGACTATCCCTCCCTTTTTATGTTTCTTGGGCTACATCTAGATCCAATGTCTAGCGCCTTTGCCCTATTCTAAAGGTGTCTGCTTTTATCAGTCGTCATTACGTAAGCCTAAGCCAAGATCTTCAAGTTTCACTTTTACTTCAACAAGAGATTTACGGCCTAAATTACGCACTTTCATCATATCTTCTTCAGATTTATTTGAAAGCTCTTGAACTGTATTAATTCCAGCACGTTTCAAACAGTTATAGGATCTAACAGAGAGATCTAACTCTTCTATCGTCATTTCCATTACTTTTTCTTTTTGATCTTCTTCTTTTTCTACCATAATTTCAGCATTTTGTGCTTCGTCTGTTAAACCTACAAAAATATTTAGATGTTCTGTAAATATTTTTGCACCTAAAGAAACTGCTTCTTCAGGACGAATGCTTCCATCAGTCCACACGTCAAATGTTAGTTTATCAAAGTTAGCGATTTGTCCAACACGTGTGTTTTCAACTTGGTATGTTACGCGTGATACTGGTGTGAAGATAGAGTCTACTGGAATAACGCCTATTGGCTGGTCATCATGATTATTACCCTCTGCAGGACGATAACCGCGACCACGTTCAGCAGTTATTTTCATATGCAAGCTTCCCTTGCTGTTAATAGTAGCAATTGGAAGTTCTGGATTCAGTACTTCAACATCACTATCATACGTTAGATCCGCAGCCGTAACTTTTCCTTCTCCCTGCACATCAATCTCTAGTGTTTTTTCTTCATCAGAGAAGATTTTAAGAGCAAGCTTTTTAAGATTCAAAATGATAGTAGTAACATCTTCTACAACACCATCAACTGTTGAAAATTCATGCTGTGCTCCATCGATTTGAACTGCTGTTACAGCAGCGCCTGGAAGTGAGGATAGTAGGATACGACGCAAGGAGTTTCCTAGAGTAGTACCATATCCACGTTCAAGCGGTTCGACGACGAATTTACCAAAATTGGCATCATCGCTGATCTCTACTGTTTCTATTTTTGGTTTTTCAATTTCGATCATTCCACAAAACCCTCCTTAAAAACGTCGAAACCCCGGCTAGACATAGGGTCTAACCGAAATTCCCCAAATAGGCAGTTGGCGTTTCTGCACTATTGTATTTCTTTCGTATTCGCTTTTGTCTAAACGATGCTGATTGGTTAGGTGTGTGTACAAGGGTTTCCCCCTTCGCACACCTCTCCACATTTAGCTATCATAACCCATTATAGACAGGCTGACAAATTATATACGGTACAATTACACACGACGACGTTTTGGTGGGCGACAACCATTGTGAGGAACAGGTGTTACATCACGAATAGCTGTTACTTCTAAACCAACTGCTTGCAAGGAACGAATAGCTGCTTCACGACCAGCTCCAGGGCCCTTAACAGTTACTTCTAGTGTTTTCATGCCATTTTCTACTGCTGAATTAGCTGCTGCTTCTGCTGCCAATTGCGCTGCGAAAGGTGTTGACTTACGTGAACCTTTAAAGCCAAGTGAACCTGCTGAGCTCCAGCCTATAGCATTTCCTTGAACATCCGTAATCGTAACAATTGTATTGTTAAACGTAGAACGAATATGTGCTATACCAGTATCAATATTCTTTTTTACACGACGCTTACGCGTATTAGTTTTACGAACCATTGATTAGCTTACCTCCTTCACGTTACTTTTTCTTGTTAGCCATTGTACGACGTGGGCCTTTACGAGTACGTGAATTGTTTTTCGTTTTTTGACCACGCACTGGTAATCCACGGCGGTGACGGATTCCTCTGTAGGACCCAATTTCAATTAATCGTTTAATGTTTAGGGAAACTTCACGACGAAGATCTCCTTCTACAGTAAACTCATCAATTGCTTTACGGATTTTACTTAATTCATCTTCAGTCAAATCGCGTACACGAGTGTTTTCTGAAACGCCTGCTTCTTTAAGGACTTCCTGTGCGGTGTTTTTTCCAATACCATAAATATAGGTTAATGAAATAACTACACGTTTATCACGTGGAATATCTATTCCTGAAATACGTGCCATAAAATTCTAGCACCTCCTTGTTTTTAGCCTTGTTTTTGCTTGTGTTTTGGATTTTCGCAAATCACCATTACTTTGCCTTTACGCTTAATAACTTTACACTTTTCGCAAATTGCTTTTACAGATGGTCTTACCTTCATCATCTTTACCTCCTTTTATATCGGAGCTCTCTCGGTTATTTATAACGGTAAGTAATCCGTCCTCTAGTTAAATCATACGGTGAAAGTTCTACTGTCACTTTATCACCAGGTAATATACGGATGAAATGCATGCGGATTTTACCAGATACATGTGCTAAAACCGTATGACCGTTTTCAAGCTCGACTTTAAACATTGCGTTTGGCAACGTGTCGGTTACTGTACCTTCTACTTCAATTACATCTTCTTTCGTCATCGTGTTGGTCTCCCTTCTTCAAATCAGTCACAACTTCATTGACATATTTAGCTATGGCAAATCTCAATTTCCCATTTGTGACACGACCAGTTTCTAGAAGGCTATTTTGGACTTCAGGGGAAATGTAATCCATAACTTCAATATGATGTACATTCTTTTTCTTTGGTCGATCATACTTTCGTTTTTCCCCGTCTGCTAGCATGACATACCCATTGTCTACCATATTAATTATAACCGCGTATTGCCCTAACTCACGGCCTTGCATAATACGAACAATTTGACCTACTTGCGGAATCAAATCAGCTTCGCTCAACAACGATCACCTTCACTTAGGCTATAAATTTTAATGCTGCCTTTTAAGGGCTCTATTTCACAATTTTAGTAACATCCTGTGCTACTGTATGACCAGTATACGCGTTAGTCGCTCATCACGACCTATATTATACCTTCTAACAAATAGAAATGCACCCATCCTGCGTTATTTATACAGTTACAATGCTTATTTTTCTAATTTGGCTTGAATATCCTGGAAAACTACATTAATTTCTTTATCGCCATTAATGGTTACAAGATACCCTTTATTATTATAGAAGTCCAGTAAAGGCTGCGTTTGTTTCATATTAACATCCAAACGAGTTCTAACCGTTTCTGGCGTATCATCTTTACGTTGGATTAGTTCACTGCCATCCTTGTCGCATAAACCTTCCTCTTTAGGAGGGTTATACATAACATGATACGTTGCTCCACATGTCGGACAAATTCTGCGACCAGTAAGACGTTTCACTAATTGTTCTTCTGGAACGTTCACATGCAGTACGTAGTCAATGTCGTCATCCAATTTGGAAAGAAGCGTTTGTAATGCTTCTGCTTGGGCGATTGTTCGAGGAAATCCGTCTAGCAGAAAACCCTTTTGACAATCGTCCTTACGCAAACGCTCTTCAACAATACCAATTGTTACTTCGTCAGGAACAAGATCACCTTGATCCATAAATTGTTTTGCTTTAATTCCAAGGTCTGTTCCTTCTTTTATTGCTAATCGGAACATATCTCCTGTTGAGATATGAGGGATGTTATATTTTTCACTTATCTTCTCTGCCTGTGTACCTTTACCAGCACCAGGGAGACCCATTAAAATTAAATTCAACAATATTCCCCTCGCTCTCATTGGTAACAAGTATTACTTGATAAAACCTTTGTAGTGACGTTTAACAAGCTGACTTTCTAATTGCTTCATAGTCTGCAATGCAACACCTACAACGATTAGTAAACTTGTTCCGCCGATTTGTACAGCAGTAGGTAACTTTGCCAAACTGCCTAAAACGATAGGTAGTACAGAAACAGCTGCAAGGAATATCGAACCTACAAATGTAAGACGATACATAACCCGTGTAAGATAGGTTTCTGTATTCTTCCCTGGACGAATCCCTGGAATATATCCACCTTGTTTTTGTAAATTCTCAGCCATTTGTTCAGGATTAACTTGAACAAATGTATAAAAATACGTAAACGCGATAATTAACGCTACATAAATGACCATCCCAATTGGTTGGGTGTAATCAAAGATTGACTTAATCGTTGTTGCAATATCATTACCTTCAAAAAATCCTGCAATTGTACTTGGCGCTATCATAAATGCGATAGCAAAGATTACCGGGATTACTCCAGCAGCATTAACCTTCAAAGGTAAATGTGTAGAGTGTCCACCAACCGGTGAACGGTTAACCAATTTTTTTGCATATTGAACAGGTATTTTACGTAATGCCTGCTGGATAAAGATCACTCCAACAACTACTGCAATAATAACTAGAACAATCATTGACACAATAACAACGTTGATAAACAATTCGTCACCAGGGTTAACAAAATACTGACTATATAATTGCTTAACACCATTAGGTACTGCAGCTACGATACCAGCAAAGATTAGAATGGAAATACCATTTCCAACACCATTTGCAGTTATCTGTTCCCCGACCCACATTAAAAACGTCGTTCCACTTGTTAAAACAAGGGCAATGACAAGAAATGTTAGGACGTCAGGGTTTTCAATTAATTGGCCGCCTGCCAGTTTGTTAAAACCAATAGACATAGCGATTGCTTGAACAAATGCTAGTGCAACTGTTCCGTAACGAGTTACTTGAGCAAGCTTTTTACGGCCCATCTCTCCTTGTTTTTTCCACTCAGAGAATTTCGGTACAACATCCATTTGAAGTAATTGCATGATGATCGATGCTGTGATATAAGGCATTATTCCCATCGCAAAGATGGAAAAATTCTGTAATGCCCCTCCACCAAATGTGTTTAGAAAACCAAATACATTTCCTTGATCCATTAAATGACCAATTGCTTCTTTATCAGTATATGGCACGGGAATGAAGGTACCTAGACGGAATACAATCAGCATTAACAATGTGAAGATTATTTTCCGTCTGATATCAGCCACGCGCATAAGATTGGAAATTGTACGAAACATTAAATCACCTCTGTTTGACCGCCCGCTGCTTCAATAGCTTTCTTAGCTGAAGCAGAGAACTTATGAGCTTTCACAGTAAATTTCTTTTCAACAGCACCATTGCCAAGCACTTTAATACCTGCTTTAAGCTTACTTACTACACCTTCTTCAAGTAGAAGTTCTGGTGTAATTTCAGTGCCATCTTCAAATCTATTTAAAGTTTCAAGATTTACTACAGCGAATTCTTTACGGTGAATATTTGTAAATCCACGTTTTGGTAAACGTTGGAATAAAGGCATTTGGCCACCTTCAAAGCCCGGACGAGTTCCGCCACCTGAACGTGACTTTTGTCCTTTATGTCCTCTACCGGAAGTTTTTCCGTTACCAGAAGACATTCCGCGTCCAACGCGGTTGCGTTCTTTGCGGCTTCCTTCTGCTGCCTTCATTTCATGAAGTTTCATACGAGCACCTCCCTTTACGCTAATGTGTAATTAAACTTCTTTAACCGCTACAAGATGAGATACTTTGTTGATCATACCGCGAACGGCTGGAGTATCTTCACGAAGTACGGATTGACGAATTTTTTTTAGCCCTAATGACTGAACAGTTTGCTTTTGCCCTTCTGCTCTACCAATAACGCTGCGCGTGAGGGTGATTTCTAATTTTTTAGACATAGTATATCCCTCCTTATCCTAACAGTTCTTCTACAGACTTTCCGCGTAGTTTTGCAACTTCTTCTGCGCGTTTCAAGTTTGTTAGTCCATTTAATGTAGCGCGAATCATATTGATTGGTGTGTTTGAACCAAGTGATTTCGTTAAAATATCACCAACACCAGCAAGTTCTAATATCGCACGAACAGGGCCACCAGAGATAACTCCAGTACCTTCTGCAGCTGGTTTCATTAGTACATTACCAGCACCAAATCTTCCATTTATCTGATGTGGAATAGTAGTTCCAACAATAGGCACCGTAATTAAGTTCTTTTTAGCGTCATCTACTGCTTTTTTAATTGCTTCTGGTACTTCTTGTGCTTTACCAGTACCAAATCCTACATGACCGTTCTTATCTCCAACTACAACTAGTGCAGCAAAACGGAAACGGCGTCCACCTTTAACAACTTTTGCAACACGATTTATCGTTACAACACGTTCTTCAAGATCTAATTTGTTCGGGTCTATGCTTGTACGCATCTATGTCCCTCCTTTATCTTTCGATTAAAATTCAAGACCTGCCTCGCGAGCAGCATCTGCCAATGCTTTTACACGTCCATGATAAAGATAACCTCCACGATCGAACACAACCGATTTAAAACCTTTATCCTGGGCACGTTTAGCGATCATTTCTCCGACTTTTTTAGCGGCTTCAACATTTCCAGCATCTTCAACATTCAATTCCTTGTCTGATGCAGAAGCACTTACTAATGTTACACCATTAACATCATCAATTAATTGTACATACATGTTCTTATTAGAACGATATACATTTAAACGTGGGCGTTGTTCTGTTCCTGATAGGTTTTTACGAACACGCTTTTGTCTTTTTTTACGCAATCCATTTTTGTCAGGCTTTGTGATCATACTAGGTCACTCCTTTCTGGTTCCTAACCAATGTTACTTACCAGTTTTACCTTCTTTACGACGTACAAATTCACCTTGATAACGAATACCTTTTCCTTTATATGGCTCAGGTGGGCGAATTGCACGAATTCTGGAAGAAACCGCTCCAACTAATTCTTTATTAATTCCTTTAACAATAATTTGAGTGTTTTTAGGAATTTCTATTTCAATACCTTCAATAGCTTCGAGTTCTACTGGATGTGAATAACCTGCGCTAATTACAACTTTTTCGCCTTGCTTTTGCGCACGGTAACCAACACCAACCAGCTCAAGATTTTTTTCAAATC
The DNA here is from genome assembly GCF_050574275.1 of Virgibacillus flavescens. Classification (GTDB taxonomy): domain Bacteria; phylum Bacillota; class Bacilli; order Bacillales; family Amphibacillaceae; genus Virgibacillus_F; species Virgibacillus_F flavescens. The sequence continues at coordinate 650,373 of NZ_CP192260.1, forward strand.
CTTTGCTTACACCAATAACCAAATTGTTGATAATGCTGCGAGTTGTTCCGTGTAATGCACGATGAACTTTGTGATCACTTGGGCGTACAACTGTTACAACCTTATCTTCAATAACAACCTTCATTTCATTATGAACCGTTTGGGTTAATTCACCTTTTGGTCCTTTAACCGTAACAACGTTTCCGTTTAATTTAACTTCAACGCCATCCGGAATTTCAATTGGCTTAAGTCCTATACGAGACATTCCATGCACCTCCTGTCTTAAAAATGTTAATTACCAAACATATGCTAGAACTTCGCCACCAACAGCTTGAGTACGTGCTTCTTTATCAGATAACACACCTTTAGATGTTGAAACGATAGCAATGCCTAAACCGTTTAGTACGCGAGGCACCTCATCAGCTTTTGCATAAACACGTAGTCCTGGTTTGCTTATACGTTTGATACCTGTAATTACTCTTTCGCTGCTTACGCCGTACTTAAGGAAAATACGCAGAACACCTTGCTTGTTATCTTCAATGAATTCATAATCACGTACAAAACCTTCACGTTTTAAAATATCAGCGATTTCTTTCTTCATCTTAGAAGCAGGAAGCTCTAATTTCTCATGGCGTACCATGTTAGCGTTACGAATGCGAGTCAGCATATCTGCTATTGGATCTGTCATAACCATTACTCATTACCTCCTTCCCAAATCGGGGTTTACCAGCTTGCTTTTTTGACACCAGGAATTTGACCTTTATGGGCAAGTTCACGGAAACAAATACGGCATAGTTTAAATTTACGAATTACAGAATGTGGACGGCCACAGCGTTCACAACGTGTATACTCTTGTACCTTATACTTTTGTGGGCGTTTTTGTTTCGCAATCATTGATTTTTTAGCCACAATTTTCCCTCCTTGTATTAGCTCTCAACGCGTGTTCAAAATTGCCAAATTAGAAACAAGAAGTTCGATGCGGTGTGGACTTTCAGATCGAAATGAGTTATTTACAGCATTAAGATCGAAAAGACAAACCTACGAAGAAAATCTTTGGTAACTATATGAACAACCTTTCTAAGCTTATTTTTGGAAAGGCATGCCTAGTTGAGCCAGAAGTTCACGCGCTTCTTCGTCAGTATTTGATGTTGTAACAATTACAATATCCATACCGCGAACTTTACTTACGTTATCATAGTTAATTTCTGGGAAAATTAGTTGTTCTTTCACACCTAATGTATAATTTCCACGGCCATCAAACGCTTTTTTGGAAATACCACGGAAGTCACGAACACGCGGAAGTGAAACTTGCACTAATTTTTGTAGAAATTCGTACATACGCTCACCACGAAGTGTTACTTTTGCTCCTATTGGCATTCCTTCACGTAAACGGAATCCAGCGATTGATTTCTTAGCTTTTGTGACCATTGGTTTCTGACCAGAAATTAATGCAAGCTCTTCAACAGCGCTATCTAATGATTTTGAGTTTTGAACTGCATCACCAACACCCATGTTAATTACGATTTTCTCTACATGAGGTGTTTCCATAACTGATTTATAATTAAATTTATTCATTAAAGATGGCATTACGTCATCTTGGTATTTTTGTTTTAATTCGTTCATCATGTCGCCCTCCTTTCGTCGCTAAATTAATTATCTAATGCTTCACCGGATTTTTTAGCGATGCGGACTTTCTTTCCATCACGTACTTCGAATCCAACGCGAGTTGGTTCTCCGGATTTAGGATCAAACGGCATTACGTTAGAAACATGAATTGGCGCTTCTTGGTTTAGGATTCCACCTTGTGGATTGTCCTGTGAAGGTTTAGCGTGTTTCTTAACCATATTAATTCCTTCTACAAGAACACGATCCTTTTTTGGATATGCTTCTAAAATAGTACCTTGCTTTCCACGGTCTTTACCGGAAATTACTTTTACTTTATCACCTTTTTTAACATGCATGCTTTACGCACCTCCTTGACAAGGCTTTTCATTATCACTTATAAAACTTCTGGTGCTAGAGATACGATTTTCATGAATTTTGCATCACGCAATTCACGTGCTACAGGTCCGAAAATACGAGTCCCTCTTGGACCTTTATCATCACGGATGATGACAGCAGCATTTTCATCGAAACGAATGTATGATCCATCTTTACGACGCATACCACTCTTCGTACGAACGATTACCGCTTTGACTACTTCACCTTTTTTAACAACGCCACCTGGTGTTGCTTGTTTGACCGTACAGACAATTACATCACCAATGTTAGCAGTTTTACGTCCTGAACCACCCAATACTTTGATTGTTAGAACTTCACGTGCTCCAGAGTTATCTGCTACTTTTAGACGAGTCTCTTGTTGAATCATATCGTTGTGACCTCCCTTCGGATACCTTCCGAGCGAACTCGAACTTTAATTATATAATTACCGCTTCTTCCACAACTTCTACTAAACGGAAACGCTTTGTAGATGATAGCGGACGAGTTTCCATGATACGAACGACGTCACCAGTTTTTGCTTGGTTATTCTCATCATGTGTTTTGAATTTTTTAGAGTATTTTACACGCTTACCGTATAACTTGTGAAATTTGTAAGTCTCAATTAATACAGTAATTGTTTTATCCATTTTGTCTGATACAACACGACCTGTGTACTCTTTACGATTATTACGTTCAGTCATTTTGAGGCTAACCTCCTCTCAGGTTTCTAGTTATTTACACTTAGTTCACGATGACGGGCAACTGTTTTCAAACGAGCAATGGACTTACGAACCGCGCGAATACGTGCAGTGTTTTCCAAAGATCCTGTTGCCAACTGAAAGCGTAAATTAAATAGTTCTTCCTTTAACGTTTTTACCTTTTGTTCAATTTCGGCAGTGGTTAGTTCTCTGATTTCATTAGCCTTCATTGATTTCACCACCAATTTCTTCGCGTTTTACAAACTTAGTTTTGATCGGTAATTTATGAGAAGCAAGACGTAAAGCTTCACGTGCAACTTCTTCACTCACACCAGCGATTTCAAACATGATTTTTCCTGGTTTTACTACTGCTACCCATCCTTCAGGAGCACCTTTACCGGAACCCATTCGAACTTCTAGGGGCTTTGCAGTATATGGTTTGTCTGGGAAAATCTTGATCCAAACTTTACCGCCACGTTTCATGTAACGAGTCATTGCAATACGAGCCGACTCAATTTGGCGGTTTGTGATCCATGATGCTTCAAGCGCTTGTAAACCGTACTCACCAAAAGCTACAGTAGTACCGCCTTTTGCTTGACCTCTCATTTTACCACGATGTTGTCTACGATATTTAACACGTTTGGGCATTAACATAATGCATATCCCCCTTCCTTATTTTGTGTTTTTTGTTGGAAGGACTTCTCCACGATAGATCCACACTTTAATTCCTAGCTTACCGTAAGTAGTATCAGCTTCTGCTGTACCATAATCGATATCTGCACGTAATGTGTGTAGTGGTACTGTTCCTTCACTATAATGTTCCGCACGAGCGATATCCGCTCCACCTAGACGGCCGGAAACTTGTGTTTTAATTCCTTTTGCTCCACCACGCATAGCGCGTTGTATAGATTGCTTTTGAGCACGACGGAATGAAATACGGTTTTCTAATTGACGAGCAATATTGTCAGCAACTAGTGTAGCATTCAAATCAACTTTTTTAACCTCAACGATGTTAATGTGAACACGTTTGCCAGTTAAGCTGTTTAATGACTTACGTAAAGCTTCAACTTCTGATCCGCCTTTACCAATTACCATACCAGGCTTTCCAGTATGAATAGTGATATTTACGCGGTTTGCTGCACGTTCGATTTCAATAGAAGAAACAGCAGCAATACGTAAGCGGTTTTCAAGATACTCTCTGATTTTGATATCTTCGTGCAGTAATTCTGCATAGTCTTTACCAGCATACCACTTTGACTCCCAGTCACGAATGACTCCGACACGAAGACCTATTGGATTTATCTTTTGACCCACTGACTATCCCTCCTTCTTTTCTGATACAACCACTGTTACATGGCTTGAGCGTTTATTAATTTTACTTGCACGACCTTGTGCACGTGGGCGGAAACGTTTCAATGTTGCGCCTTCGTTAACGTATGCTTCAGAAACAATTAAGTTTTCTGTATCCATTTCGTAGTTGTGTTCTGCATTTGCAATAGCAGAGTTAAGAACTTTTTCTACGACTGGAGAAGCACCACGTTGAGTAAGGCGTAATATTGCTACAGCTTCACCAACATTTTTTCCTCGAATTAAATCTACTACTAAACGTACTTTACGAGGAGCAATACGAACAGATTTTGCAACGGCTTTAGATTGCATGTTGAGTGCCTCCTCTCATTAGCGTTTTGTTTTCTTGTCATCGCCAGCGTGTCCTTTATACGTACGGCTTGGCGCGAATTCACCTAATTTATGTCCGACCATATCTTCTGTTACATAAACCGGAACGTGTTTACGTCCGTCATATACAGCTACAGTATGACCTATAAATGTAGGAAAGATAGTTGAGCGACGAGACCAAGTTTTTACTACTTGCTTCTTGTCATCTTCATTTAACTTGTCGATCTTGTTTAATAGATGGTCATCTGCAAAAGGTCCTTTTTTTAAACTACGACCCATGGATAAACCTCCTTTCGTAATTGAGAAACGGGTTAATACCCGCTCGCTTCATCCGTTATTTTTTACGTTTACGAACGATAAATTTATCGGTAGGTTTGTTACGTTTACGAGTCTTGTAACCAAGAGTTGGTTTGCCCCAAGGAGACATTGGTGATTTACGTCCGATTGGTGCACGTCCTTCACCACCACCGTGTGGGTGATCGTTAGGGTTCATAACAGAACCACGTACAGTTGGGCGCTTGCCTAACCAGCGAGAACGTCCTGCTTTACCAATTTTGATAAGCTCGTGTTCGATGTTTCCAACCTGACCAATTGTAGCGCGGCAAGTTGAAAGCACTAAACGTACTTCTCCAGATGATAAACGTACGAGTGTATACTTTTCTTCACGTCCAAGAATTTGTGCTTCAGCACCAGCAGATCTAGCTAATTGTCCACCTCTGCCTGGCTTCAATTCGATATTGTGGATGATTGTACCCACAGGAACGTCTTGAAGTTGAAGCGTATTTCCAACTTTGATGTCTGCTTCTTTGCCTGACTCTATTTCCTGACCGACTTTAAGACCTTTTGGAGCTAAAATATATCTTTTCTCTCCATCAACGTAATTGATTAATGCTATATTAGCTGAACGGTTTGGATCATATTCGATCGTAGCAACGCGTCCGCGTATTCCATCTTTATCACGTTTAAAATCGATAATACGGTATTGACGCTTGTGACCGCCACCTTGATGACGAACTGTTAATTTACCTTGGTTGTTACGTCCACCACGCTTATAAAGCGGGCTTAGTAAGGATTTTTCAGGCTTATTAGTTGTAATATCAGCGAAATCTGACGTAGTCATTCCGCGTCTACCATTCGTGGTAGGTTTATACTTCTTAATCGCCATCTTTTTTCCCTCCTTCACATGTTACGTAGTTTCTTAGCCCTCGAAAAAGTCTAGCTCTTTGCTATCCTCTGAAAGCTGTACAATAGCTTTTTTGCGGTCTGAACGGTATCCACCGTAACGACCCATTCGCTTGAATTTACCTTTTAGGTTCATTGTGTTAACTTTTACTACTTTTACACCAAATACTAACTCAACAGCATCTTTAATCTCTGTCTTGTTTGCTTTCGGGTAAACTTCGAACGTATATTTCTTGTCTGCCATTAAATCAGCAGTGTTTTCTGTAATGACTGGGCGCTTAATAATATCACGTGGATCTTTCATTATGCAAGCACCTCCCCTGCTTTTTCAGCTGCATCCTTTGTTAAGATGAGCTTGTCATGCATTAGCAAGTCTAAGACATTAACTTGTTCAACAGTAAGTACTTTTACTGATTGAAGGTTGTTAGCAGAACGAATTACATTCTCGTCTTTCTCTGCTGTTACAATCAACACTTTTGTATCTACTTTAAGTGCGCCAAGCATACTTACTACTTCTTTTGTTTTAGGGGCATCAAATGCGATGTTTTCTAAAACTACCAGATTCTCTTCTTTTACTTTAGAAGAATAAGCAGATTGTAGTGCTAAACGACGAACCTTTTTCGGAAGCTTGTAGCTGTAACTGCGTGGTGTAGGTCCAAATACTACTCCGCCGCCAACCCATTGTGGTGCGCGAATTGTACCTTGACGAGCACGGCCAGTTCCTTTTTGACGCCATGGCTTACGACCACCGCCGCGTACATCTGAACGATTCTTAACAGCATGAGTACCTTGACGCTTTGATGCTTGTTGCATCACTACTGCATCATGTAATACATGTTCATTTGGCTCAATACCAAAAACTGCATCATTCAATTCTACTTCTCCTGCTTGTGTACCATCTTGTTTTAATAGTGCTATTTTAGGCATGACATATCCTCCCTTCGTTTATGTGATTAGTTAGCCTTTATTGCACTCGTAATTTTCACGAATGATTTTTTTGCACCTGGAACATTACCTTTAATTAATAACAGGTTACGTTCGGCATCTATATTAACTACTTCTAGATTTTGGATAGTTACATTTTCGCTACCCATGTGACCAGGCATTTTTTTACCTTTAAATACGCGCATTGGGTCAACTGCACCTAATGAACCTGGAGCTCTATGGAAATGAGAACCGTGAGACATTGGACCACGATGGAAATTGTGGCGTTTTATTGCCCCTTGGAATCCTTTACCTTTTGATTTACCAGATACATCAATTTTATCGCCTGTTTTGAAAACATTAACGCCAATCTCTTGACCTACTTCATAATCGTCAAGTTTTGCGTCACGGAATTCACGAACGTAGCGCTTAGTTGTAGTGCTTGCTTTCTCAGCATGACCTTTCTTTGCTTTGTTAACGTGTGATCCTTTTGCATCAGAAAAACCAAGTTGAATTGCTTCGTAACCGTCATTTTCTAAAGTCTTTTTTTGTAAAACAACATTTGGATCAGCTTGAATTACTGTTACTGGCACTAATTCGCCGTTTTCAGAGAAAAGCTGAGTCATGCCGATTTTACGACCTAAGATTGCTTTCGTCATCCGTTACACCTCCTATAGTAAAAACATAATTTATTATAATTTGATTTCAATATCCACACCAGACGGTAAGTCTAGACGCATTAATGAATCTACTGTCTGTGGTGTTGGATTAACAATATCGATTAACCGCTTGTGAGTACGCATTTCAAATTGCTCGCGTGCATCTTTGTATTTGTGCACCGCACGCAATACAGTATAGATAGATTTCTCAGTCGGCAACGGAATTGGTCCTGAAACATTTGCACCAGAACGTTTCGCTGTATCAACGATTTTCTCAGCTGATTGATCTAAAATGCGGTGATCATACGCCTTTAAACGGATCCGAATCTTTTCTTTTGCCATTATTTTCCCTCCTTTTCGCCCAATTTAGATATTAGACTTTCTCCGTGAAAATTTCTCAGATACCCCGCCATGGCAAAGGGGCCGGGTGTATCGACAACCTTTCACTTCATCGCCTTTTATGACCAACATTCATATTATATAGAAAAAACGCGGTCAATGCAATACTTATTTAATAATAGGCAATCGCACATCTATGTATTATACAAAAGAAAGTGATAGATTGCAAGGGGTGATTGGATTTTTATTTAAAAAAGTTATACATGGGTGGTTTTGTTCTATTGTATAGGTCTGTCCACTGAAAAAGTTACATGTGATACAAAAGAAATTGGATATACCATCGTATCTTCGATTATACTTCGTTTTCCTCGGGCACGGCTTCAGTCTCCTAAGATAAGCGAAGACCGCTTTCCTGCTGGCCCTTCAGCCCGCGCTGTTCCCGCAGGAGTCTTCGTATATTCTAGTTGCTACATTAAGGTGAAATATTAAATTATTAAAATTCACTGCTTTTTCAGTAGTCTCGATATCAGCCACTAAATAAACTCGGATTTTAACCATAAAAAAACAGGCAGCGTCGTCACGCTGCCTGTTTTTATCTATTAATTACTTTTCAATTGTTGATACAACACCAGATCCAACAGTACGTCCACCCTCACGGATAGAGAAACGAGTACCCTCTTCAATAGCGATTGGAGAAATAAGTTCAACACTCATTTCAATGTTATCACCAGGCATTACCATTTCCACGCCTTCTGGTAACTGAATTACGCCAGTTACGTCAGTAGTACGGAAATAGAATTGTGGGCGATAGTTACCGAAGAATGGAGTGTGACGTCCACCTTCTTCTTTTGATAGTACATAAACTTCAGATTTGAAGTTAGTATGTGGAGTGATTGTACCTGGCTTAGCAAGTACTTGACCACGTCCGATATCATCACGAGATACACCACGTAGTAGTGCACCAATGTTGTCGCCAGCTTCAGCATAATCAAGAAGCTTACGGAACATTTCAACACCAGTAACAGTTGTTTTAGCTGGAGCTTCGTTAAGTCCGATGATTTCTACATCGTCTCCGACTTTAACTTCTCCACGCTCAACACGTCCTGTAGCAACAGTTCCACGGCCAGTGATTGAGAATACATCCTCAACAGGCATCATGAATGGTTTGTCAGTATCACGCTCTGGAGTAGGGATATACTCATCAACAGCGTCCATTAATTCAATGATTTTAGCTTCGTAGTCAGCATCGCCTTCGATTGCTTTTAGAGCAGAACCTTTGATTACTGGTACATCGTCACCAGGGAAGTCATATTCAGTTAATAGATCACGTACTTCCATTTCTACTAATTCTAGAAGTTCTTCGTCATCTACCATATCTGTTTTGTTAAGGAATACTACGATTGATGGAACACCAACGTTACGTGAAAGCAAGATGTGCTCACGAGTTTGTGGCATTGGGCCATCAGCAGATGATACTACTAAGATAGCTCCGTCCATTTGTGCAGCACCAGTGATCATGTTTTTAACATAGTCAGCGTGACCTGGACAGTCAACGTGCGCATAGTGGCGTGCATCAGTTTCGTACTCAACGTGTGAAGTTGAGATAGTAATTCCACGTTCTTTTTCCTCTGGAGCACCATCAATTTGGTCATAAGCCATTACTGTACCTTTACCAGATTTCTTGTGCATTACGATTGAGATAGCTGCAGTTAGAGTTGTTTTACCATGGTCGACGTGACCAATAGTTCCAATGTTTACGTGACTTTTCGAGCGATCGAATTTTTCTTTAGCCATTTATAATTCCTCCTTTAAATTAATAAAAGTTTAGTTTAGTTTTTTGAGGGCTAAATTTAGCCCACATTAAAAGTTATACGTTAGATTTTAATAAAAATCAATTATTCACCAGCATTTTTTTTGATGATTTCTTCAGAGATGCTCTTAGGAACTTCTTCGTAATGATCAAAATGCATAGTAAACTGTCCACGACCTTGTGTGTTTGAACGTAATGCTGTTGCATAACCAAACATTTCTGAAAGTGGAACAAATGCTTTAATTACTTGAGCAGGTCCGCGTGCTTCCATACCTTCTACACGTCCACGACGAGATGTAACATCTCCCATGATATCTCCCATGTATTCTTCTGGAATTACAATTTCTACTCTTTCAAGTGGTTCAAGCAATACTGCCTTACATTTAGTCTTAGCAGCTTTTAATGCCATGGAACCAGCAATTTTAAATGCCATCTCGTTCGAGTCAACATCATGATAACTACCATCATAAAGTGTTGCTTTTATATCAATTAGAGGATACCCAGCTAATACACCGCTTTCTGTTGCTTCTCTAATACCTTGTTCAACAGATCCGATATATTCTCTTGGTACTGATCCACCAACGACCTTATTTTCGAATGCGAATCCAGCGCCTTCTTCGTTTGGCTCAAATTTAACCCAAACGTGTCCGTACTGTCCACGTCCGCCTGACTGACGTACGAATTTACCTTCGACTTCAGCAGATCCGCGGAACGTTTCACGATAAGCAACTTGTGGAGCACCAACATTTGCTTCAACTTTAAACTCTCGTCTTAAGCGATCAACAATGATATCAAGGTGAAGTTCACCCATACCAGAAATAATTGTTTGACCAGTTTCAACGTTAGTCTCAGTTCTGAATGTAGGATCCTCTTCAGCAAGTTTACCTAATGCAATTGACATTTTATCTTGGTCAGCTTTTGTCTTAGGTTCAATCGCTACACCGATAACTGGTTCTGGGAAGTCCATTGATTCCAAGACAACAACGTCTTTTTCATCACAAAGTGTATCCCCAGTTGAAGTATCCTTCAAGCCAACTGCTGCAGCAATTTCGCCAGAATATACGGTTGCAATCTCTTCACGAGAGTTTGCGTGCATCTGTAGAATACGACCAACGCGTTCACGTTTGTCTTTTACAGAGTTTTTCACATATGAACCAGAATCTAATTTACCAGAGTATACGCGGAAGAATGTTAACTTACCTACGTATGGGTCTGTCATTACTTTAAATGCTAGTGCAGAGAATGGTGCACTGTCATCTGCTTTACGTTCTACTTTTTCTTCGGTACCTGGCAAGATACCTTCGATTGGTGGAACGTCAGTTGGTGCTGGCAGGTAATCAATTACACCGTCAAGTATCAATTGAACACCTTTGTTTTTGAATGCTGAACCACAAAATACTGGGTAGAACTCAATATTTAATGTAGCCTCACGAATTGCATTTTTAAGCTCTTCGTTTGAGACTTCTTCACCTTCAAGAAATTTCATCATTAAATCTTCGTTTAATTCTGAAACAGCTTCTATTAATCCTGCACGTAATTCATCTGCCTGGTCTTTCAATTCAGCAGGAATTTCGCGTGACTCAGCACGTGTGCCCAAATCATCTTCATAATAGTAAGCTTGCATTGTTACTAGATCAATAATACCTTCAAAGTCGTCTTCAGCACCTATTGGAAGCTGAACCGGATGCGCGTTAGCGCCCAAACGGTCTTTTAAAGTACCTGTAGAATACATGAAATCTGCACCAAGTTTATCCATTTTGTTAATGAATACAACACGTGGCACACCGTAAGTCGTCGCTTGACGCCATACTGTTTCTGTTTGTGGTTCTACACCTGATTGTGCATCAAGAACAGTTACCGCTCCATCAAGTACACGCAATGAACGTTCAACTTCAACTGTGAAGTCCACGTGTCCAGGTGTATCAATGATGTTAATACGGTGCTCTTTCCATGCTGCAGTTGTAGCAGCAGACGTGATTGTGATTCCACGCTCCTGCTCTTGTTCCATCCAGTCCATCTGTGATGCACCTTCATGGGTTTCGCCTATCTTATGAATACGTCCTGTATAGAAAAGAATACGCTCAGTAGTAGTGGTCTTTCCTGCGTCGATATGAGCCATAATACCAATATTGCGTGTCTTCTCCAAGGAGAAATCTCTAGCCATGTATTCTTCTCCTTCCTGTAAAAAACTTTTTTGGATTTTTTATTTCAGGTCTTACCAGCGGTAGTGAGCAAATGCTTTGTTTGCTTCCGCCATTTTGTGCATTTCTTCGCGTTTCTTAACTGCAGCTCCAGTATTGTTTGAAGCATCTAGAATTTCATTTGCAAGACGTTCTTCCATTGTCTTCTCTCCGCGTAGACGTGAGTAGTTCACTACATAACGTAGTCCAAGTGCTTGGCGACGCTCTGGGCGTACTTCCATTGGTACTTGGTAGTTTGAACCACCAACACGGCGTGCGCGAACTTCTAGTACAGGCATTACGTTTTTCATTGCTTGTTCAAATACTTCCATAGCGTTTTGGCCGCTACGTTCAGCAATTAATGTAAATGCATTATAAAGAATTTTTTGTGCTTTTCCTCGTTTTCCGTCAATCATAATCTGGTTGATTAAACGAGTCACTAGTTTTGAATTATATAGTGGATCTGGCAAGACATCGCGTTTAGGTATAGGTCCTTTACGTGGCATATCTTCCCCTCCTTTCCTAAATGTTTATTGTTTTCATTCTGCGGCGCCAATGACCTGGCGCCTTCGCTTTTCTTGTCTAGCTGCGGCGCCTAGAAGCTGCCGTCATAAGCAATGAACACTTGAACGCCAAAACCTCGCGTTCTTCGGTCCCTTGCTTATGCGTCCGCTTCTGACCTGGCGCCTTCGCTTTTCTTAATTACTTCTTAGGGCGTTTTGTACCGTATTTTGAACGGCCTTGAGCGCGTCCTTCAACACCTGCTGTATCTAACGCTCCACGAATAACGTGGTAACGAACACCTGGTAAGTCTTTTACACGACCTCCACGGATTAATACAACACTATGTTCTTGTAGGTTGTGTCCAATCCCAGGAATATACGCTGTAACTTCCATGTTGTTTGACAAACGAACACGAGCATATTTACGTAGCGCTGAGTTTGGTTTCTTTGGTGTTAGTGTACCAACACGCGTGCACACACCACGTTTTTGTGGAGAGTTTTCATGCGTGAATTTCTTTTTAAAGCTGTTATACCCTCTGTTAAGTGCTGGAGAGTCAGACTTTCTTGGTTTATTTACACGGCCTTTACGTACAAGTTGATTTATAGTAGGCATTATTGTTATCCTCCCTTCTTATTTACAAATTACTAGCAATATAAGGACTAGCAACCACCGAATTCATTTAATCTTGTAATACCACATATCCAGGTGGTTCATCTCTTAGCAAAAAACAAAGCCTTCGCGATCTGAATCGCCAAAACTATATCTTTTTAATTGCTACAGTAGATGCTCCAACGTCAATGCCACAAGCGGTTCCTAGCTTTTTCATAGAATCTACGTAATGACATGGGATATCTAGCTCTTGTGCTAAATCAGCTATCTTCCCAGTTAAATGTTTATCTGCGTCATCCGCAAGAATCACTTCACTTACATCGCCATTCTTCATAGCTTTAAGTGTTTGCTTTGTTCCGATTATAAGACGTGACTGACCTTGGGCTACTTTTTCATAAGACATCCATGCATCCTCCAAAGCAACAAGTATAATCAGAAGCACCCTGAATATAGTATCATTCTAGTTTTTTAATGTCAACTCAAATTTAACTATTTTTGGTGCTCCTGATTAAATTCATCACTTGTTTAACTATTTTAGTTTACTGTTTCTGTTTCTGCTTCTTCAACTTCAGATGACTCTGGCTGCAAGTTATCCAATGAAGCTTTTGTGTTGCGATAACGGTGCATACCTGTACCCGCAGGAACAAGTTTACCGATAATAACATTTTCTTTAAGACCTAACAGTTCATCACGTTTACCTTTAATTGCAGCGTCAGTTAACACGCGAGTTGTTTCCTGGAATGAAGCTGCAGATAAGAATGAATCTGTTTCAAGAGAAGCTTTAGTAATACCAAGTAATACTGGCTTACCGACAGCAGGTTGTTTTCCATCATTCAGGATGCCATGATTAGCATCTTTGAATTGATGTATTTCAAGTAATGATCCAGGTAATACGCTAGTATCTCCAGAGTCAACAACGCGCACTTTGCGCAGCATTTGACGAACCATTACTTCTACGTGTTTATCACCGATTTCCACACCTTGCATGCGGTATACTCGTTGAACTTCACGAAGAAGGTATGTTTGAACACCATCAACGCCTTGAATTTGAAGTAATTCTTTCGGATCAACAGAACCTTCTGTAAGTTCCTGACCAGCAATTACCTCTTGCCCTTCGGTTACTTTAACTCGAGCGTTATACGGTACTGCATAGGCGCGTTGTTCTACTTCACCTTGAACAATTATTTCCTGTTTGTCTTTCACTTCCTTGATTTCATGAACGGAACCTTGGATTTCACTTATCACGGCTTGCCCTTTCGGGTGACGTGCTTCAAATATTTCTTGAATACGTGGTAAACCTTGTGTGATATCGTCTCCAGCAACTCCACCTGTATGGAATGTACGCATTGTTAACTGTGTACCTGGCTCACCGATTGATTGAGCAGCGATAATACCAACTGCTTCCCCAACTTCAACTTCATCACCAGTTGCAAGGTTACGTCCGTAACATTTTTGACAGACTCCGTGTTTCGTATTACATGTGAAGGCTGATCGAATAGTTACTTCTTCAATACCAGATTCAATAATCGTCTTAGCTTGATCCTCGGAGATTACCGTATCATCCTCAATAATCAATTCCCCGGTTTCAGGATGACGAACAGTTTCAAATATTGTTCTGCCTATTAATCGATCAATTAATGGCTCGATTAATTCAGCACCATCTCTTATTGCTGAAACCTTAAGTCCTCTATCTGTTCCACAATCTGCATCACGTACAATAACATCTTGTGCAACGTCTACCAGACGACGAGTCAGATAACCTGAGTCGGCTGTTTTAAGTGCTGTATCCGCAAGTCCTTTACGAGCACCGTGAGTAGAAATAAAGTACTCAAGTACAGTTAATCCTTCTCGGAAACTTGATTTAATCGGTAACTCAATAATACGTCCAGCCGGGTTGGCCATCAGTCCACGCATACCAGCAAGCTGTGTAAAGTTAGATGCGTTACCACGAGCTCCCGAATCACTCATCATAAAGATAGGGTTTCGATGGTTTAAGGAATTCATTAATTTAGATTGAATGTCATCTTTTGCTTGTGACCAAATCGCAATAACACGGTCATAACGTTCTTCATCCGTAATTAGTCCTCTGCGGAATTGTTTCTGAACATTATCCACTTTATTTTGGGAAGCTTCAACGATAACTTCTTTTTCTTTTAATACTACGATATCCGAGATACCCACCGTCATACCAGCTTTTGTTGAATAACTAAAGCCAAGATCTTTCATACGGTCAAGCATTTTAGATGTTTCACTGATTTTAAATCGTTTAAATACTTCCGCGATGATATCTCCTAAAATACCTTTCTTAAACGGTAAAATAGTCTCGCGTTTTTGTATTTCTTCCTTGATATTCGTTCCCTTTTCAACGAAATAATGCGCTGGTGTACAAACTTCCAGGTTACTATTTGTCGGTTCATTAATATAAGGGAATGATTCTGGTAATATTTCATTGAATATTAGTTTACCTACTGTAGTTAACAACAATTGATTTTGTTGTTCTTCAGTAAATGTTTTGTTATTCAGCGTACTTGCCTGAACTCCAATTCTAGTATGCAAATGAACATAACCATTTTGATATGCAATCAATGCTTCATTCGTATCTTTAAATACAGCACCTTCACCTACTGCGTTTTCGCGTTCCATTGTTAAATAGTAGTTACCTAAAACCATATCCTGTGATGGTGTAACAACTGGCTTACCATCTTTTGGATTAAGAATGTTTTGTGCAGCTAGCATTAGGATACGCGCTTCAGCTTGGGCTTCGGCTGATAATGGAACGTGAACTGCCATTTGGTCACCGTCAAAGTCAGCGTTGTAAGCTGTACAAACTAACGGGTGCAAACGAATTGCACGTCCTTCTACTAATGTTGGTTCAAAGGCCTGTATTCCGAGTCTATGCAATGTTGGTGCACGGTTAAGTAATACTGGGTGCTCACGAATAACTTCTTCTAAAACATCCCATACCTCTGGATGAACACGTTCGATTTTGCGTTTAGCGGACTTGATGTTATGTGCTAATCCACGTCCTACTAATTCTTTCATAACAAACGGCTTGAACAATTCAAGCGCCATTTCTTTCGGCAGTCCACATTGATACATTTTCAAGTGTGGTCCAACTACGATAACGGAACGACCTGAATAGTCTACACGTTTTCCTAATAAGTTTTGACGGAAACGACCTTGCTTACCCTTCAACATATGGGATAAGGATTTTAACGGTCTGTTACCCGGGCCTGTAACAGGGCGCCCACGGCGACCATTATCGATCAACGCGTCCACAGCCTCTTGCAGCATCCGTTTTTCATTTTGAACAATGATGCTTGGAGCACCAAGATCAAGTAATCGCTTCAAACGGTTATTACGGTTAATAACACGACGATACAAGTCATTTAAATCAGATGTCGCAAAACGTCCACCATCAAGCTGTACCATTGGACGAATTTCTGGAGGAATAACTGGCAGTACGTCTAGTACCATCCATGATGTGTCATTTCCAGAATGACGGAATGATTCTAATACCTCTAAGCGCTTAATCGCACGAGTTCTACGTTGTCCCTTAGCTGTTTTTAACTCTTCTTTTAATGCTACTACCTCTTTTTCAAGGTCGATGTCATGTAAAAGCTTACGTATTGCTTCAGCGCCCATTTGAGCTTTAAATGATTTACCGTATTTATCATAATATGCACGGTATTCTTTTTCTGAAAGCAACTGCTTTTTCTCAAGTGGTGTATTACCTGCTTCTGTCACGATGTACGCAGCAAAGTAGATAACTTCTTCCAATGCGCGTGGCGACATGTCTAAAACAAGTCCCATACGGCTAGGAATACCTTTAAAGTACCAGATGTGTGAAACTGGTGCAGCTAATTCTATATGCCCCATACGTTCACGACGAACTTTTGCTTTTGTAACTTCTACGCCACATCGATCACAAACGACACCTTTATAGCGTACACGTTTGTATTTTCCACAATGACATTCCCAGTCCTTTTGCGGACCAAAAATCCGTTCACAAAATAAGCCGTCTTTCTCTGGTTTTAATGTTCGGTAGTTAATTGTTTCTGGTTTCTTTACCTCGCCGTATGACCACGAGCGAATTTTTTCTGGTGAAGCCAAACCAATTTTCATATATTCAAAGTTATTTACATCTAGCAAGGGGCCAACCTCCCTTTTAGTGTCCGAATTTACCATTTGATCTGAATTTATATGATAAAGCCGGAGATGCTAACTTTCATGAAACTTGCCATTTCACAAAAATTAGCGCTCCATTGCTTTGATTATCTTTCTTCTATCTCCAAGTTAAGCTTACTAGCCGCTTCTGTTTCTTCTTCTTCCAGTTCACGCAATTCAATTTCCTGTTCGTCACTGGAAAGCATTTTAACATCTAAGCCAAGACTTTGAAGCTCTTTTATCAATACTTTAAATGACTCCGGAACTCCTGGTTCTGGAACATTGTCACCTTTTACAATAGCTTCATACGTCTTCACACGACCAACAATGTCATCTGATTTAACAGTAAGAATTTCCTGCAAGGTATATGCAGCACCATATGCTTCAAGTGCCCATACTTCCATCTCACCGAAACGCTGTCCACCAAATTGTGCTTTACCACCAAGTGGCTGTTGCGTAACAAGTGAATATGGTCCTGTTGAACGAGCGTGAAGTTTATCATCAACCATGTGCGCCAGTTTAATCATATACATGACACCAACAGAAATACGGTTATCAAATGGTTCTCCAGAACGTCCATCATAGAGTATTGTTTTAGCATCTTTCGGCATGCCTGCTTCCTGCAATGTTTCCCATACATCTTCTTCTCCAGCTCCATCAAATACAGGAGTTGCAACATGTATGCCAAGTGCACGTGCAGCCATTCCTAAATGCAATTCAAACACTTGTCCGATGTTCATTCGCGATGGTACACCAAGTGGATTTAACATAATATCTACAGGTGTTCCGTCCGGCATGAACGGCATGTCTTCTTCAGGTAATATTTTTGAAATTACACCTTTATTACCGTGACGACCAGCCATTTTGTCACCTTCGTGAATTTTACGCTTCTGTACGATATACGCACGAACCAGCTGATTCACACCAGGCGGCAACTCATCGCCATCTTCACGATTGAAAATCTTAACATCCAGCACGATTCCGCCAGCTCCATGAGGAACGCGTAGTGATGTATCACGAACTTCACGAGCCTTTTCTCCGAAGATAGCATGCAGAAGACGTTCTTCAGCCGATAACTCCGTAACACCTTTTGGCGTAACTTTACCTACTAAAATATCTCCGTCAGTAACTTCAGCACCAATACGGATAATTCCTTGTTCGTTAAGATCTTTCAGAGCTTCTTCGCCAACGTTCGGAATGTCACGTGTTATTTCTTCAGGTCCAAGCTTCGTATCACGAGCTTCTGATTCATACTCTTCAATGTGAATCGATGTATATACATCATCCTTCACAAGTCGTTCACTCATGATGATAGCATCCTCATAGTTATAACCTTCCCATGTCATGAATCCAACAAGTACGTTACGACCTAAGGCAAGTTCGCCATCTTCCATTGAAGGTCCATCAGCAAGGATCTCACCTTTAGTAACACGGTCGCCCTTACTTACGATTGGACGTTGATTGTAGCAAGTACCTTGGTTAGACCGGATATATTTTTGCAGGCGATAACGTTCTAAATCACCTTGCACTTCTTTTCCATCTACTTCTGATACTAAACGAATGTGAACTTCTTTCGCTTCAACGTGTTCAACGATTCCAGGATTCTGACAAATTACAGCAGCTCCTGAATCCTTACCTGAAACATATTCCATACCAGTACCAACAATTGGTGCTTCAGGCTTCATTAATGGTACTGCCTGACGTTGCATGTTCGCACCCATTAGCGCACGGTTGGAGTCATCATTTTCAAGGAACGGGATACAAGCTGTTGCGGCAGATACTACCTGCTTTGGCGATACATCCATGTAATCGACATTCCCACGAGGAACAGCGGTGTTTTCACCACGGAAACGCGAGATAACTTCATCGTCAATAAAATGACCAGTTTCATCTAACCTGGCATTTGCCTGTGCCACAACGTAATTATCCTCTTCATCAGCGGTCAGGTAATCAATTTGCGCTGTTACTAAACCACTATCAGGATCTACCCTGCGATACGGTGTTTCAATAAAGCCAAATCTATTTACTTTAGCGTAGCTTGACAACGAGTTAATTAAACCGATGTTTGGTCCCTCTGGTGTTTCAATTGGACACATACGTCCGTAGTGGGAGTAATGAACGTCACGAACTTCAAAGCCAGCGCGTTCTCTTGTTAATCCACCAGGTCCAAGTGCAGACAAACGACGTTTATGTGTCAGTTCCGCTAACGGATTAGTTTGATCCATAAATTGTGAAAGCTGCGAGCTGCCAAAGAACTCTTTAATCGATGCAATTACCGGTCGAATATTGATTAACTGCTGTGGTGTAACACTTGACGTATCCTGAATAGACATACGTTCACGCACAACTCGTTCCATTCTCGATAATCCAATACGGAATTGGTTTTGCAGCAACTCACCAACTGAACGAAGACGACGATTACCTAAATGGTCAATATCATCTGTATCTCCTACACGATGCAATAAGTTGAAGAAATAACTAACGGATGACAAAATGTCAGCCGGCGTTATATTCTTGATGCTTTTATCAATTCCAGCATTACCAATAACGTTCAATTCACGCTCGCCACTAGGATCAGTTGGGTCAATAATTTTCACAGACTGAAGCATAATTGGTTCGTCAAGAACACCCTCTTGCAGTTCAACGGCGTGTTCGCCGACCTTATCTTCATCCTGTTCCAGATATGGAATGATTTTATTTAGTAATTTACGCTCTAATTTATCACCTTTTTGTGCAAGAACCTCACCGGTTTCCGGATCAACAATCGGTTCAGCTAGCACTTGATTAAATAAGCGGTTTTTGATATTCAGTTTTTTATTCATTTTATAACGACCTACATGTGCAAGGTCATATCGTTTTGGATCAAAGAAACGTGAAACTAATAAGCTTTTAGCATTATCAACCGTTGGCGGTTCACCTGGGCGAAGTCGCTCATAGATTTCTAATAAAGCCTTTTCGGTAGTCTCTGTGTTGTCTTTATCTAAGGTGTTTTTTAAATATTCATTTTCACCCAGCAGATCAATTATTTCCTGATCTGTACTAAAGCCAAGCGCACGAAGCAGCACGGTAATAGGTAACTTACGTGTACGGTCGATCCGGACATACGCAACATCTTTTGCGTCCGTTTCAAACTCAAGCCACGCCCCGCGGTTCGGGATTACGGTTGCTGTTACGCCTCTTTTTCCGTTTTTATCGATTTTTTCATTATAATAGACACTTGGTGAACGAACGAGCTGTGATACAATAACACGCTCCGCACCATTAATTACAAAGGTACCTGTGTCTGTCATAAGTGGGAAATCTCCCATAAACACTTCCTGCTCTTTTACTTCACCGGTTTCATTATTAATTAAACGAACCTTCACGCGAAGCGGAGCATTATACGTTACATCTCGATCCTTTGATTCATCTACTGGATACTTAGGATCCTCCAATGTATAATCAACAAATTCTAGTGATAGATTACCTGTGAAATCCTCAATTGGTGAAATGTCTTTAAACATTTCTTTCAAACCTTCTTCTAGAAACCATTGATAAGAAGCGGTTTGAATTTCGATGAGATTTGGTAATTCTAACACCTCGCTGATGCGTGCATAGCTCCTGCGTTGGCGGTGCCGTCCATACTGAACTAGTTGACCTGTCAACTGCTTCACCCCTCAAATCAAGCATTCTTCAATTATCCCTTATAAAGGAAATGAATGAAAAATGATTAGTATAATTAGAAAAACAAACTAAACCATCGTACTATTTTAGTAATGTTTTTCGGATCTTAACAAAATGATGCTAACAAGCTTCAAAACTTGTTTGAAAAACCTATTCTTGTAAACATACTGAACAAACTTGCAATAATTATCACAAGTTTTCTTTTTAAAAGCTACGTAAAAGTGAAGACTTCCGCCATATTGGCAGCAATCTTTTCATCGGCACAAAAAATCAACTGTTTAAGCGTTAATCTTACACAATTGATCTACGTATTTCTTCTAACTTTCAAAAAGAAAAAAGGTTTTTTTCAGAAAAAAACCTACATGTTTAATTTTTCACTTTACCATTGTCTCCGAATACCGATGAAATATACGTTTCTTATATAATGAAAATTCTTCTTGACAAAGAAAGTCCATCTTAGCATTTTATTATAATATCACATCTGAAATGCAAGGTCAAACATTAATAGCTTTCAATAAGTAGTATCCTTTGTCTTTCGAGACCACTTCTGCATTTCCAAAAACCTTCATCATTTTTTCTTTCGCAGAGGGCGCGCCTTGCTTTTTTTGTATAACTACCCACAGCTCACCATTTTGGCATAGTGCCGGTTTGCTTTCTTCAATCATTGCATGAACAACTTTCTTTCCAGCTCTGATTGGAGGGTTTGTCACGATAGAAGCAAATGAATACTTCGTTAAATTTGAAAATCGATCACTCTTCACGAATGTAATGTTTTTCACATTGTTTTGTATAGCATTTTGCTCTGCAAGCTCAATAGCGCGCTCGTTTACATCAGCTGCTACAACTTCGCAATGTGAATACGTGGCCGCAATCGCTAAACCAATTGGTCCATAACCACAACCAAGATCAAGTATGGTACCTGGTACTTCTGATCTTTTAAATTGTGAAATTAGTAGACGCGAACCGAAATCAACCTCGTTTTTTGAAAAAACACCGTAATCACTCGTAAATGTGAACTCTTTTTCTCGTAACTGATAGTTCCAGGTCTTGGGTGAGCTTTTAGATTGGGGTTGTTGTGAAAAGTAATGCTCAGACATTCTAGCACCTACTTTGTTGTGTATTATTTTAGAGAAGATAATAGAGAAAGCCCGCCGTATAACGACGAGCTCTCCTTATATAGACTACTTAACTTCTACTGCAGCGCCCGCTTCTTCAAGTTTACCTTTAACTTCTTCAGCTTCTTCTTTAGATACTGCTTCTTTAATTGCTTTAGGAGCGTTATCTACTAAGTCTTTTGCGTCTTTAAGACCAAGACCAGTGATTTCGCGAACCGCTTTAACAACTTTGATTTTTGATGCTCCAGCACTTTCAAGTACTACATCAAATTCAGTCTTCTCTTCTTCTGCTTCTGCTCCAGCTCCAGCTGCTGCCATTGGTGCTGCTGCTGTTACGCCAAACTCTTCCTCGATCGCTTTAACAAGATCGTTTAATTCTAATACTGACATTTCTTTAACTGCTTCAATAATTTGTTCGTTAGTCATTTATATTTCCTCCTATTATTACGTTTAGTTTGAAACGATTGATTGCTTTAAGCAATTACGCTCCTTGTTGTTCTTCCTTTTGTTCTGCGATAGCTTTTGTTACGTATGCCAAGTTGCGGATAGGTGCTTGTAGCACGCTTAGTAGCATAGATACTAGACCATCGTAGTTTGGTAGTTCTGCAAGCTCGCTTAATTGCTCAAGCGTTGCGACTTTACCTTCAATTACGCCACCTTTGATTTCAAGAGCAGTATGCGTTTTTGCAAATTTGCCCAAGACTTTAGCCGGTGCGATTACATCATCCTTGCTGAAAGCAATAGCAGTTGGTCCAACTAACGTATCGCTCAATTCACCTAATTCAGCCTGTTCAGCTGCGCGGCGAGTCATTGTATTCTTGTATACTTTGAACTCAACGCCTTCAGCA
Source organism: Virgibacillus flavescens (assembly GCF_050574275.1). Lineage (GTDB taxonomy): Bacteria > Bacillota > Bacilli > Bacillales > Amphibacillaceae > Virgibacillus_F > Virgibacillus_F flavescens. Next base: position 672,707 of record NZ_CP192260.1, read on the forward strand.
CGAAGTTGTTTACGAAGTTCTGTAACTTCCGCAACGTCAAGGCCACGATAATTAACTAGGACAGTTGATTGACTCGATTGAAATTTTTCAGTAATTTCTTGAACTACCTGCTTTTTTGCATCGATAATTTTTGACATTGTTCCACCTCCTGTTAAAAGATCATTATACCGAAAGAATAGCTCAGGCCGACTTGGCGTTTTTCACTAGAGATCGTGTCTAATAAAAGAAAAACCCCCATGCAGACATGGAGGTTTTTTTATACAAATGATAATCATTACTGATTATCTTATTTGCTTTTAAACACCTCGGCAGGAAATTAAGCGATAATTCGCACCTACTGTCTACGGTACAACGTATTCATATTTAATAACGAGACTCAGTATATCGAATCAAGTACCAAAAGTCAACTAATAATTAGCGATAATCTGATACGTCAATTTTTACGCCAGGTCCCATTGTAGATGTTACAGACACATTGCGCATGTAAACACCTTTTGAAGCTTGTGGTTTTACTTTAACTAATGTTTCAGTAATTGCCACAAAGTTCTCTAGTAATTTTTCATCATCGAATGAAAGTTTACCAATCGGAACATGAATGTTAGCTGACTTATCAACGCGATATTCAACTTTACCAGCTTTAATATCGTTAACAGCTTTTTCAACTTCAAATGTTACTGTTCCTGTTTTCGGGTTAGGCATAAGTCCTTTTGGCCCTAATACACGACCTAACTTACCAACCTCAGCCATCATGTCAGGAGTTGCAACGATTACGTCAAAATCAAACCATCCTTGGTTAATTTTGTTAATCATTTCCTGGTCTCCAACAAAATCAGCACCTGCTGCTTCTGCTTCTTTAGCTTTTTCACCTTTAGCAAACACAAGTACACGCTGTGTTTTACCAGTACCATGTGGCAATACCATTGCTCCACGGATTTGTTGATCAGCTTTCTTAGGGTCTACCCCTAGACGAAATGCTGCTTCAACTGTTTCGTCAAAGTTTGCTCTGGAAGCCTCTTTTAAAATTGAGATAGCTTCTTTAGCCTCATATGATTTTGTACGATCAACAAGCTTAAGTGCTTCTTGATACTTTTTACCTTTTTTAGCCATTTTATTTCCTCCTCTGTTGTGGTAATAGCGGTAATACCTCCCACTTATAAAAGCGCGATAGCTTTTATAAAGCACACCTTGAATTCGGCAGGATAAACCTTCTCACGAAAAAGGTTGCGAGAAATGGAATCCCACTATCGCAACCCAGCTCGTATCCGAAAAGCATCAAGGTATTAGTCTTCTATTGTTATACCCATGCTGCGTGCAGTTCCTTCAACCATGCGCATCGCTGCTTCTACATCAGCGGCGTTTAAATCAGGCATTTTAGTTTCTGCAATTTCTTTTACTTTATCGCGTTTAACTGTTGCGACTTTATTACGGTTTGGTTCACCAGAACCAGATTCGATACCAGCTGCTTTCTTCAATAATACTGCAGCAGGTGGAGTTTTTGTAATAAACGTAAATGAACGGTCTTCATATACCGAGATTTCTACCGGAATAATCATACCAGCTTCATCTTGCGTACGAGCATTAAATTCCTTACAGAATCCCATAATATTAACACCTGCTTGACCTAATGCTGGTCCTACCGGCGGTGCTGGATTTGCTTTACCAGCTGGAATTTGTAACTTAACTATCTTGATTACTTTTTTAGCCACGAGACACACCTCCTTAAAGTCCGTGATGTGGTAATAGGGTTTGTACCCTCCCACTCAATATTGATCATATTCCTTTAAATTCATGGACATGAATAACAAAAGAATTTTAGCATGTATCAGAAAATAATGCAAGTCCTTACCGCATTTTTAGTTTCGACTGTTTTCTAATAGATTGTTGTTTTTGCCACAAAATCTATAAAATGCGAAGTAATAGCTGGTTGTTTTCCGTTGCGGACCGTTGCTTTCCGCGGGCACGGCTTCAGTCCCCTCGAGAAACCGCTCTGCGGGGCCTTCAGACTCGTGCTGTTCCCGCAGGAGTCAACGGTCCTCCACTCCAAACAACTGCCAAAATTGTGGAAACTTCAGGCTATAATCCATAAAAATGATTTCTATCGTTCACTTTAACAACGCAGGGAAAACGTAGGAACCTACTGAAAAAAAGATGGATAATATAATTCTATCTTTTCACTCTTACTTAGCATCTTCGAATATACGAAGACTCCTCGAAAAAGAAATGCACTTTTTCTTCGTGCGATGCCTTTTCAGGGAAGCTTTCCTTATCCTGTGGGAACAGCGCGAGCTGAAGATCTAAGCAGGAAAGCGTAGTATATTCGACGATGCGATCGTAGATCTACTTTATTTTGTACAACATGTAACTTTTTCATTTCGCGCTTTACATCTAGAATAAACTCAACAAAACTCACGAAATAACAATTCGTATCAGCCTTGCGTTTCCTGTGCTACTTATAATTTTTCAATTTGCGAGAATTCAAGTTCAACAGGTGTTTCGCGTCCGAACATATTTACATGCACTTTCACTTTTTGCTTATCAATATCTATATGCTCAACTGTACCAGTGAAATTAGCAAACGGTCCTTCGTTCACTCGAACGTTTTCTTTTAAATCGAAATCGATTTGAGTGATTGCTTCTGAAACTCCCATACGTTTCAATACAGTTTCTACCTCGTCCGGTAATAAAGGCGTTGGTTTTGAACCATGGCCACTTGAGCCAACGAAACCAGTAACACCTGGCGTATTTCTTACTACATACCACGAGTCATCCGTCATAATCATTTCGGCTAAGACATAACCAGGAAAGAATTTCTTTTTTACGATCTTCTTTTTCCCGTTTTTTATTTCCGTTTCCTCATCCTCTGGAACGATTACGCGGAATATTTTATCTTCCATACCCATTGTTTCTACACGTTTTTCTAAATTTGTCTTAACTTTGTTTTCATATCCGGAATACGTATGAACTACATACCAGTTTTTCTCCATTTGAACAGGACAATATTATTGCCCTTCCCTCCCTTGACTAAAAAGCGGAGGCGACGACAGCACAATCAAGAGAGCTTAAAATACTGTAATGCCTCTCGGTTGTGTGATCGTTTGCCTATCAATCAGGTAACATCCGCTCTAAAAATTTCTACAATATTAAAAAACCCGTTAAGTCGGGTTTTTTTTCATGCGTTATTAATTTCCATTATAACATAACTATAGCTTTATTATTCAAAAATCTATTTATAAACTATTTAATAAAAGCGTAATTAATGAATCGATAACTGTAAAGAACAATGCAACAAATACCACAGTAGCGATTACAGTAATCGTATAACTAGTTAACTCTTTCCCTTTTGGCCAGCTAACTTTTTTCATTTCACGCGATACATTCTTTAAGAACTTAAAAAGATTCATGATAGTACCCCCAAACCATACCCGAAGGATGCGTCTTATTTAGTTTCACGGTGCAGTGTATGTTTTCCACATGTTTTGCAGTATTTTCTTACTTCCAGTCGATTAGGTTGTGTGGATACATTTTTGTGAGTTGAATAGTTTCTACTAGAGCATTCTGCACACGCTAAAACCACTTTTTTATTCATTCAATCACCCCGAATCAGGGTATTTTACAATACTTCTATTAATGTAGCACTCTTAAATTAATGTGTCAATGCTTGTTTACAAGGTTATCTCTCGTGATTCTATCAATTGTTCGAATTTTCGTTTTACCCGTTGAAGCGCGTTGTCTATCGATTTCACGTGCCTTTTTAATTCTACAGATATTTCCTGATAGGATCTGCCATCCAAATATAGATTCAAGGACTTTTTTTCTAACTCGCTTAATAATTCCGACAATTTACTTTCCATATCGCTGTATTTTTCCCGACTTATGAGTAGTTCCTGTGGATCGATGGATCGTGACCCTGCGATAATATCCAGTAAAGTTCGATCTGATTCTTCATCGTACACCGGTTTATCCAGAGAAACATAGGAATTTAATGGTATGTGCTTTTGCCTAGTAGAAGTTTTTACTGCAGTAATAATTTGTCTTGTGATACACAATTCAGCAAAGGCTTTAAATGAAGAAAGCTTGTCCGAATCAAAATCACGTATTGCTTTAAAAAGACCAATCATACCTTCTTGTACAATATCTTCTTTATCAGCGCCAATTAAAAAATAGGTACGTGCTTTAGCTCGCACAAAGTTTCTATATTTGTGAATTAAATAATCAAGCGCACGGCTATTGTCCTGATGAATCATTGTTATGATCGCATCATCATCCAGCAAACTGAAGTCATCAATTTCTATCTCTAGTTGCTTGACATTCACAAAAAAAGCCCCCCCCACACAAACACTGTCAATATATAGAAGTTATTATACAGGAATTGTTTTGATACCGTCAATATGGAAAAACGATTACAAAGCGTGATTTGTCGGCTTTTTATGTGTTATTCATTGCCACGGCGCCACTTTTCGAACTTTTCTAAAATATCATTTGTTAATGTAATTTTTGTAGGTTTTTTTGTTTTTTTATGTTGTTTGATACTTTCTTGAATATCCACTTCCATGTCAATCAGTTCAATATATAATTCTCTCGCTGACTTCCTAAGTGCACCTCGACCAAAGATAATACGTTGCTCCGCGTAATCGGAGGTAGCAACGTATACCTGGTTGACGACGTTTTTTAAGCTGGTAACAAGCTTTTCAATACGCTCATCAGCGGTCTCGTTTTCCTTCGTGTAGATAATTTCGACTCTATATTCCTTTAACTTATTAGCGGTACCTGATACGTAAAAAGCATCAAAAACGATTATTACCCGGTAACCAGTAAACGCTTTGTATTCTGCCATTTTTTCAATCAAACGGTTTCTGGCTTGCTCCAGATCAATATCCTTTAACCGTTTTAATTCATCCCAGTCGCCTATGATGTTGTACCCGTCCACTACTAGTACGTCCATCACTTATTCCCCTAACGGAGACCTTTTGCGGAATACTTCATAAAGTAATAAACTACAGGCCACAGAAGCGTTTAAAGAGGATACTTTACCTTTTAACGGTAAACTCACAGTCCAGTCACATTTTTCTTGAACCAAACGACTCATGCCTTTGCCTTCATTACCAATTACCAATGCAAGTGGCATTGTACCATCCAATTGACGGTAATCTTCTGTTCCATCTGCGGCAGTACCGACTACCCATACATTTCGTGATTTTAATTCTTCGATTGTAGACGATATATTAGTTACCCGTGCAACCGGGATATGCTCGATTGCCCCAGCTGATGTCTTTGCTACTGTAGCAGTAAGACCAACTGATCTTCGTTTTGGAATAATAACACCATGTACACCTGTAGCATCTGATGTTCGGAGAATAGATCCCAAATTATGCGGGTCCTCAAGCTCGTCCAATATTACAAAAAATGGAGCTTCATCTTTAGCTGCTGCAGCTGCAAACAAATCATCTATGTCAGCATATTGATAGGACGCCACATACGCCAGTATGCCCTGGTGATTACCATCGACCAGCTGATCCAATTTACTCTTAGGCACCTTTTGTACAATCGTGTTAGCTTCTTTGGCCAGCTGATTTACTTTTTTACTTGCGTTTATGTTTAATTGTTCAGAAATCAATACCTTATTTACTGAATGACCTGACCTTAACGCTTCAAATACTGGATTTTTTCCAACTATAATTTCCTGATCCACATCAGTCACTCCTTTCGTCGATGAATTGAATTGCTTTCGTTACTAATTCGTCTAATCGTTCTTCGTTTTTTTGCAGATAATGATAGCCAATTAATGCTTCAAAAGCAGTACTGTACCGATACGTTATAACATTTGTGTTTTTGGGAATGGAGCCGGATTTAGCATTTCTTCCTCGTGCCACAATCCGCTCCTCCTCCTCTGACAGTAATTCGTCTTCCAGCCAGCTCAGGATAATCTTGGCTTGACCTTTTGCCGAAACAAATGCAATTGCTTTTTTATGAAGGCTGTTTGGCTTAACCTGTCCGGAACGAATTAAATGTTCACGAACGCTCGTCTCATAAACAGCATCGCCCATGTACGCTAATGCAAGACTCTTTGTTTGTTTAACATCTAATTTCATTCAAGCTAGCCTCTTTTCCACCTTGTACCTTGAGGTGTATCCTCTAATAAGATATTCTTCTCCTTTAATGTATCGCGAATTTCATCTGCCCGTTTAAAGTCACGGTTTTTACGCGCATCGATCCGTTCCTGAATTAACGCGTCCACTTCTTCATCAAGCAGTACTTCTTTCTCTTTAATTTCAATCCCAAGTACGGCCAAAATGTTTGAGATACTGTTTTGAAATGCCTCAATAACCTGTGAAGATGTATGTTTTGACTTCAAATAAAGATTTGCTTCTTTTGTTAAGTCAAACAGGACAGAAATAGCATTTGCTGTATTGAAATCGTCGTTCATCGCTTCTTCAAAACGTTGATCAAGCTCCTCAATTTTATCATGCCATTCTTGTTTATTCTGATCAAAATCGGTACTTGAAGTTTTTCGGTGTTCTAAATTATCATAAGCATTTTTAATTCGCTCATAACTGTTCTTTGCACCTTCAAGCAGCTCTTCACTAAAGTTTATCGGGTTACGATAATGAACACTCAACATGAAAAAACGAATGATTTTCGGGTCATGTTTTTCAATTAAATCCCTTGTTAAGACAAAGTTTCCAAGCGATTTAGACATTTTTTCGTTATCAATATTAATGTAACCATTATGCATCCAGTATCTGGCAAATGACTTTCCATTCATTGCCTCAGACTGAGCAATTTCATTTTCATGATGCGGGAACGCCAAATCCTGTCCTCCAGCATGAATGTCAATTGTTTCACCAAGATATTTTTTAGCCATGGCCGAGCACTCAATATGCCATCCTGGTCGTCCTTGACCCCATGGTGAATCCCAAGCAATTTCGTCACCCTTAGCTTTTTTCCATAGTGCAAAATCGAGAGGATCCTCTTTTTTCTCACCAATTTGAATCCGCGCTCCAGAACGAAGCTCATCGATTGATTGGTGGGAAAGTTTGCCATATCCATCAAATGACCGTGGTTTAAAATAAACATCTCCGTCAACTTCATAGGCAAAACCTTTTTCAATTAATGTTTTCACAAACGTAATGATATCATCCATCGTTTCCGTTACACGTGGATTGTACGTTGCTTCTTTCACGCCAAGTGCTGCAATATCTTCTTGATACGCGTCAATAAACCGATTTGTCAGGTCAGGAATTTCTTCACCCAATTCGTTTGCCACCTTGATGATCTTATCATCCACATCCGTAAAATTGAGCACATAATCTACGTCAAAACCTTTGTATTCCAGATATCTTCTTACAGAATCAAACACAATCGCTGGTCGTGCATTCCCAATATGAATATAGTTATAAACCGTCGGCCCACATACGTACATGCTGACTTTTCTTTCTTCAAGCGGGGTAAAGACCTCTTTTTCTCGTGTTATTGTATTATAAATTTTCACTGTCATTTTTAGAATCTCTCCCTTTCAGTCGTGCAATCTCATCCGTTAGCAGTTGAATTTCTGTTTCCATTTGGCTGCAGCGATCGTCAACCGGATCAGGTAACTTGTGGTGATCTAAATCTCGCCGGATCTTTTGCCCATCCTGGATAACTACACGTCCAGGGATCCCCACAACAGTAGAGTTGTCAGGCACATCATGCAGCACAACAGAGCCACTGCCAACCTTAGAATTTTCACCAATTATAATAGAACCCAACACCTTTGCACCTGTGGCAATTAGCGCGTTATTCTTAATTGTTGGATGGCGTTTACCTCTCTCTTTCCCTGTTCCTCCAAGCGTAACGCCTTGAAAAATGGTGACATCATTTCCTATCTCACATGTTTCTCCGATAACTACACCCATGCCATGATCTATAAAAAACCTTTCGCCAATCTTTGCGCCAGGATGAATTTCAATTCCTGTAAAGAAGCGATTAATTTGAGAAATAACACGTGCCAAGAAGAACAATTTCCGTTTATATAAAGTATGTGCAATTCGATGGGACCATATCGCGTGCAATCCGGAATACGTTAAAAATATTTCAAAATAAGTTCGAGCTGCCGGGTCCTGTTCAAAGACAACATCCATATCTGCCTTCATACGTTTAAACATTCTAACAATACCTCCCCTGTATAGAAAAAGCACTACACTCCATTTTTACTATTTATTTGGGTGAAAAAATAAAAAACGCCTCTGTGTATGTTACTACACAGAGACGCTTGCAAGCGCGGTTCCACTCTGTTTGGAGTTACTGCAACTCCCAACTTCTGCTCTGATAACGGAGGAGTTCCGCTGTTATATACTGATTTCCATAACAGACTCTGAAGGTGCATTTCAAAAACATCGCTTAGAATCACTTTCAGCCGGTGGGGATTCTCTCTAGATAAGCGAATTGTTTTTTACTTCTCCTTCTCAACGTTCGATATTATACTATTACTATATTACATTTTCATTGGAATGTGAACAATTACGCTTTTAAATCCTTTAAAAGAATATCCAGACGTTTAATAATAACGTCTTTACCTAATAATTGAATCGCCATAGGCAGCTCTGGGCCGTGCGTTTGACCAGTAGTTGCTACGCGAATTGGCATAAATAAGTTCTTTCCTTTTTGTTTCGTTTCTTTCTGTGTCTCTTTAATAGCTGCTTTAATTGTATCTTTATTGAATTCTTGCAGATGAATAAGTTTATCTGCATATACCTGCAGTACTTCCGGGACTTGCTCTCCCTTTAGAACCTCGGTTGCATCTTCATCGTATTCAACCGTTTCATTGAAAAACATGTCGGTTAATTCCACAATTTCTGCGGCATACCGAAGCTGTTCTTCGTAAAGCGAAATTACATCTTCAGCCCATGACCTGGTCTCAGCGTCCATGTCCTCAGATAAACGGCCAGATTCAATTAAATGCGGCATTGTTAATTCAACAACCGTGCTGTGATCTAATGTTTTAATATATAAATTATTCATCCACTTGAGCTTTTGCGGATCGAATATAGCTGCAGATGTAGATAAACGCTCCGGATCAAATATTTCAATCAGTTTTTCTTTACTGAAGATCTCTTCTTCTCCAACCGGTGACCAGCCCAGCAAGGTAATAAAATTGAACATTGCTTCAGGCAGATAGCCCAAATTATGGTATTGCTCAATAAATTGCAGTACATGCTGATCACGTTTACTCAATTTTTTACGCTCTTCATTTAAAATCAGTGTCATATGGCCAAAGGTTGGTGCCTCCCAGCCAAATGCATCATAAATCATCATCTGTTTTGGCGTGTTAGAGATATGCTCTTCGCCGCGAAGGATGTGCGTGATACGCATTAAATGATCATCTATTGCCACCGCAAAGTTGTACGTTGGAATACCATTCTTTTTGACAATGACCCAATCACCAAAATCGCTTGACTCAAATGATATATCGCCACGGACAATGTCGTTGAACTTGTACGTTCGGTTTGCAGGAACGCGCATACGAATACTAGGTTTGCGTCCTTCCTGTTCGAATGCTACTATCTCCGCTTCAGATAAGTCGCAATGTGCTCCCGAATATTTTGGAACCTGTCCATTCGCTTTTTGTTCTTCTCGCTCAGCGTCCAGTTCCTCTTCAGTCATGTAACATTTATAAGCAAGCCCTTGTTCCAAGAGCTCATTTACGTACTTCGTATATAGATCCAACCGCTCCATTTGACGGTAAGGACCATAATCACCACCAATATCGGCGCCTTCATCCCATTCAATTCCTAACCATTTTAAGAATTCAAGCTGGCTTTCCTCTCCTCCAGCAACATTTCTTTTATCATCTGTATCTTCTGTTCGAATTATAAATTTGCCATTAAAATGCTTGGCATATAAGTAGTTAAATAAAGCTGTACGCGCATTTCCAATATGTAAGTGACCCGTTGGACTTGGCGCGTATCGTACGCGAACGTCGTTATTCATAATGGTACCCCTTCCATTGCTAAGTTTTTATAAAGATTCCTTGTAACTGCTAGTATAAATTAATTTACTCAGCATTCGCAAAGCAAAAAAGTTGGTGCTACCTAACTTTAGCTTTCTTATTAAATTCTCGTTCTAAAGCTGCCGTCCAGGATCGCTGCGGGCGGATGCTTTCCGCGGGCACGGCTTCAGTCTCCTCGAGAAACCCACTCTGCGGGGCCTTCAGACTCGTGCTGTTCCCGCAGGAGTCACCGCCCTCCGCTCACCAGGACTGGTAAAGCTATTTAGAAAAAAATGGTGGATAATAAAATTGTCTATTTTCACCCTTACTTAGCATCTTCGAATATACGAAGACTCCTGCGGGAACAGCGCGAGCTGAAGATCCCGCAGGAAAGCGGTCTTTGCTTATCCGAGGAAGCTGAAGCCGTGCCCGCGAAAAGCGAAGTATATTCGAAGATGCGATCGTAGATCCACATATTTCGTACCACATGTAACTTTTTCAGTGGCCAAGAAAGCGAAGAGCATCGAACATGATTTTTAGTTAAGTCGCATTTTACATCAATTATGACAAAGTAACTGGTAACATGTTTTAGGAATAGACATTATTTATAAAACAGTGCTACAAAAACTATAGTTTATCGCAAAAAATATCTATCTGCGAAAGTTGAGTTAATTTATTTACAAAATCTGTAAGAAAACAACCTAATACAAAAAGCGATAACAAGTTGTTATCACTTTTTGTTTCCTTTTTAAGTTATACCCTTTTTACTGTGCTTTTTCAAGTAATTTTGGTTTAGCAAAGATCATTCTTCCTGCAGAAGTTTGAAGAACACTAGTAATTAATACTTCGATTGTCTTTCCAATATAATTACGTCCTTCTTCTACAACAATCATTGTTCCATCATCAAGATATGCGATTCCCTGATTCTGTTCTTTACCATCTTTAATCACTTGTACCATTAATTCTTCACCTGGTAAGACAACTGGCTTTACAGCGTTTGCCAAGTCATTTATGTTCAGAACATGAACACCCTGGAAGTCACATACTTTGTTTAAATTAAAATCATTTGTCACAACGATACCGTCAATTACTTTAGCTAGCTTAATCAGCTTACTGTCAACTTCTTGTATCTCTTCAAAATCACCTTCATAGATTTCAACATTTACTGGTATTTCTTTTTGAATACGATTTAAAATATCCAGACCACGTCGACCTCTATTCCGCTTGAGCACATCGGATGAATCAGCAATATGCTGCAGTTCACCTAATACAAACTGCGGGATTACGATCGTTCCTTCTAAAAAGCTGGTCTGACAAATATCTGCTATGCGACCATCAATTATTACACTTGTATCTAAAATTTTCGCCTTAGGTTGTATCATTTCAGCAGAAGTATCCGTTTCATCCGTTTTTCTTCGTTCCCGGTCTTTTCTGTTAACCGTCAAAAGATTCAGGAATTCATCACGACGTCTGAATCCTACTTGAAATCCAAAATAACCAAGGAAAAATGTTAAAAATAGCGGGATAACCTGGGACACCAATTCAATCTGAATGTCTGTTAAAGGGATATTTATCAAGAATGCAATTACCAGGCCAATTATTAAGCCTAAACTTCCAAAGAATAAATCACCTACTGGTACCTTGATCAGTGTGTCTTCTGTCCACCGCAGGAATCCTACGATATAATCTGTTGCCCAAAAGGTTATAAGGAATAAAATGATTGCACCTAGCAATAAGCCCAAATAAGGGGATGCCATCCATTTTGCATCATCAAAGTTTAATAATTTAATAATATCCGGGATATATAAATATCCAATGGTACCTCCTGCAACTAGAAAAAATAAATGCACGATTTTTTTCAGCACCACGTTCACCTCCTACCTTTTAGTATTACCAAGTGTTTTGTAAAATAACCCCAATTAAATGTCTCGACTTTTCTATAGTTAAAGAATAGCATAAGTGCTATTTTCAGTCAATTTAGCAAACATTAAATTTTATCACAGTAAATTTAATGTGTCAATTTGTATTATTTTGGAAATTTTTTTGTTCCTTTATGTCGAAACTCCTATTGCGAGTGCTTCCTGCACAGTGTTAACACCAATAACCTGAATCGATTCAGGCGGCGTCCAGCCTTCTAAATTTTTCTTAGGGCAAATCACTCGTTTGAAACCAAGTTTAGCTGCTTCTTGAACTCGCTGTTCAATCCGGGAAACCCTTCTGATTTCTCCAGTTAAACCTACTTCACCTACAAAAATATCATCCGGTTTCGTTGGCTGATCCCGAAAGCTCGATGCGATGCTCACAGCTATCGCCAAATCAATAGCGGGCTCGTCTAATTTTACTCCACCGGCCACTTTTACATATGCGTCCTGATTCTGCAACATTAGACCAACTCGTTTTTCCAGTACAGCCATCAGTAGTGGTACTCGGTTGTTATCAATCCCTGTTGCCATTCTTCTTGGATTACCAAAGCTCGACGGTGAGATCAATGCTTGTATCTCTACCAGAACCGGCCTTGTACCCTCCATGGAAGCAACAACCGTTGAACCGGCTGCGCCTTGCGATCTTTCTTCAAGAAAGATCTTTGAAGGGTTCATAACCTCTCGGAGGCCCTCTTCCTTCATTTCAAAAATACCCATTTCGTTCGTACTTCCAAACCGGTTCTTCACTCCACGTAAAATCCGATAGGTATGATGACGTTCACCTTCAAAGTATAAAACCGCGTCAACCATATGCTCCAGTAATCTTGGACCAGCAATTGAGCCTTCCTTAGTTACATGACCAACGATAAAAATGGGGATTCCATTTGATTTGGCAATTCTCATTAGTTCACTCGTACATTCGCGAACTTGAGAAACACTGCCAGGCGCACTCGTTACTTCTTCACGGAAGATGGTCTGGATAGAGTCAATTACGACAAATGACGGTTTCAACTGTGTAATCTGATTCGAAATATCATGTAAGTTTGTTTCGGCAAGTACATACAGCAAATCCGATTTAATTGCCAAACGATCAGCACGCAGTTTAGTTTGTTTCGATGATTCTTCTCCAGATATATATAAAACAGGCAATTGTTTATCTGCTAGCTGGGAAGATATCTGTAAAAGCAGTGTCGACTTACCAATTCCAGGATCGCCACCAATTAACACAAGTGATCCAGGCACAACACCACCGCCAAGAACACGATTAAATTCTGTCATATCTGTTTTTATTCTTGGTTCCTTATCTGATTCAATTGCAGTTATTCTCTCAGGTTTACGCTGTATATTGGAGATGCCTGTACTGGTTTGACGAGCACCTTTACTAGGAGATTCAATTTCTTCCACAAGTGTATTCCAGTTGTTGCATCCAGGGCACTTTCCCATCCATTTCGCTGATTCATAGCCGCATTCCTGGCACACATATTTCATTTTACGTTTTGCCAACATGAACCACCCTTTCACCCTGTCTCTCTATTGTATACGAAATGCCTAGCACATAGGTTACAGGTTTCTATCAAATTTATTATTATTTTCCACATTCGTGCCACAAAGTTCCGTTTATCATGGTTTTTCAATTTACGTAAGATTGTAAAAAGCTAGAAGGTCGAATCCTTCTAGCTTTTTACAGGTATCTTTCTAACAAGTTCTATCATTCTATGGAAGAATGATAAATTCACCCTTGTTATTAAGTCCAACTTTTACTTTTTGACCTTTTGCTATATTTTCTTTAAGCAGCTCTTCAGAAAGTAAATCTTCAATATTCTTTTGAATGGATCTGCGCAGTGGTCGCGCACCATATTCAGGGTCATACCCATCATTTGCTATTTTCTCTACTGCTTTATCGGTTAGTGAAAAGTCAATTTCATTATCCAACAATCGTTTTTGAAGCTGTTGAATCATTAACGTTACGATATCTTTCATGTGTTTTCTCTCAAGTGAGTGGAAGACAATGGTTTCGTCAATTCGATTTAGGAACTCTGGACGGAAGGCTTTTTTCAGTTCTTCCGTAACCTTAGCTTTCATGTCTTTATAGTCCCTGCCCTCTTCAACTAAATTAAAGCCTACATGCTTATTCTTTTTAAGCTCGCTTGCCCCAACGTTTGAGGTCATGATGAGCACTGTATTACGGAAGTCCACCAGACGACCTTTGGAATCGGTTAATCTGCCGTCTTCCAGTACTTGAAGTAAGATATTAAAGACTTCAGGATGCGCTTTCTCTACTTCATCAAGCAATACGACAGAATATGGTTTACGGCGAACCTTTTCCGTTAACTGTCCACCTTCTTCATACCCTACATAACCAGGAGGTGAGCCTACTAAACGTGACGTAGAATGTTTTTCCATGTACTCTGACATATCCACGCGAATCATTGCATCTTCATCACCAAACATAGACTCTGCCAATGCACGTGCAAGCTCGGTTTTACCTACACCAGTAGGTCCAAGGAATATAAACGAGCCAATTGGACGTTTAGGATCTTTAAGACCGGCTCTTGCACGTCGAATCGCTTTAGATGTAGCTACAACTGCTTCCTCTTGACCAATTACACGATTATGAAGAACACTTTCCATGTTTAATAGTCGATCACTTTCATCCTTCGTCAGTTTGGATACTGGAATTCCAGTCCAAATTGATACGACAGAAGCAATATCTTCTATAGTTACTTCTGAATCTTCCTGTCCTTGCTTTTCTTTCCATTGATTCTTGGTTTGTTCCAGTTCCTCGCGAAGCTTCTGCTCTGAATCACGTAAGGAAGCCGCTTTTTCAAATTCCTGTCCTTGTACAGCTGCGTCTTTTTCCTTCCGTACTTCTTCAAGCTTTTGTTCCAGTTCTTTTAAATTAGGTGGAATTGTGTAAGAACGCAAGCGCACTTTTGAACCAGCTTCATCGATCAAATCAATTGCTTTGTCCGGCAAGAAACGGTCGGTTATATATCTGTTGGATAAGTTCGCTGCCGCATCAATGGCATCATCAGTAATTGTTACACGGTGATGCGCTTCATAGCGGTCACGCAGACCACGCAGAATTTGAATGGTTTCTTCAAGTGTTGGTTCATCCACTTGAATCGGTTGAAAACGACGTTCCAAAGCTGCGTCTTTTTCAATATATTTACGATATTCATCAAGTGTCGTTGCGCCAATACACTGAAGTTCACCGCGGGCAAGCGATGGTTTCAAAATATTCGAAGCATCAATCGCGCCTTCTGCTCCGCCAGCCCCGATCAATGTATGCAATTCATCAATAAATAATATAATATTGCCTGCTTGCCTTATTTCTTCCATAACTTTTTTTAATCGGTCTTCAAACTCACCACGATATTTAGTTCCTGCTACAACAGTTCCCATATCTAATGTCATAACCCGTTTGTCGCGTAATGTTTCAGGTACTTCATTGTCAATGATTTGTTGTGCTAATCCTTCTGCGACTGCTGTTTTACCAACTCCAGGTTCACCAACTAAGACAGGATTGTTTTTCGTACGGCGACTCAATATCTGAATGACACGTTCGATTTCCTTACCGCGTCCAATAACCGGATCGACATTACCTTCCTTGGCAATGGAGGTAAGATCACGTGCTAATGAATCAAGTGTAGGTGTGTTAGCGCTCGTTGCCTGGCCACCACGTCCTTGACGATTTGCTTGTGACTCATTGCTTCCAAGGAGCTGCAATACCTGCTGCCTTGCTTTATTTAAACTAACTCCCAGGTTATTTAACACACGCGCTGCTACGCCTTCACCTTCACGAATAAGTCCAAGTAAAATATGTTCTGTACCAACGTATGAATGCCCAAGCTTTCGTGCTTCGTCTTGTGAAAGCTCAACTACTTTTTTTGCACGTGGTGTATAGTGAATCGTCTGCATTGGCTGTTTACCAACTCCAATTAACTGCTCAACTTCTCCTTGAATTTTTTCAATTTCAAGACCAAGTGACTGGAGTGCCTTAGCTGCAATACCTTCTCCTTCTCTCACCAATCCTAATAAAATATGTTCTGTACCAATATTATTATGACCAAGTCTAACTGCTTCTTCTTGTGATAACGCCAATACTTTTTGTGCTCTTTCTGTAAAACGTCCAAACATCATATGGCTTTCCTCCTACTTTTCCTCTAATTTTAATCGTTCACGAATGAGAGTAGCTCTTCGTACATCTCTCTCTTTTGGTGTTAATGTTTTCTTTGCATATTGCTGGAGAAATCCAGGTTGCGTTAAAATCATTAATTCATTAAGTATGCTTCTGGAAACATGTTTAATCATACCTAAATCAATACCCAAGCGAACATTCGATAAACATTTCGACGCTTCGGCTGATTCAATAATCCGGCTGTATTTTAATACACCATATGAGCGATAAATTCGATCCTCTAGTCTCGTGCTGGATTGTTCCATAATTGTATTTCTGGCTGATCGTTCTTGTTCAATCAGCTGGCGAACTACGCTCTGCAAATCCTGAACAATATCCTCCTCGGATTTACCAAGTGTAATTTGATTGGATATTTGAAAAATGTTACCTACTGCTTCACTGCCTTCACCATAAATGCCGCGGACAACAAGACCTAGCTGGTTGATGGCAGGAATCATACGATTTATTTGCTGTGTGAAGGTTAAGGCTGGTAGATGCATCATAACAGAAGCCCGCATACCCGTTCCAACATTAGTCGGACAGCTGGTTAAATACCCCCTGTTTTCATCATATGCATAATTTATTTTCTCTTCCAGCCAATCATCAAGTTCAAACGATTTTTCCAGTGCTTTACTTAGTTGAAATCCAGGAAAATATAGTTGAATTCGAATATGGTCCTCCTCGTTAATCATCACCGATACCTGTTCACTTTTTGAAATTAATGATGCAGCAGTTTCGGAATGTTTTGCAAGGTGTGGACTGATTAAATGCTTTTCCACCAGTACCCGTTTTTCTATCGCACTTAAGTCGTGCATTGGCACAAATTGAAAATCTGCATATTCCTGAAACGATTGATGTTCATATTCTTTCTCCATGAACTCCCTTATCTTGTCTAGTTCCTCTTTTTCAGCAATGATTGGATAAGCAGAATCTGCGAAGTTGCGTGCCAGACGAATTCTGCTGCTTAATACTATATCGCTATCAGGACCATCTTCGCGCATCCATGGACTAATTGCCTCATTCATAAAATTTTGCAGTGTCAAGACTGATCACCACCTTTACTCTGGTGCATCTCTTTTTCTAATTCACGTATTTTATCACGTATTTGAGCAGCTTCCTCAAAAGCTTCATTTTCAATTAAATTAGTTAACGTTGCTTTATATGCATCCAATTGTTTGCGTGTGTGTAAATTACCACCCTGACGCTTAGGTATTTTCCCGTAATGTCTTGTATTCCCACTGTGTACACGACGGAATACCGAATCCAAACGATTTGAGAATGTATGATAGCACGCTGCACACCCAAATTTACCAACACGTTTAAACTCCGTAAACGTCATTTCACATTTGGGGCACTGCAGTTCTTTAACTTGTGGGTCTGAGGTTGTGTTTTGCGCGCCAATAGATGAAGTATCAAAATTAAATAGTCCGGTTAGTAAACTATGAAGTGAAAATCCTTCTTCAGGATACGTCATATATCCTTTTTCTTTAGCACATATCTCACATAAATGTATCTCTGTTTTATTTCCATTGACAACCTGTGCAAAATGTAATGATGCAGGCCGTTGATTACATTCCTGACACTCCATAAGTTCCCCTCCTCTTATGAATTTAAATATTTTAATGTGGTTAACATTGCAGTTAGTACTCGAGCTCTGACTTCGTCCCGAAGAGGCAATTTAAATGCTAATACATTCCGATCTATAGCACTAAGCATGATTTTCGCTTCCCGTTCTGTGATTAATTCTTCTTCTAATAGTCTTTCCAGTATATCGATAGAAGATTGCTGCGTAACGGTAGGATTAATTAGATCAATAATCTCATCGATTAAATCCGAATGCTCCTGGTATTTAATACGTATAATACGTATATACCCTCCTCCGCCTCGTTTACTCTCCACAATATATCCCTTTTCCACTGTGAAGCGAGTATTAATCACATAATTAATTTGCGATGGAACGCATTTAAACTGACTGGCTATTTCACTTCGCTTAATCTCGATAGCATCTTGTCTGGCTGTCTCTAAAATTTCTTTTAAATGTTGTTCAATGATATCAGATATATTACTCAAAGGTGCCTCCTCCTCGTTATCGTATAATTGCTGTAACGAACTTCTCTTTCTATATGCATTATTGACTTTGACTATCTTTGACTTTCCTTTTATTATACGCAAATTTTTTACATATGCAAATACAATGTTCAACCCTATTTTCGCCAATAGAAATAAAATTAAAACGAAAATCAGGAATTAAAAAAGCACCTGCTCGATTTTCAGTCGATACAAGTGCATTCCGGACTTCCAAAAATTAATTTCTTTCAATAATATTTTTCACTTGTTCAATATTGGAAATCTCCTCAAATAATGCGACTCTGTTTAAACCAGCATTGTTTTCAATTTTTATAAAGATGTTACGTGTCTTCTCATCCACGCGTTCAATCTCCACTTTCGTAATTAACAAGTTATATGATTCGAAAATAGATACAATGTTGTTAACTGGAAGTTCGGGTAAAGCGACAATCTCGATCAAATTTGAATAGACACCTTTCTTGAAAAGTTTTTCAAAGTTATTTAAGAACACCAAACTGAGTAAAATCACAAGTGTTGTAAAGACTGCGATTGAATACATACCAGCACCTACTACAAGCCCAATCCCAGCTACCGTCCAGATGGATGCTGCAGTAGTTAAGCCACGAATAGTCATCCCATTTACCATAATGGTTCCCGCACCTAGAAAACCAATACCACTAATAACATATGAAGGGATTCGTGCTGGATCAAAACGGATATTCTCAGATGAGCCGATAAACTCTTCGAATCCATATAACGATAAGAGCATCATTAAACACGATCCGACTCCCACTAGAATATGTGTGCGAAAACCAGCAGAATGGTTTTTTATCTCACGTTCAAATCCAATTAAACCTGATAGTATTAACGCAATTAATATTCTTACAATACTTATTAAAAAATGTTCCCCCAAAAACTGATCGATTAGTTCCCCCACTGTCCAACACCTCAATTATATATATACTGATTAGTTTACAATATAATTCATCAGATTCATATAAAAAATTTAGGAGTATAAAAAACAACGAAAAAAAGCGAAGATACGATTTAACGTATCTTCGCTTATCTTTTGCCTGGCGGCGTCCTACTCTTGCAGGGACAAAGTCCCAACTACCATCGGCGCTGGAGAGCTTAACTACTGTGTTCGGTATGGGAACAGGTGTGACTTCTCCGCTATAACTACCAGACCATCTTGAAAATTCAAGGACAAGATTTATTATAGCTATTCTCGCATGAAAATGCAAGTGCTATTTTTAATTTTTCTTGTACCCTAAAAACTAAATAAGAGCGCAATAAACATGACATCGTAAATGGTTAGTTAAGTCCTCGATCTATTAGTATTCGTCAGCTCCACGTGTCACCACGCTTCCACCTCGAACCTATCAACCTCATCGTCTCTGAGGGATCTTACTCACTCGAAGTGATGGGAAGTCTCATCTTGAGGGGGGCTTCATGCTTAGATGCTTTCAGCACTTATCCTTTCCACACGTAGCTACCCAGCTATGCTCCTGGCGGAACAACTGGTACACCAGCGGTATGTCCATCCCGGTCCTCTCGTACTAAGGACAGCTCCTCTCAAACTTCCAACGCCCACGACGGATAGGGACCGAACTGTCTCACGACGTTCTGAACCCAGCTCGCGTACCGCTTTAATGGGCGAACAGCCCAACCCTTGGGACCGACTACAGCCCCAGGATGCGATGAGCCGACATCGAGGTGCCAAACCTCCCCGTCGATGTGAACTCTTGGGGGAGATAAGCCTGTTATCCCCGGGGTAGCTTTTATCCGTTGAGCGATGGCCCTTCCATGCGGAACCACCGGATCACTAAGCCCGACTTTCGTCCCTGCTCGACTTGTAGGTCTCGCAGTCAAGCTCCCTTATGCCTTTACACTCTACGAATGATTTCCAACCATTCTGAGGGAACCTTTGGGCGCCTCCGTTACTCTTTGGGAGGCGACCGCCCCAGTCAAACTACCCGCCTGACACTGTCTCCGAACCGGATTACGGTCCTGGGTTAGAATGTCCGTACAGCCAGGGTGGTATCCCACGGATGCCTCCACCGAAGCTAGCGCTCCGGTTTCTAAGGCTCCCACCTATCCTGTACAAGCTGTACCAACATTCAATATCAGGCTATAGTAAAGCTCCACGGGGTCTTTCCGTCCTGTCGCGGGTAATGCGCATCTTCACGCATAGTATAATTTCACCGGGTCTCTCGTTGAGACAGTGCCCAAGTCGTTGCACCTTTCGTGCGGGTCGGAACTTACCCGACAAGGAATTTCGCTACCTTAGGACCGTTATAGTTACGGCCGCCGTTTACTGGGGCTTCGGTTCTAAGCTTCGCGCCCGAAGGCGCTAACCTTTCCCCTTAACCTTCCAGCACCGGGCAGGTGTCAGCCCCTATACTTCGCCTTTCGGCTTCGCAGAGACCTGTGTTTTTGCTAAACAGTCGCTTGGGCCTATTCACTGCGGCTCCTCCTTAAAAGGAGCACCCCTTCTCCCGAAGTTACGGGGTCATTTTGCCGAGTTCCTTAACGAGAGTTCTCCCGATCACCTTAGGATTCTCTCCTCGCCTACCTGTGTCGGTTTACGGTACGGGCACCTATGAACTCACTAGAGGCTTTTCTTGGCAGTGTGAAATCCAGAACTTCGGTACTTAATTTCCCTCCCCATCACAGCTCAGAATTGTTGGACGGATTTGCCAATCCAACTCCCTTGCTGCTTGGGCGCACTCATCCATCGGTGCGCATTCCTTATCCTACTGCGTCCCCCCATCGCTCAAACATTCATGAGGTGGTACAGGAATATCTACCTGTTGTCCATCGCCTACGCCTTTCGGCCTCGGCTTAGGTCCCGACTAACCCTGAGCGGACGAGCCTTCCTCAGGAAACCTTAGGCTTTCGGTGAAAGAGATTCTCACTCTTTTTTCGCTACTCATACCGGCATTCTCACTTCGAAACGCTCCACCAGTCCTCACGGTCTGACTTCACAGCAGTTCGAACGCTCTCCTACCATTGTTCAAAGAACAATCCGCAGCTTCGGTGATACGTTTAGCCCCGGTACATTTTCGGCGCAGAGTCACTCGACCAGTGAGCTATTACGCACTCTTTAAATGGTGGCTGCTTCTAAGCCAACATCCTGGTTGTCTGGGCAACTCCACATCCTTTTCCACTTAACGTATACTTTGGGACCTTAGCTGGCGGTCTGGGCTGTTTCCCTTTCGACTATGAACCTTATCACCCATAGTCTGACTCCCAGGCTTACGTAGCTGGCATTCGGAGTTTGACTGAATTCGGTAACCCGGTGAGGGCCCCTAGTCCAATCAGTGCTCTACCTCCAGTACGCATCTGCCTGAGGCTAGCCCTAAAGCTATTTCGGAGAGAACCAGCTATCTCCGTGTTCGATTGGCATTTCACCCCTACCCACACCTCATCCCCGCATTTTTCAACATACGTGGGTTCGGGCCTCCAGTCAGTGTTACCTGACCTTCACCCTGGACATGGGTAGATCACACGGTTTCGGGTCTACGACCGCATACTATTTCGCCCTATTCAGACTCGCTTTCGCTGCGGCTCCGTGTCTTCCACTTAACCTTGCATACGATCGTAACTCGCCGGTCCATTCTACAAAAGGTACGCCGTCACCCATTAACGGGCTTCGACTACTTGTAAGCGCACGGTTTCAGGATCTCTTTCACTCCCCTTCCGGGGTGCTTTTCACCTTTCCCTCACGGTACTGGTTCACTATCGGTCACTAGGTAGTATTTAGCCTTGGGAGATGGTCCTCCCGGATTCCGACGGGATTTCTCGTGTCCCGCCGTACTCAGGATACACTCCGGAGGAAACACTTTTTCGACTACAGGGCTCTTACCCGCTATGGCTGATCGTTCCAGATCGATTCATCTAAAGTATTTCTTTGTAACTCCAAAGGAGTGTCCTACAACCCCAGAAAGCAAGCTTTCTGGTTTGGGCTGATTCCGTTTCGCTCGCCGCTACTCAGGAAATCGCATTTGCTTTCTCTTCCTCCGGGTACTGAGATGTTTCAGTTCCCCGGGTCTGCCTCACATACCCTATGTATTCAGATATGCGTACTGCTCCATTACGAACAGTGGGTTTCCCCATTCGGAAATCCTCGGATCAATGTCTACTTACAACTCCCCGAGGCATATCGGTGTTAGTCCCGTCCTTCGTCGGCTCCTAGTGCCAAGGCATTCACCGTGCGCTCTTCTTCACTTAACTATCTTTATGATTAAGAACTTACGTTTTAATTCGATGTCTTGTCTATATTGCTCTTATTTAGTTTTCAAGGTACAAAAAGAGAGATTCGCATCCCTCAAAACTGAACAAACAACCTTGTATGTTAAGGCCTATCAACGATAGGTCTTACGATGACGCAAGCGTCACCGATTTTCCGTTAAACAGTACGGCTTCCACTATCACTAGCTTCGGCTTTCTGTTTTTCCTTAGAAAGGAGGTGATCCAGCCGCACCTTCCGATACGGCTACCTTGTTACGACTTCACCCCAATCATTGGTCCCACCTTCGGCGGCTGGCCCCTAAAAGGTTACCTCACCGACTTCGGGTGTTACCAACTCTCGTGGTGTGACGGGCGGTGTGTACAAGGCCCGGGAACGTATTCACCGCGGCATGCTGATCCGCGATTACTAGCGATTCCGGCTTCATGTAGGCGAGTTGCAGCCTACAATCCGAACTGAGAATGGTTTTATGGGATTTGCTTGACCTCGCGGTTTTGCGTCCCTTTGTTCCATCCATTGTAGCACGTGTGTAGCCCAGGTCATAAGGGGCATGATGATTTGACGTCATCCCCACCTTCCTCCGGTTTGTCACCGGCAGTCACCTTAGAGTGCCCAACTGAATGCTGGCAACTAAGATCAAGGGTTGCGCTCGTTGCGGGACTTAACCCAACATCTCACGACACGAGCTGACGACAACCATGCACCACCTGTCACTCTGTCCCCGAAGGGAACACGATATCTCTATCGCTTGCAGAGGATGTCAAGACCTGGTAAGGTTCTTCGCGTTGCTTCGAATTAAACCACATGCTCCACCGCTTGTGCGGGCCCCCGTCAATTCTTTTGAGTTTCAGCCTTGCGGCCGTACTCCCCAGGCGGAGTGCTTAATGCGTTAACTTCAGCACTAAGGGGCGGAAACCCCCTAACACCTAGCACTCATCGTTTACGGCGTGGACTACCAGGGTATCTAATCCTGTTCGCTCCCCACGCTTTCGCTCCTCAGCGTCAGTTACAGACCAGAGAGTCGCCTTCGCCACTGGTGTTCCTCCACATCTCTACGCATTTCACCGCTACACGTGGAATTCCACTCTCCTCTTCTGTACTCAAGTCCTCCAGTTTCCAATGACCCTCCACGGTTGAGCCGTGGGCTTTCACATCAGACTTAAAAGACCGCCTGCGAGCGCTTTACGCCCAATAATTCCGGACAACGCTTGCCCCCTACGTATTACCGCGGCTGCTGGCACGTAGTTAGCCGGGGCTTTCTGGTTAGGTACCGTCAAGGCACCGTCCTATTAGAACGGTACTTGTTCTTCCCCAACAACAGAGCTTTACGATCCGAAAACCTTCATCACTCACGCGGCGTTGCTCCGTCAGACTTTCGTCCATTGCGGAAGATTCCCTACTGCTGCCTCCCGTAGGAGTCTGGGCCGTGTCTCAGTCCCAGTGTGGCCGATCACCCTCTCAGGTCGGCTACGCATCGTCGCCTTGGTGGGCCATTACCCCACCAACTAGCTAATGCGACGCGGGCCCATCTGCAAGTGACAGCCGAAGCCGCCTTTCAACTTTCTACCATGAGATAAAAAGTATTATTCGGTATTAGCTCCGGTTTCCCGGAGTTATCCCAATCTTGCAGGCAGGTTGCCCACGTGTTACTCACCCGTCCGCCGCTCGTTCCACAAGCGCACAACCCGAAGGGTGATTGCTTGCTTCCCGCGCTCGACTTGCATGTATTAGGCACGCCGCCAGCGTTCGTCCTGAGCCAAGATCAAACTCTCCAAAATAGTTTGGATAAGATTAATAAAATTAATCCCATCAGTTGTCTTAGCTTTCTTGCTTGTTCTTAACATACTTGGTTGTTTTGTTCAGTTTTCAAGGATCAAATTTCAATGTTATATGGTGGAGCCTAGCGGGATCGAACCGCTGACCTCCTGCGTGCAAGGCAGGCGCTCTCCCAGCTGAGCTAAGGCCCCATAAGTGAGTTTTAAAATGGTCGGGAAGACAGGATTCGAACCTGCGACCCCATGGACCCAAACCATGTGCTCTACCAAGCTGAGCTACTTCCCGATATATGGTGCGCCCGAGAGGAGTCGAACCTCTAACCGCTTGATTCGTAGTCAAGTACTCTATCCAATTGAGCTACGGGCGCTAATGGTGCCGAGGGCCGGACTCGAACCGGCACGATAGTTACCTACCGCAGGATTTTAAGTCCTGTGCGTCTGCCAATTCCGCCACCCCGGCATGACTTTGACATATATGGAGCGGAAGACGGGATTCGAACCCGCGACCCCCACCTTGGCAAGGTGATGTTCTACCACTGAACTACTTCCGCTTAATTAATTAGTAAATGGTGCGGGTGAAGGGACTTGAACCCCCACGTCAAAAGACACTAGATCCTAAGTCTAGCGCGTCTGCCAATTCCGCCACACCCGCATATTATAATGGTGAGCCATGAAGGATTCGAACCTTCGACCCTCTGATTAAAAGTCAGATGCTCTACCAACTGAGCTAATGGCTCGTACTAATTAATAACTTACTTATATGAATGGTGCCGGCCAGAGGACTTGAACCCCCAACCTACTGATTACAAGTCAGTTGCTCTACCAGTTGAGCTAGGCCGGCAAAAAAATGGTGGAGGATGCAGGGCTCGAACCTGCGACCCCCTGCTTGTAAGGCAGGTGCTCTCCCAGCTGAGCTAATCCTCCGAAATATATGTACAGCCTGGCGGCGTCCTACTCTTGCAGGGACAAAGTCCCAACTACCATCGGCGCTGGAGAGCTTAACTACTGTGTTCGGTATGGGAACAGGTGTGACTTCTCCGCTATAACTACCAGACCATCTTGAAAATTCAAGGACAAGATTTATTATAGCTATTCTCGCATGAAAATGCAAGTGCTATTTTTAATTTTTCTTGTACCCTAAAAACTAAATAAGAGCGCAATAAACATGACATCGTAAATGGTTAGTTAAGTCCTCGATCTATTAGTATTCGTCAGCTCCACGTGTCACCACGCTTCCACCTCGAACCTATCAACCTCATCGTCTCTGAGGGATCTTACTCACTCGAAGTGATGGGAAGTCTCATCTTGAGGGGGGCTTCATGCTTAGATGCTTTCAGCACTTATCCTTTCCACACGTAGCTACCCAGCTATGCTCCTGGCGGAACAACTGGTACACCAGCGGTATGTCCATCCCGGTCCTCTCGTACTAAGGACAGCTCCTCTCAAACTTCCAACGCCCACGACGGATAGGGACCGAACTGTCTCACGACGTTCTGAACCCAGCTCGCGTACCGCTTTAATGGGCGAACAGCCCAACCCTTGGGACCGACTACAGCCCCAGGATGCGATGAGCCGACATCGAGGTGCCAAACCTCCCCGTCGATGTGAACTCTTGGGGGAGATAAGCCTGTTATCCCCGGGGTAGCTTTTATCCGTTGAGCGATGGCCCTTCCATGCGGAACCACCGGATCACTAAGCCCGACTTTCGTCCCTGCTCGACTTGTAGGTCTCGCAGTCAAGCTCCCTTATGCCTTTACACTCTACGAATGATTTCCAACCATTCTGAGGGAACCTTTGGGCGCCTCCGTTACTCTTTGGGAGGCGACCGCCCCAGTCAAACTACCCGCCTGACACTGTCTCCGAACCGGATTACGGTCCTGGGTTAGAATGTCCGTACAGCCAGGGTGGTATCCCACGGATGCCTCCACCGAAGCTAGCGCTCCGGTTTCTAAGGCTCCCACCTATCCTGTACAAGCTGTACCAACATTCAATATCAGGCTATAGTAAAGCTCCACGGGGTCTTTCCGTCCTGTCGCGGGTAATGCGCATCTTCACGCATAGTATAATTTCACCGGGTCTCTCGTTGAGACAGTGCCCAAGTCGTTGCACCTTTCGTGCGGGTCGGAACTTACCCGACAAGGAATTTCGCTACCTTAGGACCGTTATAGTTACGGCCGCCGTTTACTGGGGCTTCGGTTCTAAGCTTCGCGCCCGAAGGCGCTAACCTTTCCCCTTAACCTTCCAGCACCGGGCAGGTGTCAGCCCCTATACTTCGCCTTTCGGCTTCGCAGAGACCTGTGTTTTTGCTAAACAGTCGCTTGGGCCTATTCACTGCGGCTCCTCCTTAAAAGGAGCACCCCTTCTCCCGAAGTTACGGGGTCATTTTGCCGAGTTCCTTAACGAGAGTTCTCCCGATCACCTTAGGATTCTCTCCTCGCCTACCTGTGTCGGTTTACGGTACGGGCACCTATGAACTCACTAGAGGCTTTTCTTGGCAGTGTGAAATCCAGAACTTCGGTACTTAATTTCCCTCCCCATCACAGCTCAGAATTGTTGGACGGATTTGCCAATCCAACTCCCTTGCTGCTTGGGCGCACTCATCCATCGGTGCGCATTCCTTATCCTACTGCGTCCCCCCATCGCTCAAACATTCATGAGGTGGTACAGGAATATCTACCTGTTGTCCATCGCCTACGCCTTTCGGCCTCGGCTTAGGTCCCGACTAACCCTGAGCGGACGAGCCTTCCTCAGGAAACCTTAGGCTTTCGGTGAAAGAGATTCTCACTCTTTTTTCGCTACTCATACCGGCATTCTCACTTCGAAACGCTCCACCAGTCCTCACGGTCTGACTTCACAGCAGTTCGAACGCTCTCCTACCATTGTTCAAAGAACAATCCGCAGCTTCGGTGATACGTTTAGCCCCGGTACATTTTCGGCGCAGAGTCACTCGACCAGTGAGCTATTACGCACTCTTTAAATGGTGGCTGCTTCTAAGCCAACATCCTGGTTGTCTGGGCAACTCCACATCCTTTTCCACTTAACGTATACTTTGGGACCTTAGCTGGCGGTCTGGGCTGTTTCCCTTTCGACTATGAACCTTATCACCCATAGTCTGACTCCCAGGCTTACGTAGCTGGCATTCGGAGTTTGACTGAATTCGGTAACCCGGTGAGGGCCCCTAGTCCAATCAGTGCTCTACCTCCAGTACGCATCTGCCTGAGGCTAGCCCTAAAGCTATTTCGGAGAGAACCAGCTATCTCCGTGTTCGATTGGCATTTCACCCCTACCCACACCTCATCCCCGCATTTTTCAACATACGTGGGTTCGGGCCTCCAGTCAGTGTTACCTGACCTTCACCCTGGACATGGGTAGATCACACGGTTTCGGGTCTACGACCGCATACTATTTCGCCCTATTCAGACTCGCTTTCGCTGCGGCTCCGTGTCTTCCACTTAACCTTGCATACGATCGTAACTCGCCGGTCCATTCTACAAAAGGTACGCCGTCACCCATTAACGGGCTTCGACTACTTGTAAGCGCACGGTTTCAGGATCTCTTTCACTCCCCTTCCGGGGTGCTTTTCACCTTTCCCTCACGGTACTGGTTCACTATCGGTCACTAGGTAGTATTTAGCCTTGGGAGATGGTCCTCCCGGATTCCGACGGGATTTCTCGTGTCCCGCCGTACTCAGGATACACTCCGGAGGAAACACTTTTTCGACTACAGGGCTCTTACCCGCTATGGCTGATCGTTCCAGATCGATTCATCTAAAGTATTTCTTTGTAACTCCAAAGGAGTGTCCTACAACCCCAGAAAGCAAGCTTTCTGGTTTGGGCTGATTCCGTTTCGCTCGCCGCTACTCAGGAAATCGCATTTGCTTTCTCTTCCTCCGGGTACTGAGATGTTTCAGTTCCCCGGGTCTGCCTCACATACCCTATGTATTCAGATATGCGTACTGCTCCATTACGAACAGTGGGTTTCCCCATTCGGAAATCCTCGGATCAATGTCTACTTACAACTCCCCGAGGCATATCGGTGTTAGTCCCGTCCTTCGTCGGCTCCTAGTGCCAAGGCATTCACCGTGCGCTCTTCTTCACTTAACTATCTTTATGATTAAGAACTTACGTTTTAATTCGATGTCTTGTCTATATTGCTCTTATTTAGTTTTCAAGGTACAAAAAGAGAGATTCGCATCCCTCAAAACTGAACAAACAACCTTGTATGTTAAGGCCTATCAACGATAGGTCTTACGATGACGCAAGCGTCACCGATTTTCCGTTAAACAGTACGGCTTCCACTATCACTAGCTTCGGCTTTCTGTTTTTCCTTAGAAAGGAGGTGATCCAGCCGCACCTTCCGATACGGCTACCTTGTTACGACTTCACCCCAATCATTGGTCCCACCTTCGGCGGCTGGCCCCTAAAAGGTTACCTCACCGACTTCGGGTGTTACCAACTCTCGTGGTGTGACGGGCGGTGTGTACAAGGCCCGGGAACGTATTCACCGCGGCATGCTGATCCGCGATTACTAGCGATTCCGGCTTCATGTAGGCGAGTTGCAGCCTACAATCCGAACTGAGAATGGTTTTATGGGATTTGCTTGACCTCGCGGTTTTGCGTCCCTTTGTTCCATCCATTGTAGCACGTGTGTAGCCCAGGTCATAAGGGGCATGATGATTTGACGTCATCCCCACCTTCCTCCGGTTTGTCACCGGCAGTCACCTTAGAGTGCCCAACTGAATGCTGGCAACTAAGATCAAGGGTTGCGCTCGTTGCGGGACTTAACCCAACATCTCACGACACGAGCTGACGACAACCATGCACCACCTGTCACTCTGTCCCCGAAGGGAACACGATATCTCTATCGCTTGCAGAGGATGTCAAGACCTGGTAAGGTTCTTCGCGTTGCTTCGAATTAAACCACATGCTCCACCGCTTGTGCGGGCCCCCGTCAATTCTTTTGAGTTTCAGCCTTGCGGCCGTACTCCCCAGGCGGAGTGCTTAATGCGTTAACTTCAGCACTAAGGGGCGGAAACCCCCTAACACCTAGCACTCATCGTTTACGGCGTGGACTACCAGGGTATCTAATCCTGTTCGCTCCCCACGCTTTCGCTCCTCAGCGTCAGTTACAGACCAGAGAGTCGCCTTCGCCACTGGTGTTCCTCCACATCTCTACGCATTTCACCGCTACACGTGGAATTCCACTCTCCTCTTCTGTACTCAAGTCCTCCAGTTTCCAATGACCCTCCACGGTTGAGCCGTGGGCTTTCACATCAGACTTAAAAGACCGCCTGCGAGCGCTTTACGCCCAATAATTCCGGACAACGCTTGCCCCCTACGTATTACCGCGGCTGCTGGCACGTAGTTAGCCGGGGCTTTCTGGTTAGGTACCGTCAAGGCACCGTCCTATTAGAACGGTACTTGTTCTTCCCCAACAACAGAGCTTTACGATCCGAAAACCTTCATCACTCACGCGGCGTTGCTCCGTCAGACTTTCGTCCATTGCGGAAGATTCCCTACTGCTGCCTCCCGTAGGAGTCTGGGCCGTGTCTCAGTCCCAGTGTGGCCGATCACCCTCTCAGGTCGGCTACGCATCGTCGCCTTGGTGGGCCATTACCCCACCAACTAGCTAATGCGACGCGGGCCCATCTGCAAGTGACGGCCGAAGCCGCCTTTCAACTTTCTACCATGAGATAAAAAGTATTATTCGGTATTAGCTCCGGTTTCCCGGAGTTATCCCAATCTTGCAGGCAGGTTGCCCACGTGTTACTCACCCGTCCGCCGCTCGTTCCACAAGCGCACAACCCGAAGGGTGATTGCTTGCTTCCCGCGCTCGACTTGCATGTATTAGGCACGCCGCCAGCGTTCGTCCTGAGCCAAGATCAAACTCTCCAAAATAGTTTGGATAAGATTAATAAAATTAATCCCATCAGTTGTCTTAGCTTTCTTGCTTGTTCTTAACATACTTGGTTGTTTTGTTCAGTTTTCAAGGATCAAATTTCAATGCCGTCTTTATTTGGCGACTTTATAAATATAACACTTA
This sequence comes from Virgibacillus flavescens, assembly GCF_050574275.1. Taxonomy (GTDB): domain Bacteria; phylum Bacillota; class Bacilli; order Bacillales; family Amphibacillaceae; genus Virgibacillus_F; species Virgibacillus_F flavescens. Next base: position 702,909 of record NZ_CP192260.1, read on the forward strand.
GAAATAATAAAGTCAATAACTTTTTTCGTTTCTTTTTATTTAATTTAAAACGATTAGTTGTGCTGTTCAAAAGACAACGTTAACTAATTTACCATGATTTTAAGATGAACGCAAGGGATTAATCAAAAGAAATTCGCTGAAATTAATAAAACATAATTCAAACAAATCAAACAGGCTGTGGTCCTCACACAACACTCTATAGAAGAAAGGCGGCAAAACCTTATGGGCGAGGTCTTTTCGATGCAAAGAAGATCTCCCGGCAAACAACCTGAAATGGTCGCTTGCCGGGAGATCTTCTATATTCATTTACTATTTATTTGTTACGCATTTGCGGAAATAACAATACATCCCGAATCGATGGTGAATTCGTCAGAAGCATAACGAGTCGATCGATACCAATACCGAGACCTCCAGTTGGAGGCATTCCGTATTCTAATGCTTCAATAAAATCATCATCCATTAAGTGAGCCTCATCATTACCTTCTTCACGCTCTTTAAGTTGAGATTCGAAACGTTCCCGTTGATCAATTGGATCGTTTAACTCACTAAAGGCATTTGCATGTTCGCGTCCAACAATGAATAACTCAAACCGATCTGTGAACCGTTCATCTTCTGTATTCTTCTTCGCAAGTGGAGAAATTTCTACTGGATGACCAAAGATAAAAGTAGGTTGAATTAGCTTCTCTTCTACTTTTTGTTCAAAAAACTCATTCACGACATGTCCAAATGTCATAGAGTCCTGAATCTTGATTCCGTGTTCTTTTGCCAAACCACGCGCATCTTCATCACTCATTTGCTTCCAAAAGTCTACTCCTGTATATTCCTTTACAGCATCGACCATGTGGAGTCTCTTCCATTTAGGTTCTAGTGAGATCTCTTCTTCTCCGTACATCAGCGTTGTATCTCCTAGCACCTCTTTCGAAATGTGGGCAACCAGATTCTCTGTCAGCTCCATTACATCGTTGAAATCTGCGTATGCTTCATAAAGTTCCATCATCGTAAATTCAGGATTATGTCTTGTGGAAACACCTTCATTACGGAAAACACGACCAACTTCGTAGACCTTCTCCATTCCACCAACAATTAGACGTTTCAGATGAAGCTCAATCGCAATTCGCATATAAAGTGGAATATCTAATGCATTATGATGGGTTTCGAATGGCCGAGCAGATGCTCCACCTGGGATACTGTGCATCATTGGTGTTTCTACTTCCAGAAATCCTTGTGCATCTAAATAATGACGCATGGATTGAATGATTTTACTGCGCAATACAAATGTATCTCTGCTGTTAACATTCGTAATTAAATCCAAATAACGTTGACGGTAGCGCTGTTCTATATCCTTTAAACCATGATACTTCTCCGGTAATGGACGAAGCGATTTCGACAGTAAGTGGAATTCAGTAGCTTTGATCGATATCTCACCAACTTTAGTTTTGAACATTACACCAGTTACACCAATGATATCTCCCATATCGGTTGTTTTAAAAATTTCATAAGCTTCATCGCCGATCATATCTTTTCGAACATATATCTGCAGTTGTCCAGTTAAATCCTGTACGTGTGCAAATCCTGCTTTTCCTTTTCCGCGCTTTGTCATCATTCGACCAGCAATAGTAACTTTATCGGTTTTTTCTTCTAGTTCTTCTTTTGAAAATTTGTCGAATTGCTTAATTAATTCTTCAGTAGAGTGAGAACGTTCAAATTTCCCACCGAAAGGATTTATACCCTGTTCCTGATAACTAGTTAATTTATCGCGCCGTACCTGCATTTGTTCATTTATTTCTTCTGACAACATTATCACTCCAATATGTACAATTTTTTCAACACTAATCGCGGACCGTTCAAGTCGTATTGCAATTATCGTTTATTATATAGGAAGTATCGATATTTTTCATGCATTAACCTGTATACCCTGAAAAAATCAGAAAAACTCGCCATTCTTCCTAACTAGTAGTGAATGCCAAGTTTTTCTTATATGAATTCTTCCGTTACTGCCAACTCGAAACATTACTCAGCCTCTTTTAAATCATCAGTTTCTCCGATTATTTCTTCTTTTGCAATAGCTAACGTTACAGCTACTTGATCCAGGAACGAATCAGTCGCTTCTTTCATACCACGCTCCACTCCTCGAAGTTCCGAGATTGAAACGTGCAAGGCTTTCGCTAAATCTATTTGTGTATAGCCTTTTAGTTTACGAAATGCTTTTATTCGTCTGCCGATTCTTCCTGTTTCCATGCGCTAACATCCTTTACATCATTCTCTCTCAAATCATTGAGATATTCTGATACACGTTTTCCATCCTCACCTATAGGTAATTCGGGTCTTAACTCATTTAATGGTATAAGCACAAAGGCACGTTCGTGCATGCGCGGATGAGGCAAAGTTAATCGGTCAGTTTTTTTATTCTCTTGATTGTACGTTAAAATGTCCAGGTCTATTGTGCGGGGACCAAATCGTATTTCTCGCTTGCGGCCCAGTTCCTGTTCGATCTCCTGGCATACCTCCAACAAATCAATTGGAGTATAACTTGTTTTGACTTCTAAAACCATATTTAAAAAATCTGCCTGGTCTTTATATCCGACTGGCGCAGTTTCGTATATGGTTGACTGATTCATAATCTTTATATTGTCAAGCAAGCTAAGTTCATGTATTGCTGTTTGCAGGTGCTTAAACCTTGGTTCAATATTCGTTCCAAGCGCTAAAAAAACTGTATTCATTATTTTTTCTCCCTGTAAATCTCTACAGCCACAGATTCGTAATGTCCCCGAATTGGTGGGTCAGGCTTTATAACCTTAATTCGACACGCCAGCAGGGAATCGAATTCAGACAAGAGTTTCCCTGCTATTTCTTCTGCAACTGATTCAATTAAATTTTTGACCGCACCCTCGACCACGTGCTCGATCGCTTCAAAAGCATGACCATAGTGAATCGAGTCTTCCATTTTATCACTTTTTCCTGCCTTTTCTAAGTCAACAATCAGTTCTGCATCAACATTAAACCGTTGGCCTAGCTTATTTTCTTCCGCAAGTAATCCGTGATACCCGTAAAACTGTAAATTTTTCATAATTATTTTATCCATTTATTAATTACCTCCAGACAACATAGCGTCCATCATTTTGGCTAGCTCCACATTTCGTTTCACATCATGAACGCGCACGATTTGCACCCCTCTTTGAATAGCTAAGCAAGTTGTCGCTCCCGTCCCGTTATCACGTTCTTCAGGAGAAACATCCAGCGTGCGGCCAATAAATGATTTGCGCGATGCCCCTAACAGGACTGGATAACCTATGTTTACAAATTCATTTAATTGATTCATTACTTCATAATTATTTTGTATGCTCTTGGCAAAACCAATACCAGGATCAAGAATGATATTTTCCTTTTTAACTCCTGCATTCAATGCAATTTCAACACTTTCCAGTAAATCTTTTTTCATGTCCTCGATTAACGATACATAATTCTTGTTCGTTCTATTATGCATCAATACAATTGGAACACCATACTTCGCAGCTACATCAGCAATTTGCGGTTCTCGCTTTGCCCCCCACACATCATTGATAATAGTTGCCCCAGCGTTTATTGCAGCTTCAGCAGTTTCTGCTTTATATGTATCAATAGATATCGGCACCTTCACCACTGCATTAATTGCTTCTATAGCAGGTACAATACGCTCAATTTCTTCTTCTGCAGAAACTGCTTCATGATTTGGTCGAGTTGATTCTCCACCTATATCAATTATATCGGCTCCACGTCTTTCCATTTCAAGAGCCTGTTTTACTGCTGCATCAATTGACGTAAAACTTCCGCCATCCGAAAAAGAATCCGGTGTGACATTTAAAATCCCCATTATATGTGTTCGTTTGGATAAATCGTACGTTACAGATTTCGTCTTTATGAATGTCTGCATCTGTTTTAACCTTCTTTCAGCGCCATTATTCCTGATAATCGTATCATACCCAAAATAAAAGGACTAGTACCGATTGTTACGGCACTAGTCAATAATCTTCTATTACTTCTCTTCTTCAAAATCATAAAGCGGTGTTGATAAATAACGTTCGCCGTTACTAGGTAATACAGTAACAACTTTTTTACCTTTACCTAATTTTTTAGCAACTTGTTTAGCAGCAGCGATGGCAGCTCCGGAAGAAATACCTCCAAGGATTCCATCTTTTCTAGCTACTTCTCGAGAAGTTTCAAAAGCTTCTTCATTTGTGATTCGAATCACTTCATCATAAACCTCTGTATCAAGCACTTTTGGCACAAATCCAGCACCAATTCCCTGAATTTTATGTGGACCAGGTGCTCCGCCAGATAGGATTGCAGAATCTGTTGGCTCAACTGCATATATCTTAATTCCTTTAAAATGCTTTTTTAATACTTTACCAGCACCGGTGACAGTACCACCAGTTCCAATGCCTGAAACGAACGCGTCCAAACCATCTGGCATCTGTTCAATTATTTCTTTCCCTGTTGTTCTGGCATGAACAGCAGGATTCGCTTTATTGTTAAACTGTTGCGGCATAAAATAATTATTTTCTTTTTGTAATTCTTCGGCTTTGTTAATTGCTGCATTCATTCCACCAGAACCAGGTGTCAGAATTAGTTTTGCTCCATAGGCACGTAATAAATTCTGTCGCTCCTTACTCATTGTATCCGGCATAACCAAAATAGTTTTATACCCTTTAACGGCGCCAACCATCGCTAAACCAATTCCCGTGTTACCGCTCGTTGGTTCAATGATTGTGTCACCTTCCTTCAGTGCACCTTCTTCTTCGGCTGCTTCGATCATCGCTAAAGCAATACGGTCTTTCACCGAACTCCCTGGATTCATAAACTCTAATTTTAAGTAAATATCTGCACTATCCGGATCTGCTGAACGATTTAATTTAACCATTGGAGTCTCACCAATTAGTCCTGCTATATTGTTCGCAACTCTCATATTAACATCCTCCTAATCCCTAGTGTATTCGTAGGATTTATTATAATGTACGTCTTAAAGTGGGAATTGTCAAATTATACAATTAACTTAGAGACTATTTTTTACCCTGGTCATAAATCCACTCGATATTTAATTTATTCCAGAGTGGTTCAGTTGTTAATGACTGATCCATTTCATCTAGAGCAAGTTCTGTTTTCAAGTACGGCTTAATTTCTTCATACGTAAAATCGATTTCCGGCAGCATACGATGCAGATAGATGATAGCTACCCCAGCATCACTTTTAAACGGTTCACTGTATGTGCCTTTTTTCATTTCCTTTGCTGCATCAAGATACCCCGTAGGCAGAAACTGACTGTTGGTCTGGAAATAACCTAAATATCCACCGTCTTTTTTTGTGTCTTCATCAATTGAATATTCCTTTGCTAATAATGGAAAGGAAGCACCGTTATCCAATTCTTTCTTCACTTTTTCAGCTGTCTCCATATCATTCACAATAATATGCGAAACCTTCATGGAAGCAGTAAAATTATATTGATTTTTGTACTCATTGTAGTAGCTTTTCATTTCTTCTTCAGGAATTGTAGTATCCATTGTTAGCAGCGTCCCTAATCGATAACGGTAAATGATATCCTGGCGCCATTCTTCTTCCTTCTGCTCTATTTCCTCAGAAGTCATCGGACCTTGCATACCAGCCAATAAAGCAAGTTCCCGTTCGATAACTTTCTCACTTACTTCTATATCATTTTTATTTGCTAGTTGCGCTACCAACTCTTCATCAACCATTTGCTTTAATTGTTCCTGACCATGCTTATCTCGAAGTTTCGATATCCAGTCATCATAAGAAATATCTTCACCCTCTATTGTAGCGACAGGTTCTTTCACATTAACTTCAGCGTTTTCATTGTCCAGTACAACTTTCTTTTCTTCCTTATTCCAAAATAAAAGCGATGCCACATTCGTGACTAGTAATACAACTATTATCCCCAGTAACAATTTTTTTGGCATAAAAAGCTCCCTATCCTGTTATTAATCTGACTGCTTCAGTAACTCTAATTCCTGCTCATTGAATTTATAAATTTCGTTACAAAAATGACACGTCGCTTCTGCTCCACGATCTTCTTCAATCATTTTTTCTATTTCTTCGTTGCCAAGGCCACTAATAGCCTGCTCAATTCGTTCCTTAGAACATTTACAGGTGAATACAATCGGCAATGTCTCTAGCATTTTAATTTCTGCGTCACCAAATAATCGCTGCAGAATTTGTTCAGGTGAATTTCCTTCTCTAATGAGTGAAGATATAGCTGGAAAAGATTGAATCTGTTCTTCTAAACGCTCGATAATCTCTTCATCTGCACCAGGCATAACCTGAATTATAAATCCGCCTGCTGCCAGTACAGAATGATCCGGGTTGATTAATACACCTGCACCTACTGCAGATGGGACCTGTTCAGAATTAGCAAAGTAATATGTGAAGTCTTCACTTATTTCCCCGGAAATTATCGGTACCTGTCCAGTAAAGTAATCCTTTAATCCTAAGTCTTTAATGACACTAATATTTCCTTCCGTTCCGACCGCACGCGCTACATCCAGTTTCCCATTTTCATTCAAATCAAAATCTACATGCGGATTCGTAACATAACCACGAACTTCACCACGTGTATTTGCATCGGTAACAATTGGACCTATTGGCCCGTTACCTTCTACTTTAACCGTTATGGAATCGTCGCCTTTTAACATGGCACCCATCATAGCGGACACGGTAATGGTACGACCTAACGCTGCTGTTGTGGTTGCCCATGAATCCTGACGTCTTTGTGCTTCGCTCACTGTATCAGTTGTAACACTTGCATATGCTCTAACCATACCGTTATATGTTGTAGCCTTTACTAAATAATCTTTCATCGGAGACACTCCTTATGCGTACTAATTTATTTCCAAGTTACGTTTATAAATAAGATACAACCCTTTAAGTGTAAGGTTTGGATCTACATAATCTATTGTTTTTGAATCATCAGCTATCAATTTGGCAAGTCCGCCAGTAGCAATTACAGTTGGCGTTTTATTTGCCTGTTCTTTAATTCGCGAAACTACTTCATCAACCTGACCTATGTAACCATAATATATGCCAGCCTGCATTGCTTCAACTGTTGATCTGCCTATTACATTGGATGGGCGGGTAATTTCGACTTTTGGCAGCTTGGAAGCATTTTTATACAACGCTTCAAGTGAAACGTGAATACCAGGGGCAATTGCTCCACCTTCGTATTCTCCATTTTCATTTACATAGCAGTAAGTAGTAGCAGTTCCGAAATCAATTATCACAAGGGGAGATCCATATTCCTCTAATCCGCCAACAGCATTCACAATTCTGTCCGCACCAATTTCACTTGGGTTTGGATATTTCATTGGCAATTTAGATTGCACACTATCCTTCCCAATAACTAAAGCTTCCTGACCAAAATACTTTCTGCACATTTTTTCCAGCGCAAACATTATTGGAGGAACTACAGAGGATATAATTACTCCATGAATATGATTAAATGAAATCTCTTTATGATCCAATAGTGATTTTATTAGCATACCAAATTCATCTTCGGTTTTATACCGATCCGTTTTGATTCGCCATTCATGTATTAATTGATCATCTTCGAACACACCAAGTACAGTATTTGTATTTCCGACATCCAGTACAAAAAGCATTGTATTCATCATATCCTTCCAGCACGCATTATAATTATCTGTACTTTTAATATATCACAATTCTTATTTCTGTTTAATCATTCAATTCCACTTTAGGAAAACAAAGACAAATCATGGTAATTTTATAAAATTACACAAAAGCAACCTTCCGTCGTTCGAAAGGTTGCTCCTTGTAACTACAATTTATTCTTTTTTGTTTTCGTCATCAGAATGTTCATCCTGACGTTCTTCTAATTCTTCATCAGCTTTTTCTTTGGCTTCCTCAAATGACTCTGGTTCAGGTTCAGCCTCATCATTTTTAGATTGTATGTTAACTTTTAAATCATTTTCTTCGGTTGAAATAGCAACCTTTGAATCCTCTTCAGGTTCAGGAAGTATCCCATCGTCAAACAATCCTCTAATTTGTTTCGCATCTAATGTTTCTACTTTTAGAAGCGTCTGTGCAATAAGTTCCAATTTATCCTTATTGTCAGTAAGAATTGTTTTTGCACGATCATAACAGAAGTTGATAAAGTTTTGCATTTCCTGATCGATATCATGTGCAATCTGATCACTATACGTTTGATCATTTTGAATATCGCGACCAAGGAATACTTGGTTTCCACCACCACTTGTAAACTGTAATGGTCCAATTTTATCACTCATACCGTACTCTGTAATCATTTTACGTGCAATTGCTGTTGCACGCTGGAAGTCATTTGAAGCTCCTGTACTTACTTCGCCAAATATAACTTCCTCAGCTACACGTCCACCAAGTAAACCAGTGATTTTATCCAGAAGCTCTGGTTTAGTCATAAAGTAACGGTCTTCTCTTGGAAGCATTACGGCGTAACCACCAGCTTGACCACGAGGTACAATTGTAACCTTGTGAACCATGTCGGCATCGTCTAAGACCATTCCAATTACGGTATGACCACTTTCGTGATAAGCCACAATATTGCGCTCTTTCTTTGAAATGACTTTGCCTTTTTTCTGTGGACCTGCAATAACTCTGTCAATTGCTTCATCAACATCGAGCATGTCGATTGTTGTTTTTTCTCCACGAGCTGCCACTAATGCTGCTTCATTCAGTAAGTTCTCTAAATCTGCACCAGAGAACCCTGGAGTCCGCATAGCAACTGTCTTCAAATCAACAGAAGCATCAATTGGTTTGTCTTTAGCATGAACTGCTAATACTTCTTCACGGCCTTTAACATCCGGACGCTCCACTGTAATTTGACGGTCAAAACGACCTGGACGAAGTAATGCAGGGTCTAATATGTCAGGACGGTTTGTTGCGGCGATAATAATAATACCTTCATTTACACCGAATCCATCCATTTCAACTAGTAATTGGTTTAGTGTCTGTTCACGTTCATCGTGTCCGCCACCAAGACCAGCACCACGCTGACGACCAACTGCATCAATCTCATCGATAAAGATAATACACGGTGCGTTCTTCTTAGCGTTTTCAAATAAATCACGTACACGTGAAGCACCAACACCAACAAACATCTCTACGAAGTCTGAACCACTTATAGAAAAGAATGGTTTCCCTGCTTCTCCAGCAACGGCACGGGCAAGTAATGTTTTACCTGTACCTGGTGGTCCTACTAATAGAACACCTTTAGGAATTCTTGCTCCAACTGCAGAGAATTTACGCGGATCCTTAAGGAAGTCAACAACCTCTACAAGCTCCTGCTTCTCCTCATCCGCTCCTGCAACATCTTTAAAGCGAACTTTTTTCTTATCTTCCGTGAACATTTTCGCCTTACTCTTACCAAAGTTCATCACACGGCCGCCACCGCCGCCTTGTGATTGGCTAAGTATAAAGAAGAAAAATAGTCCTATTATTAGAAACGGAATCATCGTGGTTAAAAATGTAACCCACGCGCTTGGCTGTTCTTCCTGTTCAATATTTAATACACTTTGTTCTCTAGCTATTTCCGTAATGTCTGCTACAATTTCTGTATTTTCTGGTACCTGGGCAATAAATTGCTTATCCCCATCCTTAAGTTCACCAGTAATTCGAATGACTTTATTTACAGGCTGCATGGTCATTTCTGCAATATCACCATTATTCAGCTGTGTCATAAATTCTTCGACATTTAATTCTTCTGCTTGTTCATCCGTGCCTCTGAATAATTCTATAACTGCAACTACAACTAGAAAAATTAAGAACCAGAAGAACACGTTTCGCATTAATCGTTTCATTGCCAACCTCCTCCCAAACGGGAAAAACTATATAACATATTATCATAGTAAAAAGTTTTTTTACAACTATTTCCACTCACATATGCCATAGTTTTTATACTGTATTTATAGTTAAAAAAATATATTGTTTTTATCGATAATCGTCTAAATTTAATTAGGTTTTTCTTATACTCTATTCTACATCAAGTTGTATGAAGTAATACCGATCTTTTCTAAAAAAATAATGGCAAAACGTTACGCATCTTCACCGCCATAAATTTTTGGTTTCAGCACGCCAATGTAAGGCAAGTTACGATATTTTTCTTCGTAATCCAATCCGTAACCAACTACGAATTCATTTGGAACGTTAAAACCAACAACGTCAGCTTTTATATCAGCCGTTCTGCCAGAAGGTTTATCAAGCAAGGTGACGATCCGTATTGATCTTGCTTTACGGTATTTAAACAAATCCACCAGATAGTTTAAAGTTAGACCACTGTCGATAATATCCTCGATGATTAGAAGATCACGATCTTCTACTTTCGTGTCCAAATCTTTCACTATTTTCACTTCACCTGATGAACGTGTCTTTCCACCATAACTAGAAACGTCCATGAAGTCCATTTCTAAGTGCGTGTCCACATGACGCAATACGTCAGACATAAATGGCATTGCACCCTTAAGAACTCCGATAGCTAACGGAAACTTCCCGTCATATTCCTCTGTTAGCTGCTTTCCTATTTCTTCACATTTTCTTTCGATTTCTTCTCTTGTTACTAATATTTGTTCAATATCGTTATGCATGTATGCTCCTCCTACAAATTACCTTTTTCTAAACATAGTTGAATATATGAGGTGTCTTTTGTCTGGTTGAATGGTTCACCCTTTTTTAAACCAGCAATCCAAAGGATCTCATCATTATCGTCAGTCACGATTGGCCAATTATCCCGTAATCCTGCTGGAACCTTTTCATCGATGAAAATATCCTTAATCTTCTTCCTGCCCTTCAAACCTTTCCATGTCATCCTGTCTCCTGGTTTTCGTGTTCGAATATGTAATGGTAAAGCAACTTGATTCCTGCCGCACACATAAACATCGTTACGCTGCATGTGTGATTCCGTATTAAAATCAGCATGAATTACTGATCCGTTCGGTAGTGAAACACGCCCAGGAATGGTAATGACTTTATGAAAAGGAGGAGATTGAGGCAGTTTATTCTCGAAGCAGATTGTAAGTTGTCGATAGGATTTTATCACCTTCAATTGCTGAGGGAAATCCAATCTACCATTGGCCTTCTTACTGTTTAATAATGCAAAAAACTGTTCCTCATGCATATACGATAAATTTTTAGGCAATTCATCATATAGATAGTTTAATATTAGATGATAGGCTCGTCTTTGTAAAGCAGTGTGATGACCCTGTAATAAATCTATGTCAAATGTAGCACAATTTTCACTTTGCTTCAGGGCTACAACCTTTTCTACCAAGGACTCAGCTTCCTTCATCAAATAGTCTTCATCTGATTGCAGAGACTTACTTAATTGCTGAACTGTAGTGTGCAGATTACTGTTTTGGTTTTTCAGTAATGGCAGAACGTGCTTCCGGAAATAATTTCGTGTATAATCCATTGTTAAGTTTGATGGATCAAGCCTTGAATCTACACTGTTTGTTAAACAATAATCTGTGATATCCTGCTTGGTTAACCCTAAAAAAGGTCTAATAATCTTTCCATTGCCGAATGGGCGATGTACAGGCATCCCGGACATTGCTCTGCTATTCGATGATCGAACAAATCCCATCAGCATTGTTTCAATCTGATCGTCACCATGATGGCCAAGCGCCAGATAATCAGCATTACTTTCTTTCATTTTTTCTAGAAAGAACTTATACCGCATTTCACGGGCTGCTACCTGTGTACCAATATGCTTCATTTCTTTATACGAAGGAACGTCCAAAGAAGTTCCATGAAATTTAATATTCCATTTTTTGCATTGTTTTTCAACAAAGCGAAGGTCATCCATTGACTCTTCTCCGCGCAATTGATGATCAACCGTCAGTGCTTCTAAAGTTAAATTCCAATCTTTTCTTATAGAATGAAAAAAATAAAGAAGTGCCATCGAATCCGGTCCACCCGAAACACCAATTAAGATCGTGGTATTAGGTTCAATCAACCCATTATCCTTCATAAAATTCAGCACGTTATTCTTCATTTTATCGGTCATCCTTCATTTCAGAATAATATGGAACTCCTATATCCTATCATACCTTTTTATTTAGATGAAAGAAGATAACTTATGGCAATAGTACAGAAACAATATAATAGAACAGTGCAATTAACGATATGCCCGTAGATTCCACCAAAATAGACGCTTTCTGTTTTTGACTTTTTCGTGACAATTGCTGTTTGGGCTGATTAATAATTCGTTCTACATCCCTTTTCATTTCCATACTAGTTTGATATTTTCCTTGAATCGCTTTTGCAAAGCAAGGTAAATAAGGTTTTAATGGGGCTGCGTTCTTTATTCTGGCTAGTATGGCTGCTTCAGAATTGCTGCTTCGTTCGAATTGTTTTGGGTAGTAAACCTTTAAAAAAACCATTACCAGCGCAAATAAGTCGTAACTTGGTTCCGCACGCCTACTACCTATACCCCAATACCCGCGATCATAAAACTCCGTGTATTCCTTAATAGCGCGACCAATTTGTGTTGTTCCCCCAACATCTATAAAGCGCACCTTCACGGGTGAGTTTAGAATCAGTAAATTCTCTTCCTTCAAATCACCAAATACCCATCCTGCTTTATGAAGTTCTGCTAAATCGTCAAGCAGTTGCAGCAAAAATACACTAATCCAGTTACTGCCATTCTGTGTAATGAACGCTGATAACGATTGTCCGTGCAGATATTCCATAACATAGAATGAAAAGGTCTGGCCACGCGGCGTGACCCAATCATCAACATCAACTAAATAAGGCCCAAGAGTAGTACCTTGGACCTTTTGTAAGGACTTTAGAACATTGACCTCCATTGTCATGGACGTACTTTTATCGCTAATTTTAAGTGCAACATGCTTTCCGCCAGTTTCACACAGATAGACGGTCCCGATAGCTCCGCTTCCCAGCTGCTTTAATACAACATAGTGCTTTCCATGCCACTTCCCGGAAATATGTGTTCCGCGTTTAATTTCAGTTCCATGCTTCGAATGGTGGCTCATCTTCATCGTTAAAGCTCCTTAACAAGCTCTTTTTACCGAATTGGTACATTGCTTCTCGTAACGCTGGTCCCGTCGGGGTGATCCCCCCACTTGTAAGTTTAGGGAAAATAGCAGATATAGAATCTAGCCTTGGTGACCAATCCAGTATTTGTTTTATATCTTTTCGTCGATCAGGGAAAGTAAACACGCAATATCGGTTTCGGCCAATTCGAGCGTTTAGACTAATGGATAAATCAATCAACGCTTCTTTTACGGTCGGCAGCTTATCGTTCATACTGGCACTTGTATCGACCAATATCAGCACTTCCAAATCACACGTTTCTCCTAACTCTTCGACAACTTCCATAATTTCTCCGCGTTTCTCAGGTTCCAGGTCATCCATTGATTGATTCGGACCAAGTATTTGCTGCAGTTCCTGATTCACAAATCCTTGCAACGTCTGCGTCATAGCTTGTTTTGTCACCATTTGAACTGTTTGTGACAAGGATTGTTTGTACACGATCTGACTGACGCCACCACCTGATAATGCAACTTCCTCGACTTCTTCTAATCCCTCAGGCTGTTCTGACTGGTCATCCTCCATTATTCCAATGACATTTACCGTAATACCCTGCTTGTGAGCAAGTGCGGACACAGAAGCTGGGTCCTCCCCTTTATTGGAGCAGCCATCTGTGATTAATAAAATTTGTTTTAACGTTCCTTTTTTCATGAAATCCACCTCCAACTCGTTCCTCACCATCATCGCCAAAAACCTTAAATAGTATACGGAGGCGGTTACGTTATTTCTTACATAATTAATCCCTTACTGAGCATGCTTATGACTAGCTGGAATAGCGGCCCACTGCGGGGAATGTTTTTTTATTTTTGCTACCATCACTGTCATATCATCAGCAATTTCTCCAGACCTGGTTCGGATAACTTCTTCCAGCAGCAAGTCCGCGACTTCTTGTGGGTCCGTTGTTTTCATTTCACGAATCTTGCGTTTTAGCCACATGTCCACGTTTTCTACATGTTTTGGTCCTTCGAAAATGCCATCACTCATCATAATCAGCAGATCATCTGCCATTAACTGCTCTTTGACTATATCGACATCAAATTCCTGAATAATTCCCATCGGCAAGTTGCTGGCTTCAATTTTGATCATTTCATCTCTTCGTTTTATAAAGCTTGGAGTGGATCCTATTTTCAAGAATCGAACCCCTGCATTGTGCAGATTAATCACTGCCAGATCAAGCGTTGCAAACATTTCATCAGTTGATCGAAGTGAAAGAATGGAATTAATGGATTTGATTGCTACTTTTTCAGGAATTCCTGTCTGCAGGATCTGTTGCAGTAGACGGAGCGTTTCAACGCTTTCTTCATGGGCGCGTTCGCCATTTCCCATTCCATCACTAATGGCCATCGCATACTTTCCAGTCCCAAGCTCCATCGTTGTATAACTGTCTCCGGATATAACGCCTCCCCCTTTTGCCGCATGAGAGACACCCGTTTCAACTACATACTCCTTGGCAGATCCAAAAACGATGAAACAGCTGCCATTTGGAAATGGCGAGATATCTTCCTGCTTCACTACAATTGATTCATTCAAAATGTCGGAGAGCATAGGAGCAATCAGTTTTGCACCTTCACCCCGGTACTCATATAAATTAACCATCATCTCGATATCGATATTCCCTTTATCCAAATTAAAAACATCCAATTTTTCTATTTCTATTCCCATATTGTCGAGTCCCTGAATAATCTGCATTTCTTGTTTTTCATGGTGATGACGCTCTTTTAGGATTTCTTTTGCAAAATCATCCATTACCTCCGAGACCCCTTGCAGCTGTTCAGCAACGAAACGTTTACTTTCGGATACTTGCTTCTGTAATCGTTTATTCGCCTCAAAAACAGTCATCTCTTCTTTCATAACGTCCATTACTTTTTTTGACTTAACACAATGGTTCTCAAAAGCTCGTACATCGCTAGGAGTTGGTTCACGCTCATCAACCAGATCATTTTTTATAGCCTCCATTAACGAATAGGATTTATCAAACTCCTGCTGCCAGCATCTATTTTTCATAAAGCAGCCCTGGCAGGTTCTTTCCGTCACCTGACTCAGAAAATAATCAGTCTCCCGTTTATCGTCTGCTTCTTTTTCAGATGCAGTGTATTCAACCGTTTGAAAGCTTTTCGAGAGTGCTTCGAAAACATCAGAAAACTGTTCCACTCGCTTAGCAGTAACATTCCGCACCTTTTGCAGATACTGTTCCTGTTCATTCGTATATTCCTCTGTACCAGGAATATACCTGGACAGCCGTTTAATCCAACTGGCAGGTGTGATAAAAAATAATAAAATAGCTGCAGACGATTCCACAATAGAAGGAAGTAAATTTGTAGCATCGCCATAAATCCCTACTAAAAAGGTTCCTACCAGCAGACCGATACTGACCCCCATTTTCCTCCCTTCTTTTAATAAACCGCCAAGCAATCCAGAAAATGCAAGCAGACTCATTTGATAAAGATTTGCGACATTTGCAAGTGACAATATTAAGCCAGCTACTACCCCAACCGTTGAACCAACAGCAGCACCACCAACAAATGAAAGCATTAAGACAAAGTACCTGGAAAAAATTTGTTCAAGCGACGCATCGTAAATATCCCACCCGATTGTTCCGGTTAATATAGAGGCAAGTAAGATAATCATACAAACTATTTCTTCATTTTTTAACGTGGGTTTATATTTTTTTGGTGATAATAACGGTATGCTCTGCATAAATATTAATACGAGTACCGCACCTAATATCCCTTCAACTGACAGAAGCATCCATTCATACGAGGATAGCTGGTCAGTAATCGAGTAAAGCATAAGCCGGGGTGAAACCGTAGCGAGAAAAACAAACAGCAGGATAGCTACATGCTGGTTTTTGATACGCTTGAACAATCCAGCAAGAAAAATAAAAACGAGCATCGCAAGTAAAATAAATACCCCCTGATCAATAGAATAGCTTATAGCTCCAGCAAAGATTGCCAGCATAACTTTAGGAGCCCTTTCTTTATGTACAAGCCAGACAGTAGCTAAAAATGCTACCGAAAACGGGGATACTACAGATAAAATGACAGCTCGTCCCAATAAGAAACCAACAATGAAAAACAGCCACCCTTTGTCTATTAAGACAGATTGTGTCTTAGCGTAAAACTTTCTCCGCCATTTGCTCATAGTACCTTGTCCTGCTCCAAATGCTTTTGTGTCCACTCTTGGCATAGAATCTATCATTTCAAATCCACTCCCTCTTGGAGTAATTAAAACACAAGAGGAAATTTTATTTTGTCAAAACAACGAACAGTATTCATAAAATCGTTCGACTAACTTCTTTTTAATTTCATCCCTTTTCTACAAGAATGGGATTCAATATTCTCTCTTTTTATAAACCCGTTCTTATTTGTGTGTCGGGTATGCCGGATATTTCTAATGGAACCGGTCAATCGGTATACATCTTCCTTTCCCATCAAAATTCGATAAACAACCAGAAATAGGCAGAAAAGTAGTTTATTGAAGGTAGCCATTGACACCAGTCGCGTTGTGATGTATTATAAATTTTGTGGCTAAATTTGGCGGCGTAGCTCAGCTGGCGAGAGCGTACGGTTCATACCCGTGAGGTCGTGGGTTCGATCCCCTCCGCCGCTATATAATGTTAAAAAGGATTGAATCCCGGTTGGGGATTCAATCCTTTTTTGTATGTTTGTGTGGGTTGTGGACTGTATTTCATGGATCACGGACCGTGTTTTGTGGCTCGGACATTATTTTGCCGGATGTGGATTGTATTCCGGCTAAATCGGATTGTATTTTGCTGGTCATGGACTGTATTTCGTGGCCCGGCAGGTATTTCACCGAATGTGGACTGTATTCTGGCTGAATCGGATTGTATTTTGCCGGCCATGGACTGTATTCCGAGGATCACGGACCGTATTCCGGGCTCGGACTGTATTTCGTCGGATGTGGACTGTATTCCAGCTGAATCGGATTGTATTTCGCCGTGAGTAGACCGTATTCTGGCTGAACCGGATTGTATTTTGCTGGCCGTGGACTGTATTCCACTAGCCCCGGAACGTATTTTACCAACACAGCAAATCATCAAAAAAACAGGCACTGCCTCAATAGGCAGCACCTGTTATATATATTGATAGAGCATCTTATATATATTGATAGAGCATCTTTATATAGACAGCATTTATCCCCGCTTAGCACCCCGGCCTCCACGTTTGGTTTCTGTTTGCTTCTTTAAAGAAGCTAAACGGTCTTCCGAATCCTTTAGAAATTTGCTCATCTTTTGGTCAAATGTTTCACTGCGCTCACGAGGGTTTCGCGTGCGTACCGGCTTGTCTTTAGCCTTTTTGATTGAAAGCCCGATTTTACCATCTTTTTCAACATTAATTACCTTTACCAAAACTTCATCACCGACAGTTAAGTGTTCATTAATGTCTTTAACATAGTTATCGGCAACCTCACTAATATGAACAAGACCCGTTTTGCCTTCCCCGAGTTCTACAAATGCACCAAAATTAGTGATACCAGTTACTTTACCTTGCAGCTTGCTGCCTACTTCGATTGACATAAAAAAAATGCTCCTCCTTAAAAGTTTAAATAATATCTTACTATGTTATATTATAGCCAAGTTTATAAAAGTGTGTCAATAAGATGGCTCTTCATCGGGAAGTTTAAAAATTAATTCGCCTTCTTTTGAGAAGAAATAGTTGGTTCGAGCTATCTCTAACACATATTCTTCATTTTGCAGAAGTTGAATTTCCTCTTGAAGATCTGTTTCTTTTTTCTCAAGATTTGCCATCTTGTTCTGTAATTGTTCATATTGCTCTTCTTTTTCAGCTTTAAGTGCTCGCTGATCTACGTGGTATGTAATCATAAAGCCTACTGCGATAAGAGCTACGATAGAAAATAACACAAGACGTCGCATCAGACGTTGTTTCTTTCTCTTTTGTCTTCCTTTGTGTGCATCGTATTTTTCCATATAATCTGAACTCAATCTCGTTACCGTTTTTTTCTTTGCGTTCACAGCTCGTTACCTCCTCTTAAATTTCATATACTTCAGCCATTTCTTACATATATTCTCCATTGTACTATAAAACCCTGCTATTTTGTGTAAATAATTTTTTATTATTTCTGGAAGTATTCCATAAATTAGCAGGAATATCCACTTCACAGGGGTAAATATTATTTTTAAAACCGTAAGCAATACAAGGAAAAGCACTTGAATAATAGCTGAAATAGCAGTGAATAACAATGTGAATACAAAAACAATCGGGGTTACAAGCATCATCCGAACCCCTTTTGATATATAACGATAGATCGATAAAATAAATTTAATCAGATGTTCCAGCAACTTTTTATATGCTTCCGCAGCTAACGTCTGGTATGTCGCGAATCCTAACAAACATGCCAGGAATACGTACAATCGTAATTCTCCCGCATTTACTCGATATAGAATATAAAATAATAATAATGTTTGCAAAAACCAGAAATTGATCTCCATGAAGTAGGTAAGGAATAACGAGTTTTTCCAATGTTTAGATGCCCGCCTGAATGTATCCAGAATCATTCCCAGATAAAAGCCTCCCAGAATCATGGCGAGCATCGTCATAAACTGCACAGAGAGGATCATCTAAACAGCTTGCTAAAGAATCCCTTAGCTTTCTCCTGGTGTTGTTCATCTACATAGGAAAGCTCATAAATTTTGCCTTTTATCGAAACTAGTCCTTCACTAACATCCAAGTTTTTCAGCTGCAGATTTTGACCACGCACAATTAAAAATCCCATCACTGTTTCGAGCAGAAACTCTTCATTATCAAAGCTATCAACTTCTTTAACTCCACTGATTTCAACACTCTTACGGTTATTAATTTTAAGTGAATGTTCCAGTGTCACTTGTGGCTGTGTTTCTTTTTCATAATAATTCATAAAAATCGCCCTCCTTATCATTACAACTATATGAAAAGGAGGACAAGTATAGAACTAAATATATGGATGTAAATGGATCAGACTAATGAAGTCCATTTTGATTCTGTTTGATTTCCTGCATGTGTTGACGCGTGTTATGCAACTGTTCATACGCCTGTTGGAATTGCGGATTCTCCGTCGCCTCTGCCCCCGCTTGATTGCGGGCATCCTGCAAATCTTTTTCTACTTTCTGCAGCTGCTGGTACGCTTGCTCAAGTAAGTCAGAATCTGTTCCCTGCGCCTGTCTAACAGCCGCATCAGCCTTTTTAATTTGCTCGCTGACATGCTGTAATTGCTGATGTAAGTTTTGATGCACCTTGGTAGTCCCTCCTTTTTTATCAGATTAAAAAATATAGTGTCCCCTCGAGGGGTTTTATTATGTATTATTTTTGCGACACTAATAAAAAAACTCAGCGTTCAGCTGAGTTTTCATAAACAATCCTATTAATCAATCTTTTCTTCTTTCACAACCGTATATAGCATGGCTGCTTCGTCTTTCCGTACCACTTCTTTTAAATCGTTAATTTTAATGGTTACGAGCTTTTGACCAAACCGGATAACAAGTTCATCTTCTTTTGAAACGATAGAAGAGGCTTTTGCCTGATTGCCATTAATGGTAATTCTTCCTTGATCCGCTACTTCTTTGGCTAATGTACGTCGTTTGATTAAGCGTGATACTTTTAAAAATTTATCTAATCGCATTGTATTCACTCTTTTCCTTTAGCTTGATTCCAATAGTAATCCATTTCTTCCAGTGATGCGTCGGCTAGCTGCTTTCCTTCTTCTGTAAGTTGTTTCTCTATATACTGAAATCGGGTCATGAATTTCTGATTGGTTTGATTTAATGCTACTTCTGCATTTATTTTATAATATCTTGCTAGATTTGCAATGACAAATAGTACGTCTCCAAACTCTTTTTCCACTTCACTGCTATCTTTTTTCGTAATAGCTTCCTTCACTTCCGCTAGTTCTTCCTCTAGCTTTAGCCAGACTGATTCTGTTTCTGACCACTCAAACCCTACCTTAGCAGCTTTCTTCTGAAGTTCAGATGCTTTTGATAGTGAAGGGAAATGCGCTGGTATTCCATCTAAGTGAGACGGCCGTTCGCTTCTTTTTTCCTCTTGTTTCAATGCATCCCAGTTTTTATAAACTTCTGAAACCGTGTCTGCTTTTGTATCGGCAAATACATGCGGATGGCGGTGAATCATTTTATCTGTAATCGATTGAATAACATCGTCAACAGAAAAATATCCATCATCCTCACCGATTTGGCTGTGCAGCATAACCTGCAGCAAAATATCTCCCAATTCTTCTATAATTCCTTCATCGTCCTGGTTATCGATAGCATCGATTAACTCATAGACTTCTTCAATTGCGAATTCCCGCAGCGTTTCATGTGTTTGCACCTGGTCCCATGGGCATCCCTCTGGTCCACGCAATGTACGGATAACGTCTCGTAATCGATTAAATGTATGATTTAATTTATCCGGCGCTGCTGGCGGGACATATACGCTTGTCAGGTTTCCAACTTCCAGCGCATGATCCAACTCCTCAAGCGGTATCGTTGTAATAGATTCAGACTTGCTGCCTGCCGCTTCGACAACTTTAATTGGATAGTCTGGCGGAAGGTCTTCCAACAATGCAAGCTTTACATTAGATGCAATAAAAGCATCGTAGACCTGGCAAAAAACCAGGTGCTGCTGATGATTTAGATCACTGCGCTTAAAAGAAGTTCCGTCTACAAACTGAAAGCCTTCAATCGGATCTATTTTTAATGCAGAGAACAAATCGTCCAGATAGCTTTGGCCACCTACTATTTCAACAGGGACCGCTTCTTGCTCCAGTAAAAGCTGGACTGTTTTCTCTGCCAGCATCGGATGACCGGGAACGGTATAGACGACAGCGTGCTCATTTGCCTTTCTCAGAAGCTCTTCGACTATTTTGATATACACATCTTCAAATTGATCATTTTTTTCATAATAGTGATCAAAGGATTCAAAGCTGACCCCTTCTAGTTTCAATGACTCAATAACAGGATGATCGTTTGTTCGTGTGAAAACAGTTTGATTCTTGCTGGTTAGTTTTTTATAGATGCCTAAGGACAATTGATCGATATCACCTGCCCCAAGACCAATTATTTCGATTTTATTAGCCATCGTTCTTCCTCCCCCGTTGAAATCTAATTAGAAATGATGCAGACGGAAGCATTTGTAATTGTTTATCTGTAAATGCCCCTAATTTTAATAAAATCATCAAATATATACCAGCACCTGATAGTGCCACAAACATAACATAGACAAATAGAATAGGCCTGCCTGTGAGAAAGCTATCTGGAATGAACAGATCGATCGCCAGCAGATAGACTCCCATACAGACACCCGCTATCATTAGTGCTGGCCAGTTTAGTTGCCGGAAAAAGTTTAATTCGGGTAAATCTTTTTTTAATGCTAGAAATACGAGATAGCATAAGCAAATCAGCGCAATAACCGTTGCAAGCGCACTTCCAGTGATACCCCATAAAGGAACCAGTAATTGATTGCCAATCCACTTGATTGCTAGAGCGAGCAGTATGAAAAATGCTGTCCGCTTCATCCGATTTAGCCCATGTAATATAGATATTGCTGTAATAGCAAGTGAACAAAAGATAATAGCAAGCATTAAAATACGAAGGCTTTCCGTCCCCAGTTGATTTTGAAACAAAAGTCTGTTTACTTCCGGAAAAATAAAAATGATTCCAACGGTTGCTCCAACTGTCAGAAAAAAGGAAAACGTCAACGCACTTCCTGCAAAATGATATGTTTCCACCGGCCGATTCCTTAGCTTTTCTTTTGATAGACTTGGTATAAGCGCAAGGGCAAATGAAGATCCGAGGACGGTGCAAAGCTGGATCAATGGTTGTCCTCTATCAAAAATCCCTTTTGCTTCCATCGCCGCTGCTGGCGTCATACCGAATTCCTGTAATGATGGAATGAGTGTGAACGCATCAGCCAATTGAATGACAAGCAAAATCATATGATTAAGTGCGGCAATCAGCCCAAAGAATAAAAGCATTTTCCAGTAATATCCCCATGGAATAACGGAATAGTCGGTTGACCATGGGGCTTTTTTTATAAAAAATATGCCTAGAATAATGATTGCTGATACCGAACCGGCAATCGCAGCAAGTGCACCAGCTTGTCCAATTATATAAATGTTCCACTGATTGTTAACTAACAGGATAGCCGCCGTAATAATGATCGATACACGGATTAATTGTTCCCCAACCTGTGATAGTGCAGTTGGCCGCATTTGGTAATAGCCTTGAAAAACTCCCCGCAATAACGCAGTAAATGGAATGAATAGGAACACAAAAGCAGTTGATTGCAGCGCTTTTGTAAGATTTGGATCACCCATCCAGTCAGCAATACCAGCTGCGTTTAAATAGATACAAGCGAAAATAAATAAATGAATACACATTAAAATAATAAAGAACGGTATGTAAATATTTTTTAGTGTAATAGGTGTTCCGTTTTCACGAAATTCACTTGTCATCTTGGATATGGCCGACGGAAATCCGTACAATGCCAGGACAAGCGCCATGCCAAGAAAAGGATAGATCTGCTGGTAGATATAAAATCCCATATCACCTGTTAAATTCTGTAGTGGAATCCGGTAGCCTGCGCTCAACACTTTGCTCACGAGTCCGGCAAGTGTAAGAATTAACGCTCCTTTTACCAGATTATTTGATTCATTACCGCCCATGGATTAACGCCTTTCCCTGTGTTAGAAAGTTACTTTTTCCTATTATAGCATAGCGAAACTGGACGACATATAAAAGAAAAAGACCAGCAACGGTGGGTGCTGACCTGCTCCTTTATTTAAGTAATTATTCCATTTGTTTTGCCAGGAAGTTTGAAGCGGTTTCCATTCCCTTTTTCTCGACCTCGCTAAGTTTTTTCCCACTTCTTGCAATCATTATTACGCATCCTATTGGATCACCATTTGCTATGATAGGATTTATACAATAGGAGGATAACTCTTCTTCTTTTCCCTGTAAAATTTCAACCTGTGCATTTTCTGTTACAAATGATTGGGATCGGCTTTCAATCGCTTTTTCGATTTGTTCACCAATGTTTTTATTCAGGTAATCTTTTTTAGACTCTCCAGCAACCGCAATTATTTCATCACGGTCGGATATAAATACCGGCTGATGCAGGGAGTCGAATAACGCCTCGGCATATTCTTTTGCAAAGCTTCCTAATTCATTTATAGGTGAATATTTTTTTAGAATTACTTCTCCTTCACGATCCACGAATATCTCAAGCGGATCTCCTTCTCTAATACGCAATGTCCTTCTTATTTCTTTTGGGATAACTACTCGGCCTAAATCATCAATTCGACGCACGATTCCTGTTGCTTTCATTTTAATGTAGCCTCACTTTCCTATGATGATCATTTCTGGATTGATTTCCACTTATTAAATAAAATTTGAAGAAAACACCAGTTGTAGATTTAGTATGATACATCTTGAAAAAACTATGCATTAAAATTAATAAATTGATTTTCGGTTTCGAATGATTGATCGGCCGAGGTTTTTGAACTTCTATAACCGTTCGACACACAGAAATTATTCGTCTCGATTTACAGTAACTAATTCTTTCATAAAACGTGTTGTTATATCATACCGTTCATGTTGTTTATCTTTTGGCCACTCTATAGTAATCTTAAGCTTTTTACTATCTGTTCCAAGCTGGATGCCTCGTCCAAATTCATTTGCTAAGGTGAATAATTTCGATCCATCTATCTGCTGACTGCGGTTTTCGTCAACGAGTAATTCGATTTTCTTGTTTTTTTCAGTTATGGCTTCTACCCGTTCACTTCTTGCATGCACTTTCAATGTGGATACATCAAATAAATTTGCAACTTCTTCTGGATAATCGCCAAATCGATCAATCAGTTCTTCACGCAAATCCTCGAAATCTTCGTCTGATAACAATGTTTGGAAGCGTTTATACATATCGATTTTCTGTTTTTCATCTTTAATATAGTTGTCAGGAATGTATGCATCCACTTTTAGTGATAGCTCTGGCTCAAACGGCTGCATATCGATAACCTCTTTTCCATATTTCCGTGCGTCAATTGCATCTTTCAGCATCTGTGAGTACATGTCAAATCCTACAGAATCAATAAATCCATGCTGCTGTGCACCCAGCAAGTTACCTGCACCACGAATGGACAAATCGCGCATAGCTATTTTAAAGCCTGAACCAAGCTCCGTAAATTCCTTAATTGCTTGCAAACGTTTCTCTGCAATTTCGGTTAGAACTTTATCTTTTTTATAAGTGAAGTAAGCATATGCAATTCGGTTCGAACGTCCAACTCTCCCGCGCAACTGGTAAAGCTGGCTAAGACCCATTCGGTCCGCATCGTATACAATTAACGTGTTAACATTCGGAATATCTACTCCAGTTTCAATAATCGTTGTACTTACCAGAACATCGTATTCGCCTTCAAGGAAGCCGAACATAACATTCTCAAGCTCTGTTTCATTCATTCGACCATGAGCAATACCAATTCGCGCGTCCTCCACTAAATTACCGATTTCCCGTGCAATCGAATCAATATTTTCCACGCGGTTATATAAGAAAAATACCTGGCCGCCGCGCGACATTTCACGCTCGATAGCTTCGCGAATTAGAATCGGGTTATATTCCATAACATACGTTTGAATCGGAAACCTATTTTCTGGCGGAGTTTCAATTACGGATAAATCGCGCACTCCGAGCATCGACATATGAAGCGTTCGCGGAATTGGGGTTGCTGTCAGCGTTAAAACATCTACGTTCGTCTTCATTTGTTTTATTTTTTCTTTATGTTTTACACCAAATCGCTGTTCTTCATCGACTACTAATAAACCCAGGTCACGATATTGTACGTCCTTCGATAATAAACGATGTGTGCCGATGACAATGTCAACCATTCCGTTTTTCAGTCCAGCAGTCGTTTCTTTCAGTTGTTTACTTGTGCGGAATCTGCTTAAGAGTCCTATATTTACTGCCTGATCCTGGAATCGTTCGCGAATCGTTTCGTAGTGCTGCTGCGCAAGAATCGTTGTTGGTACGAGGATTGCTACCTGCTTGCCATCCGCAACAGCTTTAAAAGCAGCGCGTATTGCAACTTCCGTCTTCCCATATCCAACATCTCCACATAATAATCGATCCATTGGGCGTATTTTTTCCATGTCCTGCTTGATTTCTTCAATACATCTAATTTGGTCATCTGTTTCCTGATATGGAAAAGCAGCTTCAAACTCCCGTTGCATTTCTGTTTCTTCTGAAAAGGCAAATCCTTTTTGTGCTTCCCGCTCGGCGTAAAGCTTGATTAAATCGTCAGCAATATCTTCGACTGAGGATTGAACTTTCTTCTTAACTTTTGCCCATTCACTGCCACCCAATTTATACAGCTTAGGTTCTTTACCTTCCGAGCCGACAAACTTTTGAACCAAATCTATTTGATCAATTGGAACAAAAAGCTTGTCATCACTCGCATAAAGGATGAGCATGTAATCCTTATGCAATCCATTCAGCTCAAGTGTTTCAATTCCAATGTATTTACCTATTCCATGATTAGCATGAACGACGTAATCACCGATTTTTAACTCCTGATAGCTTTTAATTCGTTCTGCATTTGATATTTTTTGCCTTTTTCTAACTCGCTTTGTTTTTTTTCGGAACAATTCATTTTCAGTTATGATTACTAATTTATGCATGGGCAGTTCAATTCCACTGCTGATATTTCCAATCGCAATGGTCGGTTTACTGACTGGAAGCACTAGTTTCGAGGTTTTTCCTACATCGATATCATAGTCTGCAAAAATAGAATGTATTTTTTCCATACGCTGTTTAGTCGGAACAAGAATGACAACGGAAGCTTCACTCTTTTCCCAACGCTTTAATTCATTCTTAAATAAATGCATTTGTCCATGAAACTCCTGCATCGTTCTAGAGGATAAATTAATGATATTTTGTGGTTGTGTATTTGGGATGTGACGCATGAAAACAGACATATAAAGCCGTGGCTGATTCATGTTTTGCCAAACCTCATGCCAATCAAAAGAGAACTTGCTTTTCTGTACCATTTTGTTTGTTTCAAGCAGATTGCTGTACCACTCCGCCTCTTCCGTATCAATGTTTGTTGCAGTCTCTTGTACTCTGCTCATTTCATCAAGGATAATCAAACCATTTTTCGGAATATAATCTAGTAAACTAGCAGGTTTTTCATATAAAAAGCCAATATACTTGTACATTTCCTGAAAATGTTCCAGGTTTTTTAGTCGTTCCAGGTCATAATTTAGTGTTTGAGATAGGGTTTCTTTTGCATCGTTCTCTTTTGTCTTCTTAAGCGTATCCGCTAACGCCGCTTCAATTCGATTTGCACCAGAAAGTATATCTTCATCCGTTAACAAAAGCTCTGTTGCTGGGCCGATGGTTACTTCTTTTTTCTTATCAAGCGATCGTTGGGTTTCGGCATCGAAATATCGGATAGAATCTACTTCTTCATCAAAAAGTTCGATTCGAATTGGATGCTCTTCCGTAATGGGATAAATATCAATGATTCCACCACGACGACTAAACTCACCAGGGGTTGTCACCATTGTCTGGCGTTCATAACCCATATCTACAAGTGAGCTTAAATAATCGTCCATATGAATATCTTCTCCAAGCTTAAAGTGAAGCTGATATCTTTCCCAATAATTTGTGGGGGGCAAAATCCGCTTCAATGCTGCAACAGGAGCTATTAAAATCCCTGATTTTTTTTGGGTCCATGCTGTCAGCGCTTCAATTCGCTGACTTCTAAGTTCTGGACTGGCTATCGCAATTTCAGATGCTATTAATTCATTGACCGGATACAAGTGCACATCTCGGTTACCCATAAATTCTACTAGATCATCGTATAGTTGCTGTGCCTGAGCAAGCTGATGCGTAACCAGTAATACTGGCTTATTAGTCGACTCTTCCAGAACAGAAACAAGTAAACTTCTCGCTGACCCCGTAAGACCGGCAACCAGTTGTTCCTGCATTCCTGAGTCAATTCCATTTATTATAGACTGTATGTCGTCCTTCGATTGTAAAAACGTGTCAATACCTTTCAAAGTAAAAACCCCCAAGAATTGTGTGAAAAGTGTAGGTCCGTGATACGAAAAAATCTTCTAACTCTATTGTAGATGATCCCTGGATTATCAAGCGCAAAAATGCTTTGGTTAAAGAACCAAAGCTCTGCTTACATATTTCATTGTATAAAAAAATCAAGCTCATGATAGTGTGGATTCTGTCCAAGCGACGCCTCACAATTCTCGCAAATCGTTTTTATCTGGACATCACCATTCTGTTTGAAAAGCACCATTTCCTTTAAATCATCCGTGGACAATTTATCCAGACCTAGTGTTTCAGTATCAATGACAGGTTGGTTTATTCTTCCAACTTCATTTCCGCAATGTCTACATGAATAGACAATAGACATAAAATACCTCCTCGAATAAACATGGGGTATCCTAAAGTTTATCCGGAATATACAAAATTATACCTGTTCCGATACATAAACTAGCTTATAGCTGCTTTGAAAAACTCGGCATTCACCTCGTCTTTACTAGCGAGTGCCGAAGTTTTTTTATATCTGCATTTGCTCTAAACTTTTATACTTATAACTAATTCTCGCAGAATAAAATAAGGTGATGCTCCCAGAAATAGTTAAATATCGCCGCAATCCATTTTCTTAGTGACACAAAATCTATAAACTGCTGCGAAATAGTTGCTCTCCAAAATTTTTCCGTAGGGAAACTGAAAAAGTTACTTGCAATACGAGGTAGGTGGATCTACAATCGCATCATCGCATTCACTTCGCTTTCCGCGGGCACGGCTTCAGTCTCCTCGAGAAAACCACTCTGCGGGGCCTTCAGACTCGTGCTGTACCCACAGGAGTCTCGTGAATTCGATGATGCTAGGTTGTGTTGCAAATATAAATTTTCATCATCTACCTCTTTTTCAGCAGAGGGGTGTGCACCAATTTCATACCATCCATATTCCGACAAGTGATTTTCACAGCTGACACTCGACTCCATCGGGAGGACAGGTCATAGGTAAGTCCCCCGAGAGCACTAGTGTGTCACTGAAAAAGTGGTGGATTTTCCAAAAATATTATTTTCACTTTAACTCAGCATCTTCGAATATACGAAGACTCCTGTGGGATGTAAGAGATCGGTGAGACCCCGGAGTGCGCCTGCACGAGGAGGCTCACCACTCGCCCACGGAAAGCGTAGTATATTCGAAGATGCGATCGTAGATCCACTAAATTCATATTTCATATGACTTTTTCAGTATACTGTCAACAGTGGATATCTGGTTGCTGTGAAAATTGTATGTTACTTCGCATTTTGCATCTGATACGAAGTGTTAAGTAACATATTACAAGTCTACAATAACTAAAATTTTATAAGCGTTAGAGCTAGATCTAATTAAATTCATTCATTACTTCTACAAAAGGCTTTTCCAGCCAAGCTTCAAAGGCATCAGCAGCTTTGGTTATACTGTCAGCTACATCCTCCGATTCACTTTTTGGAAAAGTTCCAAGCACGTAATCAATTACGGCTTGCGATGTAGTAGGTCGTCCAACGCCAATTCTGATACGTTTGAATTCTTTCGTGCCTAAGTGGTTAATCGTTGATTTAATCCCGTTATGGCCACCTGGACCGCCTTTTTGACGTAAACGAATTTTACCTGTTGGAAGATCCAGATCATCATAAACCACAATCAAATCTTCAACAGCAATATCATAATACTCCATTAACGGCCGGATTGCTTCGCCTGACAAATTCATATACGTTTCAGGCTGCAGAAACAATACCTTGTGTACACCAATATGTTCAAGAGCATATTTGCCATTGAACTTCTTTTTATTTAAGTCAAATGAATGACGGCGCAACAGCTCATCAATAACCATAAATCCAATGTTATGACGGGTCTTGTGATATTTTTTACCTGGATTTCCAAGTCCAACTATACATTTCATTAGCTACTTCCTTTTCTCAAAATATACTTGCTGCATACAACAATCCCTCCTATAAGAATGCTGCTATCACATTCTGTCTCACAGGAGGGTAGATTGTATTCATATAAAGTTTATTTCATTACTATTATTTATCTTCCTTATTATCTTCTTCATCTGAATCAGATTCTGCTCCAACTAATTCTGGCTCAGCATCCTCATCTGTTTCTTCCTCTTCCAGATCTTCTAAAGTATCTGGTGGTACTACAGTTGCAATTGTTGTATCTGCATCTTCAAGGAATTCATAGTTCTTCCCTGCTGGCAAATCAGAAAGTGCAATAGTGTCACCAATTTCTAACTTAGAAACATCTACAGAGATCTCCTCTGGAATGTCACCAGGCTTCGCGCGGACTTGTAATTCATACAGTGGCTGCTGTAGAACGCCGCCATCTTTAGAACCTTGAGCTTCTCCTTCTAAATGAAGTGGTACCTCAACGTCCATTTCTTCAGCCATATTAACTACGTAGAAGTCAACATGAACAAGTTCATCTTTAATTGGATTCATTTGATAGTCATGCAACATTACATCAATAGAAGAATCATTCTCAATCTCTAACGTAATAATCGCGTTTCTACCTTCGTCACGTACGGTTTTTACTAACTCAATGCTTTCAACAGAAACTGATTTAGCCTCTTTATCTTTACCGTAGACAACACCTGGTACATGTCCACTTTCTCTGATCTTTTTTAGTGCTGAACGTTCTTTTTGATTACGAGTTTTTGCTTTTAATTTTACTGCCATTATTTTCACCCTCCATTGTTTATAAGCTTAGCACAAGCCAAGCATAAATCCTTAATTTTATTTAATTAAATTATTAAGTCGCTAATTATTATTATTTCCCTCATTCACGACTCACTAAACCTCTAGTCGAAAAGTATGCTGACAGATTCCATTTCATGAACGCGTATAATCGCCTCACCAATTAATGGCGCTACCGAAAGCTGTTTGATTTTATCTACATACTTATCTGTTTCAAGTGGGATAGAGTTTGTGATAACAAGCTCTTTTATCTTTGAGTTCTCAATACGCTCGATTGCTGGTCCAGATAATACTGGATGTGTACAGCAGGCATAAACTTCTTTTGCTCCATTTTCAATCAGCGCGTTCGCCGCCAATGTAATGGTTCCAGCAGTATCGATGATATCGTCGATTAAAATAGCTGTCTTTCCTTCAATGTTACCTACAATATTCATGACCTCTGCAACATTCGGCCGCGGTCTGCGCTTATCAATAATTCCGATTGGCGCCTTCAGACGATCCGCCATTTTTCTTGCACGGGTTACTCCTCCGTGATCTGGAGAAACAATTATAATATCTTCAATATTTTTCTTCTTAAAGTAATCAGTCAGGATAGGTACACCCTGCAAGTGATCAATTGGCATATCGAAGAACCCTTGAATTTGTGGTGCATGTAAATCAAGTGTAATTACACGATCAGCCCCAGCCGTTTCCAGTAAATTCGCTACAAGTTTAGCTGTAATTGGTTCTCTGGAACGGGCTTTGCGGTCCTGACGAGCGTATCCATAATAAGGCATTACAATGTTTATTGATCTTGCTGATGCACGTTTACAAGCATCAATCATAATAAGTAATTCCATGATGTGCTGATTTACAGGAGAAGAAGTTGACTGAACAACATAAACATCACAACCGCGGATGCTTTCTTCAATATTAATCTGGATTTCACCATCACTAAACGCAGACACAGTACATTTACCTAAGTTCGTTCCAATGTGGTTTGCAATTTCCTCTGCTAATTTACGATTTGAATTTAACGTAAATACTTTCAAAGTCCGATCTTTATAGTGTGATGTCATGAAAAAAACCTCCGTTAATCTTTTTTTGTACTGTTTAGTTTTTTTGCATAGCCTTCCTTATTTTCCTGCCTCGCTCGTGCAACTGACAAAGAGTCTTCCGGAACATCTTTTGTAATAGTTGAACCTGCTGCTACAAATGAACCTTTTCCAATAGTTACTGGGGCTACAAGATTTGAATTACAACCTATAAAAGCATTGTCATCAATTTTCGTTAGAAACTTATTCTTTCCGTCATAATTGACTGTAATAGTTCCACAGCCAACGTTAACTCCAGTTCCTATTTCCGCATCTCCTATATAACTTAGATGGGAAACCTTGCTTTGATCGCCGATGACAGATTTCTTCACTTCAACAAAGTTGCCAATTTTTGCTTCATTGCCGATGGACGTTTGTGGTCTGATATGCGCATATGGACCGACAGTCACTCTTTCGCCTATCTGACTATCCTTAGCCACGCTCTGACGCACTACCGCACCATCACCAATTGTACAATTTGTGATTTCGGTATGAGGACCAATTTCAGCATTTGTTTTAATGAAAGAAGATCCATAAATCATTGTCCCAGGATGGATTACGACATCTTGCTCTATTATAACATCAGGTCCAATATAAGTATTGTCAGGATCTATAATCGAAACTCCATTGCGCATATGCATCTCATTAATACGCCTTTTCATTACTTTTTCAGCTTGCGATAAAGCTACCCGATCATTAACTCCAAGTGTCTCTTCATGGTTAGGAGTTAAGTAAGCGGATACCTTATCATCCTGCATGCGAAGTATTTCTATAACATCCGGAAGGTAATACTCCCCTTGTGCATTGTCATTTGATACTTTTTTTAATGCTTCGAATAGCGCTTGATTATCAAAACAATATGTACCCGTGTTTATTTCATTAACGGATTGTTCGCTTTCATTTGCATCCTTCTGTTCCACGATGCGTTCAACTTCACCATTACCGTTACGGATAACGCGACCATAACCAACAGGATTTTCTATTTTAGTCGATAGGATAGTTGCTTTTGCATTCTCTTTTTCATGGTGGGCAAAAAGCTCCTGATATGTTTTATCTGTAATTAACGGCGTATCTCCACAGACGACAATCGTGGTGCCTTCTTTATCTTTTAACAGTTCTTCAGCCTGTTGCACAGCATGTCCTGTTCCCAGCTGTTGCTCCTGAATAACAAACTTGCTTTCCGCGCCAAGCTTTTCACTTACAGCATCCGCGCCAAATCCAACAATCGTTACAATTTCATCTAAGTTAACAGTTTTAATCTGATTCATTACATGTTGTACCATTGGTCGACCCATCACTGGATGAAGTACTTTATACAATTTTGACTTCATTCTGGTTCCTTGACCTGCTGCAAGAATAACAGCATACCGATTTGTCATGAAGTACCCTCCATTCTGTTTATCCATTATGAATATATCTTAAAAAGCAAACGATTTCAACAGATACAGACAGATGAAGGCAAATTTATGTAGAGGTATTATTTACTAATTTCTTAACTGAAGCAGGTTGATATAAGTAGGTGCTCTCAGAAATAGTTTAATAAAACCATAATTCATTTTCACAATATCTCTATACTGAGACGTAATTTTATTACCAAGAAATGTTCTAAAGCTGCCGTCCAGGATCGCTGCGGGCGGATGCTTTCCGCGGGCACGGCTTCAGTCTCCTCGAGAAGATGCAGTGCACCCCTATAGTTGGACACCCAATTAACAATAGGAGGTGCCTGGATGAGAAAGATGACAGAGAAGGAAAAACACGATGTTGTGCAACGTTATATAAAAGAGAGTTATAGTTATCGGGGCTTAGCGAAAGAAAGCGGGATTGACGAATCTGTATTACGCTATTGGGTAAAATTATATGAGTATCATGGAAATCAAGCTTTTCAATTTCCCTATACAAACTATACGCCAGCCTTTAAGCTAGATATAATTACGTTTATTGAAGAGAAGAATTTCTCTCTTCGAGAGGCATCGGCGATCTTCCACATTCCTGATCCTGCTATGGTTCGGAAGTGGAAGAAAAAGTGGGAGACTGGTGGATTCGATGCCCTTAAACCAACACGGAAGGGGAATCCCCATATGACAGCACATCAAAAGAAAAATTCGAAGAATGAAAAACCTGCTAAGGATCCTATAGAGGAAATGCAAAAAGAACTGGAACACTTGCGTATGGAGAATGCCTATCTAAAAAAGTTGAGAGCCTTAGTTCAAAACAAGGAAAAATCACCAAACAAGACAAAGCGAAAGTAGTCTATGAACTAAGGGTCGAATTCGCGGTAAAAAAACTTATAAAGTTGGCAGGTATTCCGCGGAGTACCTACTACTACTGGGTAAAAACATTTAATCGAGCTGACAAAGATACCACATTAAAGTCATTGATCCAATCGATTTATCATGAACATGATGGACGGTATGGCTATCGTCGCATTCAATTAGAATTAGCAAATAAGGGATACCTAGTGAATCACAAAAAAGTGCAGCGATTAATGAAGGCGTTAGGCTTGAAAAGCCTTGTTCGCATAAAGAAATACCGTTCGTATAAGGGCAAAGTTGGTAAGACTGCTCCCAATATCTTAAATCGCGATTTCAAGGCGGAAAAACCAAATGAAAAATGGGTGACCGACATTACAGAATTTAAATTATTCGGAGAGAAACTTTACTTATCTCCTGTTCTTGATTTATTTAATGGCGAAATTATCTCCTACACGATTGGTTCTAGACCAACCTACTCCCTAGTCTCCGACATGTTAGAAGCGTCTTTGGAGCGCATCACGGATAATGATGAACTGATTATCCACTCGGATCAGGGGTGGCACTACCAGATGAAAAAATACCGCCAAGCTCTAGAGGAACGTGGCATCACACAAAGTATGTCACGAAAAGGAAACTGTTATGACAACGCCGTTATTGAAAATTTCTTCGGAATTATGAAATCTGAATTTCTTTATCTCAACCAATTTGAAAGCATAGATCACTTCAAACAAGAGCTAGTAGAATATATGGATTACTATAATAACAAACGAATAAAAACAAAATTAAAAGGAAAGAGTCCGATTCAATACCGAACTCTTTCCCAACAAGCAGCTTAACGAAAAATCTGTCCAACTTTTCGGGGTCACTTCAAGAGCGCTCTGCGGGGCCTTCAGACTCGTGCTGTTCCCGCAGGAGTCACCGCCCGGAACGATGCAGGACTGGTAAAGCGGTTTATGTCTTTGTTCTTACTCGTTACTAGTGCATTCTGAAAAAGAAATAGCTACCGAGAATGCACGTTATATATTCGTAAAATCCACATTTTGTCTAGAAATTTTGGTCTCAGGCAGTTAACTCCTGCTTGAGGAAAGTCAAGGTCACTGGAAAAGAGATAGATCTATAAAATTTAAAATCTCAACTTTAACTTAGCATCTTCGAATATACGTAGACTCCTGTGGGAACAGCGCGAGCTGAAGATCTAAGCAGGAAAGCGGTTTTTGCTTATCCGAGGAAGCTGAAGCCGTGCCCACGGAAAGCGAAGTATATTCGAAGTTGCGAAAATAGATTCAGCTATTTCGTACCACACTCAACTTTTTCAGTCGCCACCTACGACGGCGCAAGTAGGCTCATCAACAGCCCTAAGGTGCGCGACTGCCAGCAGTGGAAATTTCGTTGCTGTCACATCGTAGTTTCAAGAAATTTGATCATGTTATGAGTCGGTTATTCTCTCCACCCAATTCTTTTTTTAAAACAAAAAAAGAAGGCTAATCCCATAGATTAGTCTCCCCCTGTTTTTTAACGTATGTTTTAGGAAGCTCCTGCTTCTTCAAATTCTACTTCAGCTTCACCCACACGTCGATATTCTTCTAAAACTGCATCTTGGATTTTTCCACGTGTACCAGAGTTGATCGGGTGTGCTATATCTCTAAACTCACCATCTGGCGTACGTTTGGACGGCATTGCTACAAACAATCCATTGTTTCCATCAATCACGCGGATATCATGAACAACGAATTCTTGATCTAACGTAATGGAAGCAATTGCTCGCATTCTGCCTTCCGTGTTAACGCGGCGTAATCTTACGTCAGTTATTTCCATGATGTTTCACCACCTTTTCCCTTTTGAACTTACTTATGCATAATTCTACAAAACATAATGAATTCCTGCTAAATATTAAAAAAAAATTAAAAATTTAATTAAAAAGAATGAAAAGTTAAATGATTATCAGTAAATTAGGTATTTATACCTACCAAAAAATAGATTTCTCTATAAAAAAAAAGATGGAACCCTTTCTGAAAGGTTTCATCTTTTTAACTTTATTTTGATTGAAAATTTCCTGGATTCACATCAATTTGCTTTTGTTTCAAATCAACGTGTGTGATTTTAACTAAGGATAGGTAGTCTTCTACTACTCTTTCGTCCTCTTCGTCGTCGGCTTCTGCAAGTACACCAATACCTTTAACATTCGCATTAAATTCTGCTAAAAGACTGACTATACCATTAATGGTACCTCCAGCTTTCATAAAATCATCGATAATACAAACATTGGCGCCGTCCTTCAAGCTTCTTTTCGGCAGAACCATCGTTTGAATCTTTCTTGAAGAACCTGACACGTAATTAATGCTAACGGATGATCCTTCCGTAACCATTGGATCACGCCTTACAATTACAACAGGAACATTTAGGAAAGAAGCCACTGCATAAGCTAAAGGTATCCCTTTTGTCGCAACTGTTACAACCGCATCAATATTAGATTGAATAAATTCAGATGCGAAAATTCTTCCGATCTGCTTCACCAATACCGGATTCCCCAAAAGATCACTCATATACAGGTATCCACCAGGTAATAAGCGTTCTGGATCTTCCAATGTTTCACATAACTCCTGAATAAATTGTTTACTTCGATTCGCAGCATAATCTGGAATATATTTCACTCCGCCTGCAGCACCTGCAACTGTTTCTAACCGTCCAATTCCTTCATTCGAAAAAACTCTATCTATAATATCTAAATCCTCACTAATAGAGGACTTTGCAGCATTATAAAGAGCAGAGAAATAAGGTAATGAAATATGCTCTCTCGGATTCTCCAGAAAATAATTTGTCAATGCAACTAAACGATCGCTTCTTCTCATAACAGCACCTCTAAAACCGAATATTTAATTATAAACATACCATTTTTATACGTGTTTTAGCAAGTGTTAGATTCACCTTTAATCCGAACTACGTAAACTTCGTCACAAAAACCTCGTAGCCCATTGTATATCCGAATCGCTTTATGCTGGTGCTCAACCAGTCCAACAATAGTTGGGCCGCTTCCGCTCATTAAAACTCCGTTGGCTCCGGCTTTAATCATTTTTTCTTTAATTCGGTGTACATTTGGATACAATTTCATTGTGACAGTTTCTAATACATTACCAGAGTGATCACAAAGTTTACCGAAGTCTTTTTCATCAATTGCTTCCAGCACTTTTGAAGTATTGGGATGCACAAGATTATCTAATGTCAGTCTGTTAAATACCACTCTTGTGGAGACGCCGACATTAGGCTTCGCAAGTATTGCCCAGGTTACAGGGGGAGAAGGAAGCTTTTGAAGGATTTCTCCTCGTCCTCTGGCAATGGCAGTATCACCATACACACAAAAAGGCACATCAGAACCAATATCAGCACCGATCGCCGCTAAATCGGAAAGCGGCCTGTCCAATCCCCATAATTTATTTAAACCACGTAATACGGCGGCAGCATCGCTACTACCGCCTCCTAGCCCTGCAGACACAGGAATATTTTTTTCAATTTCAATACGTACACCTTTTGGGATGTTATAGGTATTCTTCAATGCAAGAGCTGCTTTATAAGCTAAATTCCGTTCATCATTTGGAACATATTGATTATCTGCAGACACGTCAATACAATCAACTTCTAATGAAGTCAACGCCACACGATCAGCCAAGTCAACAGTCGTCATAACCATCTCAACGTCATGAAAACCATCATCACGCTTTCTCAGAACATCCAGCGACAACGTAATCTTCGCCGGCGCATTTTCAAAAAACACCATAACACCACCCCCAAATCTAAACAAATTGTATCATATTAGAAAAGCGAAGGCGACTGCTTAGAAGCAGACGCATAAGCAAGGGACCGAAGAACGCTTGATTTTAGCGTTCGAAGTGTCCATTGCTTATGACGGCAGCTTCTAGGAGCCGTAGCTAGACAGAAAAGAAAAGCGTAGTGGGCTTGTACAGCGACGACTAGCATAGTCAAAATACCGCAGAGCACGTGTAAGCTAGAAATGAGATAAGCGAAAGAAACTTACCAAAAAATCCCTTGCAGCTATAAAAAGCTGCAAGGGATTTTTTACAACAAGACTATTTATTGATGGAAGCCCATTTCCATTCATACGTTTGTCCAAACGGATTGCTAATTACACCTTCTACATAAGGTTTCACTAATTGTGCACGTGCACTTTGGTAGATTGGCGCAATCGCTGCATCTTCAAATAAGATTTTTTCCGCTTCTAAAAATGCGTTATAACGCTTTACTGGATCTAACACATAGTCAGTTGCTGATTTCTTCATAAGTTCATCATACTTAGGATTTGAATATCCCATTTTATTGTACTGACTATCTGTAATATACATGTTTAAGAATGTATATGGATCAAGATAATCTGGACCCCATCCATAAAACTGAAGATCGTAGTTCATATTTTCGCTTAATGTCAATCGCTGCTCAAACGGAACTTGCTTCAGATTTATTGTTAAACCTTCTAGATTAGTTTCTAATTGATTTGCAAGGTATTCATTCATGTTTTTAGATGTTTCGCCATCACCAGCAAGGAATTCAAGTTCTACAGTTTCTTTACCGATTTCCTCTAGACCTTTTTCCCATAGTTTTTTAGCTTTTTCCACATCATAAGTTACTAAGTCACCACTAACTTCACGGAAATCCTCGCCGCCTTCTGGCATAGAAACAAATTCTTTCGGTACCAGTCCGTTTGCAACAATCGAACCGTTATTTAAAATTTCATCCACGAGAGCTTGTTTGTTAAACGCACGACTTATTGCTTTACGAATATTTTTGTTAGCTAAAGCTTCAGAAGTGGTTTGATTAAATTTGAAATAGAACACTGACGTTTCTGGCGTAACTTTGTAATCTTCATTACTGGCATATCTATCTACAAGATCAGCAGAAAGTCCTGCACGGTCTACTCTACCTTTTTCATACAAGTCTACAGCTACTTGTGGATCTTTTACTACATCAAATGTAATTTTTTCTAAAGATACAGTTTCAGCATCCCAGTAATCTTCATTTTTAACTAGGTTCCAGGATGACGTAGTACTATCCCAATCCATTAGTTTAAATGGACCATTGGACAGTAGGTTCTCCGAGCTGGTTGCATACTCATCGCCTTTTGACTCCACAAACTTCTGGTTTAATGGTAAAAACGTTCCAAAAGTAGTTAATGACTCAAAGTACGGAATTGGTTTTTCTAGTGTTACAACTACTGTGTAATCATCTTTAGCTTTAATTCCTAAGTCTTCCACGGGCAATTCACTGTTACTGATTGCGGTAGCGTTTTTAATAACGCCATTCATCATATATGGACCATACTCTGACCCAGTTTCCGGATTGATTGCACGACGCCAAGCGTATACGAAGTCATGTGCAGTAACTGGAGCTCCATTAGACCATACAGCATCTTCACGCAATGTGAATGTCCATGTTAATGCATCTTCACTCACTTTATGCTCTGTAGCAATCCCATCAACAATTTCTGCATCTTTCCCAAGACGGTAAAGACCTTCTGTTGTAGCACCAAGAAATTGGAAACCATATTCATCGGCTGCCAATGAAGAATCCATAGATGGTATTGTATCACCGTTTGTCAGGTTAAGTGTTTGTTCCGCTTTACCTTCACTGCCTGAATCACTATTGTTTGAATCTGAACTATCACTTGAACAGGCGACCATAAAAATACTTAATAGTATACCTATCGTTAATGGTAATGAATGTTTTGAAAATTTCATTTAAAAATTCCTCCCCTTAAGTATGTCTGAGCATGTAGATGAACCTTGATTAAAATTATACATTTCTTAATTTAATACTGCACGTAATACAATCTTAACGAAATTGTAATGATTGACATGCCTATATCTGCGAAAAACAAAATGGTAAAAAAGAACTACAATATTGCATTCATTATAATGAATAAAAAAAGGCAAACCCCTAGGGTCTGCCTTTTTGCTGCATGCCTTGCTCGGCCATTTCTATTGCACGTTTCACCATATTCCCTGCATCTCTTGATTTAATGCCGCCCCAGCCTTCTTGCTGTACTGTGTCGTAAAAGCCTAACTCTTTAGCAATTTCTTCTTTCAATTGATCAGACATCATACTCCGTCGTCTTCCCATGAAAGAACAACCCCTTTCTAATTGAGCTTGCCTTGTGTTACGACACTACTAGCATATGTGTTAACGTAAAACCTAATCCCGTTATATGTATACAAAAAAGGAAATATTTTATCGGATAGTTTGAAATAAGTACGAGAAAATAAAAATAGAAGCAGTAAACGAATGTTTACTGCTCCATAGCTATTGCTTGTGTACGATCATCTTGGAAGCTTAGTTCTACTGTTTCTGTTAAAACGTCTGCATAGCTGTATGAAACACGTTCGAATGCGTTTTCGTCTTGATCAAGCTCAACAATGAAAACGGACGGATAAGTTTCTGCCAATATTCCACACCGTTCAATCGTCTTTCTTCTTCCACCGTTGGCTTTCAATTTTAATCGTTTACCAATGTGTCCTTCAAGACCCTGCTTAATTTCTATTAATGTTTTAGCCAATACACTCCACCTCACTCCTTATATTATAGCACGTGCTTGTATTAGCGTCAAGTAAAACTTTATATTATAACAATATATCTTTTTTAATGTCAACAACTAATTCACGTTTTGCTGTTATTATTTCAAAAAGGCAGCAAATTATGTAAAGAAATTTAAAATAACTGCTATCTTTTCCAAATAAACCAAATAAATTTCTTTTAACAGTTTGCATATGGGAAGATGAAGCATGTAGATTTTCTAAGCGAATAGAAAACCTACATGTTGTTATTCATCCGTTGAATCTTCTAAATATGGCATTCCCGTTCTCATAAGACCACGTGTTTCGATTCCGCCCATTCCTTTTTCCCCAGTCAATGTATTGCGAAGTACATCCCATACGCTTACTTTCTCCATAAATGGGGTGTATGCAATTTTAGCGGCTATATAAACGGGGTCTAAGGCATGTATATTAATACGTGATGGAGAACTCGCGTAATTTGCGCCAGCTCGTATAAGTGACTCAAAATGGGATTGACATGCACCAGCAAAAATAACCAAGTGATCAAGTTGTGGAACGATTTGCCTTGCTTCCCGGACGGTCTCTACAAAATATTTCGAATGACGATATGCACGCAAATCACTTTTGGTTCCCTTATTTTTAGAAAACGAATCATGCCCTGTAATAACAATAATATCCGGATGAATTTTTTCAATTAAGGGACCTATTTCAAGTGGCATGTCTTTTTCGTTCACATACACGCCATGCACTTGCAGCCCAACACGTTGATATAGTTCAATACACTTCTTTAAATAATTCCGATCACCATCAATATGCAATACCTTAGCAGGCAAATGAAAGTAAGAAGATTCATGTTGGAACCCGTCTGTCGCTTGAAACTCTCGTTTTTCTTTCATAAACTGATAATCTTGACGAAACAATCGATACGAAAATTCTTCTTCTTCCTTTTGTTTTTCCCGTTTTTTAATTAATTCTCTCTCTTTCACACGTACCAGATCTGTTAATGGTGCATCCACTTCCAACCGCAGGTCCTTTCCATGTAATATAGCATTGTTGCCTGAGATAGAAGAAATGCGAAATAACAAATCGTGGTTATATGAAATACGTGAAACAATATCACCTGTTATTAGCTCCATTTTGTCACCTCACAGCCTTCGCATCTTAGTTGCATTTATACAGCAGGAAAGAATTTATGTTTTCTTAACTGCTAGGAAAGCTTTCATATATCATACCTTATGTTAAAGAACCCAAAAAGGTTAAAAACACCTGTTAGAAAACTTGGTTTACCGCCAGTCCTTAATAGTTTTATTTATACAGTAAGAAAGTACCTACAAACAAGAAAAAAACTATCTCTTCACTTAAGAAGAGATAGCATAGTTTTAGTTGTGTGTGGCATGAAAAAAGAAATTAGCTAACGCAGCGAACTCTTCAATTGTTAAGGACTCTCCGCGTCGCATTCCATCAATGCCAATTTTGTCCAGCATGATCGAGATAGCTTCTTTGTCATATTCTTCACTTAAGTAATTTGTTAAATTATTACGCAATGTTTTCCTGCGCTGACTGAAACAAGCTTGTACCATTGAGAAAAAATACTTTTCATCAGCTACATGCACAGGTGGTTCTTCTCTTAAAGTCAGTTTAAGAACTGCTGAGTCAACGTTTGGTTGAGGCATAAACACACTCTTCGGTACATGCATAACGACTTCAGCGGTAGTGTAGTACTGAATAGCAATAGTTAAGGAACCATAGCTTTTCGTACTTGGCTTAGCTGCCATTCTTTCGGCAACTTCCTTTTGAATCATTACGGTAATCGTGTCAACAGGTAACTTTTCCTGCAATAACTTTGTCAATATTGGTGTAGTAATGTAATAAGGTAAATTGGCAACAACATGAACGTCTGGATAATCTTTGAAGTACTCCTGGATGGAAATCTTCATATCAGCTTCCAAGATATCCTGATGAATCAGCTCGATATTGTCATATTGTTTTAATGTGTCGCCCAGTATTGGAATCAACCGTTGATCAATCTCATAGGCAAGCACTTTTTTTGCATGCAGTCCTAACTGTTCCGTCAATCCGCCAATACCCGGTCCAATTTCTATTACGCCGGACTCTTTATCTATTCCTGCGTGATTAATTATATTGGCAAGAATGTTTGCATCGATTATGAAGTTTTGTCCTAAGCTCTTTTTAAAGAAAAATTTATATTTAGCTAATATTTCCTTAGTTCGTGTTGGGGTAGCGATATATTTATTCGTACTCATTTTTTTCCTCCTGTAGTACTTGCTGAATTGCCTGCTCAAATTGTGTGATAGTTATCTGGAACATAATTAAGCGTTTTAAAAGCTGCTTTCCGTTCGTATGTCCGATTTGTAATAATTCGCTCAGTCTGTCTCTTCTATAGCTTGCTCTTGGCCCACCGATTAAACCATATTTAATTAAATCTGATTTATCGATTCCACTTTCATGAAAATCCTTTAACTCATAAACGTCGTGCAACGCCTTTTGAATGGATTCAATAGAAGCGTGCTCAATACCAATTCCTTTATTGTTCTTAGCCCGGGCATCATCTCTTTTTAGAAATGCATGCTTGCAACCAGGAACGTGCTCATTAATGATATTGCGAATGCGTTGTCCAGGATAATCCGGATCAGTAAAAACAATTACACCACGTTTAGCCTGTGCGTGTTGAATCTGTTTTAATGTCGTTTGGTTAATTGCAGAACCATTCGTTTCTATTGTGTCCGCATCAACAGCGAGGTGAATTTTGACAGTATCGTCTCGACCTTCCACAACTATTATTTCTTTTATTTTCACTATTATTTCCTCATTTCAAGCATTAGAAAACTTGGTCTATCGCAAAGCCTTTATGGCGAAAACCTTAGTTGCTTATGCATTAAGAAAATTTTTATACTTAATTACCTGCAAAAAATAATGCTCTTACCATTTTAGCATGGTAAGAGCATTTATATCATGTATTAATTCAAAATGGTTACTTTTACTGTTTTGCGACCAAATGCATACGCAGCACTTTTGGAAGAAAAATGTATATCAATACGGTTTCCATGAATGCTCCCGCCTGTATCAGCAGCAACATATTCGCCATATCCTTCGATATATACACGCGTACCAAGTGGAATAACACTTGGATCAACTGCTATTACTTTAGCATTTGGATTTGCATTTAAATTTATTCCAGTTGCTGTATAACCTGAACATCCAGCACAACTTGCCGTGTAGGCACTCGCATGCATGTATAAAACATTACCACTGCGCTTTTCTTTTTTCGGTTCTGGTCTAGGTTCAGGAGCTGGCGCAGGTGCCGATTCCTTCTTTTGAGTGCTTGCTAACGTCACAAGATCCGTCCGTTCGACCTTTGTGCCTATAGCAACTACTCTAGATTCACTGTCTTCCTTAACTTCTTCGCCAATTAACTTTCTACTAACTTCTTTACCGTTTTCTTTGACTACTTCATAGGTTTTTATTACAGTACCTTTCTTACCTTCAGATACTACACGTTTTTCACCTTTAGTAAGAGAACCGTCTTCTTTTTGTTCTGTCTTAAAAGCTACAGCTTCTTCAACCTCAACCTCAGCTTTTTCCACTCGAACAATGTTTATTGGATTTTCAGAAGAAACTTGTTCCTTTAAATCAACATTTAATTTGTCAGATTCAGATAGCTTAATTTTGTTATTATCCAATAATTGCTCAACAGTTCCACCAGTAGTCCAGAGTTTTTTCTCATTGCCACCGTCGTTAACTGCTACCTGAAATCCTTTATCGATTTTCAGTTTAAGCCCATCAACAATTTTGTCGTCTGCTTTATGTGAAACTTCATCATGCTTCGTTAATGACAGATTGTTATCTTCCAAAAATTCACCAATTGTTGCTGCAAATGTATGGAACGCTTTTTCTTGACCATCTATTGTAACCAATACCTGTGTCGATTGCTTGTATGTAATCTGCATGTTGTCTTTTATTTTTGTGTCACCTGTATGAGAAATTGCGTCATGTTGACCAACTACAATACCTACTTC
The DNA here is from genome assembly GCF_050574275.1 of Virgibacillus flavescens. Taxonomy (GTDB): domain Bacteria; phylum Bacillota; class Bacilli; order Bacillales; family Amphibacillaceae; genus Virgibacillus_F; species Virgibacillus_F flavescens. The sequence continues at coordinate 746,685 of NZ_CP192260.1, forward strand.
TTTTAACACTTCATCTACTGTGTTTGCATGTGTTGTCACTGTTTCTTTTTCCCCATTGTTCATTACAACTACTTGTGTTTTTGTAGCTTCCATAACTACCAAAGTCGAAAAAATGACGAGTGCTAATACACCAATACTTGAAATAACCAGCTTCATTTTAGATGCCGGCAAGAGCTTTGAAATAATCTTCATGCTTTTTGCCTCCCCTTATATCGACCTCGATTATATAAACAGTTATATGTTAAGTCAAAGTATATAGGGTTACGGTTTCTTTACAATTAAGTTACAAATAATAACTCTGTAATATTTTTGGTTTTAATAACTTCTATAGTCAAGGACTGACAAGGGATTGAATGATTTACCAAAAGCAACAAAAAAAAGACAAGGAATTTTCCTTGCCCCCAAAAAAAGGTAAATTTTACTTGTTTTATTACAAATTAGCTATTGATTGAAAAAAATCTGCGTGCGTTTTCTGTTGTGATTTCGCTCAATTCTTCAATGGAAATATTCCGAAGTTCTGCAATTTTTTCAGCAACTAATGTCACATAACTTGGCTCATTTCGCTTCCCCCGGTTTGGGTGTGGTGCCAGAAATGGTGCATCCGTTTCCACCAACAGTCGGTTTAATGGCACTTCAACTGCCACCTCTTTAGGATCTCTAGCGTTTTTAAACGTGACAGGTCCACCTAGTGAAATATAAAAATTCATATCCAGACAAGCTTGCACATATTCAACTGTATCGTTATAGCAATGCATAATACCGCCAACTTCAGCAGCATTTTCTTCCTGCAATATGGTTATGATATCTTCCGTCGCTTCCCGATTATGAATGATGATAGGCATGTGTACTTTCTTGGCTAGCTGTATTTGCTTTCTAAACACTTCTTTTTGGATATCCTTAGGTGACTTATCCCAGTGATAATCAAGTCCCATCTCACCGATCGCAACGACTTTTGGGTGAGTTGCCAGTTCTTCTATCCATGCCAAATCCTCATCCGTCATGTCGATTGCATCTACTGGATGCCACCCAACCGCAGCGTAAATTGTCTCGTATTGTTCGGCTATTTCTATTGCGAGAGGGATCGTCTCTCTGTCAAAACCAACAACGACCATTTGCGTTACGCCAGCATCAAATGCACGCTTTATAACTTCATCTCTGTCTTCTTTAAATTGTCTCGCATTCAAATGTACATGTGTATCAAATAACATATCCTCATTCCTTTCTTCAATTAGGAGAAAAGTCGCCGTCCAGGATCGCCCCAAGGAGGCTCAACACTCGCCCGCGGAAAGCGAAGTATATTCGAAGATGCGGTCGTAGATCCACTAATTTTGTATCACGTCTAACCTTTACAGTGGCCACCTTGCTACCCCCACTGGGGTCTCGCATCGTTTCCTCTACCGGTGATTTCCTATTTATAAAAAGTCTGGCTCTATGGAGAAAGCCAGACTTTTTGATTTTTTATATTATTTTACAACGGATCCGTTAGGCAAGGTTTGTTCAACAGTTGCCAGTGCAAGTTTTCCATCTGCATCTTCGCCAGAGAGAATCATACCTTCTGACATTTCACCTCGAAGTTTAACAGGCTTCAGGTTTGTTACACAAATAACTTTTTTGCCCATTAACTCCTCGGGATCATAATGTTCAGCAAGTCCGGATACGACTTGACGCTTTTCTCCACCCAGATCGAGCTGCAACTTCAATAATTTATCAGCTTTTTTCATTTTTTCAGCACGCAGCACTTCAGCAACGCGCATATCCAGCTTCATGAAGTCATCATAGTCAATAAGATCTTTCGAACCAGCATTTTCTGCTTCAGGTTCAGGTCCAACTGTTGTCTCCGTTGGGTTTTGCATCATCGCTTTAATAATCTGTGTCTCTTCGTCCACGTCAAGACGCGGGAAGATCGGATCACCTTTTGTTACACTCGTTCCTTCAACAATCTGACCCAATTCATGGATACTGTCCCACTCTTTCAGGTTATCATCCTTCACTCCGATTTGACGGAATATCTCAGTAGGTGCTTCTGTTAAAAATGGTTTAAGCATCACACCAATAATTCGCAGTGAGTCAGCTAAATGAGCCATTACGTTCCCAAGGCGTTCTTTTTGAGTATCGTCTTTTGCTAATTTCCATGGCTCTGTCTCATCGATATACTTATTTGTGCGGCTAACAAGCTTCCACAGCTCCGAAAGCGCTACAGAGAACTCCATCTTTTCAAGCGATTCTTCAACCAGTCTGATTGTCTCTGTTTCAAATTTCTCCAGACTTTTATCAAATTCTGTTTCTGCTGCTTTATAAGCCGGAATCACACCTTCAAAATACTTATCAATCATGGCTACGGTTCGGTTCAGTAAATTCCCTAAATCGTTTGCCAAGTCATAGTTTGTGCGCTGTACAAAGCCTTCTGGTGTAAACACACCATCCGAGCCGAATGGAACTTCACGAAGCAAATAATATCGCAATGCATCAAGTCCGTAGCGATCAATCAGTTTAACTGGATCGACAACATTACCTTTTGACTTCGACATCTTGCCATCCTTCATCAGGATCCAGCCATGTGCGAAAACTTTTTTCGGTAATGGTAAATCAAGTGCCATTAGCATTATTGGCCAATAAATAGTATGGAAGCGAACAATCTCCTTACTCATTAAATGCACATCTGCCGGCCAATATTTCTGGAACTTTCCATCGTCATCTGTACTGTAACCGAGCGCTGTAATATAGTTACTTAATGCGTCAATCCACACATAGATAACATGCTTCGGATCACTAGGTACCTTCACTCCCCAGTCAAAAGAAGTACGTGAGACAGCTAAATCCTCAAGTCCAGGCTTAATAAAGTTATTCAGCATTTCGTTTTTGCGGCTTTCCGGCTGAATAAACTCTGGATGTTCATCATAGTACCGTACAAGCCGGTCCACATATTTGCTCATCTTAAAGAAATAAGATTCTTCTTTTACTTTTTCAACAGCCCTGCCACAATCAGGGCAAAGCCCATCCTCCAGCTGGCGTTCAGTAAAGAAAGCTTCATCTGAAGTACAGTACCAGCCTTCGTATTGGTCTAAGTATATATCACCCTGCTCCAAGAGCTGATTGAATATCTTTTCGACAATTTTTTTATGCCGCTCTTCTGTAGTACGAATAAAATCATCGTTAGTCACTTTAAGCTTCGTCCACAACCCTTGAATTCCTTCGACAATTTCATCGACATATTCCTGCGGGGAGACACCTTTTTCTTCTGCTTTACGCTGAATTTTTTGACCATGTTCGTCTGTTCCGGTTAAGTACATGACGTCATAGCCACGCAGCCGCTTATAACGCGCGATCGCATCGCCAGCAACAGTTGAGTATGCATGTCCAATATGTAATTTACCACTTGGGTAATAAATTGGTGTAGTAATATAAAATGTCTTCTTTTCATTTCCCATAAAAGTACCTCCTCTTTCTTATCCATTTCCATCCGTTTCTATTCGATAAACTATTACTATTGTAGCGATTTTATCATAAGATTTCCATTATCAAACAACCGGTATCGAAAATACTCATAAAAGCGACATTTAATCATTCTTTTTAGTTAATGACTTAATTTTCCGATTTGTTTCTATTTTCGAGAAAAATTAATTGACACTTATGGAAATCGTTGGTACTATATTCCTAGAAACACATGTCGAAATTTGGCGAATTTACATCTTTTACCTTCAGAAGGGAGATAAAAAATGAAGTCTACTGGTATTGTCCGCAAAGTTGATGAACTTGGCCGTGTCGTAATTCCAATTGAACTTCGACGAACTCTAGGTATTCAGGAAAAAGATGCTTTGGAGATTTATGTCGACAGTGACAAAATTGTTCTAAAAAAGTACAAGCCAACCATGACGTGTCAAATCACTGGCGAAACCGCTGATACTAACCTATCATTAGCCAATGGCAAACTGACGCTCAGCCCTGATGGAGCAAAGGAACTGATTAAGGAAATTCAAACAAAATTTAAGGTTTAGGATTTAACTTTTCTAACCAATGTGCCAAAAAGGACTGACGCCTAATTAATTTTACGTCAGTTCTTTTTTTATCTTACTTCTTATCCAATATGATAGGTTTGATAAACTTCCCGCTTTGGCATTTGCCGTTCAACGGCAACCTTTTTAATAGCATCTTTACTCGACATGCTTTCTTCTTCCATATAATGAGCAATATGTTTCATCACAGAGAGATGGCTCCACCATAATCCTTCGTCTGATATAGTATTCTCTGCATTTCCCTCTACAACGATACAGAACTCACCTCTTAACTCTGTATCGTGGATCCATTGTAAGACTTCTGCTATCGAGCCGCGAATATACTCTTCAAACCGCTTCGTCAATTCTCTCGCAAGCGTTACCTGACGCTCGCCAAATTGTTCCTGTATAGCCGAGACGGTTTCCTTTAAGCGATGTGGTGATTCGTAAAACAGCAATGTAGCCTGGAGCGGCTTCATTCGTTCCAGCTCCTTTATCCTGTCCTTCTTCTTCCTGGGCAGGAACCCGTAGAATAAAAATTCTGTCGTTGGCAGTCCTGATCCTATAAGTGCACACAACGCTGCATTCGCCCCAGGTAATACGACTACTGGAATCGATGCCTCAATTGCCGATTGAACCATCTCATACCCCGGATCAGAAATTCCAGGCATTCCCGCATCACTTACAAAAGCTATAGATTCACCATTTTCCAGCCGTTCCATTAATTGATGCCCACGTGATTCTTTATTATGATCATGGTAACTGATTAAAGAGGTCGTAATCTCAAAATGGGTCAAAAGCTTTTTTGTATTGCGGGTATCTTCTGCTGCAATTAAAGCAGATGATTGTAAAATTTTTAACGCACGGTACGTAATATCCTCCAGATTCCCAATTGGGGTTGGAACAATATACACCGTACCTTTTTCAGTTGCCTCAAAGCTTTTTTGTGTTTTCATTCGGTACCACCTCAAGTTTATTCAACGAAATCAAATGTTCTTTCGCACTTCTCTTCAGTTTCTTAATCGCATACTCCTGTTTCAGAGCTTCTTCTTTTGTCGAAAAGCGTTCGACAAATTCTACCTGGAACGGTCCACGACCACGGGTATATTTAGCCCCTTTACCAGATTGATGCATACGTAACCGCTTCGCTAAATTGTTTGTATATCCAGTATAAAGGGTTGAATCCTTACATTTCAAAATATAGACGACATGATTATTTTCTTCCATAGATAATTTCCTCAGCTTCTGGCGTATACGTATTATCATCATTATATATATACAATGGAGGTAAAATAGTCAGATCAGCCTTCCCGTCACGAATACCTTCAATTAAAAGCATGTTGGCATCACGTCCTTTTTTAGGATAGACAAGCTGCATTCGTTTTGGTTCAAGCTTGTATTTCCGAAACAAATTAAGAATATCAACCAGCCTGCCCGGACGGTGCACAAATGATACCTTCCCACCAGGCTTAACATACAGTTTGCATGCTTTTACTACATCCTCAAGCGAGCAGTAAACTTCGTGACGCGCTATCGTTAAATAATCATTTTTATTATGCTCGGTCTCTTCTTTCGTTTTGAAATAAGGCGGATTACATGTCACGAGATCAAATGAACTATGTGCAAGCTTCCCCTGCATATTCGTCAAGTCGCCATGAAGTATTGTAATCTGGGTGCTCAGTTCATTTAATTGGACGCTGCGGGTGGCCATATCATACAACCGATTCTGAATTTCGACTCCTGTTATATGGGCATTGGATTTTCTCGATAAAAAAAGCGGGATTACCCCGTTTCCGCTGCACAAATCAAGTATTCTGCCTTTTTTGATGGGGACATAGGTGAAATGCGCAAGTAAAACAGCATCTAGAGAAAAAGAGAAAACAGTTGGACTTTGAATAATCTGTATGTCATCCTCTTTCACTAAATAATCAAGCCGTTCGTCATCAAATAACTGTACCATTTCATTAAACCCTTTCTGTATCTATGTAAGAAAAGCTGTCCCTTCTTGTCTATATAAGACAGTGAGACAGCTGATAACTAACGTAGCTTATTTATTCTTATTTAAAAATAATAAACAAAACAGGCAATCTTCATCTTGTCTTGGGCTGCCAAAATGAACGTTACAAATATGAAAACCTTCTTCATATAACCTTGCTAAGTTATCATAACCTTCGCCAGGTATTTCACTCGCGTCATGGTTAGCGGCCTTTTCCATATCTGTATCTTCATTTCCTTCAAATCGATTGCGGAGATGATGATTTTCCATTGCAAGTCGATTGTTCTCCTCAAGCAAATTACCTAAGTGATCCTTAAGATCACCAAGTTGCTCATATAATTCGCCTATTCGTTTCTCCATATCCGATACCTGATCAAATACTTCCCGCTTGTTCACTTCACCATACACCCCACTATTCTGTGGCTTGCGCTTTTATTATTCCTTCGTCCACTAATTCTTCCAGCGTATATTCAATAACGCGCTCTTTTTCTGGAATTTCAATTTGAACAACACGTTCTAATATATTCATTCCAACCACTTTTCCTTTACCAAATGGCGTTGTAACTTTTTCTCCTAAATCCGGCAGCCGGCGTTTTGCTGTTTCATAATCATCATTTTCGTACTTCAAACAGCACATCAAACGTCCACATAGGCCGGATATTTTCGCTGGATTTAACGATAGGTTTTGATCCTTTGCCATTTTAATGGAAACAGGTTCGAAATCACCTAAAAATGTGGAACAACAAAGCATTCGACCACATGGGCCGATTCCGCCAAGCATTTTCGCTTCATCCCGAACACCAATTTGACGAAGTTCGATTCGTGTTTTAAACAAAGCTGCCAAATCCTTAACTAAATTACGAAAATCTACTCGTCCATCTGCAGTGAAATAAAAGATTATTTTATTTCGATCAAATGTATATTCTACCTCAACTAGATTCATATCCAGTTTATGTTCAATAATCTTCTCCGTACATGTACGAAAAGCTATTTCTGATTGCTGCTGATTCTCAACAACCGTCATTTTGTCCTTCTCATCTGCAAGACGAAGAACTTTCTTAAGTGGCAGAACAACATCTTCTTCATCTACTTGCTTACTAGCAATAACCACTTTACCAAATTCAATACCTCGAACCGTTTCAACAATGACATAACCATCTAAGGTAATATCATGATCTCCGGGATCGAAGTAATATATTTTACCCGCTTTTTTAAAACGGACACCAATAACTTCAATCACTTTAAATCACCTCTGTATGTGAAGTGTAAGCTGTTCCATCACTAATGTGGGATGAACATTTTGCTTCAGCTTACGTTTTGCCTGGAGAATATCCTGTAAAACAGATAGTAACTTCGCTTTCGAAAAAAACAGCGCCGCTTTCTCCACACTCTCGTCTTCTTTATTGTATAGAACCAATGCTTCGTAATCGATATGATAATAAAGAATATCTTTGAATGCCAGCAACAATATGTCCAGTCCCTGCTCCATCTGAATTCTTTCTTTAAAATGTACGAGCCACTGACTATGAATATATAAGTATACTTCTTCAGGTTTTACGATAAACATTTCTACCAATTGTACCACTAATTTTCTTGCGTGTGCAAACCACTCATCACCATTTAGAGCAATCGCTTCATCTATATTATTCGTTAATGCACTTACAAGCGTAACATTACTCTCCGACACACCAGATTTCAATAATTTTTTTTGGAAATGAACTGGATTGAGAGGTTGTAATTCAAGAATCTGACACCGGGAGCGAATGGTTGAAAGGATGGATTGACTATTTTCTGTAAGCATAATCGCAGTAGTTTCCATATTCGGTTCTTCTAAAAACTTCAAAATACGGTTTGCAGCATTGGGTGTTAGGGTGTCCGAGTCTTTAATTACATAAACTTTTCGAGCCGATTCAAGTCCGCTGTATTTAAACTCTTTTTGCAGCTCATCAATCTGTTCTTTTTTTATGGAAAGCCCATCTGGTTCAATCCAATGGACATCCGGATGGTTCCCTGATTCCACTCGTTTACAGTTAAGACAAGTATTACATGGATCTGTGCCGTTTCTGTTATCACAAAATAATACCTTTGCCAGTAATCGCGCAATTGCTTCTTTACCTGTTCCGCGTTCTCCAGCAATTAAGTACGCATGAGAAACACGATTTTTCATGATACTATTCGTAATTATTTTACTTGTCAAAGGCTGTATGTTTTCTAAATCAGACCATGTATTCATGTTTCCCATCCTTACATTTAAGTGAGTGACTCGGATATGTTACGTATATAAATTAATTAATAGTCCTTTAATTTCGCCAATTAATCCAAGTAAATCTACGCTTTTTCTTTCTTGATTCATCAATTCTTCCGTCAATTCGATTAGTTTTGAATCAATTTCTTTCACGATGGAGAGCTTTTGATTTCTGCTTTCCAATCCAAAACTATGAGACTGTTTTAAATCCAGCCCATTATATACAGTTTCCTGAAGAAACCCTTTTACCATGCGTTTAAATTTCACCAGATCTTTAAAGGAACGAAACTTCGCGAGCTTTTCGCCCTGAACGGTAATACCTTTCATCAGCAGCTGAAGCTCTTGTGCTTTTAATTTATGAGACTGTGTTTGCACAAGTCCATCGAAAGATTGTTTTCCTTCAAATGACGATCGGGAATGTTTATTGGTTGCGTCCACTTGTGAACGTAGATCTTGACTAATTTTCATAGTAATATTAGCCCCTTTGCTTTTCTTTAACAGCAGAAGTACCAGGCACCTCCGCTTTTCTTTACTGGCTAGCTACGTGGGCTAGCGACTCGAGGCATAGATGGCTGATAAAAAGGTGGATTATAAAAACTTATCTTTTCACCTATACCTAGCATCATCGAAATCATGAGACTCCTGTGGGAACAGCGCGAGCTGAAGATCCCGCAGGAAAGCGGTTTTTGCTTATCCGAGGAAGCTGAAGCCGTGCCCACGGAAAGCGAAATGAATTCGAGGATGCGATCGCAGATCCACTAAGTCTGTATATCATGTAACTTTTCAGTCATCTGGGGCGACTATCCGCTTCTTAACAGTCGCCTCCGCTTTTCTTTTAAAACTGGAAGAATGATTCTATTGGTAGGATAAATACGGTTGCGCCGCCTACTTCGACTTGGACTGGTTTTGGGATATATGAATCTGCATTACCGCCCATTGGTGAAATAGGTGCTACCATTTGTTCACGCTGTGAGCAATTATCTCGAATAATATCCAGTGCTTCGTCTACGTAGTCATCCTCGCAACCAATCATAAGGGTCGTGTTTCCTTCTTTTAAAAACCCGCCGGTTGTAGCAAGTTTGGTTGTTTTAAAGTTTTCTTTCCCAAGCGCATTACTTAGTCGGTTAGAATCCTTATCCTGGACCACCGCTATAATAAGCTTCATCCTTTTTTCCTCCTTATAATTTAGTTATGAAACGATCAATTATTTGTGAGACTTCTATTTTCACCTGGTCCATCGTTTGATCTGCGTCGATGACCTGTATACGTTCCGGGAATTTTGTAACAAGTAAATGATACGCCTCATAAACACGCTTATGAAATTGCAGTTCTTCTAAATCCAAACGATTCTTCTCTCTATCTTTATTCGCGTTAATACGCTCTAATCCCTTTTTGGGATCGATATCAAAAAATAAAGTCAAATCCGGCATGCAATTTTGAATAGCAAACTGGTTGATTGCGAAAACCTCATCAATACCAAGACCTCGTGCATAGCCTTGATATGCTAAACTGCTGTCGATAAACCGATCACACAATACCACTTTACCTTGTTCTAATGCCGGTATAACCTTTTCCATCAAATGTTGTCTCCGAGCTGCTGCATACAACAATGCTTCCGTTCGGGGATCCATTGCAACATGCTGCGGATCTAAAATGATATGTCTGATTTTCTCAGCAATTTCAATGCCGCCTGGTTCACGGGTTGTTAAAACTTCGTAACCCTTTTCTTCTAATACTTTGCCAAGCGATTGAAGAGCAGATGTCTTACCAGCGCCCTCTCCACCTTCAAGCGTAATAAAATATCCACTCACAATAGGTATTCCCCTTTATATATATAAATTCCTTCATCTATATCATCAATTTGAATGCTTGCACCTTGTTTGATTAATTCTGTTAACAACGTTACCTGGGCTGTTGTTATCCGTTCTCCTTTTAAGATCAAAGGAACTCCCGGAGGATATGGAATAATTGCATCAGCCGCTACTGCTCCAACCGCTTCGTTCAGCGAGGTGCGTAACGTTTCATTCTTTTGCATTTGAATGTAATCCATTGCTAGTTCTTCTATGACATTTGGAAAAAGTTTGCTTACATCTATTGTAGCATGGTTGTCTATTATTTTTAATTGTTCCGTAATATTTTTTACCGTATTCAGCAACTGATCGTTCTCCTGAAAAACAGAAAGTTCGTGAATCAGTAAAACTTGATTGTGCGTGGTTAGCTCCGGGTAGATATGATTCGCTTCAAAAGCATTACCAACCGCATACCCTGATAACCCTGCTTTAGTCTGAAGTGTGATTTTTAACGGGTCATCTTCACTAGTTAACGGTATGATATCCCATAGTTCACTTTCTGATAGAATGGATCTAACTTCATTTACACTGGTGATAATCTCGGTGACTTCTTCATGACCGATTTCAGTCAAAAATGACCGCGCCAGATCCAGCGACGCCATCAGCGGATAGGACGGGCTGCTCGATTGAAGCATTTGCAGATAGTGACTCACACTGTTTCTTGAAATAAACGCAGATTTTATATGTAAATAGGAACTCATTGTCATACTTGGCGCCATTTTATGTGCAGATTGAACAACTAAATCAGCGCCAAGATCTAGCGCAGATGGTGGAAAAGGCGTCCCTAATGAAAAATGAACACCATGCGCTTCATCGATTAGTACTGGTATTCCGCGATCATGCGCGTAATCAATTATTAGTTTAATGTCATAGGTTCTTCCAAAGTAATCCGGGTAGGTTAGCACTACGCCTTTAGCGTCTGGGTGGCAATCGATTGCCTGCATAATGGATTCGGGCAACGGACTCGTATAACGATCTACCGTTTCATCAAATTGAGGAGCAACAAAGACAGGGTGGGCACCTGCTAATTCAAGCCCATTCATCACAGATTTATGACTATTGCGCTGTACAATCATTTTATCCCCTAAAGAACAAACAGAAAGAATCATCGCTAAGTTTCCTGACGTACTGCCACCTACAAGAAAGAATGTATGATCTGCACCGAAATAATCAGCAGCAAGCCCCTCCGCTTCCTTAATTACTCCAGTTGGCGCATGTAAATCATCCAGGCCATTAAGCTCTGTCATATCAATCGTCAGTATCGATTGGAATATGTCTCTTCCAACTTCAGGAAAGACTATTCCATTTTTATGCCCAGGAACATGAAACGAAACCCTTTCTTTATTTGCATAATCTACTAGTTTTTCGTAAAGCGGCGTGGTTGCTTGGTTTCGCTTCATTATAAAAAATCCCCTTTGCGGCACACAATTTATTGCGGCTGTTTCGTTATCTTGTTCCAGCTTTGGACGTGATCATCCATATCTGTCTCGATAATGACGTCAGTTACTCCTTTTTCCTTCAATATTTCCTTTTCAATATTATCACGAATTTTATCCACTTCCGCTACCGTTTTGTCAGGATCAAATTCAATTTTTAATTCCACATGCAACTCATCGCCTTCTCTGATCACCATCAACGTGTTAATATCTCTAACATCAGGTTCAGCAAAAACAAACTCGCCTATCTTTTTTTCCATTTCTTCATCAGCAACGCCCAGTACACCTGCTGCATTATCTAAGAAAACACGTCCTACAACAAAGAATAACATGAGGCCAATTATAATTGATGCGTATCCCTCTGCCTGAATAAATGGCGTGTACGTTCCAATAACGATTGCCAGCATAGCGAGTAGTGCTCCTAACGTTGCCACTAGATCCTCTAAGAAGACCAATTTTGTTGCTGGATTTGCATTTCCCACGTTTTTAAAGCTCTCCGTCACAATACTGAATCCTTTAATATCACCAGGCAGTTCCGCTGTTATTTCTTTCATAGCCTTATAGAGGACAAAAGCCTCCAGAAGTGCAGCAACTCCCAGAACCGAAATATTCAACCAGAACCATGAACCAGATTCAGGCGGTTCTGTAATATGGTGAAATCCTTCCTTAATCGTTTCATAAGCTAAAATACCAACAATTAACACAGCTCCAAGTAATACTAAATTCACCAGTCGTGCAAAACCTCCAGGAAAACGTTCAGTTGGCGCCTTTTTACTTAAGGAAGATCCGATAAATACAAAAAACTGGTTGGCGGAATCTCCAATACTGTGCATTAATTCTGCAAACATCGCTACATTACCAGTAATAAAAAAAGTAATACCTTTTATAATAGCGATAACCGCATTCATAATACTTGCCCATAAAGCTGACCTGCTACCTTTTTTCAACAGTTCAAAAAGCTCTTTCATGTCGTACACCCTTCCCTCTATAGCAAGATTTTTCTACACTGTAATATTGTTCCATATTGCTTTCTTCTTACTCATTAGATTACCAAGATTAATAAAAATAAACCACACTAATTTTCTGCAAACAAAAAAGCCTCTGCGCAAAGTGGCAAAAGCTTTAGGATATCTATGAATATAACCTTGGTTGATTCATATTTTTTAGTTTCTGCAGATAATAGTTGTATTTTTCTTCTCTCGGCTCGGTGTGAATCATATTCTGTTCACACTCACAACAAATAAAAAGTGTATATAAATGAATTCCTCTGTCTTTCTCTTCCTCACAAATACCACAGCACTCTTTTGCGATTGTCGATTTCATTTCCCCCACCTCCGTTAGTTAGTCTCTCCTAATCTAACGAAATATATACATAGATTCTTTTAAACAATGAAACTTTCTATGTTAAGTATATGAAGGAATTTCCAAATAGTGTCTGTACTATACAATTAGAAAAATATGAATGGCGGCAAGAGAAGCAAGACCAAATATCCCTAAAAACCCAGCGACCGCTGTAGTAAACAGATTAATGGGGATATGAAGACCTATTACTCCACCGAAAACATTTAAAAAAAATAAAAATAACACACCGATTGCAAGCTTCACTACTCCCTGACCAACAAAACGCATTGGCTTGATGGGGGCCCCAACAAATAAAACCAGTACGATCAATGCAACCAAAATAGAAATTATTATTGTCGAACTCAACTTGACCTACTCCTTCCCTGTCCCCTTTTTACTACTTATGTCAGGAAACAGGAAAAAAGAACAAGCTATTGTTTTCAATCGTAGCGGATTGCGCTAATCTTGCGGTGTCTGGCCTCACGCAGCAAAAATAAATATTTTGCCTGCGCAAATTTTTCTTTATATATAGCTGTAAGCGTTGGCTCGATACTTTGGTGCACAATGCTTTCTATACTTTTCCAATCACGTTCCAGAATGAAAATGGTATCAAGCAGTTCTTCATCGACATGCTTTTTTTTATATTTTTTTCCCATGCTTTCACCTAACTTCTACAGTTCTCTTCGTCCCTCTAATGCTTTAGATAAAGTTACTTCATCTGCATACTCAAGATCGCCGCCAACTGGTAATCCGTGAGCAATCCTGGTCGTACGGATGCCTGATGGCCTTACTAATCTTGAAATATACATCGCAGTTGCTTCCCCTTCGATGTTTGGGTTTGTAGCGAGAATTAATTCCTCAACGTCTTCATCCTTTAGACGATTAAGTAAATCAGGTACGTTAATATCCTCAGGACCAATCCCATCCATTGGTGAGATAGCACCATGCAGCACATGATACTTTCCTCTGAATTCTTTCATTTTTTCCATTGCAATGACGTCTTTTGGATCCTGAACCACACAAATAATGGATTGATCGCGGGTTTGGTCCTGACAAATGGAGCATGGATCCTGGTCGGTGATATGACCACAGACCGTACAATGCGTTAACTCCCGTTTGGCATTCACTAATGAGTTAGCGAAATTAAGCACATCATCGTCTTTCATATTAATAACAAAAAAAGCCAGCCGGACTGCAGTTTTCGGTCCGATCCCTGGCAATTTTGTAAAGCTGTCAATCAGTTTAGAAATCGGTTCTGGATAATACATCAAGGTGCCTCCTAGAACATTCCTCCAGGCATATTCATTCCTTTTGTGAATTGTCCCATAGTTTCGTTTGTTTTTTCTTCAATCTTCTTTAATACTTCGTTTGTCGCTGCAAGGATTAAATCCTGAAGCATCTCTAAATCGTCTGGATCTACAACTTCTTCTTTTATCTGAACGTCTGTAATTTCTTTTTTACCGTTAGCAGTTACAGTAACCATTCCCCCACCAGCAGTAGCTTCAAACGACAATTCGTGTAATTCGTCCTGTGCGACCATCATTTTCTTTTGCATCTTCTGCATTTGTTTCATCATATTTCCCATATTACCTTTCATTATAACTCCTCCTAAATGTTTGTTTAATATGCACTGCGTGATGCAGCACTAATTTGTCTAGTCGTGTATTTCCAGCAGGTCATCTCCAACCAGTTTGCGTGCTTCTTCTATAAGTGGATCAGTTGTATCTTCTGCTTGTTGACTGGACGTCGGTTCTTGTTTGTTAATATATTCATTTCGTAATTCCTGCCAATTATTCTCCGGAATTGGAATAATCGTTAATTCTTTACCAATCGACTTGGTTAAAACAGACTCGATTGTCTCCCTGTTATCTAAAAATAGAGAGCAGTGAATTTCATATTTAAATGCTACAACAAGCGCTTTATCTGATGCTGCGGCAGGTTTACTATCTTGAATTGTTGCATGAGCAGGTGCGTTTGTCATCTTTAACGCACTTAAAAAGGAAGCCCACTCTGACTGGACCTGCTTCAATGAAGCTTTCTCAGCTGTCTGTAAAACATGGCGTATTTTTTCGTAAGGTGTCTTATAGCTGTTTTTGGATGCTCTCGGCTGTGACCTTCTTTGTTCTCTGGCAGGAGCTGATTGCGGAGCCGGTGTTGCACTCTTCCATTTTTGCAGCTCTTTTTCAAGTATATCCACTTTGCTTGCCAATTTAGTAAATGCTTCATCGTTAACCAATGTAGTGGTTGCCGCTTCTGTATTACTTGCGGGCTTCGTATCATTTGACGAAAGACTCAAAATTGCTATTTCGATAAACACTTTCGGACTGTTGCTCCATTTTATTTCCTGCTGACATTGATTCAGTTCCTTAATTGCATTCTGAATCCATTCAACTGTCACAAGCTGTGATAATTCGGTAAAGCGATCATTTACCATCGCACGCTCTAAAATGCCTTCCAATGACGGAGCACTTTGATAAAGTAACAGATCACGCAGGAAATAAATTAAATCGAAAACAAATCTACCCGGATCTTTTCCGTTTTGAATGATTTCATCTAGTGACTTTAACGCCTTTTGGACATCCTGTTCATACATTTCCTGGACGATATCACTTAATATCTGCTGGGAAACACTACCGGTGACCGCAAGAACATCTGGCAACGTAACACTTTCACCACTATATGAAATGGCTTGATCCAAGATACTCAACGCATCACGCATTCCACCTTCAGCCGCCAGAGCAACTGTTTCAAGCGCGTCATCTGAGACTGATATTTCTTCCTTTTCCATTATGATACGCATTCTTTCCACTATCGACTGACTTGTGATTGGCTTGAAGTCAAAGCGCTGACATCTGGATATAATGGTTAACGGAATTTTATGTGGTTCAGTGGTAGCTAAAATAAACACCACATGCTTTGGTGGTTCCTCTAACGTCTTTAATAATGCATTAAAGGCGTTAACAGATATCATATGTACCTCATCGATAATGTAGACTTTGTAGGGAACGACACTGGATGCATATTTTACCTTGTCACGAATTTCACGGATATCCTCAACACTTGTATGTGAAGCTGCATCCATTTCGATAATGTCTGATATGGATCCATCCTGGATACCGCGACATGCAGCGCATTCATTACAAGGTTCACGGACTGGTGCCTTTTCACAGTTAATTGTTTTCGCAAAAATTTTGGCAGCACTCGTTTTTCCAGTTCCACGTGGACCTGAAAAAAGGTACGCATGCGAAAATTTTTCCTGTTCAATTGCATTCTGCAATGTGCGTGTTATATGTGATTGTCCCACGACATCCGTAAAGTTCCTCGGACGCCATACGCGATATAACGCTTGATAGCTCATAATGGTTGTTCCCCTTTATTTATTCTCTCTAATTATACCCGAATTCGGGGGTGAATGTGAACCATTGTGATAAGTTTCTTGTAACTTAATTTAAAGCAGTTTTTTAGAAAACTTTTTATTTCCGCCTCAAAATCTATAAAGGACGACGTTACTTTTAATCATGTTCGATGCTCTGCGACTGCAGATGAAGAAGTTAAATGTGGTACGAAATAGGTGGATCTACGATCGCATCTTCGAATATACTTCGCTTTCCGCGGGCACGGCTTCAGCTTCCTCGGATAAGCAAAGACCGCTTTCCTGCTTAGATCTTCAGCTCGCGCTGTTCCCGCAGGAGTCTTCGTATATTCGAAGATGCTAAGTGGGGGTGAAATGTTAGATTTTTAAAATCTACTATTTTTTTAGTGACCTTGCCTTTCCTTCCACAGAAATCTTCATATATGGGCTGCATGTATAATATTTACCAGTCCTGGTGAGTGGAGGGTGGTGACTCCTGCGGGAACAGCACGAGTCTGAAGGCCCCGCGGAAAGCATCCGCCCACAGCGATCCTGGACGGCAGCTTAAAAACACCTCTTTGGAAATAGAGCTAATGTAGGTCGCATTTTACATCCAAATAATAACGATAAAATAAAGAAATCTAATAAAAAAAGCCTTGCCAGGTAATCTGACAAAGACTTTGATGTTTATGTAATACCGTGCACCTGTCATCGATGCGACGACCCTATGCGTAACGTAAGTTCATGGCTCGGCCTAGGCTTCCCTGCGGCACACAGAAATGATCACTTACTGCTGCTTCCTTCCGGACCTGACAGAATTCATGAGTTCCCGTTGCGCAGGACCTGAGCGTCAACACCAATTCCTTACGGCAGACCATAAAGTCGCCACACCTCAGACAGGAATTCAGTCCCGCTTTAGCGGATTGCGAGTACAGGGCACCGCTACCTCCCCACCTAGCACGGCAAACTCAATTATAACGAGTTTAGGACAAGATTGCAATAGTAAACTATGTAAGTGGTCATGGTAAAACGTCATTCCGCTTCTTCAGCCGAAGCTCTCTAAAAAATTCAGTAAGTAACCGGCTGCATTCCTCTTCCATTACCCCACTTTCAAGCTCCACTTGATGGTTGAACCTATCATCATGTAACAGGTTCATCAGTGAACCTGCACAGCCCGCTTTTGGATCATATGCACCAAACACAACCCGTTTTATTCTCGATTGGACGATCGCTCCTGCACACATCGGACAGGGCTCTAACGTGACATAAAGTGTACAATCTTCCAGACGCCAGCTGCCAATTTTTTCATTTGCCTCTTGAATGGCAATCAATTCTGCATGTGATAAAGTGGACTGCACCTTTTCACGCACGTTGTATCCACGGGCAATGATCTCTTCCTTGTAAACAATGACTGCACCAATCGGAACTTCGTTTATTTCTCTAGCAAGATTTGCCTGTCTAATCGCTTCCTTCATAAATAAATTATCCATGAACAGATTCACCACCCTATATAAAAGTTTTAAAATTATCGTTTCGGATAATAATATATGTATACGAAAGGAGCATACGTATGGACAAAACCACACAGAACACTGCCCTTATTTTTGTTGATCTTATAAACGATTTTAACTTTGAAGGTGGAGAAAAGCTACTCGCACATACAAGAGAAATTTTACCACATCTTACAAAATTAAAAAGGTATGCCAAAGACAATAATATTCCCGTCATATATGTTAATGATCACTACGGATTATGGCAAGCCGATTACCATAAGCTAATCGATCATTGTAAAAATGATAAAAATCAGGAACTTCTTGAACAAATTCAACCAAATATTGATGATTATTTTTTTATAAAACCTAAGCATTCGGCTTTTTTTCAAACTCCATTAGAGTCACTTTTACGTGAACTAGGTAAAGAAAATCTCATTTTAGCTGGAATTGCTGGCGATATTTGTATTTTATTCACTGCAAAAGATGCGTACATGTATGAATATAACCTGCAAGTACCTGAAAATTGCATGGCGTCCAATGAAAAGAAGGGAAATGAGTATGCATTGCATTTAATGCACTCGGTGATGGATGCGAAAATAGACCCGATTTAACTTTTAATAAATCATATAAAGTAAATCCTTTTCATACCATGTTAATAGACATCGGTTAGAGGAGGGTTTATTTATGCAAATTCATGTAGTACAACAAGGGGATACCATTTTTAATATAGCAAATACATACAACACGCCAATGGAAACCATTATTGCGGCCAATGAACTAGATGCCCCCGGTAATCTCGTAATTGGGCAGGCATTAGTGATCCCAATTGTTGGACAATTTTATTTTGTCCAAAGTGGCGAAAACTTATATTCCATTGCTCAAAAATTTGGGATGCCCTATCAGGAGTTAGCTCGAATCAATAATATTCCGGTTGGAAACGTCTTGCCAGTAGGATTTCGATTATACATTCCACCTCTACCTCGACCAGATATCGTTTCAAATGCATATATCGAGCCATACGGCGACACCGTTTCCGAGGCATTAGAGGCCGCGGCTCGAAAAATATCACCGTTCTTAACATACTTAGCGCCATTCAGCTATACCATTAATCGTGATGGAAGTTTGAATGCGCCTCCATTAAATGATTTCAAAACAATTGCTGACAGTAATAACACAACGCTCATGCTGGCAGTCACGAACTTGGAAGATGGAGCGTTTAGCGCAGAACTTGGACACATTATTTTAACGGTTCAAGCTGTACAGAACAATTTATTGGATAATATCGTCAATACTGCAAACTCAGGCGGATTTACCGATGTTCATTTTGATTTTGAATTTTTACCGCCTGAAGATCGTGAGGCATATAATACATTTTTACGTAAAGCTAAGGATCGATTATCACAAGCTGGTTTGCTCATGTCTACCGCATTAGCACCTAAAACAAGTGCAACACAAGTTGGAGCATGGTACGAAGCACATGACTATGCCGTCCACGGTGAGATTGCTGACTTTGTTGTGCTAATGACTTACGAGTGGGGCTATAGTGGTGGACCAGCAATGGCTGTATCACCGATTAATAAAGTACGAGACGTTGTGGACTTTGCTTTGTCGGTAATGCCGCCAGAAAAGATTTTACTCGGTCAAAATCTATACGGATATGATTGGACGCTGCCTTTCGTAGAAGGCGGAACGGCAGATGCACTAAGTCCTCAGCAAGCCATCACGTTAGCACGAACACAAAATGTTGCCATTCAGTATGACCCTGTAGCACAGGCACCATTCTTCACCTATACAGACGCAGGGGGTAAAAAACATGAAGTTTGGTTTGAGGACGCAAGATCAATTCAAGCAAAATTTGATATGATTAAAGAATTAAATTTACGAGGGATCAGTTATTGGAAGCTTGGGCTTGCATTTCCACAAAACTGGCTGCTGCTGCAGTCTAATTTCAACATTGTCAAACTGAAATAAACGAGGCATATCGATGTGTAGCGCAAACTTATCGTTGTAAAGATGAAATATATCAATCGCCAAAAAATTCATATCGATCTTCAGATTTTTTATCAGTCTTGAAATAAAATTTATCGATACTAAAAACAAAAACGGCCGCATAAACCTGTAATCAGGTTCATGCGGCCTATCCTTTTTATTTCAATAAGTTTAACGATTCGCGGTTAAATGCCGGAATATCATCAGGCGTTCTGCTTGTTACAAGTTGATTGCCGCAAACAACGACTTCTTCATCCTTAACATCTGCCCCAGCATAATCCATATCTACTTGAATGGATTTAAAACCAGTTGCTTTTCTGCCTTCTAGTGACTTCGCTGTAATTAGTAACTGTGGTCCGTGGCAAATTGCGAATACAGGTTTTTTTACATCCATAAAGTGTTTCGCAAATGCTACAAATCGGTCATCACCACGTAGTTGATCTGGTGAGAAACCACCTGGAATAAACAAGGCATCGAAGTCATCCGGATTTACATCATCAATCGATTTATCAATTGTTACCGAAGCTTCACCGTTTTTACCAGTAACTGTTTTACCTTTTTCTTTTTCAATTGTTACTACTTCGTGTCCAGCTTCCTTATACGCTTTTGCTGGATCTGTATATTCTACATCTTCAAACATATCTGTTATAACACATGCTATTTTTTTACTCATCATTAATCCGCTCCTTTATGATTTGCTACATTAATACATTTTCCCGTCTATAAAAAAATAAAACATTATAATAGCTTTCTTTATATATAAATAAAACAAGGGCACCACATCGGCGCCCCTGCTTAAAAACTTATTCCTCTAATGTAGATGTATCTCCTGTAGGCAAGCCAAGCTCCCACGATTTTAAGAGTCGACGCATAATTTTACCGCTGCGTGTTTTCGGAATTGATTCCTTCACCTCAAGCTCACGAGGCGCTGCATGTGCACTAAGACCAGTTTTGATAAACTGACGAATCTCTTCCAGCAGCTCATCTGACTCAGTATAGCCTTCATTCAACGTAATAAATGCTTTAATAATTTCACCGCGCTCTGGGTCTGGTTTACCAATGACACCCGCTTCTGACACTGCAGGGTGTTCGATCAGCTTACTTTCCACCTCGAACGGACCAACCCGTTCACCGGAAGTATTGATTACATCATCCAGTCGACCCTGGAACCAGAAATAACCGTCTTCATCCATATACGCACTGTCGCCGGATACGTACCATCCATTGACAAAATAACTTTCAAACTTACTTTTGTTATTCCAAATCTTCCGCATCATGGACGGCCAGCCTTCTTTAATAGCCAGGTTACCCATTTGATTTGCCGGAAGCTCATTTCCTTCGTTATCAACGATTGCCGCTTCTACGCCTGGAATTGGTTTACCCATAGAACCTGGACGCATTTCCAAGGAAGGATAATTCACGATTAGCATAGCACCTGTTTCTGTCATCCACCACGTATCATGGATGCGCATATCAAATGCTTTCATTCCCCATGTAATTACTTCAGGATTCAATGGCTCTCCAACACTCATAATATGGCGAAGCGACGAGAAGTCATGATTTTTGACCTTTTGCTCCCCTGCGCTCACTAGTTTACGTAAGGCAGTCGGAGCTGTATACCATACGGTTACATTGTTTTTAGCAATCGTTTCATACCAATCGTCCGGGCTAAAGCGGCCACCGCGAACAACATTGGTTACTCCAATTAACCACGGTGCAAAAATCCCGTAGCTTGTGCCGGTTACCCAGCCTGGATCTGCGGTACACCAGTAAACGTCGTCTTCCTTCAAATCCGCAACCCATCTGCCTGTAGCATAATGCTGAACCATGGCGTTATGGACGTGATAAACACCTTTAGGCTTACCAGTTGAACCGGATGTATAATGAAGCAGCATACCATCTTCTAAATCAACCCACTCGATATCAAACGCTGTGGATGCTTCCTTCATTTCTTTATCAAAATGAATATATTTATCGCCAGATTCATTTGAATCGCCAATTAGCACGATTTTTTCAAGATCTGGTAAATCCTCTTGGGGAACACGTTCCAATAGTTCAGGTGTAGTAATCAGCATTTTCGCTTCACTATCCTGAAGCCGGTCACGAACTGCTTGCTCCATAAATGCTTCAAACAATGGTCCTGCAATCGCCCCAACCTTTAATATACCGAAAAAAGCTGCATAGAATTCAGGCGCTCTCGGCAGGAATAAGAAGACACGATCTCCTTTATTTACATCATGCTTCTTTAAAACATTAGCAAATTGATTACTTTGTTTTCGAATATCATCAAATGTTAATTTTTCTTCACGGTCAGGCGATGAGTACAATAATGCCACTTTATCTTTTTTATTTGGATCTTCTGCATGACGATCAATTGCCTCATAAGCAATATTCACCTTACCCGTTTCATTCCAGCAGAAATTCTGTTTCATATCATCCCAAGAGAAACCATCTCTTGCCTTTTCATAGTTTTGTAAATTATAATTTCCATCCTGTGCAGGTACACGCTGCATTTCCATCCAATCACCTCATTAATATTTTTTGAAAACGTTTACAAACATTCAATTAAAAATTATTAAACAATTTAGGTAACTGTTTCCTATTTTAGAACATCACGTCCGAATTTTAAAGTATTTCACCTGGAAAAATAACGACAAAAAATAAAAAACCTTTACATCACTACGCTTTATAGGATGTAAAAGCTTTTATAGATATGCCCCCGGCAGGATTCGAACCTGCGGCACATAGTTTAGGAAACTTGAATATTTACTGTTAAATTGAAGTATTTCTTCTTTAACCCTTGTGTAACAAGTATTATAGCTACCATAGGCTAACAGTAGAATAACACTTGTTCATGAAGTGGTCTTACGTTCTCGTAATCTGTATTAGTAATTATAGCTTGTACTTTTATGGAATGCAAACTTAATTTTTTCAAGCAAAAAACCGCCTGTCATGCGACCAGCGGTTTAGTTAAGTTACTCTATTCAATAATTTCTAAATCAGGTAAATTATCCACAATCTTATTTGTTTCAATTGAAACTGTAATCACACGTTTTAATAAATCTAAAATATAGCGTGGGTTGTCCGAATACTCGTTTGGGTCATTCGTTATTCCCCTAGTTGTGTCTACTTTCACCTGATAATGTTCCATAATCCATTCCATTGGTGAACGACCATTAACTACATAGTCATAAGCTTCCAAAGGAATATCAGAAATCGTAATATTATCATTGTAAACAATAATTGACTTATCTTTACCTTTCCCAAATTTCATCTTTTTAACTCGATATATATCAGTCTTATTATCACTCTTAATCGTTTCTGTTACCTTATACTGTTCCACATCTTCATAATTCAGATGTAATTCAGCTAGTTCACGTCCCGCTTTAGCAAATTCAAAAAAGTTTTTTACCATTGGGATACGATGAGTATTTTTTTTAAAATCATTTGCATACTTTTCCTTAAATTCCATTGAATGAAGCACTCCATAAGTATAAAAGAAAATATCTTCTTTAGTTACTTCTTTTCCCTGCTTCATTCGGAATGATTTTAGAATAGAATCTGATATATTACTACTACAACGATTTTCCCCACCTTCATAAAATAAATCGTTTTCGGTATCCTCATCGTAAACATATAGTGAATATACCCTATTAGTACCATCTAAAGTGTTCTTGTCTGTGTACATATCAGTTATTATTGTGGAACTACCTGTAGTCATTATTGTATAATTTTTTGCTTCCTTATGTGGGAATATTTTATTCCATTTACTAGGATTCTCGATTAACTTTATCTCATTATAGAAGTATTTTTTTGTAAAAGGTCTATAATATATTTTTGTGATGAGATTGGAATCGTACTCGATTTCAACGCGATTTTCTAAATACCTTTTTAACCTTCTTGACCAAGCTATTTCTTTTGGGTTGGAATTTATAAAATCTTTGAGTTCAGACTTGCCATCAAATTCTTTTTTGTATCTATCTAGTTCTTTCGTGTAACTTTGAATTATTTTTTTAGCACTCGCCAAAAGAGTATTTGGGCTATGATTCATAATCCATGTATCTCTACTAGTAGATATTCCAACGATTCTATCAGAAAAGATTTGTGTAGCTTCACCATTAAGGGCGATAAAGTTTCCAAATTCGTCACTTTGCTGGTTAATCCAATCATTACTTTGGTCAGGTATAATCGTAATTAAATCTGATTTCATATTTAAGAAACTCTTTTTATTGGCTATAATATCTAGCTTTTCATTTCTTGATAAATAATCCCCAATGTCATGATAGTAAAGATTACACCCTGACTTATCTGTATTTTTCACCAACACTGTAATAGCTACAGGGGTACGAGAACCGCTACCAAAGATTTTACCAGCTTCCCTACGTGATTCTTCCCCTGAGGTTCTTTGATTTCCTCGAAGGTTAAAAACGTATATTGATGTAAATTCTTCATATAGCGATTTTCTTAATCCATCTGCACTAGCACTGTCAATAAACGTACCGTTTGTAACGAAACCAATGACACCATTTTTTTCAATTCGATTACTTGCCCAACGTATAGCACGAATATATGAATCGTACATACTATGTGTAGTCCTAGCTTCTGATTCCTTGATATAAGTATTTTTAATACTATCGTCTAGGTCAGGATATCCTTCATTTTTGTTATTGTCATTCTCATTTTTTTGCTTAGCTGAATATGGTGGGTTTCCCATTATTGCAACAATTGGTTTTTCATTTTGTTTCTTGGCACGGTTAGAGTTTTCATCAAACATATCTGATACAAACGTATCTTTTCCTTCAGTCATTTGGAAAGTATCTGTGAGAACTACCCCTTCAAAAGGAGTATATTCTCCTCCATAAATAGAGTGGAAAGTTTCCTCTATATTGATTGCTGCGATATAGTAAGCTAATAAGACAATTTCATTTGCATGGATTTCATTAGTGAATTTATATAACAAGTTTTTATTTTCGATAATTCCACTTTGAAGTAGACGTACAATGAAAGTACCTGTACCAGTGAACGGGTCAAGGATATTTACATTCTTATCATTAAATGAAGCATTAAACTCCTCACTTAAAATTTCGTTTACACTGTGAATGATAAAATCTACAACTTCTATTGGTGTATAAACTATACCCAAACGTTCTGTTGTCTTTTTGAATGCTGTACCAAAAAATCTATCATAGAGTTCAATAATTACCTTCTGTTTTCCAGCTAAATTATCTATTTTGCTTGCACGAGTTTTAACACTTTCGTAAAACTTATCTAATGCACGAGTTTCCTTCTCTAGATTTTCTTCTTCAAGTACACTAAGCATGTTTTCAATTGCTTGTGATACTGGATTATTCTTAATAAAGCTATAATCCTCAAATAATGCATCAAAGACAGGTTTAGTAATTAGATGCTGCGATAACATTTCTATAGCTGCATCTTCTTCGATAGAGTTATTTAAATTACTTCTTAAGTCACTTAAAAACTTTTGAAATACTGCATAGGGTTCACTATTTCTATCACGTAATAATAATTTAATACGGTCAAAGTGCCGTCCTGCAATTTCAGCAACATCACTTGACCAATTTTCCCAATAACGCTTATCTCCAACTTTGTCTACGATTTGTCCGTAAATAGAATCTTGTAATTCATCAAGGTCTGGGAAAGTTGCTACTATTTGTTCACTTAATTTTCGTGATTCATCATTCTTAGAATTAGTATCCTTCCCATCACCTGTATCACCTTTATCTCCTGTATGTCCTATAATTTCAACATTTGAAGGTTTATTCATATTTAATTCCATTTGGTTAATCATGGCATTGAAACGTTCATCATGTGAACGTAATGCTTGAAGAACTTGCCACACAACTTTATATTCTTTGTTATTATTTAATTCGGTTTCTATATCATTACCTTTGTTAATCGTAACCGGTAAAATGATATACCCATAATCTTTATCATCTGCTTTACGCATTACACGACCTACAGCCTGTATGACATCAATTACAGAATTTCTAGGATTAAAGAAAATAACTGAATCTAAATCGGGAACATCCACCCCTTCAGTTAAACACCTTGCATTAGAAAGAATACGACAAACATTATCGTCTTCAGGTTCATCTTTTAACCAATCTAATCTATTATTTCTCTCTAGTGTGTTCATTGTTCCATCAACATGCTGAATTTCAACGGTTGCACCATTTGAAATATCGCTATTCTGCGAATAAGTATCAACAACATCCTGAAAAATCTGCGTTACTTGTTTTGATGTTTCAATAGTAGAAGTAAATGCAACAGCACGTTTCATAGGTTTACCTACAACTTCATTGGAATGACTTTTTCGTTTAGAAAGTCCATTCCATGTACCAACAATACGTGCAAAGTCACTACTTTTTAGAGTGTTTGATTTACTTTTGATTTCATTAGCAAGGGCAACATCAACATAATTTTGGTCTGTTACTAGAACCATAACTTTATAGTCAGTTAATAATCCGCGTTCTACTGCTTCACCGAATGCTAGGTTATAGAAATCCTCACCAAACAAACTAGCATCATCCATTGAAGAGAGTACTGCTTCCTTTTCATCTGCTTTATTCTTAGTCTTATCCCCAAATACTTTTGGTGTTGCAGTCTGATATAAACGTTTGTCTGCTTGAATATATTCATTGTCATGTACACGTACAAAATGACTTTCTTCGCCATCTGATAATGTAACACCTGTGGTACGGTGTGCTTCATCAGCAATAATTAAGTCAAAAGCCGGAAACCCTTTTTCTTGGGCTTCATGAATTACCTCAATAGACTGGTATGTAGAAAAGACAACAGTCATTTTACTGTCCTTCGGAAGCGACTTAAAGTTTTCTGCAATTTTATCTGAATTAGTTGTAGCAGGAAATCCTAAATCAATTGCTGTAATATCCTCTGAAGTCCGAGATACTTTTCTATCGGAACATACTGCAAATGTATGGAATGGTGTAGTGGTTTGATTGTTCCACTCTCGTAATGTTTGTGATAATAACGAAATAGAAGGTACAAGATATAAAACAACACTATTACCCTGCTTTTGATTAGCTACTTCCTCTGCAATCTTCAATGAAGTAAAGGTTTTACCTGTACCACAAGCCATAATGAGTTTCCCACGGTTAGCATTTGTAAAACCTTTTAAAACATTGGTGTGTGCTTCCTGTTGATGGGGTAGTAAATAGTGTTTTTTCTTGAATTCAACCCCATCCATATTATCAACCATGAATGTAGACCAATTAATAGCCGATTTATTTAAATCCTGTAATCGAATTCTAACTATCGACTTCGATTGATTCTCTAGTGACAATTCAGCATTTTTACTCCATTTATCCGTTGACGATACAATAATTCGGCTATCATAGAAATTCTTGCCTGATTCTGTAAAAAAAGAATCTATATCCTTTTTCTGAATAGAATAGTTTTCATCATAAAACTTACACTGAATAGCACAGTATTTTCCTGAAATTCTTTCTTCTGCTATTAGGTCAATTCCTGTATCATGATTCCCACCATTTAAAGGGAACTCATTCCAAGTCCACACCTTTCTAAATAAGTCTGAATAAACTGGGTCGTTTTCAAAGTATTTCTTTATAAGTAATTCAAATCGTGTACCTTTATCTGCTTCTGACGTTGATATTGAACGCAAGTACCCCAATACTTCTTTGAATGATTTATTTGCAACTTTTGACATAGCAAAGTCTCCTTAAATAATGCTTAAATAAATAAAATATAATATATAAATAATATCATAGATTTTGTGTACAACCTACTAACAAAAAGGTAGAATTATTGAAATCCCTCCTCTATGTGTATCTTCATATTTATTGATTTCATTACCAATAAACGGAAAGGGGGAGAAGCTGCAAGGAGGAAAATATAATGGTGAATAATGACTTTAATAGATTGAAATGTCCTGTATGTAAAAGGTTATATAGGGATGGTGAAAGTGTAATTTTAGATGAAATTAATACTGTTAAGCATCAGGGGTGTTACACATCTGATTCACCTTTTGATGTGATTGAAAGAGGAACTTATCGTTACATTATTAAGAAATATGACTTTTTTAAAGAGGTACGGTGAGGTTGCACAATTATAGGACATTAATATTTATCATGACATTTAACTGTTACAGTTATTAAATGGTAAATAGTACATAAAATCTTCTGCTGAACCAAAGTCAGAAAATTGGTGAAAAAATTTCCGCCACTCCTTTTACCGGATTTGGTGTACCGCCCCCCAGTGGTACGGGTAGCCCTTTAACAGCTTCGCAAGTGTTTTAGGTAATACGGAACTGTGTTTTATATTTAATCCTTTTTAATAAGATAATTTAACAGGCTTTTACATCAATTAATTGGCTTCAGTTTCGTATTCTCATATGTAACACTCTGATTTAATTTCTACTGGATTGAATAAGCATTAACAGCTAATATAAATATCAATTAAGCATAGTTTTAATCGTTACATACAGCATGTTTGATGGCTGTATATCATCATCTAAACGAGTTGTAATAGAATCCTTGTAGTAGCCTGCATTGTTCCCCTATATTCTATATCATCTTAAAAGAATCCCTATCCCCCGTGATTAAGCCACCCTGTCTGTATACATAAACAGAAACCCCCTAGCCAGTGTTTAGCAAGGGGTATATTCTTCTTATACTGATTATCGTTTTATATCGCTAAGTAATAGATATTGCTGTATCTTATCTACGAGATTTGTGGCATCTAGTTTATAAAATGATACTGTAAAGGCATTTATACATTCCCTCTTATCAAAATCATTACTATTAACTGATTCCCATAAATAACAACAATTCCACTTTGGTACAGAAATCAAACAACTATTCTCCATGCTACAAAAATATACATCAATATCCAATAAATAATCGTTTTTTGGTATCTGAAACTGTTTTATCTCTAGCGTTACTTCTTTCATTTATTTATCTCTTTCCTTCCATCATTAAGTATTACAATTATATTAAATAACCTACTTTCCTTCTGCCCTATGCTTCCTTTTAGCCCTGATTAGCGTACTTTTAGATATACCAGTAACTTCTTCTACCTGTTTATAGGAATGTGTTTCTAGTAGCTTCAAAGCGTGTAGTATCTGTTTTAAGCTATATACAGCAGGACGACCTTCTCTAAAATCAGGCTTTTGTTTTGCTATAGCCTTTCCTTCCTGTGTTCTTTCAACAATCATATCTCTTTCAAACTGTGCAAAGCCACTCATAACTGTTAGTATAAGCGTTCCTGTTGGTGTATCCTCTACCAGCCCCATATTGAGTACGTGTACCTTTACGCCCCTGTTAAACAATTCCTTTACTATCTGAATAGCATCTACTGTAGACCTAGCGAATCTATCTAGTTTAGTGACTACCAGCGTATCACCTTTTACTAACAGTGATAATACTTCATTGAATTTCGGTCTATCCGCTTTAGTACCTGTAAATTTCTCTGAATAGATTACATCACAGCCTTCATTCTCTAATGCCTGTATCTGTGATTCTAAATCCTGATGAATTGTACTCACTCTTGCGTACCCATATCTTTTCATAATATAGCCCCTTTTATCGCTTCATTTATGACACTATGTAATGACACCTTGTAGTACCTTGATTTTACTGCATAAGGAAAACGGTGTCAATACTTTTAAGTTATGGCACTTTATGGCACTAAACTTATATATTTGAATTCAGGTAAATTACAGGGCTACAAGCTACTATGTCATAACATGGCATGGATACCCTATAGCAAACAGCTACACGGTTTGATATAGCAGGAAACAGCTTTTCGTAAGGATTTTTTAACATGGCATCAATTCAGCTATTTACGTGACTTAGCTGTACAATTTCATTTCATTTGTCAAGTGAATATGCTTTATGTCCACCACTTCAAAGTTACGTACAGATATTTTTTACGAGATAGTGAAGTGGCATCATAGAATAGAATCCAAAAAAACGTTATAAAAATAAATTCAATATTATATGTCAGGTTTTTCACCTTCTTTCGTTATTAAGTTGAAAGGGGGTGAAAAGATGATTGAAACTGGAAAAGACAATAGATTAAATCTACTAACTGGTAGAATCGAAAATGATAATTATATACGACTATATAAAGGTGTGATTACTGAAGGATTTATTGCTGAATTAAAGCCTACTACTTTTACGGTATTTCTGATTATCCAAGCATTTACTGATACTAATGGATACTGTGAAATCACTAGAAGTGGAATAGCTAAGTATGCTGGAATATCTAAAACAGCAGTAAATAAGGCAATCAAGGAATTAAGAGAATTTGAAATTGCTGGTAAATCCGTATTATCTGTTAAATTCCATTAATTACGTTATTATAGCCTTCGGCTAGTGTCCTGCTACGCAGTCCACACATAAAAAACTATCTCTATATCACTATTATTAGTGGTATTAGATGGTTATTTAGATTTCCTAGTATGTAGATGGTGTTAGGCATTTATGCCTTACAGCATCTAGTACTAGCTGGGATTATAAAGGGCGAGTAGCCCTTATACGCAATTACTATAACCTATATCTACTTTAGAAGTATTAACTAGATATAGAGTAACGAAGTAAGTAGAAAATAGCACTTAACGCTTATGTACCAATGGGTTTGAGGTTTTTATTGAGGGTACAGAAATAACCCCTAAACACATAAAAATGGGTACAAAAATAACCCCCTAATCTTTGGATGAATTATGGACTTCCCTTTTCAAAACAACCAACAAAAGGGTGAAAGTACATGGCAACATCACAAAGTAATGATTTTCTATATGAAACTAAGAAGCTAATAGATAAGGAAACCGGTGAATTAGTAAGTGGGGTATTTATACCAGCAGAATTGACACATGACTATAGAATTACGCCTAAAGCTAAAATAGATGCCTACTACAAGAAAAAGGAAGCTACTGAAGGTTTAATTTACTTCAATAAACTCGCTGGCGATTCATTCACCTTCAGTTTAAAAGAAAGTGTTCGTGAATTATTTCAAAACAACGATTTTAGTGATGCTGAAAAAGTCCATATTATCTACTTAGGCAGCTATGTTAATTATGATGGCTACTTAATGACAAAAAACAATCAAATAATGACAAAGAAACTGCTAAGGGAAAAGGTGAAAATCAAGAATAAAGATAGGTTTTATCAGTTTTATAATAAGCTACTGCATCTGAATTTCATAGATGAAAATGAAGGGAAAATATACTGGAATAACAACATGTGCTTCAAAGGTTCACCAAAAAAGAATGGTACATCATCTTCAAAAGTATTTAAAACCTATGATGAAATGATTCAGCGATTATATAAAATGCATCAACCTAAATCTATCGCAATTATTTATAGACTGATACCGTATCTAAATAAATATCATAACGTAATCTGTAAATATTCAGATGAAATGGAATATGAAAAGTGTGTACCATATGGAATAAGTGAAGTAGCTGAATTACTCGGTATTAAGGACTATAGAAACCTGAAAGCAAAACTAAGAAGAATTAGGTTAGATGATGAATACATTTTCAGTTTTAGACAAACAGGTACAGGAACTACAGTGATAATTAATCCTTTCCTAGTTTGGTTATCAACCTATGCACCAGCTAGCAATCTGATAGGTGATTTTTCATTAGCTAAAGCGAAACTACTTGAAGAAAGAAGAGAATATTAATTAATTATCTTTCGTAAAAGAAAAATGATTGCTTATTGTAGTACTTTCAATGCTTTAAGCGTGTTATATACTAGCAGAAGGTAAATAGCCTTCTTTATATCCATCACATTGTGATAAGGTGTTTTGAATCGATATAGCCGTTATCTGATTCAATCCCTGAAGTATCGCTTTATTTAGCGGTACTTCTTTTTTTATACATATACAAAAAGGGGGCAGGAAGTTGAAATACGATAAAAAAGAAGTTTTACAGCTACTAGATGCTGATACAATCATAGCGTTATTAAAGGTAGTTAATTTGAAGTACAAACATGTTGCAGGAAGGCTAAACATTTCAAGGCAAGCTATAGTTTATCTGATGAAGCATGACGCTTATAAGGATTGGCAAAAAGAAATAATTTTAGAAATGCTTCTACAGCATGGATGTGAAGTAGCTGAAATCATGCTAGTACATCAAATGGTAAACAAAGCTAAGAAGGTGAAGCATTATGAATAACCTTGTAAATGATGAATTGCAAGCACTGAAGGATATAGCCAATGGTTTCAACAATGGGGATATAACTAAGGATGAAGCTGAAGCTAACATACTAATTGAACTAATGAAGAAAAGGATAGATAGTTTATCTGTGAATTACAGTGTACATCCATTATCACACTTGCTTAACAGCAAAAATAACCAGTTAATAGATAGTCTACTCTTCCAAGCTAAACATAAGGCAAAGGAAGCCATAACATTGCTTCATAATTTACCTGATAGTAAACATACTTTCAATGCTAAATTACGCTAGATGTATTAAAGGTTATGTCGATAGAAACGGCTTACATTTTATATCTACTGATATTCAAATACTAATAAAAAATGAAAAGGAAGCTGATAATGATGAATCAAGATAGAAAGAAATTCATTCAGGATTATTACCGAGATAAGCAAGGATTGATTAAGGTGGAAGTACCAGTATACATTTCAAAGACGATTAAGGGTACTATACATCACTATTTCAACGGGGAAAGGGCTGGATATACATTTAAGCAGGGTATAGCTTATGTAGAAAAGAAGGATTTACATAAGTTTAAGGCATTTCCATACATGATTATCCATACTGAAAAAGGGGCTGATATTGATGAATAACACTAAGCAGATAGAATCATTCATTAATGGATACCATACTGGACTAAAAAAGCTATCAGATAAACTAAACAACCATAAACAAACTGTAGAAGATATTGAAATGGAAGTACGCTTTATTCGAGATGTAGAAATGACACAGGCTATCAAGAAAAGGCTTTTAGATGATGATGCTACTATGGAAGATAAGCTGAAAAAGAAACTTTCAAAGTTGGAATCACAGCTATTAGCAATGAACCAGGAAACACCTGTTTTAGAATCTATTATGGAAGATTACAAGCTGAAACAAGGAAAAGAATCGAGTAAACTTGAAAGATTATTGCGTGATGAAATGAGTGTTGCAGAAACTACATCTTATAATAATATGATGAAAGCAAAAAAGGCGTACTTTGAAGTTATTCTACAGGAAGCCAAAACACTTCAAAATTATAATAAGCTGGATAGTTCTCTACAGCAGGTACAAGTGAATGCTGGCAGGAAAAATAATATTTATAGTGGGATTCAAGTTAAAACCGCCCCTTCATCTTCTGAAGCTATAAATTATAACGGTATTTATTTGCAGGTGACTTATCAAGACTTGCAAAGAATAATTACAGGTAATTTTTCATCATACGATATTGGTTACCTTAAACAATAAAATTATATAACTCACCCTTAACAGCATTAAAACTGTTAGGGGTTTAATATTATGTGAAAAGCTTCCTTTGCCAAGTCATAAAACACATTTGCTATAATTGGTAAAATAAATAAAGATAAAATAAAAAACATGGTCTTTCTACGTTTTTTATGTTTTTGTAGGTGTTCAGAAACAAAATCAAATTCAATTTTTGGCCACAGTTTTGATATCCAACTTATTAATATCATGGCAAATACATATCCTGTACACCAATAAAAAATTAATTGGAGTATAAATACAATTAGTGGATTACTTGACATGAAATCTCGTACTATCAACAGGTTGGCTGAAGGATTCTGTATTGGTTTTACAAAAAGTGATAGAAATAAAATATAAAGATTATGCATTGGAAAACCAAAACTTATTGCTAATAAGTGAAATACTGTTTTTTGGTTTTTTATAAACCAATTTTCTTGATTTTTAATTCTACTAATTGTTTCTTTAAGTTGAAAAAACTTAGCACCAACCCAATCCCTATCTGACCCTTTAACAACTAAAGCACCACTTGAATGTTTTGAAGATATTAATAGATTTAAACTACTTTCCTCTTCATAATTGTACATCCAAAAACTAATGCTTTCTATTTCTGTAGAAGTTATGAAATCTTCATCAAAAATGGCTAGGGACTCACTTTCATAACTTGTTCTGTCTGTACATTCTATGCTAAAATCAACTTTTGTCCCTATTGTTTTCTCTTCCTCAGTTTGAAATATTTTAGCCAAACTTATAATATCATTTTTTGAGAAAACCTTCCCTTCAAAGCGATAACTTCTTTTCTCCTTCATAAAACCATCCCTTATTGATACTTTATTCGTTATATTTCATTACTATATTATCATATTAATACCAAAAAGGGACTGAATATTAAGTAAATATTCCTAGTATTCTTCCCACCATTCCTTAAATAAATCGAGGTGATATTTAGCTTTTAACTTTTTATTTAATACTCCATAAAAGAATCCATAAGTATTATGCACCTTACTCAGTTTTATCTTTCTTACAAGTATTTTAAATGAATCTATTGCTGTACCTATAACGTCACCTTTAACTTTATTTTTATATGCAGAGATATTAACTAGTTTCCAATACTCCTCAACTTCCTTTGCATCATTATAAAAATTACTAACAAATCTAGTGAATTCTATTGGTACATTTTTGTTAGTAAATGAAGAATCCAATTTACTTTTGTTTACTACCTCCCTTTCTACTTTTTCTTTACGTTTATTATTATTTTTAATGGTAGTTTTAGAAAGATTACTTGTTTGTGGTTGGTTCAATTTTTTCACTTTAGATGGTTCAGCATGTCCTAAAAATGGGCTAAATACATATAAATTACTAGATTTACTACCATTTTTACGTACTGTATTATGTACTGATATTAAACCTATTGTTTTAGCCTTTGCTATCATACGCTTAAAAGTACTTCTTGATATTCCCGCACCATCCTTTTCGTGTGTGGCTGAAACTATTGTACCTATCTTTGCATTGCATACACCCTTAACCTTTGCAGAAAAACGAATAAGCCTTTTAAGTGCAACAAGTTCTGATTTAGTGAACTTCTTCTTAATATCCAGCATCCATTGTTCAATACTATTATTAAAATCTCTAATATCCTTAAATTGTGACAAATCACTGAAATTATTTATGTTTCCTGATTGCATTGTATTTTTCTCCTTATGTAACGGAAAACCAAACAATTACCCTTCACCTAAAAAACTTCATGTTTAATAAGCCTTTGCATTACCTGATTTTTTCAGTATAATGAAGGTGGTTGTACGGTTTTTCGTATCTAATTTTTATTGGTGCGATTTTCCGTATGATTTTATAGTGTATTTTTGGTCACCTACTGGTAATAGGTGGCTTTTTCTTTTGTTATCTTTTAATTGCACTGCACAAATTCAATAAAGCCAATGCGAATTTTTCCCCTTCTTCTACTCCGATATCTATAACCCCCTCGACACTTGAAGCGTTTTCTTCAGCAATTTCAATTCTTATAGAATTATCCTTAGCTTCTGTTACTGCATCTAATGAATTTCTGTAGGCATCCTTAGCATCAGAGAGTTTAAGGTATTGACTAAATACTCCAATGTATAAACCCTTTTCTTCTGCATCATATACTTTTAAACGTGTTTCCATTTAATACATCCCTTTCATCAGTCTTTTTCTTTCTGTTAATGCCTTTGTATTCAATTCTTGCTTATAGCTTAACAGTGCATCTTTATAGGCTTCTGAATATGTTCCTGCTATACGACTCTTTGTACTGAATACTTCAGCAACTTCTTGTGTATCCCAGTTAATCGCTTCAATGGTTGTTAGTTCATTTATTTGCGGAAACTTATAATCCATTCTATTTATCCCCCTTAATTCTTTCTTTTACCTATCCTTGTCACTGGACTATACAAAGAGTGTTGGTTTCTAATTTCATTATTATCTAGTTGAATGTATTTTCTAGTTGTCGAAATGTCTGCATGTCCTACAATTCTTTGTAATGTGAAAATGTCACCACCGTTTAAAATGTAATTCTTACAAAACATATGTCTGAATAAGTGTGGTGAGACACGCTTAACTATTCTTGCTTTATTCCTGTATATACCTAATCTTTTACGAAATGAATTTGGATTGTACTTTGTACCTATGTTTGAAACAATTACATAACTTGTGTCAAAGTGTGACTTATTTTCAGTAACCAATTCTAGTAACATTTTCACTACTTGATTGGATAAGGGTAATAATCTAGGCTTACGATTTTTACTCTTACTAGCAGGCAACATAATCGACCTTGTTTTAAAATCAATTTCATTTACTTCCAATTCGCACACTTCCTTGATACGGATTCCTGTATCCAACATTAGATACATCATCACTAAATCCCTAAACTGTGCATATTGTCCACTATCAGGAATAGATAGAATCCTTTCTATTTCATCATCTGTAAGTGGTTCATAGGTATCTTCATCAACCTTCATAAGCGTTATATTTTGTACTGGATTCTTATTAATAATTTCTTCCTTAAACAAAGTATTAAAGAATGTTTTAAGAAATCGTATTCTTACGTTAATGGTAAATGGTGATAAACCTACTGTTTGTTTCCTTTTATTAAACCTTTCTTCTTTCAAATAAACGATATATTCACGTAACACACCTGTAGATATTTCATTAATGTATTGAATATCAGGGTATTCTTCAGAAAGCCATTCTAGAAAATATCTCAAAATCACGTGATATTCATTCATTGTTCCATCTCTTACACCGAGTGTTTTCTTAAATGAAATAAATATAGAAAAGGCTTGGTCAATTGTAGTATTAACCTGTAACCCAGTAGTTTCTGATTCACTTGTCACCCTTCTTTTAACTATTGACTTTCCTTTACGGTAATTTGCAGACAAAAAAGTACACCCCCTTTCATTTACTTATCTTATACAGACAAGAAAACGTAAGAAGATGTACTTCAGTTTGCTATATATTCAAGTTTTAAACTGTGTATCATCAGTAAGGCTACTGTTAAACTAAAAGCCTTATAACTATTGATATACAGTACTATGGATGCCCCCGGCAGGATTCGAACCTGCGGCACATAGTTTAGGAAACTAATGCTCTATCCCCTGAGCTACGGGGGCAATAAGAAAAGCGAAGTCACCTGTTCATCCCCGAAAATCTTAAGACGAGCCTCTGTTTGATGATCTTTATCAATGCGTATCTACTTCTTCTTTTAAGACCAATCTCTATTATACAAAATAGTTACCCGAAAGAAAAGGCTCACTTCTCATATATGGTTTTGCCCCTCAGGTTATGCTAAAATAAAGTACATCTGTCGAAGAATACATATTGAATGGGGGAATACACATGGCAGAGGTTCCGTTCATTGCCATAGAAGGACCGATTGGCATTGGAAAAACATCTTTAGCAAAAAAACTAGCTGTCCATTTTGATTTTCATTTGCTGAAAGAAATTGTAGAGGAAAATCCATTTTTAGGGAAATTTTACGATGACATTGACGAATGGAGCTTTCAAACGGAGATGTTCTTTTTATGCAATCGTTTTAAGCAATTAGAAGACATAGAAAAGAAGTACTTAGATGAACGTAAAGCGGTTGTTGCCGATTATCATATCTCGAAAAACATGATTTTTGCAAAACGTACGCTGCAGCAGGATAAATTTGAAAAGTACGAGCAAATTTATCATATATTAACGAAAGACATGCCCGTTCCAAACATGATGATCTATCTGCATGCCAGTCTTGATACCGTGCTTTCACGGATTAAACAGCGCGGCAGAGAAATTGAGCAGAATATTAAACCATCCTACCTCGCCCAGCTGGCAAGCGACTATGAGGATTATATGAATCATTTCGAGGTGCTGCATCCTGAAATCCCTGTAATTCGAATCAATGGCGATGAACTGGATTTTGTAAAGCAGCAGGATGATTTAAATACGATCATTAACCAAGTTGAACACCAATTAAACAACCATAAAGAAATTGCCAAACGATAAAGGAGACCACACAATGAATTTACGTGAGAAATATCAAATTCCTAACGATAGTATCATTACAATCGCTGGAACAGTTGGTGTTGGAAAATCGACCATGACGAAATCACTTGCTAACGCACTTCAGTTTAAAACATCCTTTGAGAAGGTGGATGCAAATCCGTATCTTGAAAACTTTTATGCTGACTTCGAACGCTGGAGCTTCCATCTGCAAGTTTATTTCTTAGCTGAACGGTTTAAGGAACAGAAGAAAATTTTTGAATATGGCGGCGGTTTTATACAGGATCGTTCGATTTACGAAGATACAGGAATTTTTGCCAAAATGCATTATGAAAACGGCACGATGTCGAAAATCGATTATGAAACATATACCAATCTATTTGAAGCGATGGTCATGACTCCATACTTCCCTCATCCGGATTTATTAATTTATTTGGAAGGTACATTTGATGAAATAGTGGACCGCATTAAAATCCGCGGTCGCGAAATGGAAAAAAACACACCGTTAAGCTACTGGGAAGAAATGTATACACGCTACGAAAATTGGATAAATAACTTTAACTCATGCCCAATTCTAAGAATCAAGATATCAGATTATGATTTAATGAAAAAAGAAGAATCAATCGAACCGATTTTAGAAAAAGTTGGCCACTTCATTCAGCAATCCAGAAAGTGGAAGACGAGAGAACTGGTACAGAAGTAAATTATTATAGAGGTAATCCATCTGCACTGGTGGTTTACCTCTTTTTTCACATGCAAAAAACCGCTGCGAAATTAATCGCAGCGGTTTTATATATGTAAGCTATTCTTTAATTAAAAATGGAGGAGGTAGAGGGATTCGAACCCCCGCGCGGTTTGACCCGCCTGTCGGTTTTCAAGACCGATCCCTTCAGCCGAACTTGGGTATACCTCCGTAATGCACAAGTAATAATATATCATGGTTAAAATAGCTTGTCAATCGATACTTAGAATTTATTAATAAGAAATATCGCTTGGTAATGTACACCAAACGGGCATGTTGTAGACATCTATTAAGCAGAAATTTAGATAGACGATTCGCACTGTCTTTAATAGCGGCAGCCGAAGTTTTACTGGTAATTTGTTCTCGCTAAAAAAGATGGATAATAGCATTTATATCCCATAAAGCATGTATAAGAAAAGTGGCCGCTACAGACTTTGTAAGGATATAAACAATGCATAATATAAGGCCAGCTACCAATGCAAATAATGGATAGTTTAAATGCCCTAATGCAAATACACCAATGCTTAACGCCACACATACCCAGACAGGAATAAACTTCCCTAGATTACCGATAAGCACTTC
The DNA here is from genome assembly GCF_050574275.1 of Virgibacillus flavescens. GTDB lineage: Bacteria > Bacillota > Bacilli > Bacillales > Amphibacillaceae > Virgibacillus_F > Virgibacillus_F flavescens. The sequence goes on from NZ_CP192260.1 coordinate 785,678, forward strand.
TCTAAAAAAAAGTTCTTCCCAGAGTGGTATGATCGTTAAAATACCTACTGTTGTAACCATAGAGTAAGAACCTGCTAGATATAAATTATACTTCGCCATAGCTTTTTGTGTTCTTGAGGTGAATGGATCTATTTGCATGAGAATATCACGCAAGAAATAAATTAAGAGTACCGCAGCAAGAACTAATAAAATATTTTTGGCTTTTAGAAAATCACGCCACTTAAAACTTTTCAAGACATTATCACGCATTGTCTTAACAAGTGAGACATAAAGCAAAAGTGTAATACCAATAGTGATATTCACCCAATCACCATAGTTATACAAAACCCCACCGACCTGTGCCATAGGAAAAACAATTACCCAAATAGCCAGCATAAGGACGGATAATATAATAATATGTCTTAATAATGAGTTGTTTTTTTCAATAGTCATAACAGCACTCTCCCTATTTAACTTCACAATATACTCACCAGCAAAATATACAAATTCCAACTAGCATGGATGACAAAAGAGACGACCCAGGATCCTGTCCTAAGATATGCGGTGGTAAAAACAATTCCCATAACTATGGCGTGCAATGGATAAGTCAGGTGCAGCATACCGAATAGTAAGATACTAGGCACTATACAAATCCATAAAGGAATATATTTTCGAAGCTGACCAAGTAACACCTCTCTGAAATATAGTTCCTCCCATAAAGGACCAATGGTAATCATTGCAATCAGAATCACCAGAGAATAATCATGCGGTATACCATATTTTATTCCTCTCTTTGCATAAGAACTTGCAAAAGGATCGATTAAGATCACGTATTTGTAGGAAAGATAAACGATTAGCAATGAGCCAACAATAAGCAGAACATTTTTCAGTACGAATAACGATCGCCAATTAGGGTTCATAAGAATATTTCTTCTCATGGAAGGTGCAGAAAATAAATAGGTAACAACAATCATACCTAATACAGGAAAAAGCCAATCTTTATATCGAAACAACTCACCACCACTTAGAGTCATTGGACCGATACTAAAACAATAGATTAGGATAACAAGCGTTAACACAGAAATATGTAGTAAAATTTTTTTATTACGAACCATTACCTATCCCCCTTACTCAATGAATTTCTATATTGTTAGATACAACTACGAGTCATATAACGTGAAGGTTTCACAATTTTTTAATATATTTCAACAAATGTCATTCTATTTTATGTAAAGAAATGGTAACATAATAGAAATGGATTTTTAATCTAAATAAAAAGGGGAGATTTAGGTTATGTCACATGAAATAGTTTGTAAAAATGTGAGTAAAGAATTTAAAGGGGACGGCGTTAGTACATATGCCTTAGAAGACATCAATCTCCAATTTGAAGAAAGCGAATTTGTTGCAGTTGTAGGCGCTTCAGGATCAGGGAAGTCTACATTGTTAAGTCTGCTTGGAGCCTTAGATTTGCCGACAGATGGTCACATCATATACGGAGGCAATCCAATCAGCAAATTAAAACAAAAAAAGTTAGCCGATTTTCGTTTTGAAAATATCGGGTTCATCTTTCAGCAATTCCACTTATTACCTACCTTAACCTCCCTAGAGAACGTCATGGCCCCATTGTTTTCACGAAAGGTATCCTACAACAAAAAAGAACGTGCAGAAACACTGCTTGCGCAAGTGGGTCTAGAGGATAAACTTAACTCTTTACCTTCACAATTATCAGGTGGTCAACAGCAGCGTGTTGCAATTGCACGGGCGATGGTCCATGAACCTCATTGGCTGCTGGCAGATGAACCGACTGGAAATTTAGATACGCATACAGGCGAGATTATTTTTGACCAGTTAACCAAATTGAATAAAGAAAAAGGATGCGGCGTCATTTTCGTCACACATGATCCAGAGTTAGCCTCGCGTGCTAACCGCATTGTTGAAATGAAAAATGGAAAAGTTATCAGTAATTCGAGGAATAGCGTGAATGTTTAAGCTTATTTGGAATTCCTGGATGCGAAACAAGGAACGGTTTCTTCTATCCGTAATCGGCGTTGTGCTGATAAGTGGCGTGCTTATCTATTTATTCAGTCTGACCGAATCAACACAAGGAACTGTCAATGAAACGCTGCAGAAGAAATGGGAGAGCGCGTACGATTTGGTTGTTACGCCACCAGACACTGTTATGAATAAAGATCAGTTAATGGAGCCTAATTTTTTAAATGGAATAAATGGTGGGATTAGTTATAAAGAATATGAAACTATAAAAGCCATAAGTGATGTGGAAGTAGCTGCTCCACTATCTGTCATGGGGTATACACAACTTTCTCTAACTGTAAGGGATGCTTTTAAAGTATCAGAGCCTGGGTTATACAAAGTAAATATACAAAAAACGCATCATAATAATCTTTTTAAAACAAAATTATTAGATACTACATTTTACTCAGTTGTAGGCTGGACTGGTTCTCTACCTGATTTGAACTTTGGAGCATATCTTCTAGATGCTGGCTTTACTTTGAGAAATGATCAGTTAATTGTTGGGATAGATCCTGAGCAAGAAGCCAAGCTGGTTGGTCTAAATGATAGCATTTTGAACTCAAATAATAGTAGATACTTAAACAAAAATGATACCGGAAAACAAGATGTTAAATCTGATCAAGTATTTCATTTACCTGTTATATTAAATCAAAACAGTTTCTCCAATAGTAATTATAAAGTAACGTTAGAAAAATTAGAGATACCTTTTCAAACCGAAGAAGAACAAATAAAAAGTGCCGAAAAAGTTAGAGAAGGAAATGGTGAAGAATTTCTCAAAAAAATAGATACCGCTACAGTTGATGAATATACCGTTACTGGGAAAAAACTAGAGAAAATGTACTTTCAGACTCTCAGTGATCCTAGTAAAAATCCATTAGTAGATATTGGCATTTCCCAGTTATTGAGTGCTTCTAGTCCATTAAATTATCAAAAAATCAATAGTCCCTATCCTAAAAGATGGAAAGTTGGATATAAGGTTGAAAATCAACCACTTAACATTGATGAAAGTTTGTTTCCAAAGGAATACTTTTCAACTTTTGTATTCAGGCAGCCTAAATTTATTGATTACAAAATGGAGAATGGGAGACCGTCATTTCCAATAACAGAATTAAATATTGTCGGTAAATATGATCCAACAAAACTGCAAATCAGCAAAGATCCTCTTACAAAATTACCGGTTCAAACATATCGTCCAGCAGAGGCGAATGTAGTACTTGACGAAAAGGGGGATCCACTCAATCCAATAAAGAAAATAAAAGGTTCTGGTTCCCCAACAGCACTATTACCAAATCCACCTAATTTATTAACAACAATTAAAGCCGCAGAAATGGTAATGGGTGGGGACAGTATCTCCTCCATTCGAATTAAGGTAAAAGGAATAGAAAATATTGGGGATGCATCTCAGGAAAAATTAGAGTCTGTAAAAAAAGACATTCAAGATAAAACAGGATTACAAGTAATCATCACGCGAGGTTCCTCACCACAGCCAACAATCACGAAAATTATTAATAAAGGCGTGACAGAAGGCTGGATGGAACAGACGTGGATTCACGTTGGTGCCTCCATTGCTATTTTAAGAGAGACCTCTCTTGGGTATACTAGCGTACTTCTCGCAGTTCTCCTGATCGGAATTATGTACGTGCTAGCTACATCTTATGTTTCGTTCTTAACGAACCGCAAAGAATATAGTATCTTTTTAGCATTGGGCTGGAGGACTGGCATGTTACGAAAAATGATTGTAGCAGAAGCTGTATCTTATGTTTTATTAATAACAGTTTTAACATTTGTTGTAGAATACATTTTGGCTCAGAATGAAGCTGATTTTAACTTTGCAAAGATAGGATTAATTAGTCTTACTTCTTTGTTTATATATGGATTTGGAATCTTATTACCTCTTGTTCAGGTAGGAAGATTAAAACCATATCAAGGAATAAAAACTGGGGAAATTGGCTCAAAAACAAAACGAATATTTAAAAATCAATCCATAATTGGATTAGTAATCAATCAAATTGTGCAGCGTCCCTGGAGAAATTTATTATCTATTTTGGCCATTGCACTACCGTCAACATTACTATCGTTCTATCTTTTTGTGTCCTTTCGTCTAGATGGTGTACTGTATACATCTTATTTGGGAGAATTTATCGCAGTTGAAGTAAATGAATCACACTACTTCATTATGGGAGCCGCTTTACTTGTAGGCGTATTAACCACAGCTGAGTTGATGTGGCAAAACATCGTGGAGCGACAAAATGAACTAGCTTTGTTTAAATCGATAGGATGGAAGAATAGAACAGTCGGTATTTCCATTATTTTTGAAGGTGCAGTGATTGGATTTTTGGCTGGATTAGTCGGGGTGGTCCTATCCATGGCATATATCGGATTCATGTATGGAGTATTCCCGTGGGATTCCTTAATAATTCTTTTATTAACCATATGCATCCCAACTATAGTTGGAGTAATTGGAGCAACAATTCCAACTGTAAAGGCATTAAAAACGAATCCATATGAGGTTTTAAAAGAAAGTGCCTAAAAGAGGATGTAAAGGGGATGAATTAGTATGACTAAATTTTTTATAAAGATATTTGGTGTTACCCTTTTAGCAGTATGTTTATTGGCAGCCTGCTCAGAAGAAACTGTAAAGAAGGAAGTACCTCAAACAGAAACAAAAGAGGTAAAACAAAAAGAACAAGAAGAGAATCCAGAAAAAGAGGTAAAAGAAGAATCTAAAGATGAATCAAAAAAAGATATTAATGCTCACAAAATTGGTGACACCGTAAATGCTGGGGGAATAAAAGTTACGCTCACAAGTATTGAACCTTATAAAGGAGAGATGAAACAGTTTCATCCAATACTTAAAGATCATGCAGTTAAAATTATAGCCACTATTGAAAATACAACAGACAGTAAAGTACATGTCGATTTATATGAATTCAAGATGTATGATGTTGAAGGAACCGAATTACAACCTGCAATGCCCGCTGGTATAACAAAATTAAGTGATGAACTTGCACCAGGAAAGAAAATGGAAATTGCAATTTACTTTGATGTCCCTGACCAAGAAGGCGTATGGAAAGTACGTTATTGGTCTTACTCAACTGGTGCGTCTGCTACTTGGGAAGTTCCGGCGAAATAGTGAGAGATTTAGTTCTGAAATATCAACTATTAAAATGGTGATTAGCTTTACAAGGAGTGGAGTTAATGTTTAAGCTTATTTGGAATTCCTGGATGCGAAACAAAGAGCGGTTTCTTCTATCCGTAATCGGCGTTGTGCTGATAAGTGGCGTGCTTATCTATTTATTCAGTCTGACCGAATCAACACAAGGAACTATCAATGAAACGCTGCAGAAGAAATGGGAGAGCGCGTACGATTTGGTTGTAACACCACCGAACTCAGTTAAGAATGAAAACTTATTAATGACACCAAATTTTTTAAATGGTATTACCGCGGGTATTAGCTATGAACAATATGAATCGATTAAAGAAATAGAGGATGTCAAAGTTGCAGCTCCAATTTCCGTTCTTGGGTATACGCAATTAACGCTTGTAAAGAAAAACGCATTCAATGTAGATAAATCAGGTTTATACAAATATACTATTAAAAATACCCACGATAATGGATTGTTCTCAACGACGCTATCTAATTCTAAAAACTACGTTGTTAAGGGGTGGGATGGATCAGATATAAACTTGAATTTTGGTGCAGGTCGATTGGAAAGCGGTTTTGGTTTAAGATCATTTCAGTTACTAGTGGGTATTGACCCGGTGGAAGAAGCAAAATTAGTCGGGTTAGATAATGCTGTAACAATCTCGGATACTAGCAGATACCTAAAAACAAGTGATACGGGAAAGCAGGATCCAGAACAAGAGCGTTTGTTTGAATTACCTGTGTTACTTAATGAAAATAGCTTTTCGAATAGTAATTACAAGGTAACATTGGAAAAACTTGCACTTCCTTTTAAAACCCCTGATGAACAACAACAGACTATAGAAAAAATTCGAGAAGGTAATGGAAGAGAATACTTAAAAACAATAGATACAAAAAAAGTTGATACCTTTATAACAACGGGCAAGCAACTAGAAGATATCTACTTTGAAAAACTTAAAAATCCGGGTTCCCATCCATCATTTGAACTCAGTGGATCTCAACTAATTTATAAATCAGGTACGTTAGACTATAAGAAAGTCAGAAGTCCTTATCCCGAAAGGTGGAGCGCTAGTTACGAGTTATCCAGAGAGTCTATTAAACTCCAATATGAAATTTTCCGGGATGTATTACCTGATTATGTGTATAGGCAGCCTAGATTTGTGGATCATAAATCCAATGAGCAGAATATTCCTCTCTTACCGATTTTGCAGTTCGATATAGTAGGGCACTATGATACTAGCAAGCTAAAAATTAGTAAAGATCCACTCACAAAACTGCCACTCCAAACATATAAGCCTGCAGAGGCATCTATTGTACTTGGATCTGATAATGAACCAATGAATCCAGTTCGAACGTTAAAGGGTTCTGGTTCACCGACGTCACTGCTAACTAACCCGCCAAACGTGTTAACAACTGTTAAAGCGGCTGAAAAAATTACTGGTGGAAAAAGTATTTCCTCCATTCGAATCAAAATAAAAGGGATCGAGGAAGTTGGTAGTTCTTCGCAAACAAAATTAGAAAAAATTAAAAAAGAAATTGAGAACAATACTGGATTACAAGTTACAATCACTAGAGGTTCTTCTCCTCAACCAACTGTCACAAAAATTAGTAAAGAAGGTAAAACAGTTGGTTGGATGGAACAAACATGGATACATCTCGGTGCAGCAATCACAATTCTTAGAGAAACATCACTCGGTTATACTAGCGTGCTACTCGCAGTTCTTCTAATCGGTATTATGTACGTCCTAGCAACATCCTATGTTTCCTTCCTAACCAATCGAAAAGAGTACAGTATTTTTCTGGCATTGGGCTGGAGAACAAGCATGTTGCGAAAAATGATCGTGTTCGAAGCATTATCATTTGTAATACTAATTAGCATATTCGCTTTTGTAGTGGAATTTATTTTGGTTCAGAATGGCGCAGAATTCAACATTGCCAAAATAGGATTAATTAGTCTAACTTCCCTGCTTATTTATGGATTCGGGATTCTAACCCCACTTATCAAAGTCGGAAGATTAAAACCATACCAGGGCATAAAAACTGGAGAAATCAGTTCCAAATCGAAACGAGTTTTTAAGAATCAATCGATCGTTGGATTAGTATTCAATCAGGTTACGCAACGCCCAGGACGAAATTTATTATCAATCTTAGCCATTGCTTTGCCATCAACGTTACTGTCGTTCTACCTATTCGTTTCTTTTCGCTTAGATGGCGTTTTGTATACTTCCTATTTAGGGGAGTTTGTAGCTGTTGAAGTGAATGAATCACATTACTTTATTATGGGAGCAGCTTTAATCGTAGGCATCTTAACAACTGCAGAAATGATGTGGCAGAACATCGTCGAGCGACAAAATGAATTAGCTTTGTTCAAATCGATAGGATGGAACAATCGTACGGTAGGAACATCAATCATTTTTGAAGGAGCATTAATTGGCTTTTTAGCTGGGTTAGTCGGATTGATTTTATCTGTTTCTTACATCGGCATTATGTACGGCATTTTCCCATGGGACAACTTGACTATATTGTTACTGACCATCTGTATTCCAACTGTGATGGGGGTTATTGGCGCTGTTATTCCGACTGTGAAGGCATTGCGAACTAGTCCATATGAAGTTTTGAAGGAAAGTGCTTAACAGTAAAGAAGGATAAAAATGGCCGGAACTAGAAGGGGAACTTACCAATGAAACAAACCAACTGGAACACAAACTCCATTAAAAATACCAGACAGAAATATGATCTCCTGCTTCTGTTTGTCGTTATTCTGACCATTATTAGTCTAATAACCAATCAGACATTAATCTTTTTGGTTGTTGGATTTGTTGCTATTTATGTGTGGTTTATCCGAATTTATGATAAACATATAGGTCGTAAGCTGATACTGGAAAACCAAAAGCGATCCATTCGGTTGTTTGAAGATGAAGAGGGACATTTAGAAATTAATCTTTATAACCATTCCATTCTTCCATTTCATAATACGGATGTTAGCTTTACTACAAACCACAAGATTTCAAGTGATGAATTCGTACGGTTTACTCGAAGCCGATTAAATCATTATCACCTGCCAATGGTCCTGCACGGAAAAAGTGCAGCTCATTTATCCATTCCAATTCAGGCAATGAAACGAGGTGTTACGATGGTCGATCGAATTCAACTGACATTTCCACATTTACTGAACTTTGAACAGCACGAAATGAAGTATGCTGGACAGTACCAAACAGAAATATTAGTGTATCCACGGCTTATTCCGGTTGCTGGCATTGAAGAATTTCCATACAACAGCTTTGGGAATCAAGTCACTCCTTATTCTCCATTTGAAGATCTTTTAAGTCCAGTGGGGACGAGAGATTATGTGCATTCCGATCCGTTCCATCGCATCCATTGGAAAGCATCAGCCAAGAATCAAACGCTCCAAACAAAAGTCTATGAGCGAAACCAAAACATTTCATGGACGATCATTGTAAACATTGCAGAAATAAGCCCGCTTGGCAATGTATATATGAGTGATAAAATAGAAAAATTTTTATCGCAGGCAGCATTTATCTGTCAAACTATTACGAAGCAAGGTTATCCAGTCGAAATCTATATAAACGCTTCACGGATTGGCAACGTGCCCTTTTTTCTAAAAGAAGACAGCGGCACCGAGCATTTAAAAAAGATATTAGAGCTGCTGGCACGAATTGAAGACGATAATAACGTTATTCCCATTGATACTGTTATTCACAGGATTGATCAATCAGCAATAGGATCGAACATGTTTATTCTAATTGGCGCTATTGATACCTACAGCAGTTCCGTTGTACAAAAATGGAATAAAAGAGGTAATCATATCTATCAGGTGAACGATAGCGAAAATGGTGCTTATTTATCTACATGGAGTATGGAAAGGTTTTTTGCATATGAAGCCGAATAACACAATCACAAAATATTATCAGTTCACTTGCGATTATCTGCTTTTTTATTTTTTCTTAGTCCCGATTCTGTCTTTAGTAAATTATTCTATTACAATTTGGGATTATTTCCTTGCAGCGATTATTTCTATCGTCCTAATAACTGTTAGTGTACGGCTATTAAAAAAGTATGTTATTTATGTAATTGATTTCTTTATTATCGTATTTTTGATGTATTATCTGATTGGTCTCCCATTAATTATTTCTTCTATTCTGGCAAGTTTTACGTTATGGAGATTTATTGTCCACAATAACAACTTAGCTATAGAAAAACAATTTCAATCAATGGGATATATGCTGCTTCTATTTGCGGTAGACCTCCTATATTTTTACGATTCCATATTAATATGGATGGCCCTAATATACTTTTTCGTTATGATAATGGGTTATCAATTAAGTCATATCCTTACAGGCGACTCCGACAATCTAACCAAATCATTACATTTTCCCATTGGATTTACAGGTATAATCCTTGCAGGAAGCGTGATTGTATTTTCCTTTTTTCAGTTTGCAAATTTTACGCTTACTTCTATTTGGAATAATGTTGTTGAACTTTTCATATTAGATTGGGATCCTCCAATAGGGGAACAAAAGGCTATAGCTGAATCACCAGCTACTAGTGCAACAGAGCGTGATATTCCTATACCGGGGGTTTTTAACTGGGTTGCACTGATTGCTTTTGGACTGGTAGTTATTGCTATCATAATTTTTCTAGCCCGAAAAAAAGTCTTTCACCGTGTTAAATCGAGTAGGATAAAAGCATTTGCTTCAACCGCAATGAAAGAAAATGAGCGCGAAGAATCTTCAAAAAGAAATTCATTTTTAAATAGAAAATTTTCTCGTAAACCAACAAACCGGATTCGCTTAAAAGTTTACAAATTTGAGAAACTTGCTGCACGAAAAGGAAAGGGCAGGAAGCATTCCGAAACTATTGAGGAGTGGTTTAATCGATATAATCTTGAGACCACTTATTTAAATTTATACCAAAAGGTTCGGTATGGTGATGGCGAATTGACAGAGGATGAGGCATTACAGCTTCAAGCACATCTAGCTGAAATTAAAGGAAAAATGAAACTATAGGAAAACCCAGGTTCAATAAATAGAACCTGGGTTTTTTATATTTATTTAATTACTTCTTTTCCACCCATATACGGACGTAACACCTCAGGAACAACTACAGTGCCATCTTCTTGCTGGTAATTTTCTAAAATAGCTGCGACGGTACGACCAATTGCAAGCCCAGATCCATTCAATGTGTGAACGAATTCCGGCTTTCCTTTTTCTTCACGTCTGAAGCGAATCCCCGTACGTCTTGCCTGGAAATCCTCAAAATTAGAGCAAGAAGAAATCTCACGATACGTTTGCTGGCTAGGAATCCATACTTCAATATCGTATTTCTTCGCTGCCGTGAATCCTAAGTCACCCGTACACATGCTCATGACCCGATAAGGCAAATTCAGCAGCTGGAGAACCTTTTCAGCATTTCCTGTTAATTCTTCTAAAACATCATAAGAATCCTCTGGTTTAACAAATTGAACAAGTTCCACTTTGTTAAATTGATGCTGACGAATCAGACCACGTGTATCGCGGCCGGCAGACCCTGCTTCAGAACGGAAAGATGCACTGAAAGCCACGTATTTTTTCGGTAAATCGTCCAGTTTTAAAATATCGTCACGATGGTAGTTGGTTACCGGAACTTCAGCGGTCGGCACCATGAAGTAATCCCAGCCCTCAAGCTTGAATGCATCCTCCTCGAATTTCGGAAGCTGACCAGTTCCAGTCATGCTCGCGCGGTTTACCATATACGGTGGAAGCATTTCCGTGTAGCCATGCTCGTCAGCGTGCAGATCCATCATAAAGTTTAATAGTGCACGTTCCAAGCGCGCTCCCATCCCTTTATAAAATACAAAACGGCTGCCTGTAACTTTTCCCGCACTTTCAAAATCAAGAATGTCGAGGTTTGTCGCAATATCCCAGTGAGGCTGCGCTTCAAATGGGAACTTAGGTGTTTCGCCAATTTCGCGTGCCAGGATATTATCATCCTCGTCTTCGCCAACTGGTACACTTTCATGCGGAATGTTTGGAATAGACAACAGCATCGTTTCCAGTTTAACTTCAATTTCTTTCAGCTCGGTATCCAGAACTTTGATCTGATCGCCAACCTCGCGCATTTCTTTAATCGCAGGCTCCGCATCCTTTTTCTCTTTTTTCAAAACAGAAATTTGCTTAGATGCTTCATTCCGTTTTGCTTTTAATGTCTCCGTTTCAGCGATTAGCTCGCGGCGTCGTGCGTCAAGTTCACCAAACTTATCCAGTTCAGATAGATCCTCACCTCTGTGGGCAAGCTTTTCTTTAACGTCATCAAAATTAGTGCGTAAATACTTCATGTCTAACATAATGTTTTCCTCCTAATTCGTTTTTAGTTTTTGCTTAGCCGATTAATTTGGCTGGGCCACGGGATACCAGCCACTTTCTGCTAAATACAATCCAGTTTGCCTGATTTACCGTCCAAGTTCGGGCAAATACAGGCCGATTCGACTCATTTACCGGCCGGGACACGGATTACATGCCACTTTCTGCTAAATACATGCCAGTCTGACTGATTTACATGCCAGGTTCGGCCAAATACAGGCCGATTCGGCTCATTTACCAACCTGGTCACGGGATACCAGCCACTTTCTGCTAAATACAAGCCAGTTTGACTGCTTTACAGGCCAAGTTCGGGCAAATACAAGCCAACTCGACCCATTTACCGGCCGGGACACGGATTACCTGCCACTTTTAGCTAAATACAAGCCAGTTTGACTGCTTTACAGGCCAGGTTCGGCCAAATACATGCCGATTCGGCGGATTACCAGCCGACGTACCCGCGAATCACTGGACGGTCTAAAAAAACACAAAAAACTCCCGTCCTATAATATAGGGACGAGAGTTTTTACCCGCGATGCCACCCTGATTGAAGAAATAAATTCTTCCGGCTCGAAAATGTTAACGGTTTTTACCCGGGTTCACTTACTAAAACGGCGTTCAGTAAACCAGTTTAAGGATGGATTCACAAGTAACTTACGTCGATTTACACCAGCCATCGACTCTCTTTGGAAAGCTTGCCTGTTACTACTTCCTTGCATTACTGTTTAATTTATTATGATATAGCATACATAATTTTTAATTAAGAAGCAAGTCTTTTTACTGATTCTTCCACTATTTTGACAAAATATTCAACAAAACGGTTATCATCTGTTAACTCCGGGTGAAAGGCAGTGCACAGATAGTGACCTTGTTGTGCTGCTACAATCCGGTCCTGATACGTCGCTAAAACCTGTACTTCAGGTCCTGCTTCAACCACGAATGGAGCTCGAATAAACACGGCATTAAAGTCATCTGCAACATGCTTGATCTCGAGTTTCTGTTCAAAGCTTGCAACCTGGCGTCCAAACGCATTGCGTGCAACCTTCATGTTCATTAACCCAAGATGACCACTTTCCTGACCTTCTATTTCAGTAGCCATTAAAATTAAGCCAGCACATGTGCCGAAAATAGGCTTGCCTTTTTCGCCAAATTCTCTTAGCGCTTCAAAAAATCCATAGCTGTTAATTAAACGGCGCATGGTGGTACTTTCTCCACCAGGAAAAATTAAGCCGTCAATCTCTTCTAATTGTTCGGTTCTTTTTATTTCGATAGCTGTTGCACCAGATGCTTCAATGGAACGAATATGTTCGCGAACTGCACCCTGCAGTGCAAGTACACCAATTGTTGTCATACGAAATCCTTCTTTCTATTCGCTGCGGTCCTGCATACGGTCAGATCCAGAAATTGTGCTCATTTCAATACCCTTCATTGCAGTACCTAAGCCCTTCGAAAGCTCAGCGATTAGCTTATAATCAGTATAATGTGTTGTTGCTTCCACAATAGCTTTTGCAAATTTAGCTGGATTATCAGATTTGAAAATACCAGATCCAACGAATACACCATCAGCGCCAAGCTGCATCATTAACGCAGCATCCGCTGGTGTAGCAATTCCACCTGCAGCAAAGTTAACTACTGGCAAACGACCTTCTTCGCGAATTTGTAATAATAGCTCATATGGAGCACCAATATTTTTAGCAAATGTCATTACTTCATCTTTCGACATTGCAGATAATTGACGAATCTCTGACTGAATTTGGCGCATGTGACGAACTGCTTCGACGATGTTTCCAGTTCCAGGTTCACCTTTTGTACGAAGCATAGAAGCACCTTCACCGATACGGCGTGCAGCTTCCCCTAAGTTACGACAACCACATACAAATGGTACCGTGTACTCTGCTTTATTTAAGTGAAAAACATCATCTGCTGGTGTTAACACTTCACTCTCGTCGATATAGTCCACACCCATTGCTTCTAAAACACGTGCCTCCACGATATGACCAATTCGTCCCTTTGCCATAACTGGTATGGAAACTGCATTCATTACTGCTTCCGTGATTTCAGGTCCAGCCATACGAGCTACTCCACCTGCTGCACGAATATCTGAAGGAACACGTTCTAATGCCATTACAGCAACTGCTCCTGCTTCTTCTGCGATTTTTGCTTGCTCAGCGTTCACAACATCCATGATTACGCCGCCTTTTTGCATTTCTGCCATTCCGCGTTTTACACGCTCTGTTCCTGTATTAGTCATCCAAAATTCCTCCTGTTATGTGAAACTTTTAGCCTAGATAATTATACTACTTAGAACCAGCCTTTGACAGTATCTACGATTGAAGTAAATAAATTACTGAAAAAACCACCGATTGATCCCATAATCAGCATAAACCAGTTATCCTTCGCAACTGATTCCTGCGCTATAACTTCGACTGATTTATTTTTTTCTGCATTAAATATATAACCATAGTCATTTTCGCCTTCATAGATAAGCTCTGCGGTACCTACTTTTGCACCTTTTTTGATAGGTGCGGAGATCTCTCCGTCTTTGTTTAACTTGTCTTCATCTAATTTATACTTAACTGTATATTTTTCTTCTTCTCCCTGCTGTACAGGTAGTTTAATGGCTTCATTTGTAGCAATTTTAACAGATTTTTCTTTACCTTTAGCAACAGGTAATTTAGCTTTACCTTCTACTTGATAGCCTTCAGGAAATAATTCTTTTGTTTCAAAATTAGAGAATCCAAAATCAAGCAGTTTTGCTGTTTCCTCAAAACGTTGTGCTTTGCTGTCTGTTTTCATCACAACAGAAATAAGTCGTTGACCATTACGTTCAGCGGTACCTGTAAAACAATACCCAGCCAAATCAGTGTGTCCGGTTTTCAGACCATCAACACCTTCATACGTAAACTGCTGTAAGAATGTTGCAGAGTGTGGCAGCATCCAGTTTAAATTTTCAATATTTTTAAATCCTTCAAAGTCCAATGTAACCTGACTTGATACCTTTAACGATTCTGGATAATCATTAATAAGGTTATATGACAGTAACGCCAAAGATCTGGCTGAAATCAGATTAGTGTCATCTGATTCTGTTCCCTCTGGAACGTTTTCACCTAATAAAGAGTTAGGCAGTCCAGTAGAATTTACAAACTTGTAATCTTGTAATCCCATTTCTTCAGCTGTTTTGTTCATCATCTTTACGAATTCGCCCTCAGAACCTGCAATCAGCTCTGCTAAAGCAATCGTAGTTCCATTATCGGAAATAATCGCCATCGCGTCATATAATTCTTTCACTGTATATTCTTTATCCTGACGTAATCCAATACCTGACAGATTTGGATTTGCAGAAATACTATATGCATAATCACTTATTGTCGTTGTTGTATCCCAGCTGATTTTACCACTTTCAATTGCTTCCCATACAAGGTATTCCGTCATCAATTTCGTCATACTAGCTGGTGGTAGTGATATATCAGCTTCCTTAGCAAATAGAACCTTACCTGTTTCTGCATCTACTAAAATTGCTGATTGTGCATTTAACTCGAGTGTTTCTGCTGCCTTCGTTCCCATAGGTTGTACAAATACCGTTGTCATCATTACTAATGCAACCAGCAATAGTGACAAATTTCTCTTTAAGTTGTGTTTCACTTTCTCTACCTCCACCTTAGTATTATCAGACTTTACTCCTCATATAGGAAAAGTCATTATGTAAAAAAAATCATTGAAAAAATTTTATGCATCTTTGATATTTTACCACATAAAACGCAAAAAAAATAGACGGGGAATATTCCCTATCTATTTTTTCAACTAGGTTTTCAGACCTACTATTACGCTTTTAATTAAACTGAATAGTTCGGTGCTTCTTTTGTAATTTGTACATCATGTGGATGACTCTCACGTAAACCAGCGTTTGTAATGCGAATAAATTTTGCATCATTTCGCAATGAGTCGATACTCGCTGTTCCGCAATAACCCATTCCAGCACGTAATCCACCAATTAATTGATGAACTGTATCTGCAAGC
Source organism: Virgibacillus flavescens (assembly GCF_050574275.1). Lineage (GTDB taxonomy): Bacteria > Bacillota > Bacilli > Bacillales > Amphibacillaceae > Virgibacillus_F > Virgibacillus_F flavescens. The sequence continues at coordinate 801,206 of NZ_CP192260.1, forward strand.
GGTCCTTTATAGGCAACTCGTCCTTCGATTCCTTCTGGTACAAGCTTTTTCGATTCTTCGGACTCCTGGAAGTAACGATCTTTTGAGCCTGCTTTCATTGCTCCGACCGATCCCATTCCACGATAGACTTTGTACTGGCGTCCTTGGAAAATTTCTGTTTCACCAGGACTTTCCAATACACCAGCAAACATACTGCCAAGCATTACTGCATGAGCACCTGATGCGAGTGCCTTTACAACGTCACCGGAGTATTTGATTCCACCATCTGCAATAATCGGAACTCCATATTCTGAAGCTGCCATTGCGCAATCGTTAACAGCTGTTATTTGAGGAACACCAACACCCGCTACTACGCGTGTGGTACAAATAGAACCTGGTCCAATACCAACTTTAACAATGGAAGCACCTGCTTCGATAAGCTCCTTGGTTGCCTCAGCAGTAGCAACGTTTCCTGCTACAATATCCAAGTCAGGATAAGCTTCTCTTACACGCTTCACCTGCTCCAGAACTCCTTTTGAGTGACCGTGAGCAGTATCAATTACAATTACATCTACTCCACTTGCAACCAGATGCTCCACTCGTTTCATAGCGTCAGCTGTTACACCAACTGCTGCTCCAACTAATAATCTTCCTTGTGAATCTTTCGCAGCTTTTGGAAATTCGATCACTTTTTCAATATCTTTAATGGTAATTAATCCTTTTAATACACCACCATCGTCGACAAGTGGCAACTTTTCAATTTTATATTGCTGAAGCATTTTTTCCGCTTCGTTTAACGTTGTTCCAACTGGCGCTGTAACAAGGTTTTCGCTAGTCATTACTTCATGGATTAAAATAGAATAATCCTGGATGAAACGAAGGTCACGGTTGGTTAAAATACCAACTAACTTTTGTTCCTCCTGATTATTAACAATTGGGACTCCAGAGATGCGGAATTTGCCCATCAGGTGCTCTGCATCAAATACCTGATGCTCAGGCGTTAAGAAGAAAGGGTTCGTAATAACGCCGCTTTCAGAACGTTTTACGCGATCCACTTGTTCCGCTTGATCTTCAATCGACATGTTCTTGTGAATGACACCAAACCCACCTTGGCGTGCCATTGAGATAGCCATTTCTGCTTCGGTTACAGTATCCATACCTGCACTAATGAAAGGAGCATTAAGCTGCAGTTTTTCAGACAGCTTTGTTTTTACTTCGACATCCTTTGGAAGTATTTCTGACTTTGCCGGTACCAGCAAAACATCATCAAATGTTAATCCTTCTTTGACAAACTTATCTTCGCGCATCTTCATCCTCCTAATTCTATTTTTTCACATACTCGCTGTGCGTATTTATTAGATTTACGGTTAAACTAATTGTTACTTAGAATACGGTATCGAAAAGTGTTTTTCAACTGGTACTAATAAAAGATATAAAAGAAAATGGATTCTAAATATTATAATTGTTCAGGAAGGTGGGAATATATGAAAAAACAGGATATATCAACCTTTTTCACCTCATTACAAAACCTCCAATCCAGTCAGAATTTCTTAAGTACCTGTTATGCTAACCTTTCTGGAGTAAATACGGAGGAAAAAAGCTATGAGAATAGTGGAACATTTTTATATTATCTTGATCAAGGCCAGCTTTTTCTTAAAGAAGGAGAAAAGATTGACCTTCGACTTAAACCACTTCTCTATTTCTATGGGATGGGTCATATTCTTAAAGCATGCTTGTTAACAAATAGACCGGATTACCCTGAGTCTACCTCTATTTTAGCACACGGTGTATCAGCGAGAAAAAGGAAAAAAAAGGATTACTCGTTTATTCAGGATGAGGTGAGGGTTCAGCAGAATGGCTTATTTACTTACACTTCCAGTCACCTATTTTCGTTTAAGACATCACCGTTTTCTAAAGTGAAAATGGATTATCTGCTTCGGTTAATACCTGAAATGAATGAATTTTTTACTTTTAATAACCAAGGGAAGTTTATATCAATAGGCAGGATCAACTCCTCCACACTATGCTTTCCAGCTTCAATTCTAGACAACTATCATCTGACACAACGCGCATTTATTCAGCGTATAACACCATATATACCTAAAATAAACAAGGTGGTCTCATCGAAGAAGCATCTAATGGTTTACATGGAAATGCCTGTCCAACGTCTGGAAGGGCCCTTCTACTATCATCATCTGCAGCAGGAAATTTATTTCCCTTGCGATCGTGAGTATTTTGTTTCTGTTCCCGAGATCCTGATCCATTACTTAATTTTGTATAACCTAAGTATGATAAGTCGTTACGAGACAGAATATTGGGGAGAACTTTTTTCAACAAAATACGGGATGGACTACTCCGTCATTGTTCAATACTTATCCATTGCTGTAGATAAAATAGAAGCTTTACTTGGAGAATGGTTGTTGCAGAGAAGTAAGAAATAACCCGAACGAACTCGAAAGGTTCGTTCGGATTATCATTGTTAAGTTTACAGAAGTTCCTCAATATAAATATCAGGGTTGTTTTTTAACGTAACTATTTCTTCTGATTTTGTTACTTTTACCATCGGACGAGTAGGAAAATTATCTTCTGCGAATACAATTTCCCCTACATCTCCATTCGAAAGCTTCACTTTTGTGCCAACTGCGAAATTAGCTAGACTTTTTATAAACGTTTCTGCTACCTGATGATCGAAGTGATTGTATTTGCTCCGCGCAATATCCTCCATAGCCTGGAAGGGTGATTGTTTAGATTGATATACTCGTTCACACGTTGCAGCATGGTACATATCACAAACAGCGATTATTCTGGAGTATGCATGTATTTTATCTTTTTGCACACCAAGCGGATACCCCCTTCCGTCCATTCGTTCGTGGTGCTGCAGAATAGCGAGCTTAACCAATTGTGTGATTGTAGGAACATGTTCCACCATACGATAAGAATAGGTAGGATGGTTTTTCATCTGGCTAACTTCCTGTTCATATAGATAGGTTGTTTTATTTATTATGGATGGAGTTATCTTGGCCATTCCGCAATCACTTAAAAAACCTGCCAGACCTATTTGCGTATAATCACCATTGCTGTAACCCAGTTTTTTACCTAGAAATGCTGCCAAAATGCTTACAGCAACACTATGATGGTACATATAGTCATTTTTATTACTGTACATATGCAACGTAAAAACATTCACGTCATCCTGATCCATTCGCTCAAATAATGGAATGATCAACTTACGTACAGCAGGCATATCAACAGCAATATTGTTTTGCCAGGCGGTAAATAGCTTTTTGTAGTTTTCCACTACGTACTGATAATGTTCTCCAAATGAAAGTTGGCTAACGTCCTTTGTTTGCTGTTGTTTTTTAACAGGTTCCTTTTTCTTTTGAACGATTGATGGAGAATAAACTTTTCCATCTGAAAGCTTAGATCCCACGTCCACATATGTGATAAAAAATTTTTCCAATATCGTAATGTGCTGCTCGGTAATGGTCGTTTTCTTAGGAATAATTGCCTTGTTCGATTTTCCGGTTACATCATTTAACAACACACAGCCTGGAACTAATTGTGATGGCTCCACTCGCATGTTTATTCCCCCTTTGTATATAAGAAAAAAGCAACTCAAAGAGAGTTTTTATATCTTACTTCTCTTCTGAGTTGCTTTTAACATACTTATTATCTAGTTGTTATTCTTCTTCTTTATCTGTTTTATCTGCTTCAGTTGTTTCCTCATTTGAATCAATGACATCTGTTACTGCTTCAGATTCACCGATTGCATCTTCTTCAATTACTTCTTCTTCATCATCAGGTTCAACCTTCGCAACTGTTGCAACCTCTTCATTTTCCTGTAATCGAATTAACCCAACTCCGCGAGTATTACGTCCGGATTGAGAAATTCCTTCGACAGGTATACGGATTAAAACACCATCAACTGTAATCAGCATAATGTCCTCTTCACCTGTTACAGCCTTCACGGTTACAACTTCACCGGTGTCCTCGTTTAATTTACATGTGAAAATACCTTTACCACCACGTTTAGTGATTCGATATTGATCTTCCGGTGTTCGTTTTCCAACACCTTTATTCGTTACATGTAAAATCTGCAATCCCTCTTCGATGATTTCCATGGAAACAACTTCATCTTCACCACGTAGGGATATACCTCTTACGCCTGCAGCAGTTCGACCCATCGAACGAATTTGATCTTCTGGGAATCGAATTAAATAACCATTTCTTGTAGCAATCATAATGTCCTTGGTCCCGTCTGTTAAACGAACAGAGATAAGTTCATCATCTTCACGCAGATTAACTGCTATTAATCCACCTTTTCTGATGTTTGCAAATTGGGATAAGGTCGTCCGTTTGGAAACACCCTTCCTGGTTGTGAAGAACAGGTACCAATCCTCGGCAAACTCATTAACAGTAATAACTGCATTAATGGATTCATCTTTTTCGATTTGCAGCAGATTAATTACTGGGATACCTTTTGCTGTTCTGCTAAATTCAGGAATTTCATATCCTTTTGCACGATATACTTTCCCTTTATTGGTGAAAAACAGCACAGTATCATGTGTGGAAGTCGATACCAGATGTTCTACAAAATCATCATCATTCGTACCCATTCCTTGAATACCACGACCATTACGTTTTTGCGTTCGATACGTAGAAGCTGGTAAACGTTTGATATAGCCTTTATGGGTAAGTGTTATAACAATATTTTCTTCAGGAATAAGATCCTCGTCCTCGATAAAGTCAATTCCACCAACCATTATTTCCGTTCGGCGTGGATCACTGAAACGATCTCTAATTTCTGTTAGTTCTTCTCGAATAATTTCCAGAACCTTTTCTTCATTAGCTAAAATTGCTTTTAACTCATCTATTAGTTGAATCAGCTCATTGTATTCATTCTCAATTTTTTCTCTCTCAAGTCCTGTAAGACGCTGCAAACGCATGTCCAATATAGCTTGAGCTTGCTTTTCAGAAAGACCAAAACGTTCCATCAATGCATCACGTGCGATATCACCGGTTTTTGAGCTTCTAATTAAGGCAATCACTTCATCCAGGTGATCAAGCGCAATTCGAAGTCCTTCCAGAATATGAGCACGAGCTTCCGCTTTTCTTAATTCAAAAGCTGTACGACGCTTAATGATTACCTTCTGGTGATCTAAATAATGCACAAGGCATTGTTTGATGTTCAGTACTTTAGGATGTCCATCAACTAGAGCTAATGTATTAATTCCAAAAGTTGTTTGCAATGATGTTTGTTTGTATAAATTATTTAATACAACATTTGCATTTACATCACGGCGTAACTCCATTATTACACGCATTCCATTACGGTCAGATTCGTCACGTAAGTCTGTAATACCATCAATACGTTTGTCGCGAACAAGATCAGCAATTTTTTCAATTAACTTCGCTTTGTTTACTTGATATGGAAGTTCGTTAACAATAATGGTTGCTTTACCATTTTTCTGTTCCTCGATATGTACCTTCGCACGAATCGTAACAGAACCTTTTCCTGTTTCAAATGCTTTTCTAATTCCGCTGCGGCCAAGAATTTGTCCAGCAGTCGGAAAATCTGGTCCATAAATATGGTTCTCCATTAATTCATCAATCGTAATTTCAGGGTCTCTGCTGATAGCTAGGACAGCATCGATTGTTTCCCCTAAATTATGTGGTGGAATGTTCGTAGCCATTCCTACTGCAATACCTGATGTACCGTTAACCAGTAAGTTTGGGAAACGAGATGGGAACACGACTGGTTCACGTTCAGAACCATCATAGTTGTCCCGGTAATCGATTGTATCCTTGTTAATATCACGCAGTAGTTCCATTGAAATTTTGGACATACGTGCCTCTGTGTAACGCATTGCTGCGGCAGAGTCACCATCAACAGAACCAAAGTTACCATGACCATCAACTAGCATATAACGATAACTGAAATCCTGTGCCATACGAACCATTGTTTCATAAACAGCTGAGTCACCATGCGGGTGATACTTACCAATAACTTCACCAACGATACGCGCTGATTTTTTGTGTGCTTTATCCGAATGCATACCTAAATCGTTCATTGCATACAAAATTCTCCGATGAACCGGTTTTAGACCATCACGAACATCTGGAAGTGCACGCGATACAATTACACTCATTGCATAATCCAGGAACGATGTGCGCATTTCCTGACTAATATTTATTTCTTGAACATTTGAACGTTCTTCCGCCATACTCTTACCTCCTTGTCACAAGGAATTCTGTGACTACCAATGAAATCATTTATCAGTTTAGTTATCTTATTTTTTGTTTGTGTGATGTAACTAGTGGCTAGTGATGAGACCACTACAATATGCGGATCTACCAACGCACCTCTGAATTTACTTCGCTTTCCGCGGGCACGGCTTCAGTGTCCTCGAGAAAACCACTCTGCGGGGCCTTCAGACTCGTGCTGTTCCCGCAGGAGTCTTGTAAATTCGAGATGCTAGGTTTGGGTGAAGAAGTCAATTTATAAAATCGACCCTTTTTCAGTGGCCAAACTAGTGATCTTCAGGCTTTTCCTTACGATGCCTTCAAAATCATACACCAATAAACAGTCGCCTTCGCTTTTCTTTTGTCTAGCTGCGGCTCCTAGAAGCTGCCGTCGTAAGCAATTGACACTTCAAACGCCATAAACCAGGCGTTTTCGGTCTCTTGCTTACGCGTCCGCTTCTGAACAGTCGCCTTCGCTTTTCTTCTGTCTAGCTGTGGCGCCTAGAAGCTGCCGTCGTAAGCAATTGACACTTCAAACGCCATAAACCAGGCGTTTTCGGTCTCTTGCTTACGCGTCCGCTTCTGAACAGTCGCCTTCGCTTTTCTTTTTTATACGTCTAAATTCTTTACGTATTGTGCGTTGTCTTCGATAAAGTTACGACGTGGTTCAACTTTGTCGCCCATTAGCATGTCAAAAACCTGATCGGCTTCGATAGCATCTGATAAATCGACCTGCAGCAATGTACGGGTATCGGGATCCATTGTTGTTTCCCATAACTGTGTTGCATCCATTTCACCAAGACCCTTATAACGCTGAATACCAGGTTTAGGTGTCTTTGAAATTTCTGCTAGAATTTTTTCTCTTTCTTTGTCGTTATACGCATAATAAGCTGCTTTACCTTGCTGTATCTTGTAAAGTGGAGGCTGTGCGATATAAATATAACCCTTTTCTAGCAACGGTCTCATATAACGATAGAAAAACGTAAGAAGAAGTGTACGAATATGCGCTCCATCAACATCTGCATCCGTCATAATAACAACTTTATGGTACCGTGCTTTTGTTATATCAAAATCTTCTGCAATGCTTGTACCAAGTGCTGTAATCATTGCTCTAACTTCATTGTTTGATAATATTTTATCGAGTCTGGCTTTTTCTACATTTAGTATTTTACCTCGTAATGGAAGAATTGCCTGGAAATGGCGGTCTCTTCCTTGTTTAGCTGAACCACCGGCAGAGTCACCCTCAACGATGTACAGTTCGCTTATTTTTGCATCTTTAGACGAACAATCTGCAAGCTTACCAGGTAGGTTGGATATTTCCAGTGCGCTTTTGCGTCGTGTCAGTTCACGCGCTTTTTTTGCAGCTGCACGTGCTCGCGATGCCATAAGACCCTTTTCAACTACTATTTTAGCAATCGAAGGATTCTCTAATAAAAATTTCGAAAATGCTTCACTCAATATCGAATCTGTAACTGTTCGAACATCACTATTACCAAGTTTTGTTTTCGTTTGACCTTCAAATTGTGGGTCAGGGTGCTTAATGGAAATAATCGCAGCCATACCTTCCCGCACGTCATCTCCAGTCAAATTTGGATCATTTTCTCGGAATAAATTATTTTTTCTAGCATAATCGTTGATAACTCGTGTTAAACCCGTCTTAAATCCAAATTCATGTGTGCCGCCTTCATGTGTATGAATGTTATTCGCAAACGAATAAATATTGCTCGCAAAACCATCGTTGTATTGTACGGCAACTTCTACCGTGATTCCCTGATCCTCTGATTCTATATAAAATGGCTCATGAAGAACCTCTCGTGATTTATTAATATATTCCACATAAGAACTAATTCCGCCCTCATAGTAATAATTTGCAGGCTCTCTATCGTCTCGTTTATCTTCAAGTGATATATTGAGTCCTTTATTCAAGAAAGCTAGTTCTCTCACGCGCAGTACAAGTGTATCAAAGTCATAGGAAGTTGTTTCCGTGAAAATTTCCTCATCTGGTTTAAAGTGGATGATTGTCCCAGTTTTATCCGTGTCTCCAATAACCTTTAATTCCCCTTGTGGCACCCCTCGTTCAAATCCTAAAAAGTGAACCTTGCCGTCAAGATGAACATAAACTTCCAGATTAGTTGACAGTGCATTTACAACCGATGCACCAACGCCATGCAAACCACCAGAAACTTTATAACCGCCTCCACCGAATTTTCCACCTGCGTGAAGGACTGTCATAATAACTTCTACTGCTGGGCGTCCTGTTTTCTTTTGAATACCAACCGGTATACCCCGACCATTGTCCTTTACTGTAATACTATTATCTTTTTCTATAATAATTTCGATTTGATCACAATGACCTGCCAAAGCTTCATCAATACTATTATCAACTATTTCCCACACTAGATGATGTAAGCCTCTTGCACTGGTTGAACCGATATACATACCCGGTCTTTTACGTACAGCTTCTAATCCTTCCAGTACCTGAATCTGATCTGCACCATAAGCATCTTCGTTTTTTATATTATTTTCTGTTGACATCATTTCACCTACATTTCTTTAATAGCGACTAATTTATTCTTATTCATCTGAGTAATTATCCAGTTTACTTATCGTAGAAATCATACTTGCTCGTTTCTTTAGCGTTCCAACCGATAATGAACTGAAATAGATTAGATCTTTGGTAATCACAACAGACTTAGTATCTTCTGCTGGTTTTATTATCTTTTTAGACTTAGTTGCCCGCTGAATCATTTCTTCCATAATGGATGAAGACGAAATTATATTACGATCAATAATAGAAACGACGTCTTTTGACTGAATCACATTATCATTTCCAATATGAATAAACATACAATTACTACCACCTCTATGTATCTACTTTACCATCGGTCACTTTAAACAGCTCAGCCTGCTTCAGTGTTTCATGGTTTATTCCATCAACACTTGTAGTCGAGACAAAGGTTTGTACCCTACCTTGAATCGTATTTAATAAATGCGACTGCCGATAATCATCAAGCTCACTCAATACATCATCAAGTAAAAGAATTGGATATTCACCGACCTCGTTATAGATTAACTCTATCTCAGCAAGCTTCATGGAAAGCGCGGTTGTGCGCTGCTGACCCTGTGAACCATATGTTTGAACATCTTTTCCATTCACATAAAAGAGCAGATCGTCGCGGTGGGGTCCGATTAACGTTGTTCCACGTTCAATTTCTTTCGCTTCAATTTCCTGGAATTTCGCTAAGTAAGTTGTCTCTATTGTCGCCTGATTTGCTTCTTCTGATACTTCAATTGTGGCTGCATAGTTAATTTCCAGCTGCTCAAGACTGCGGCTGATTTGATGATGAATTGGTCTCGCCCATTTACGCAGCAAATCCAGAAAGGCAAACCTTCGCACAAGCAATGTAGTTGCGTGTTCGATTAGCTGTTCTGTAAGTACCCGAAGTAACGCAGAATCCTGCTTTTGTTTTCGTTGCATTTGTTTCAGTAAATGATTTCGCTGTTTTAATACCTTTTGGTACTGTCCCAGGTGATAAATGTAACGCGGCTGTATCTGACCAAGTTCCATATCAATGAAACGCCTGCGAATTTGTGGTGGCCCTTTGACTAAGGTTAAATCCTCCGGTGCAAACATCACGACATTTAAAGCACCGATATAATCACTTAAACGGCTCTGTTCCAGATGATTTAATTTCGCTTTTTTCCCTTTAGTGGACACGATAATTTCGAGGGGAAAAGACTGATTTCTTTTTGTTATGCTGCCTTTTATTTTAGCATACTCTTTTTCCCATTGAATAAGCTCTTTCTCCCGGGGAGTACGATGTGATTTGGTAAACGCCAAAACGTAAATAGCTTCCATAAGGTTTGTTTTTCCTTGTGCATTTTCACCAATTATAACATTGACTTTATCGTCAAACTCGAGGTCTAACGAATCATAATTCCGATAATTTTTTAATTGTAATTGTTGAATATGCATGACAATTCCTCATTTATTTCTCAAAATATGAACGATTCTAATTAAGTTTCTTCTGTAGCAACAACAAATGAACCAGCTTGTTCCACTTCCACCACATCGTTCGGATAAAGCTTTCTGCCACGGCGTTTTTCCAGTTCACCATTAACCATAACTCCCTGATCCTGAAGGAAGGCTTTAATGATTCCGCCTGATTCCAGAATGTTAGCAAGCTTTAAAAATTGACCGAGTGTAATATATTCCGTGGTTATTTCTATTTTTTCATGCATTTTTTTTCACCAAATTCTTTTGTAGATTTTTTTTCATGATTATTTTTTTAAACCATAGTCTATTTTACCAGTATACATTATAAAATGGTTTATAATACGTTCAAATAATCAAATACAAGTACCTTCTATCTATTTTACTAAAGTTTTGGTATTAAGGAAAGGCAGTAGGCTAAAATTGTTTTAAAACGCCTTATAATTAGTTGGATTTTACAATTTAACGCAAAAAACGCTCTCATTTTCATCAAATGAAGAGCGTTTTATCGTGAAAAACCTATTTGTTGATTCATATGTCTATTAATATAATTAAGTTTTCATTGAAAAAGTTACATGTAGTACAAAATTGGTAGATCTACCATCGCATCTTCGAATACATTCCGCTTTCCGCGGGCGAGTGTCGAGCCTCTTCGGACTAGCGTCCTTCAGGGTCTCGCCGATCTCTTACTTCCCGCAGGAGTCTCCATGTATTCGAAGATGCTTAGAAAAAGTGGATAGATAAATTTTTAATATCTACCTCTTTTTCAGTTGCAACGAAATGCGAATATCTTTTTCGCTGTGTCGCATTTGTCTTCATATTCTGGTATAAAAAAATTCGGCAATCGTTAGTAAAGACTAGCGATTGCCGAATTTTTTCTAATATGTTCTTACTGGCAGTATAAGCTGCAGAATTGGGTCATTATTTTCTGGTCTGATGATGAATGGACGCATTGCGCCGGTGAATTCTATCTTTACTTCATCATTTTCAATTGCTTTTAATGCATCCATCATATACTTCGAACTGAATGAAATCTTTAGTTCTTCGCCTTCAATTGATTGAACAGTCATTTCTTCTGCAACTTTACCAACCTCAGGTGAATTACTCGTAATCTCGATCAATTGACTATCCTTCGTTGCAAGTCGAACTACATTATTTCGATCTTCCTTCGCCAATAAGGATGAACGGTCAATCGTATTCAATAAATCCTTTGTCTTTGCATGAATAATCGTTTTACTTTCTTCCGGTATTAATCTTGATGTCTCTGGATAATTCCCATCAAGTAAACGAGAGAGGAAATAGACATGCTTCGTACGGAATAGAATTTGATTATTTGTAACACTGATTTCGACTGGATCTTCTGTATCAGAAAGAATTTTATTAAGTTCGTTTAAACTTTTTCCTGGAACAACAATACTTGGAAGATTAAGTTGTGATTTTTGAACAGGGATTTCCCTTGATGCCAATCGATGACTGTCGGTTGCTGTAAAACTTAGGGTCTCTTCAGAGAAGCTAAGCTTGACACCCGTTAAAATTGGACGAGTTTCCATTGTAGAAACAGCAAATACCGTTTGTTTTATTAAACTTTTTAATAAATCTGTTGGTAATTCAAAGCTTTCATCTGTTTGGAGCATTGGAAGCTGTGGATATTCTTCAGCATCCTGTCCGTTTAAACTGAATTCTGCTTTACCAGAATTGATGGTTACCTTTAAATTTTCATCTGCAGTAATTTCTACAGATTTCTCTGGAAGCTTACGAACGATATCTGGAAAATAACGTGCCTGCAAGACAATGCTTCCAGGTTCGATGTTTTCGACATGTACGATCCCATCTTCTTCTGCAGGAATAAATGATTGTATGGAAATGTCAGAATCACTTCCTGTTAACGTAATTCCATTTGTTGTAGCTTCGATTTTCATTCCAGTCAATATTGGAATTGCTGTACGTGATGAAATTGCCTTCATTACATCTTGAACACTGGAAATTAATTTGTCTCGTTGAATAATAAATTTCATAAACTAAATCCTCCTAGTGGGAAGTCCTTTATATATATTTTTATTAATAAATTATAGTAATAATAGTAATAAGGCCTGTGATTATGTGGATAACTCATTTTTCGCTTTATACACTATAATTAAAAGCCTGTGGACAGACTGTTGACAAGTATGAACCGCTATACACACTATTCACATGTTGGTAACTTATAAATTTTTGAGTTCCTCTTTAATTTCTTCTATATCCTGATCTAAAGAAGAATCATTTTCCAGCATTCTAGCTATTTTTTCATGAGCATGAATGACAGTAGTATGATCACGGCCACCAAATTCCTCACCAATTTTAGGTAATGAAAAATCGGTCATTTCTCTTGATAGATACATGGCAATTTGTCTAGGGAATGCGATTGACTTCGTGCGTTTCTTAGCAATAAAGTCTTCCTGCCTGATGGAATATTTTTCACCTACAACATGCTGTATCTTCTTGATTGTTACAACTTTCGGCTTTTTACTTGGAATAATGTCTTTTAATGCATCAGCTGCAAGCGAAGCATCTATATCACGGTTAACAAGCGACGAATACGCAACTACCCGTATTAATGCACCTTCGAGTTCGCGAACATTCGTATCAACTTGATTGGCAATGTACATCATAACTTCATTTGGAATGTCGAGGCCTTCTGCTTTAGCTTTCTTACTTAATATTGCGCTTCTTGTTTCTAAATCCGGCGGTGTGATATCTGTAATTAATCCCCACTCAAACCTTGAACGCAAGCGATCCTCTAAGGTTGGTATTTCCTTAGGTGGACGGTCACTGGAGATAATAATTTGTTTGTTTTCTTCATGTAATGTATTAAACGTATGGAAAAATTCCTCTTGCGTTGATTCTTTTCCAGCGATGAATTGTATATCATCAATCAGCAGTACATCGACATTTCGATATTTGTTACGGAAGTTGATCGTTTTGTTGTCCATAATGGCATTAATAAATTCATTGGTAAATTTTTCAGATGATAAATAAACCACACGTGCGTCCGGGTTATGATCGCGAACGTAATGACCAATCGCATGCATCAGATGGGTTTTGCCAAGACCAACTCCTCCATATATGAAGAGCGGATTGTACGCTTTTGCTGGCGCTTCAGCCACAGCAAGGGATGCTGCATGAGCAAAACGGTTTCCAGATCCAATAACAAATGTGTCAAAGGTGTAGTTTGAATTTAACATGGTTTTCGGAGCATCTGTATCCGAATTATTTTGTACGGCTGGCATCGGTTTAGGCGTCATATTTACATCATCCGGCTCAATATTTGTCTCCGGAATAATGAATTTGATTTTTAATGATGCTCCAGTAATTTCAAAGAGTATTTCGGATATTAATATGGTATATCTACCTTCAAGCCAGTCGCGTGCAAATTCATTTGGAGCAGAAATGATTAATGTATCATCCTGAAGTTTTTCAGCTTTTGTATTTTTCAACCATGTGTCAAAACTGGGTTTGCTGACTTTTTCTTCAACTTTTTCAAGTGTAGCAGCCCATAATTCTTCAATGTTTTCCAATTTGGATTCACTCCTTTCGGTAAAGATATGATACAAAAAGCCTCTCTCAATCTTTCAAAATAAAACGGACTTTGAAAGATGGAAAGGCATCTTTTTTATACATTAGGAAAGTATAAAAGTTTAGAGCAATTACCGGTATAAGTAAAACTTCGGCATTCGCTATTTAAGAACGAGGCGAATAACGAATATTTCTAAACACTGCTGTGTACAGATGTATAAGGTTACCAGCAAAATATAGAAAAACTAGCTTACTTTTAAATAAATAATAGAAGTAAGAAAAAAAAAATTTATTTTTGTCGTGTGGATAACAAAGCTTGTTATACAAGTAGTTAAGAAGATTTATAAACTTTCTCCACATAGCTGTTGATAAGCTAATAAACAGATGTGTGAACAAGTATCCACAGGTTATTAACAGAATGTGGATATCTATTTTCCACTTTTGCTTTTTCCACATCTTAAAACACAAACATAATACCAAAAATAAGACAGTAATGCAATGGGTTTTTCGACAGTTATCCACAAAAACCACCCCTTGTAGACAATATTTATCCACACCACTATATTTTGTGAGTATCCTGTCGATATGTGATGTGGATAAAAATATCCTTGAGATTAATACAAACAATTGCCTGTGGGTAACTTAAATGAAAAAGGAAGTTGACAGATGGTACATGTTTTACGTATAATTATTTAGACTGTCTACTGGATATGTTTAAGTATTAATTTTTAATTCCTCAGGGAGGTGTAAGATAGATGAAAAGAACTTATCAACCAAATAACCGTAAACACAAAAAGGTGCATGGTTTTCGTGCGCGTATGAGTACGAAGAACGGACGTAAAGTATTACAGCGTCGTCGTCTAAAGGGAAGAAAAGTATTATCTGCATAGACCGCTGAAAATGTCAGTGGTCTTTTTTCAGAAGAGAAGCAGTGTTTCCTGTTCCTTCTTAATATGGGGGAACTATGGGATCACTGCTTATTCTATAGTTAGAGTGAATTGTATATGAATCTAAGGTGATTTAAATGAAAAAAGCATTTCGTATTAAAGAAAATGAAGAGTTCCAGGATGTATTTAAAAAAGGAAAATCTTTTGCTAACCGGCAGCTGGTTGTCTATTACAGGAAAAAAGAGGGGCAATCCCACTTTCGTGTTGGGTTCTCAGTAGGAAAGAAAATTGGAAACGCTGTAACAAGGAACCGTATTAAGCGGCATTTACGTCATGCGTTCCAAGATCTTGAAAAAAAGATTTCCATGGATAAAGATATTGTTATTATTGCCAGACAGCCGACAAAGGACATGGCATATGATGAATTTAAGAAAAGCTTGATACATTTATTATCTAGAGAGCGTCTACTAAAAAAATAAAGTTCAATTTATGGTTATTGATAGAACCTTAAATTGGTTTAATGATAAAATAATATGGATTACATAGAGTTTTGTTAGTAAGGAGGAAATCGAGTGTCAAAGAAGTTTTTATTAGTAATAAGTATGATCGGATTGGTCGTATTACTTTCTGGATGTATGAATATTGATCAGCCGATTAATTCGGAGAGTGAAGGTATTTGGGACGAGTATTTTGTTTATCCAATGTCCTGGTTAATTGAATACTTTGCTCAGCTGTTCAATGGAAGTTATGGATGGGCTATTGTTGTAGTTACAATTATCGTTCGATTTGTTCTATTACCACTGAATGTTAAACAATTAAAGAGTTCAAGAGCGATGCAGGATGTTCAGCCTGAGCTTAAAGAACTTCAAAAGAAATACAGCTCTAAAGATGCTAATACACAACAAAAACTGCAAAAAGAAACAATGGCGTTATTTCAAAAGCATGGCGTAAACCCACTTGCAGGGTGTTTGCCTATTTTTGTACAAATGCCTGTTTTAATCGCAATCTACCATGCGATTATGAGAAATGCCGAAATCCAGACACATAGTTTCTTGTGGTTTGAACTAGGCGATCCGGATCCATTTTTCATACTTCCAATTGTTGCGGGTGCCGCTACATTCTTCCAGCAGAAATTAATGATGGCTGGTAGTCCAGCAGGTCAAAATCCACAAATGATGGTAATGTTATATGTAATGCCTATTATGATTGCTGTATTTGCAATTTTCTTCCCAGCAGCACTTGCACTATACTGGGTTGTAGGTAACATCTTTATGGTTGCACAAACAATTTTCATTCGTAAGCCAATGATGAAAGATGCTAGTACTGGAGGAGACAAAAAGTGAGAGAAATAACTGCTACTGGTCAAACGGTCGAAGAAGCGGTCCAATCAGCATTAGAGCAGTTAAACACAACAAAGGACCAAGTGGATATAACTATTATCGACGAAGGTAAAAAAGGTCTTTTCGGCGTTTTTGGTTCGAAGAGATCAATTGTTAAAGTTACTTTAGCTAAAAATCAAATCCAGCAAACTGAAAAATACATCCGTGAGCTAACAAAAAATATGGATGTTGAGGTCGAAATTACGACTTCTGTAAAGAGTAATCACGTAAACTTTGAATTAAATGGGGAAAAGATTGCCCTATTAATTGGAAAACGTGGTCAAACGTTGAATGCATTGCAATATCTAGTTCATTTGGTAATAAATAAAGATGGAAAACAATTTTATACGGTAACAGTTGATGCAGAAGGATATCGTGCTCGTCGCAGAGAGACACTGGAATCACTTGCATTAAAAATGGCCGATAAAGCAAAACGGTTAAATAAAAAAGTGGCATTAGAGCCTATGCCGGCATATGAACGTAAAATTATTCATAGTGCTCTGCAAGGTAAAAATGATATTTCTACGTATTCTGACGGTGTTGAACCACATCGTCACATCGTGATTAAACCGTAAATACTTTACTGAAAACCCTGGGAAACCGGGGTTTTTTGCTTTGTCTGTCCGGGAATTTGATGCTCCCTGAATAGGACGCATTATCCCTAAACTTCGAAGTAACTTTAGGTTTATTTCCATTGCTGCCGTCCAGGATCGTTGCAGGCGGATGCTTTCCTGCGGGGCATCAGACTCGTGCTGTTCCCGCAGGAGTCACCGCCCTCCACTCACCGGGACTGGTAAAGCTGTTTATGTCTTTGTTTTTTCTTCAACTAGTGCATGTAGAAATAGCCATGTTATCAGAGAGGCAGTTAAGAAATATGAGATATCAATATTTTGTCTAGAGATTGGAGCGGATGGCAGTCGACTCCTGCGGGAGGCTCACCAGCCGCCCTAAGGTGCGCGACTGCCTGCGGAAATCTCGTTGGCTACTTCGCCGTTTATTTCCATAGTGGTAAGTTACGCCGTATTTTCCTTCAATTACGACAAAGTAATAGTAACATTAAATATAGAAATATTTGTAACCTGATGTCGAGTACTATATTTCAAGTGCTACAAAGAATAAAGTTTATTAATTATCCATGTGCAAAAGTAGTATTTTAAAGAAAAAAGCAGATTATCCACATGTGAATAATCTGCTTTTTTCTTTGGTTGTTTTTATCTTTGTGGATAAGTTTATTTTTACGTCAAAATGTGATATTCTATTTAGTTAGTGACGATAAAAAATAAAATGTCAGTAATATATATAAATAGATGCGATAAAAGAAGGTGAACGACGTGGAGACAGATACAATAACAGCAATTTCAACCCCGATTGGAGAAGGGGCTATTGCAATTGTGCGATTAAGTGGTCCAGAGGCAGTATCGATTACGAACCATTTGTTTCAGGGAAAAAATTTAAACCAAGTAGAATCACATACCATTCATTATGGAAAGATAATAGATCCTTCCACAAATGAAGTAGCGGAAGAAGTAATGGTAACCGTTATGCGAGCACCAAAAACTTTCACGCGTGAAGATGTAGTTGAAATTAATTGTCACGGTGGCTTAGTATCGATTAATCGAGTATTGGAAATTATTTTGAGTAAAGGTGCTAGATTAGCCGAACCTGGCGAATTTACCAAGCGTGCATTTCTCCACGGTCGAATCGATTTATCGCAAGCTGAAGCAGTTATGGATCTGATTCGGGCAAAAACGGATAAAGCAATGTCTGTTGCATTAAAGCAGATGGATGGAAGACTGTCCTCCTTAATTCAACAACTAAGACAAGAGCTGCTGGAAACAGTAGCACACGTTGAAGTGAATATAGATTACCCGGAGTATGATGATGTGGAAGAAATGTCACATGAAATGATGCGGGTGAAGACGAAAGAAGTTCACGATGAAATTGAAAAACTTTTAGAGGTTGCAAAACAAGGTAAAATTTTGCGTGAAGGCCTTGCAACAGCTATTATTGGGAGACCCAATGTCGGAAAGTCTTCGCTAATGAATACACTTGTTCAGGAAAACAAAGCAATTGTTACAGAGGTTCCTGGAACAACTCGTGATATTATTGAAGAATATGTCAATGTTCGCGGAGTGCCATTACGACTTGTCGATACAGCTGGAATAAGAGATACCGAGGATATTGTCGAAAAAATTGGTGTCGAACGATCGAGAAAAGTGTTAAAAGAAGCAGACTTAATTTTATTTGTATTAAATAATAATGAAGAACTTACAGCGGAAGATGAAAAATTGTTTGAAGCTGTAAAAGGTCTGGAATATATTGTGATAATTAATAAAACAGATTTACCAAATAAATTGAATTTAGATGCCGTACAAGAGATGACAGAGGGGAAACCAATTATAACAACTTCTTTAATAGTAGAAGAAGGTGTGGATAAACTGGAAGAAGCCATTGCTCAAACGTTCTTTACAGGCGAGATAGATAGTGGGGATCTAACCTACGTTTCAAATGTTCGCCATATCCAATTGTTAAAACAAGCGAAACAATCGTTAGAAGATGCAGTAGACAGTCTTGAGATGGCAATGCCACTGGATATTATTCAAATTGATGTTACACGAACATGGGAACTATTAGGAGAAATTATTGGAGATACAGCAAGCGACAGCTTAATCGATCAGTTATTCTCCCAATTTTGCTTAGGGAAGTAAGAAAAGCGGAGGCGACTGATTAGAAGCGGACGCATAAGCAAGGGACCGAAAAACGCCTGGTTTTTGGCGTTTGTAGTGTCAATTGCTTATGCCGGCAGCTTCTAGGAGCCGCAACTAGCCAGTAAGAAAAGCGGAGCGGGCTTGATCAGCGACGAAAAACATAGTCAAGAGACCGAAGAGCACAGGGTTTTACGTGCTCGGAGTGTCAATTGACTATGTCTCGAGTCGCTAGCCCGCGGAGCTAGACAAAAGAAAAGCGGAGGCGACTGATTGCCCACGCTTCATTAGATAAAATTTTGGTATTTAATAGAAAGGATGAAAAATTATGGCATATGATGCAGGCAATTATGATGTAATTGTAATTGGAGCAGGTCATGCTGGAGTAGAAGCTGGGATTTCCGCTGCTAGAATGGGCGCGAAAACTTTAATGCTGACACTCAATTTAGATATGGTAGCTTTTATGCCTTGTAATCCGTCGCTAGGTGGTCCTGCGAAAGGGATCGTTGTGCGGGAAATTGACGCTCTCGGTGGAGTGATGGCCAAGGTGATTGATAAAACACACATTCAAATGCGTATGTTAAATACAGGTAAAGGGCCAGCAGTGCAAGCGTTACGTGCACAGGCTGATAAACCATTATATATAAGAGAAATGAAAAATATAATCGAAAATCAAGAGAACTTAACTTTAAGACAGGCTATGGTTGAAAAACTAATCATTGAAGATGGAGTATGTAAAGGTGTGTTAACTGAATCGAAAGCTGCTTACCGCGCAGAAACAGTTATTATCACAACTGGTACGTTTATGCGTGGAAAAGTATTAATGGGAGACTTGGAGTATGAAAGTGGTCCAAATAACCAACGTGTATCTGTAACACTTTCAGAACATTTGGAGGAACTTGGTTTTGAATTAACACGCTTTAAAACAGGTACACCACCTCGTGTGAATAGTCATACAATTGATTATTCTAAAACTGAAATTCAGCCAGGTGACGACAAGCCACAAGCTTTTTCGTATGAAACGACAGAATATATTACGGATCAGATACCTTGTTGGTTAACATATACAAATGAATTTACACACGAGATTATTAATGACAATTTGAAGTTATCAGCTATGTATTCAGGTATGAAACGTGGAACCGGACCTCGTTATTGCCCATCAATTGAAGATAAAATTGTTCGTTTTAATGACAAACCACGACACCAGGTATTCTTAGAGCCTGAAGGTCGCCAAACAGAGGAAGTTTATGTACAAGGATTGTCAACGTCACTGCCAGAATTTGTTCAGCATGAGATGCTTAAAACAGTTCCAGGATTGGAAAAGGCAGAAATCATGCGCGCCGGTTACGCAATTGAGTATGATGCTTTAGTGCCAACGCAATTATGGCCAACTTTAGAAACGAAAATGATTCCAGGACTATATACAGCTGGTCAAATTAATGGAACATCTGGTTACGAAGAAGCCGGGGCACAAGGAATTATGGCTGGTATTAATGCTGCTTCAAAAGTATTAGGTCGTGATCCACTAATATTAGACCGTTCGCAAGCATATATAGGTGTTTTAATTGATGATTTGGTAACTAAAGGTACAAATGAGCCTTATCGTTTGTTAACGTCCAGAGCAGAATATCGTTTATTATTACGTCATGACAATGCTGATATGCGTCTGACAGAAGTAGGACATAATCTAGGTTTAATTACGGACGTGCGATATGAGAAATTTTTAGAGAAAAAAGCGCTGGTAGAAGAAGAGAAAAAGCGTTTATCTAAATTTACAATTAAACCAGAAGAAAAAGTCCAGGCGCTACTCGAGACAGTTAATGCTACACCACTTAAAGAACCTTTAAAGGCAATAGATCTACTAAAACGACCAGAAGTTTCTTATGAATTACTTGAACAAATGGTTCCATTTGAAAAAGAACTGCCACCTGAGGTAAAGGAACAAGTAGAAATTCAAGTTCAATACGAAGGCTATATCAAAAAAGCTGTAGATCAGGTTGAACGGATGATGAAAATGGAAGATAAAAAGGTACCTGAGAAAATTGACTATGATGATATTAATGGACTCGCTACTGAAGCTCGTGAAAAATTAAAGGAAATACGTCCACTTTCTGTAGGTCAAGCATCAAGAATATCCGGAGTAAACCCTTCTGATGTATCCATTTTACTTGTATATATTGAGCAAGGGAAAATTGCAAAGATAAGCTAATTAACAGTTAGGAGAACCGTATAATGAACCCAGATTTATTCAAACAAGAACTTGAAAAAAAAGGAATAATACTCAGTGATAGACAGAGGGAGCAATTTGATATTTATTTTCGTACCCTTGTGGAATGGAACGAAAAGATGAACCTTACTGCGATAACAGAAAAAAATGATGTATATTTAAAGCACTTTTATGATTCAATAACTGCGGCTTTTCACTATGATTTTACAAAAGAATTGCATATTTGTGATGTGGGAGCTGGTGCCGGGTTTCCCAGCATCCCACTTAAAATATGTTTTCCACAGCTAAGTGTAACGATCGTAGACTCATTACAAAAGCGAATTGTGTTTTTAAATCAATTAGCAACTAATTTGGATATAGACAAAGTTGCTTTTCATCACGATAGAGCTGAAAACTTCGGGAAAAATAGCGCATTTAGAGAAGAATTCGATGTTGTCACTGCTCGTGCAGTAGCCCGTATGAGTGTGTTAACTGAGTTATGTTTGCCATTAACTAAGAAAAACGGCGTATTTATTGCTATGAAAGCTGCTCAAACTACTGAGGAATTGAAGGATGCGGAGTTGGCAATAGAGGTACTAGGTGGAAAATTAAATAAGGTAGATACGTTCACATTACCTAAAGAGGATAGTGAACGTTCTATTATTATGATTGAGAAAAGAAGAAAAACACCGAATAAATACCCAAGAAAAGCAGGGGTGCCGAATAAAAGCCCTTTGAATTAGCTGAATAGAAACTATATTTTTTTCTTTAGGGTACTTTTATCATTAAATATGGTAGAATAAGAGCAGAGATTTAAGGTACGCAGCGGTTTATACTGCAGCGTTTTTCTTGTTTAACTGACTTCAAAGGTGTAATGCCTTTACTTCCTAAGGGTCATTTATTTTACATAAGCATTTATTACTAAACTAGCTTATAAGTATTGAAGACTCTATAAAAATTACAAAATTGTTCCACGTGGAACAATTTACATAAAAATAGGGGTAAATTAGTATATATGAGTTTTATGAATAAAGGTGGTGTCTGATAATGGTACGTCCTTTCAACCGTATTTTCGGATTAGGAGATAAATCGGATTCTGAAGAAGAAGAAAAAGAAGCATATCATCCTAATGAAGTGATACAACTTGCAGTAACGAAAATTAAACCGAATCGATTTCAGCCTAGAACAATTTTCAATGAAGAAAAGATTACTGAACTAGCACAGACGATTAAGACACATGGTATGATTCAGCCAATCGTAGTTCGAAAGATTGAAGAAGATGATTATGAATTAATTGCTGGTGAGCGTAGATGGCGCGCCGTACAATCTTTAGGGTGGGAAAACGCACCTGTGATTGTGCAGGAAATGACTGATACAGAGACAGCTTCTGTGGCGTTAATTGAAAACCTTCAACGAGAAGAATTAACAGTTATAGAAGAAGCACGAGCATATGCAAGGCTGTTGGAATTACACTCCATAACACAGGAAGCACTAGCTCAGCGTTTAGGTAAGAACCAGTCAACTATTGCGAATAAACTGAGGTTGCTGAAACTGGATGATGAAGTTCAACAGGCTTTGTTAAACAAACAAATCACGGAACGTCATGCAAGAGCTTTGATTAAGTTAAAAGAACAGGAAAAACAGATTAAGCTGCTGCGTGATATAATTGAACACGATTTGAACGTTAAACAAACGGAAGAGCGTATCGAAAAAATGGAAAATAAGAAAGATGAACCTAAAAAGAAAAAACCGAAACTTAAAGGTGTCAATAAAGACATGAGGATTGCTGTAAACACTATAAGACAATCATTAACAATGGTTTCGGATACAGGAATTGATGTTGAAACTGATGAAAAAGATTTAGATGATTATTATCAATTTACAATTAAAATTCCCAAAAAGAAATAATTCATTTTTATATACTTTCATATATTTACCCATCTTTTTTCTATTAGATGGGTTTTTTTACACAGAAAACGATAATTCATGAAGCAATGGGCCATGATTTAATGAATTATCGAGTTTTCTCGACATAAATTACGTTTTTCTTACAAAATGATGCTTTATCCGCTTTTCCAATAAAAAAATGATAGAATTAAACTATAGAATGATAGGTAGGTGATAACATGGGTAAAATTATTGCCATGGCAAATCAAAAGGGTGGCGTAGGCAAAACAACCTCAGCTGTCAATTTGAGTGCGTGTTTAGCACACTTGGGAAGAAGAGTATTACTTGTAGACATAGATCCTCAAGGCAACGCAACAAGCGGTGTAGGAGTTAACAAGGCGGATGTTAGCCAATGTATTTATAATGTATTGGTTGAAGATGTCCCTGCTAAAGAAGTGATTACACAATCAAGTGTACCAAAGCTTGATATTATTCCTGCTACGATTCAATTAGCTGGAGCTGAAATAGAATTAGTTCCAACCATATCAAGGGAAATACGTTTAAAACAGTCGTTGGAAGTGGTAAAAGGTGAGTACGATTATATAATTATTGATTGTCCTCCATCGTTAGGGTTGTTGACAATAAATGCTTTAACTTCTTCTGATACTGTTTTAATACCAGTTCAATGTGAATATTACGCATTGGAAGGGCTTAGTCAGCTTTTAAATACGATACGATTAGTGCAAAAACATTTAAATAAAGATTTAATGATAGAAGGCGTACTGCTTACTATGCTTGATGCCCGTACGAATCTTGGTATTCAGGTCATCGAAGAAGTGAAAAAGTACTTCCAGGATAAAGTTTATAAATCGGTTATACCAAGAAATGTTCGTCTAGGCGAGGCACCAAGTCATGGTCAGCCAATCATAACGTATGATCCAAAATCACGTGGTGCAGAAGTTTATCTAGAATTAGCGAAGGAAGTGATGTCTAGTGGCGAAAGGGTTAGGTAAGGGTATAAATGCACTGTTTCCGGAAATTGATGAAAAAAAAGAAGCTATTCAGGATTTAGCAATAAAAGATTGCAGACCAAATCCATATCAGCCCAGAAAAACATTTCATGCTGATGCAATTGAGGAATTAAAAGACTCAATTTTAGAGTATGGTATTATTCAGCCGCTAATTGCACGAAAAAGCATAAAAGGGTATGAAATAGTCGTTGGAGAACGCCGGTTTCGTGCGGCCAAAGAAGCAGGATTGGACACTATTCCAGTAGTAGTTAAAGATCTTACAGATGAAAGAATGATGGAGATTGCTCTTTTAGAGAACCTCCAGCGTGAAGACTTAACTCCAATTGAAGAGGCACAGGCATATGCTAATTTAATGAAAGAGCTGGGTATTACACAGGATGAATTGTCCAAGAGGCTTGGAAAGAGCAGGTCGCACATTGCCAATCTAGTAAGGTTGTTATCTCTGCCAGATCAGGTTATTGCTTATATTAATAACGGAGAGCTTTCAATGGGCCACGGACGAGCACTAGTTGGAATTAAAAATAAGCAAAAATTATTACCTTTTGTAAAACGGATTCTAAAAGAGAAGCTAAATGTTCGTCAGGTTGAACAGATGATAATTGAAATGAACAAGAAGCCCGAAAAAAAGCCTACAAAACCTAAAATGGATATATTCTTGCAAGAAAGAGAGTCTGTTTTGAGGGATCGTTTAGGTACTTCAGTGACTATCCAACGTGGAAAAAGAAAAGGGAAAATTGAAATTGATTTTTTCTCGAACGATGATTTAGATCGAATCATTGAAGCATTAAAATCATAAATAGAATCGAAAGACTGACTGATTTATAGTAGCTTCTAAGCTAAAGTCAGTCTTTTTTTGCAGGTAAGAAAGTATAAATCTATTCTTAATGCAACATAGAACCATCAAAATTTAACGATTAGTCAAGTTTTGATAACTCAAGTAAAATAAAAAGCTATCATTTTATAAGAAGGTGAATACCAAATGATATATTTTGATCAGGCTGCTTCCTCCCACCCTAAACCGACCAGCGTGGCGGAAGCAATGGTATATGCAGTGAATTCCGTTGGTGCTAACCCTGGAAGAGGGAGTCATGCTTTAGCAAGGGAAGCTTCGAAGATAATTCAGGAGACGAGAGTTAAAATAGCTGAATTATTTGGGGGCAGTAACCCGAGCAAGGTGTTATTCTATCAGAATGCTACAATTGGCTTAAATCAAGCAATCAAGGGTTTATCCTGGGATAAAGGGGATCATGTGATTGCCAGTTCCTATGAACATAATTCTATTCGAAGGCCACTGGAATACATAAGTGAAAAGTGTGGAGTAAGTATTACATACATTGATGTTCCAGAAAAAGAAGAAGACGATCAGTTTATTCAGGCGGTTCAGGATGCCATTAAACCCAATACCAGATTGATCGCAATGACACATGCTTCCAATGTTACCGGTCGTATTTTACCAATTGCTGATGTTAGTAAATTGGCGAAGAGAAACAGCATCAATACGATCCTGGATGCGTCCCAGACGGCAGGACATCTTTCCATTAACATGAATGAACTTGGAATAGATATGATGGTTTTCCCGGGACACAAAGGATTATTAGGTCCGCAGGGAATTGGGGTATTAATGGTAGAAGGAAACGTTAATTTAGTACCTATCCATCATGGAGGTACAGGTACTTTTTCTTCTGTAGCAACCCAGCCTGAACAATGGCCGGAATATCTTGAAAGTGGTACATTAAATACTCCTGGAATAGCTGGTCTTCGTGCAGCGTTAACGGAGTATGAGAAAAGAATTAACGAAATTGTTCCACGTGAAACAATACTAGCCCAAAGTCTTTTAGAAGGATTGAGAGAAATAGATGGTGTTACCTGTTACGGACCGAATTCTGACGCGTATCGTATGCCAATTGTGGCATTCAATATTGATGGTATTTCTTCTCAGGAAATTGGGTTAATACTAGATTCACATTATCATATTGCAGTACGAGCTGGAATTCATTGTAGCCCGTTAACACATGAATCGTTACATACTACAGAACAAGGAATCATACGTGCTAGTCTTAGTATGTATAATACGGAAGAAGAAGTTCACTCATTTTTACTAGCAATAAGAGAAATAGTATCCTCGTATAAAGAATTATAAAGTGACTTAATAATTAATGGAGATGGGGCAATGGTTTTATACGGTACGTTAATCAATGGGGTATGTATTATTGTAGGTAGTCTGCTAGGATTGTTTTTCACTAAAATACCCGAACGATACAAAGAGACTGTCATGCACGGCATTGGATTGGCAGTAATATTAATTGGCCTGCAAATGGCATTTACTACAGAAAAAATAGTTGTTGTTCTGTTAAGTCTTCTAACAGGCGCCATAATAGGTGAACTCATGCACGTTGAAGAAGGGTTAAATAGACTAGGCGCGTGGATTGGCAGTAAATTCACTACTAAAAATGAGAACTTCAGTGTAGCACAAGGGTTTATTACCGCATCACTTATTTTTGTGATAGGGGCAATGTCGGTAATTGGCGCATTGGATAGTGGAATTAGAGGTGATCATGAAATACTCATTACCAAGGGAATCATTGACGGATTTGTCGCTCTTGTTTTAACAACAACACTAGGGTTTGGTGTAATTTTTTCAGTGATACCGGTAGTAATTTATCAAGGTGGCATTGCACTATTAGCTACCCAAATAACCAAATGGTTACCAGAAAGTTTCTTAAATGGTTTTATTGTTGAACTCACCGCAGTAGGGGGACTACTGATTGTCGCAATCGGACTCAACCTGCTTAAGATTACACAAATTAGAATTGGTAATCTATTACCATCACTTGCAACAGTAGTACTTATTTATTATATCTATCAATTAATATAGACACAGACTCCTGCTAAAAGTAAGAGGTAGCTACTGAAAAAGTTATATTGGGCCAAAATAAATTGGATCTACTGTCGCATCATCGAATATACTTCGCGCACCTTAGGGCACGGCTTCAGTCTCCTCGGATAAGCAAAGACCGCTTTCCTGTAGGGCCTTCAACGCGCGCTGTTCCCGCAGGATAAGGAAGGCTCCCCTGAAAAGGCATCGCACGAAGAAAAAGTACTTTTCTTTTTCGAGGAGTCTTCGTATTTTCGATGATGCTAAGTAAGAGTGAAATAATAGAATTTTATTATCTACCACTTGTCCAGTAGCCTTTGTGGCCCGCTATACAAAAGACTTTTACTAATTGATTAGTAGAAGTCTTTTTGTATGTTTAAAAGGGTAGACGAATAGTTCACTATTAAATTGGCAGAGCGCAAAGTATTCTAAAGCTTACTCTCTTGTTTAACAGGAGTAATAACGATAGACGGGACGGCAATACTATGCTGCAGCCGACTATCTATTTCGGTTAATAGTTTAGCTAATTGTTTTGCCATATCCACTACAATGGATAGGCGTGTGTTCTGTAAAATTGAAAACTCCATAAATCCACTAATATTTACAATTCCAGTTAAATTAATATCCCCAATTTCAGGAAGTGTTTTATTTAAAGCGGCTCCAGGTTTTAGTGGTCCAATACCCAAAACAATGTTTCCAACTGACGATGAACGACCAAGGCATGCGTCTATTGCAATAATATAAGGATTGCTATGCTGATTGTGTATGATCTCAATATAACTTTCAAGATTAGTTGCGTGAACTGGTTCATGAATCGTGCCGTATACAGTTAGATTTTTAGGTTTATTTTCCTGTAAAAACGTTCCAGTTAATGGTCCTAATGAATCTCCGGTTGATCGATCTGTACCAATACAAACAACAATATATTCTTTCGGAATTACCGGAAAAAAAGATATAACTTTTTCAGCCATCATTGTTGAAATCAACGAATCTGTATACATGAAACGCATATTTTCCTGCTCACTTTTCATAACAAATTGTTTTTTTAGATTCATAGCTTATCCTCCACACACATATTGTTAATAGTATACGACTTTTAAAAGATAACTATACATTGAATTTTTAATAATTGGAGGAAAATAAATGTGGAGTTCAGGGTTTAAGTGGATGTTTTTAATAATTGGAACCACCATTGGGGCGGGATATGCTTCAGGCAGAGAGTTATGGCAATTTTTTGGGCATGAAAGTGGACTAGCCATAGTAATGTTCGCCTGCTTTTTCTCTATATCTTGTGTGGTGATTATGAAGATAAGCTACGAGGTACAGTCAAAAGATTATTTGCCAGTACTGCGGGTTATTGTAGGTGAAAGACTTACAAAATTATACGATATCATGATATTTGTATATTTGTTTACGACGACGATTGTCATGCTGGCTGGCAGTGGTGCAACCGGTCAGGCGTTTTACTTTCCTTATTGGTGGGGTGTAGGATTTATATCAGTTTTACTTATCGCATTATTTGTAAGAGGGATTAATGGTCTGTTAATGATTAATCAATTTATTTTGCCAGTATTACTGTTAGGACTTATCGCGATATTGTTAGTATTTACGTATGATCAAAAGCTGGCACTTTTCTCTCACTGGCATGAACAACGAAATTGGAAAGCAGCATTTCCATTTACCGCTTTAAATGTTCTGCCGCTTATCGCGGTGATCGGGGCAATCGGAAATAAAGTTCAGTCACGAAAAGAAATACTGATTGCTGGAATTGGCAGTGGGCTCATATTAGGTGTTATCTCGTATATATATAATAATAGTCTTATTCAGATAGCCGAGGAAATATTGGTATATGAAATACCGTTATTTGCAATTCTGAAAAACTACTCGTTTGGTGTACTAGTGTTTATGTCAATAATGCTGTGGTTTGCTATTTTTACAACAGCAGCGTCGGGGATGATGGGGCTGATCACCCGGATTCAGACGTATTGGAAATCTCCGTTATGGTTGATTGCTTTGGTAGGTGTTATGATTATGATACCATTTACTACGTTTGGCTTTTCAACGCTCATCAGTTATCTGTATCCAATATATGGAGTTTTAAATTTGTATGTACTGATGAGGTTAATACTGTATCCGATTTGGAATACTAAGAACAGAAAGGCGCATTAGTCTGTTTGCTTTTCAATAGTAACGGAATGTTGTAGTATCTACATATACACTAAAACTGGTTAACTAGTATCATTCCTGGAGGCGTGCATAGTGGATTGGATAAATAGTAATATAGAAGATTTGTGGAAATATCTTTCTGGCCCTGACCTATGGACGGCAGTCGGTAAGGGCGCTTTAAATATTTTTTTAATTATCCTGGTGGCTATTGTGGCCATAAAAGTAGGGAAAAAAGTAATCGATAAAGTGTTTGTAAGCAGACAGCGCGGTCCGTTTCGTATAACGGAGCGAAGAGAAAATACATTAAAAAAGTTACTGCATAATGTCTTAACATATACGATATATTTCACCGTTTTTATTATGGTATTAGATGAAGGGTTTGGTTTAGATATTGGACCATTACTAGCCGGCGCTGGTGTAGCAGGTTTGGCAATAGGTTTTGGTGCTCAAAACCTTGTCCGTGATATCATATCGGGTTTCTTTATTATTTTTGAAGATCAGTTTTCTGTTGGTGATTATATCAGGACCTCAAAAGTAGAAGGAACAGTAGAAGAAATCGGTATGAGAACGACCAAAATTAAAAGCTGGACAGGCGAGCAGCATATTTTGCCTAATGGAAACGTGACCCAAGTGACGAATTACTCCGTACATAATGGTTTAGCTATTGTGGACATAAATATTCCTTATGAGAGTGATATTGAAGCTGCTGAGAAGGTTATTGAGGAAATGGCGAAAGAATTACCAGATAAATATACTGAAATTGTGGGTACTCCTGAAACGATTGGTGTTGAAACACTCGAATTGTCTCATTATGTTATTCGAGTAATTGCAGAGACGCAGCCAGAGTTTCAATGGGCAGGAGCGCGTATCATTCGTCGGGAAGTGAAGAAAAGTCTATACAGTGAGGGTATTCAAATACCATCTCCACGTCTTGTAATGTATACGCGTAACGAAAATCCCACTGCTAAAGAACCGGAATTAGAACAAACAAGATTGCACGAAAATGATGAGTAATAGAAAGTAGGTATCATATTATGGTAGATAAAGATTTTGCTTTAAATGATATTGTACAAATGAAAAAGCCACACCCTTGCGGCGAAAACCGCTGGAAAATAATCAGGATGGGTATGGATGTACGAATTAAGTGTCAGGGCTGTGATCACAGTGTACTGATCCCCAGGCGGGAATTCTCCAAGAAATTGAAAAAGGTACTTGAAAAAAACGAATCATAAAAACTAGTAAAATTTATGTTTTTCCTTCCATAATGGAGGAATGAAGTAAAATAAAAATATAAAATCATTTTTTCATGGACGATTCAGCAAAAATGCGTATGAAAAATAACGTATTTTTGCTTTTTCTTTGCTTGTCAAATCCTGACCTTGTATTATAATTGGGAAGACTAGTACGTTCATATGAATGATATCCTTAAGGAGTGAAAGTTACATGGCTTTAACAGCAGGAATTGTCGGACTCCCTAATGTGGGTAAATCAACTTTATTTAACGCGATTACTCAGGCAGGGGCAGAGTCGGCTAACTATCCGTTTTGTACGATTGATCCAAATGTAGGTATTGTAGAAGTGCCGGACGATCGATTGAATAAATTAACTGAATTAGTAAAACCGAAGAAAACAATACCAACAGCTTTTGAGTTTACAGATATTGCAGGTATTGTAAAAGGTGCGAGTAAGGGAGAGGGTCTTGGCAACCAGTTTTTATCTCATATTCGTCAAGTAGATGCAATTTGTCATGTAGTTCGTTGTTTTGTAGACGAAAACATTACACATGTATCTGGAAAGATTGATCCAATTGATGATATAGAAATTATTAATCTGGAACTGATTTTAGCAGATCTGGAAAGTGTTTCAAAACGTTTTCAGCGTGTTGAAAAGCTTGCACGTCAGAAGGATAAGGCGGCAGTGGCTGAGTATAACGTGCTTGAGAAGCTGAAAGTTGGTTTGGAAAATGATCAGCCGGCACGCGCTATGGACTTTACCGAAGAAGAGTGGAAAGTGGTTAAACAGCTTCATTTGCTAACAAGTAAACCAATTCTTTATGCTGCAAATGTATCTGAGGAAGAAATTACCAATCCGGAAGGTAATGAATATGTTCAACGAGTAAAAGAGTTTGCGGCAAATGAAAAAGCAGAGGTAATTGTGGTTTGTGCAAAAATCGAATCAGAAATTGCTGAGCTTGATCAGGAAGAAAAAGCAGAATTCTTAGAAGATCTAGGAATTGAAGAGTCTGGGTTAGACCAGCTTATTAAAGCGTCCTATCAATTGCTTGGCCTCTCGACTTACTTCACGGCTGGTGAGCAGGAAGTTCGTGCATGGACATTCCAAAATGGAATTAAAGCACCACAGGCAGCTGGTATTATTCATACTGACTTTGAACGCGGATTTATTCGTGCAGAAACCGTTTCATACAATGATCTAGTTGATGCAGGTGCTATGGCACAGGCGAAGGAAAAAGGAAAAGTAAGATTAGAAGGTAAAGATTATCTTGTAAAAGATGGCGATGTCATCCACTTCCGTTTTAACGTATAACAAAGGATCCCTCGAAGCTTGTATTTTATAGAATGATTTGGTATAATACACTATTGTGAGTAATTAACTTAAAATTATTCCTTGCTTCTATTTATAATAGGAGCCGCTAAGACCAAAAGGAGGTGTAACGAATGACTAAATACGAAATCATGTATATCATTCGCCCAGACATGGAAGACGATGCTCAAACAGCACTAACAGAGCGTTTCCATAAAATCTTAACTGATAATGGGGCGGAGATTATAAAAATTGATGAAAAAGGCAAAAAACGCCTTGCATATGAAATCAATGATTACCGTGATGGGTATTATGTTGTTGTGAAGTTTTCTAGTGATGTAGCTGCAGTAAATGAGTTTGATCGACTAGCTAAATTCTCAGACGATATTATCCGTCATATGGCAATTCGAGAAGAAGATCAATAATAAGGGGTGGTTCTGATGTTAAATCGAGTCGTACTTGTAGGCAGATTAACGAAGGATCCTGATTTACGTTATACACCAAACGGAGTGGCTGTAGCCAATTTTACTTTAGCTGTTAATCGACCTTTTTCCAATCAACAAGGAAATCGTGAAGCGGACTTTATCAACTGTGTCGTATGGCGCAGACCTGCAGAAAACCTTGCTAATTATATGAAAAAAGGTAGCCTGGTCGGTGTTGATGGACGCGTTCAAACACGTAGTTTCGAAGGACAAGACGGTAAAATGGTTTACATTACAGAAATTGTGGCAGACAGTGTTCAATTTTTGGAAACAAAAGGTTCTTCTCAAGGTAGTAGCCAAGGTTCATCAGGCTATCAACAAAATCAGAATCAAAACCAAAATCAAGGACAGAATCAAAACCAGAGTAATTCCAATCAGAACCAAAACCAGAACCAAAATGAAGAGGACCCGTTTAAAAATAACGGGCAACCTATCGATATATCGGACGATGATTTACCATTCTAAAATGAAAAGGAGGGGTATTGATGGCAGCTCGTCGCGGACGCGCAAAGCGTCGTAAAGTGTGCTATTTCACATCAAATGGAATTACACACATCGATTATAAAGATGTTGATTTACTAAGACGTTTCATCTCAGAACGTGGAAAAATTCTTCCACGTCGTGTTACTGGAACATCTGCTAAATATCAGCGTAAACTTACTAAAGCGGTTAAACGCTCTCGTACTATGGCATTATTGCCTTTCGTAACAGAGTAGTATAGCTTATATAAACCTTTCTTTTCGTGTGAAATAGCGAGAAGAAAGGTTTTTTAATGTGGAGTAATGGTAAAAATATACATATGATAATTTTTTGTAAGTATGTTATGATGTCAAATGTTAAGTTACAAAGAAGAAGTATTAAAGTCCATCCTTTAATACTTCTTTTCTTTGTGCGGCATTTATTGTATAGCTGTTATATTATTTTCTATTTGGTAAAAGCTAAACACAAAACTAATTACAATAGGAGGAGAATGAATGGAAATTACACACGATCCAACATTACTATGGTTTGTTGGTGGTTATGGATTAATTATGGTTCTTATGGGCGTCTATTATTCCAGAAAAGTTTCAAACAGTGAAGATTTTATTTTGGCAGGAAAAGGACTTGGAGCATTTGTTTTAACAGGTACATTGCTTGCGACTTGGACTGGAAGCGGAAGTATATCAGGTGGAGAAACTTCCATGGCGTTTTCATATGGAATTATCCCTGCTTTACTGATGATGGTTCCTACATTAGTAGGTATCGGTATTCTATACTTAATCGCACCAAAAATACGAGAATTTGGTAAGTATACGGTTTCGGGTATTCTTGAGGCAAAGTATGGTTCAACTGCGCGCATGATTGCAAGCGTTATCATTATTTTGGCTTTTGTAGGAATTGTTTCGTACCAGATGACTGGAATTGGATTCATTTTAAACTTAACTACAGGAATGTCTGTTGAGGTTGGTACAATGATTGGTGCAGCATTAATTATTTTCCTTGCAACAATTGGTGGGTTGAGGTCCGTTGCACCAACTGATGCTTTAAGTGCATTTTTTGCGATTGCAGCTCTATTTATTACGCTCCCGACCATTTATGTCATTGCAGGGGGATGGGATGAAGTAACAGCGAATGTTCCTGCTTCTCATTTAACAGTAACTAGTACGCTAAGCAACGTACAATTGCTAGGATTTCTTCTGCCTTCCCTGTTCTTGCTGTTAGGTGATCAGAATATGTATCAGCGACTTGCATCATCTAAGGGAGACAAGTCTTCCAGAAAAGCTCAAATCGGATGGTTAATAGGAATGCTTCTTATTTCTCCAGCTATCTCGTTTATCTCATTTGCATCACGTTCTATGTTTCCGGATGTTGCCCCGGGGATGGCTTTAATGGCAACTACACTAGTGATGCCTACCATTATTGGTGGAATTCTGCTAGCAGCAGCAACAGCATTTATTGTAACTACAGGTAATTCATATTTATTATCTGCTGCAACTAACGTCACGTATGATATTATCGGTAAACTTGTTAAGAAAGATGCGACAGACAAGCAGTTATTGTTTATAACGAAAATATTTATTGTAGTATTGGGTGTATTATCGTATGTGATAATAAGCTACTTCCCTACCGTTTTAGAAGTACAAATGTATGCATATACAGTTTACGGTGCCGGACTTACACCAGCTCTACTGGCAGTCTTCTTCTGGAAACGCGTAAATGCTGCCGGCGGTATTTCTTCTATGATTGCCGGGGTGACTACGACGCTGGTATGGGAAATTGTACTAGCAAAACCATTTGAACTAAACAGTGTATTAATTGCACTTCCTGTAGCAGTTATCGTATTAATTGTTGTTACGCTGGCTACAACGAATGGTAAAGCACAACCTGCTTAACCAATCTGATGGAATATTAAAAGGGCTATCCGTTTATGGGGTAGCCCTTTTTTTAAAAATATAAGAATGTATAAAATAATTATGTTTGTCTGTCTAGCTCCAAAACCTAGCCTGCTTGATGTTTTTACATGCTATTAGTTACTTTTGTCGTAGTTGATGGAAACGGCGAAATAACTCGATTTAACTTTAGCTTTATTATCACATACTGGTTCTGTAACTGCCGTCCAGGATAGCTGCGGGCGGATGCTTTCCGCGGGCACGGCTTCAGTCTCCTCGAGAAAATGCAGTGCACCCCTATAGTTGGACACCCAATTAACAATAGGAGGTGCCTGGATGAGAAAGATGACAGAGAAGGAAAAACACGATGTTGTGCAACGTTATATAAAAGAGAGTTATAGTTATCGGGGCTTAGCGAAAGAAAGCGGGATTGACGAATCTGTATTACGCTATTGGGTAAAATTATATGAGTATCATGGAAATCAAGCTTTTCAATTTCCCTATACAAACTATACGCCAGCCTTTAAGCTAGATATAATTACGTTTATTGAAGAGAAGAATTTCTCTCTTCGAGAGGCATCGGCGATCTTCCACATTCCTGATCCTGCTATGGTTCGGAAGTGGAAGAAAAAGTGGGAGACTGGTGGATTCGATGCCCTTAAACCAACACGGAAGGGGAATCCCCATATGACAGCACATCAAAAGAAAAATTCGAAGAATGAAAAACCTGCTAAGGATCCTATAGAGGAAATGCAAAAAGAACTGGAACACTTGCGTATGGAGAATGCCTATCTAAAAAAGTTGAGAGCCTTAGTTCAAAACAAGGAAAAATCACCAAACAAGACAAAGCGAAAGTAGTCTATGAACTAAGGGTCGAATTCGCGGTAAAAAAACTTATAAAGTTGGCAGGTATTCCGCGGAGTACCTACTACTACTGGGTAAAAACATTTAATCGAGCTGACAAAGATACCACATTAAAGTCATTGATCCAATCGATTTATCATGAACATGATGGACGGTATGGCTATCGTCGCATTCAATTAGAATTAGCAAATAAGGGATACCTAGTGAATCACAAAAAAGTGCAGCGATTAATGAAGGCGTTAGGCTTGAAAAGCCTTGTTCGCATAAAGAAATACCGTTCGTATAAGGGCAAAGTTGGTAAGACTGCTCCCAATATCTTAAATCGCGATTTCAAGGCGGAAAAACCAAATGAAAAATGGGTGACCGACATTACAGAATTTAAATTATTCGGAGAGAAACTTTACTTATCTCCTGTTCTTGATTTATTTAATGGCGAAATTATCTCCTACACGATTGGTTCTAGACCAACCTACTCCCTAGTCTCCGACATGTTAGAAGCGTCTTTGGAGCGCATCACGGATAATGATGAACTGATTATCCACTCGGATCAGGGGTGGCACTACCAGATGAAAAAATACCGCCAAGCTCTAGAGGAACGTGGCATCACACAAAGTATGTCACGAAAAGGAAACTGTTATGACAACGCCGTTATTGAAAATTTCTTCGGAATTATGAAATCTGAATTTCTTTATCTCAACCAATTTGAAAGCATAGATCACTTCAAACAAGAGCTAGTAGAATATATGGATTACTATAATAACAAACGAATAAAAACAAAATTAAAAGGAAAGAGTCCGATTCAATACCGAACTCTTTCCCAACAAGCAGCTTAACGAAAAATCTGTCCAACTTTTCGGGGTCACTTCAAGAGCGCTCTGCGGGGCCTTCAGACTCGTGCTGTTCCCGCAGGAGTCACCGCCCTCCGCTCACCAGCCGCCCTAAGGTGCGCGACTGCCAGCAGCGGAAATCTCGTTTCTGTTACATCGCGGTTTATTGCCGGAGTGTGGAAAACAATTAGCAATATCATACTTTGACCAATTTTGGGATAATAAGGTTTCTGTCCTCAAACATGTTGTGGAGAATAGGTCGGACGAGGAATAGCTTACTTATTCGATCTGCTCAGGATGTAATTTGCCAGTTTCAATCCGTAAAATTCGATTTCCAACTTTTTTGGCTTCGTTATAATCATGTGTAACCATAATTACAGGAATTTTCCATGTCTGGTGCAGGCGAATAAGTTCGTCCTGACATTCGGCGCGGTTATTCGCATCAAGGGAAGAAAACGGTTCGTCCAATAGAAGTGCGTCTGGTTTCATAGCAAGTGCGCGAATAAGTGCTACCCGCTGTTTTTCACCGCCTGAAATTTGTCGTGGATAGCTGTCCAATAACTTTCTGACTCCTACTACATCAATTAATTTTTCAGCGAGAGTAAGATCCTTCATGCCATAATGAATATTTTTTTCAACAGTCATATGAGGAAACAATGCATAGTCTTGGAACAGGTATCCTACGTTTCTTTTTTGGACGGGGATATTTTTTTTATGCTCATGGAAAAATAACTGCTGATTTAATGAAATTGTTCCCATGTCTGGATGCGTCAGTCCAGCTATGCAGTTTAATAACGTGGTTTTTCCAGAGCCGGAAGGGCCGAACAGTACTACTATTTCATTGTCGACTTCAAACTGTATCTCAATTAAAAAGTTCTTTAATTTTTTTGTGATATCAACTGTAAGCATTTTATCGGTCCTTCCTTATTTTTCACTTGAAAATCGTAGAATATTCCTTCCACTCCACCAATTTAGCCACAATATTGCAGAAAAGCCGATGATGAGCATGCTTATTACCCAAAAGACTGCTTTATCAGTATTCCCTGACTCTACAGCAAAATAAATAGCTAGCGGAATGGTGTCCGTTTTATTCGGGATATACCCCGCAATCATAAGTGTGGCCCCAAACTCTCCAAGCGCTCGCGCGAAGGTTAGAACCAGACCCGCTAAAAGACCAGGCCATGCAAGCGGAAACGAAATGGTCCAGAATACACGCCATTTAGAAGCGCCAAGTGTGTAGGCGGCGTTTTCAATGGATGAGTCGTAGGTTTGGAAAGCGGCAGACGCACTTTGATACATTAATGGAAAAGAGACAACTGTTGCAGCAATTACAGCACCGATCCAGGTAAAGACCACTTGAAACTCAAAAGTTTGCAACAAAAAACTCCCTAAAGGGCCGTTTTTACCAAATAAATATAATAATCCGAAGCCCACAACCGTTGGGGGCAAAACTAAAGGAAGCATTAAAAGTGATTCTATTATCCGTTTTCCTGGAAAATTATTTCTTGCTAATAACCGCGCAAATAATATTCCGAAGACAAGTACGATACAAGTGGCAATGCCAGCTATTTTAAACGATAAGAAGAACGGTGTGTAGTTCAATGACATTGCACCTCCATACTCGTATTAATAGTCAAAACCATAGTTATCGAAAATCGCTTTAGCTTTATCTGATTGAAGGAATTCCAGGAATGTTTTTGCCGCGTCCTGATTTTCACTCGTCTTTACGATAGCGGCAGGATAGACAATTGGTGAAAGTAATTCTGTATCGACTTTCTTTAAGACTTTAACTTTTTCTGCCCGCTTGAGGTCACTCCCATAGACAAATCCGATTTCAACATTATTTGACTCCACATACGTAAGAACCTGTCGGACATCTTTCGCGTAAACAAGATGAGGGGTTAAGCTTTCCCATAGCTTTAGTTTTGTTAATGCTTCTTTCGCATAACTTCCAGCAGGAACACTTTCTGGATTCCCGATTCCTATTTGCCCCACTTTGTCAGCATTAAGATCAGTTAAGGAATCTATGTTTGTATCATTCGTTTCATTCGTAATTAGAACAAGACTATTTTTGGCGAAGTCTATCTTGGTATTGGGAAGGATCAGTTGATCTTTTTCCAATACATCCATCCAATGCTGGTCAGCCGACAGGAAAACATCCACTGGTGCACCTTGTTGAATTTGCTGCGCTAGTTTTCCTGAACCACCTAAATTGTACGTAATATGTATATCCGGGTGCGATTTTTCGAAACTGCCACTAATTTCGTCAAGTGCTCCAGTGAGGCTGGCGGCAGCAGAAACAAAAATTTCCTGTTTGTCTGCGTTCGAAGTCTTTGTATCACTACAAGCAATTAGCGTGATTAGAATGAGGAACATACATAAAAGGTTTTTAAACATAGTACCTCCTTATTTGATCATTTTTTTTCGTTTCGGATAAACTGTAATCACGGTAAATAAGACTATTATGGAGTAGATGAAGAACACCCACAGCATGCTATCGTCAAAAGAGAACAGAAGAGCAATAACTGAATATAGTATAAATGGGATTGTTGTAGCATAGGCGCCCATTTTCCAAAGCAATGGAAAGCGAAGTTTCCGCTTAAGAGCTGCAGCTATCCATGTAAATATATACGCTACTATCGATAAAGCGATAAAGACAATGATGGTTAAAGGCAGATAGTAAAACATAAAGAAGTATATCAGCTGAAAGAATATGGCCATATCAGAACCTGGAATACCGGAACCAGTGATTCGGTCTATCAGTGCAGGGACAGCGACAATTCCCATTACAATAAACATGTACAAAACGGTAACATCCATCCCTATGCGGTTTAAAGCAAAGACAGCATTTTTACTTGGTAATTTTATACTTTGTAAAAAGGCGTTAAATAATATCATATGGATTCATCCTTAAGAAAATAATGACGTGCGTGTACGTACTATTATAGTAAACATCAGCCTTAAAGTCGCCACTTGACTTGAATAAATAATGACATTTTGACTAACTATGATAATATTCGACAATTATTGCCCGGGAAATAATCGATATTCAGCCAATCCTTCAACAATTAGAACGAAAATCGTGTTATCATATTATAATGAGATTAAAAGAATCAAAGGATTTTTTACAATTAATGAGGTGCAGTAATAAATGAATCGATCAAAAATGCTTACACACGGAGCTCTTCTAACAGCTATATTTATTGGGTTGTTATTGGCAACTGTTTTTGTTCCGTTAATTGAAATTGTTACAATGTTTATACTGCCAATACCATTTATTATTTTTGCATATAAATATGACTGGAAGCCTTCATTGGTTATGTTTACGGCAGCTATACTATTATCATCTTTATTAGCCACTATATATTCCCTGCCAATTACGGTTTTAATGGGCCTTGGCGGTGTGATGATTGGTAGTGCTATGCATAAGAAGCTAACAGCATATGAGACGTGGGCACGGGGGACGCTTGGGTTCGTCGTCGGATTGCTGTTGATTTTTCTGATCAGTCAGCTGTTGTTTAATGTTAATTTGCTGGACGAAATATACAGTACGATTGATGCTTCCATGCAAACGAGTCAGCAGTTAATG
This sequence comes from Virgibacillus flavescens, assembly GCF_050574275.1. GTDB lineage: Bacteria > Bacillota > Bacilli > Bacillales > Amphibacillaceae > Virgibacillus_F > Virgibacillus_F flavescens. Next base: position 840,785 of record NZ_CP192260.1, read on the forward strand.
AACCAGATTGGTCTAGGCGCACAATCAGAGGAACAACTCCAATTAATGGAAGAACAGCTGGATATGCTCAAAGTATTATTACCAGTTGGAATAGTGCTCCTAGCAATTATGCAGGCATTTGTTGCCCAGTGGATTGGCTATAGAGTAGTAAATAGGTTAGAAAAGAAGAAATTTGCTTTTCCTCCTTTTCGAAATTTGCAGTTCCCGGTATCGTTAGTCTGGATTTACTTTTTTGCACTAATTATTTCTTTGTTTGGTCTTGACCCATCAAGTGCTTTCTACCATGCTATAAATAACGTGCTTGTGTTAGCAGGCTTATTGATGACGTTACAAGGTTTTTCATTTATTTTCTTCTATGCGCATCAAAAGAATAAGTCTAAAGCGCTTCCAATAGTGTGTGTCATTGTAACACTGTTACTTCCGACTCTATTACTTTATCTAGTTCGCATCTTAGGTATAATAGATATAGGATTTCGACTGCGTGATCGCATTTCAAAGGGTAATAAATAAAACAGGAATAATGTGTAGGAGTTGGATTCCATGTCAGATATACAAAGTAAACCAAAACTAAGCAGACATTTATGGATGATCTATATTGTATCGATTATTTTGCTTGGATTTATTTGGTACTTCCAATGGATAATTGGTCTCGTCATGACAGTTGTTCTTTTTGGGTCATTTTATTACAGTGTACGGACAGAAAGAACGCTAATAAACGAGACAGAAGAATATATATCAACGCTTTCTCACCGTGTCAGAAAGGTTGGAGAAGAAGCGTTATTAGAGATGCCAATAGGTATTGTGCTGTTTAATGAGGACTATTTCATTGAGTGGGCAAACCCTTATATGAACCGGTTTGCTGCAGAAGATACATTAGTGGGCAATTCATTAAATTTATTATCGGAAGAACTCGTTCCAATGATTAAAGAAAATAAAAAAGAAATCTGGTTCCAGTTAGATGGTTATCAATTTCAAACCGCAATCAAAAAACAAGAACGTCTACTGTATCTGTTTGATCGAACGACTCAAACTGAAATTCAACAGCTGTATCATAATGAACAGACGACACTCTCCATTATTTTTCTTGATAATTATGAGGAAATCACACAAAACATGGATGACACGGTTAAGAGTCAGTTGAATTCAAAGGTCACTTCCGTTTTAAATAACTGGTCGCATGAAAACGGTATGTATTTAAAGCGTACTTCGCAGGATAGATTCGTTGCAGTAGGTACAAAAGAGATTCTCCATCAGCTTGAAAAATCAAAGTTTGATATTCTTGACGAAGTTCGAGAACTAAACGCTGATCAGAATATTCCTGTGACACTTAGTATCGGAATTGGTCTTGGAAGTGTTGATCTTCCTGCACTTGGGGAGCTTGCTCAGTCCAGTCTTGACTTGGCTCTGGGTCGAGGTGGTGACCAGGTCGCAATTAAAGATGATACAGGTAAAGTTCGGTTTTACGGTGGGAAAACAAACCCAATGGAAAAACGAACCCGGGTTCGAGCAAGAGTTATATCACACGCATTAAAACAGCTGGTTAAAGAAAGTGACAATGTAATCATAATGGGGCACAAGTCACCAGATATGGATTCAATTGGTGCATCCATAGGTATTTTAAATATAGCTAAAACAAATGGAGTGGATGGCTATATCGTATTTGACCCTGAAGATGTTAACACCAGTGTATATAGACTCGTGGAAGCGGTTCGGGAAGAAGAAAGCCTATGGGAGCATTTCGTTGAGCCAGATGAGGCAGAAGATATTATAACCAATCGCAGCTTAGTTGTAGTAGTGGATACACATAAGCCATCACTTGTTTCTAATGAAAAATTATTAAATAAAACAGAATATAAAGTAGTAATTGACCACCATCGCCGTGCAGAGGAGTTTATTGAAAACCCTACGCTTGTGTATATGGAGCCGTATGCTTCGTCAACCGCAGAACTGGTAACAGAACTGCTTGAATACCAGCCGAAAACACTCAAACTGAAAATGCTTGAGGCAACTGCGTTATTAGCCGGTATTATTGTAGATACGAAAAGCTTTACGTTGCGAACGGGATCTCGTACTTTTGATGCCGCATCCTACTTACGATCGAAGGGTGCAGACACCATATTGGTGCAGCAATTCATGAAAGAAGATCTGGACGTATTTATCAAACGAAGTAAGCTGATAGAACGCGCAGAAGTTCACAAGAATTCTATTGCCATTTCAAAAGGCAAGCCAGGTGAAATATACGGATCGGTGTTAATTGCACAAGCTGCAGATACACTGTTAACAATGAGCGGTATAAATGCATCATTTGTAATATCAGAGCGAAGTGATGGTAGAATTGGAATAAGTGCTAGGTCTTTAGGAGATGTGAACGTTCAGGTTATCATGGAGAAAATGGATGGCGGAGGTCATTTAACAAATGCAGCCACACAAATTGATGACACATCAATTGGAGATGCCGAAGCACTATTAATAGAAATACTTGAGGAATATTTAGAAGGAGGAGACGTACATTGAGAGTAATTTTCCTAAAAGATGTTAAAGGTAAAGGTAAAAAAGGCGAAGTGAAGAATGTCTCTGATGGCTACGCACGAAACTATTTACTGAAAAACAATATCGCTGAGGAAGCTAATGCAGGTAATGTGAAAGCTTTAGAAGCGAAAAAGCGAAAAGAAGATCAACTCGAACAAAAGGAAAAAGAAGAAGCAATCGCTTTAAAAGACACATTGGCTGAACTAACAGTTGAAATGAAGGCGAAGTCAGGAGACGGTGGTCGCCTGTTCGGATCGATAACGAGTAAACAGATTGCAGAAGCACTAGAAAAAGAGCATGGATATAAGATCGATAAGCGAAAAATAGAACTTGACCAGCCTATTCGAGCACTTGGTTATACAACAGTTCCAGTGAAGATTCTTCCTGAGGTATCTGGTTCCATTAAGGTACATGTTTCTGAACAAAAATAAAGGATAAGCTTTCAGGCTCACTGCACTGATTAATCGAGCGTGAGCCTTTCTTTTTATACGTTAGGAAAGCATAAGGGTTTTATCTTTCTAAAACATGCTATTAGTTACTTTTGTCGTAGTTGATGGATAATGCGACGTGATTTTAAGTATATTTCCTTGCTGCCGTCCAGGATCGTTGCGGGCGGATGCGCACCTTAGGGCACGGCTTCAGTCTCCTTGCCCCGACAAGGGGGTATGCCAACGTTGTCCGCAAAGGACGGTTTTAGTTGGCCGTCCTCTTAAGAATTCTTTTCTGCGGGGCCTTCAGACTCGTGCTGTTCCCGCAGGAGTCACCGCCCTCCACTCACCGGGACTGGTAAAGCTATTGATGTCTTTGTATCTTTTTCTACTAATGCATGTTGAAATACAAGTGCTATCAGGTGTGCAGTTAATATGTCCTCGACATCCACATTTCGTCAAGAGATTGGAGCGGATGGCAGTCGACTCCTGCGGGAGGACAGGCATAGGTGAGACCCCGGAGTGCGACAGCACGAGGAGGCTCACCAGCCGCCCGCGGAAAGCGACTGCCATCTGCGGAAATCTCGTTGCTGTTACTTAGTGGTCTATTTCCGGTGTGGAAAACAAACAGAAGTTACGTCGCAGTATAGAGATTTTGTGTCACTAGGAAAATTGATTGCGGGATATTCAACTATTTCTGAGAGAATCACCTTATTTTATTCTGCGAAAATCGAGTAATAAGTATAAAAGTTTAGAGCAAATGCCCGTATAAGTAAAACTTCGGCTTTCGCCATTAAAGCTTGGCGATTAGCCAAGTTTTCTAATACATTCACCAGGTATCAACTATTATACCTCTATACGAGGGGGGAACTAATGTGAGTGACACATGGAATGATCGTACACCACCACATAATATCGAAGCAGAACAAGCAGTAATAGGAGCTATATTTTTAGAGCCTGAAGCATTTTCCAGTGCATCAGAGCTTCTTTTACCTGAAGATTTTTATAGAGCCAGTCATCAGCGCATATATGAAACGATGATGAAGCTGTCAGATAAGGGAGAACCAATTGACTTAGTCACAGTAACGACCTCTTTATCCAATGCTAAAACACTGGACGAAATAGGGGGAGTTTCGTATTTAACTGATATAGCAGGAAGTGTTCCAACAGCTGCTAATATTAGTTACTACAGTAAAATAGTTGAAGAAAAGTCAGTATTACGGCGTTTAATTCGAACTGCCACCGATATTGTGACGACAAGTTTTTCCAAGGAAGATGAAATAGATGATGTTTTAAATGAAGCAGAAAAAAGCATCCTTGAAGTATCGCACCGAAAAAATTCTGGGGCATTTAAAGCAATTAAAGACGTGTTAATTGATGTGTACGATAATATTGAAACGCTGCATCACCAGGATGCAGATTTAACTGGTGTGCCCTCAGGCTTCCGTGACTTGGATCGTCTAACCTCAGGGTTTCAGCCAAATGATTTAATTATTATTGCTGCACGTCCTTCAGTTGGTAAAACCGCATTTGCCCTCAATATCGCCCAAAACGTAGCGATTAACACCGACGAAAATGTAGCGATTTTCAGTCTGGAGATGGGGGCTGATCAGCTTGTCTCAAGGATGCTGTGTGCGGAAGGAAATATCGACGCCCAGCGCTTGCGGACAGGAAACCTTCAGGCTGAAGACTGGAGTAAGCTGACAATGGCAATGGGCAGTTTATCCAACGCAGGTATTTATATTGACGACTCCCCAGGAATTCGTGTCAGTGAAATTCGCTCTAAGTGCCGTCGTCTAAAGCAAGAGAACGGTCTCGGAATGATCGTAATCGACTATTTGCAGCTGATACAAGGAAGTGCAAATTCTAAGGATAACAGACAGCAGGAAGTATCTGAGATATCCCGTTCATTGAAAGGTCTTGCGCGTGAACTTAAGGTTCCGCTTATCGCTTTATCACAGTTATCGCGTGGCGTGGAGTCCCGTCAGGACAAACGGCCAATGATGTCCGATTTACGTGAATCGGGAAGTATTGAGCAGGATGCTGATATTGTAGGATTTTTATATCGTGATGATTATTATGACGCTGAATCAGAGAAACAAAATATTATTGAGATTATTATTTCCAAACAACGTAATGGCCCGGTGGGTAACGTTGAGCTTGCCTTTGTAAAAGAATATAACAAATTCGTGGACCTTGATCATCGGTATAGTGAAAACGATGTTCCGCCACCGGTTTCTGTTTAAATTTGAAGAAGTGTGCATCCTAATAAAAGGGAGGCACACTTCTTTTTATTTTTTACCGAACGTTAATAATAACTTGTTACCAAACGTTCGTATTTCGTCTTGACTAATTCATGCTATATTGGTAAAATTACGCTGTTACGTATTAAAATACAAATTATAAGTTAGTGGAGGTGCACTATGTCCTCAGTAGTAGTAGTTGGAACGCAGTGGGGAGACGAGGGAAAAGGTAAAATTACCGATTTTCTTTCTCAAAATGCAGAAGTAGTTGCAAGATACCAGGGTGGAAATAACGCTGGACATACGATTAAGTTCGACGGAATTACGTACAAATTGCATTTAATCCCATCTGGAATTTTCTTTTCAGATAAAATTTGTGTACTAGGAAACGGTATGGTTATTGACCCGAAAGCGTTTGTAGAAGAGCTTGCGTATTTGCATGAACGCAATGTAAACACGGACAATTTACGAATTAGTAATCGTGCACATGTTATATTACCGTATCATTTAAAACTCGATATCCTTCAAGAAGAAGAAAAAGGAATAAATAAAATAGGAACTACGAAGAAAGGCATCGGTCCTGCATATATGGATAAAGCAGCTCGTGTCGGAATTCGTATTGCTGATCTGATGGACAAAGAAACATTCCGTTCAAAAGTAGAGCAAAACGTAAAAGAAAAAAATCGTTTATTTGAAAAAGTTTACGAAGTTGATCCTGTCAGCGTGGACGAAATTGTTGACGAGTATTATGAATATGGTCAGCAGCTTGCCAAGTATGTTGTGGATACTTCAGTAGTACTTAATGAAGCACTTGATACTGGTCGTCGCGTTCTGTTTGAAGGTGCACAGGGTGTAATGCTTGATATTGATCAGGGAACATATCCATTTGTGACATCTTCTAATCCGATTGCAGGTGGGGTTACCATTGGTTCGGGTGTTGGACCAACAAAAATTAATCATGTTGTAGGTGTATCAAAGGCGTATACAACTCGCGTTGGAGATGGACCATTCCCAACAGAACTTCATGATGCAACAGGTGATCAGATTCGTGAAGTCGGACGCGAGTATGGCACGACTACAGGAAGACCACGCCGTGTTGGATGGTTTGACAGTGTTGTTGTAAGACACGCTAGACGTGTAAGTGGAATCACGGATTTATCGCTCAATTCAATTGATGTATTAACTGGAATTGAAACATTGAAAATTTGTGTTTCCTATAAGTATAAAGGGGAAATTATGAATGAATTTCCTGCCAGCTTATCCGTATTAGCAGAGTGTGAACCGGTCTATGAAGAAATGCCTGGGTGGACGGAAGATATTACAGGGGTAAAGAGTCTGCATGATCTTCCTGCAAATGCACGTCATTATCTTGAGCGTATTTCACAGTTAACAGAAATTCCGCTATCAATCTTTTCTGTCGGACCAGACAGAAATCAAACAAACGTCGTAAGAAGCGTATATAGTTCATAAAAATAACCCTCTCTTTCAGGATAAAGAAAGAGAGGGTTATTTTTTTATTTAACTGGAGTCTGAGATCGATAATATTCCAGTTTGTAAATAATGTTTCCCTGGAAAGGCAGGGTTTTTGTTTAACGCATGACATATTTCCTATATGCTGATAACAAAATTTACTTATTTTACCAAAAAAACAGGTATTTCTACATAATTCGATAAAACAGCTTGTAACAAACCTGTAATAAAAACAAGGATATATTCTACTAAAGGAGTTATTATTCCCTTATAGTGTAATTATACACCTTGAAATGTGTCAAAATCTGTCTATTATTATACAGTTACTTTACAGTTCCCTATACCCTATTACGTTACTTCTAAACATATGGTAAATTGATAAAGGACATTGAGAAAGTCCAGTTAGAAATCAGGGGGAACAAAAATCGTGTTTACTAATCATACATATTTAAGTAATTTGAAAAAAATTATATTTCTAGTAATCCTGGCCATTGGCTTATCGTTTACAAGTACTGTTTCAGCAGCTTCTAGCGATCTAGGTGTGGTATACCATGTCTACTTGGACGGAAAGCATATTGGTAAGGTTAATGACAAAGCGGTAGTACAGGAAATACTAGATAAAAAAACCGCATCTGGTGAAAAACAATTCGAAAATATGAATATCACAGTTGGTGAAAATATTTCGTTTGTTTCAGAGAAAGTTTTTAATCCTACATATGATAATTTGAAGGTTGCCGGAATAGTAAAAAGCGGTACTTCTATCAAAGCTAAAGCGGTGGAACTATCTATCGCAGGTAATACAGTAGGCTACTTTAAAGATAAAAAAACAGTTGAGCAAGTTATTAAAGCCTATAAGGCAAAATACGTTAGTGAGGATGTCCTGGATAACCTGAAAAAGCAGGATGCAAAACCAGTGCTATCGGTAGATGAATCTGCAATTACGGAAGTTGCTTTATCAGAAGAAGTGAAATTAGCAGATAGAAAGATATCGCCTGAAGATGTACGGACGGTTAAACAAGGGGTTAAGCTACTCGAAAAAGGTACATTAGAAGAAAAGAAACATAAAGTCAGTAAAGGAGAGGTCCTTGTTGAAATTGCCAGACAGTATGACCTTTCAAAAGAAAAACTTTTCGAACTCAATCCATCTATTCAAGAAGATTCTGTTTTAAGTATTGGGGATGAACTTAACGTTACCGAATATGCTCCTTTTGTGAATGTAATTGTTAAAAAGAAGAAACTAGTAGAAGAAACAATTGAGCACAAAACTAAAGTTATTGAATCAGACGATTTATATAAAGGTGAAGATAAAGTAAAACAAGAAGGTAAAGATGGAAAGCAGGAAGTGCAATACGCTATAGAGATGATAAACGGTAAAGAAACAGGTAAAAAGGTAATAGAAGAAACAGTTATTCAGGAGCCAGTAAAAAATATTATTATTAAAGGTACAAAAGTAATTTCGTCACGCGGTACTGGTGATCTGCATTGGCCAGCTATTGGCGGTTATGTATCCAGCCACGTGGGTCAGCGCTGGGGCCGCATGCATAAAGGAATGGACATCGCCCGTCCAAGTAACCGAGCTATTCTAGCTGCAGATAATGGTGTGGTAGTTGAAACAGGTCGTGACGGAGGATTTGGCAATAAAGTTGTCATCAACCATAACAATGGGATGAAAACGATTTATGCGCATCTCTCCTCTATTCAAGTGAGTCCTGGACAAACAGTAGAACGAGGGAGCAAAATAGGGGTAATGGGAACTACAGGGAACTCAACAGGTGTACATTTACACTTTGAAGTACATGTAAACGGCTCACTAAAGAAACCTTCAGACTTTTTTTAATCTAATAGAAAAACAATAGACTAACTCGATGAATAAGATTGAGTTAGTCTATTTTTATATACAACTAAAAAAGTTTATATGTGGTACGAATATGTGGATCTACTATATTCGAAGATGCTAAGTAAGGTTGAAAAGATATAATTTAAATATCCACTGCTTTTTTAGTAGCCACTTGGGTTCCACAAAGTTTGATTAGGATGCATTTTTAAAATGCCCCCGTGGACAACCATGCATTTCGTATCAAACAGAGAGTTTTCTGACTGAGTATGATAAAATGAAGAATAAGAATGTCATAAAAGGATGTGGCCAATATGAGTCAAAAGATATTAGTGGTAGATGATGAACAACCAATTGCAGATATATTAAAATTCAACTTAGAAAAAGAAGGATATAGCGTTATTTGTGCTTACGATGGAGACGAAGCGATCGAAGTTGCGGAGGCTGAAAAGCCGGATTTAGTATTACTGGATATTATGCTTCCAAACAAAGATGGAAATGAAGTTTGCCGGGAAATCCGAAAAACACAATCCATGCCGATTATTATGCTGACAGCAAAAGATTCGGAGATAGACAAAGTGCTTGGTCTTGAGCTTGGTGCGGATGACTATGTAACAAAGCCGTTCAGTAACCGTGAGCTTATTGCCCGAGTTAAAGCAAATCTTCGCCGTCAGGAAGTTGTTCCGGACGATACAGTGAAAACAACAAAGGATATTGTGATAGGTAATCTGACTATTCACCCTGACGCTTATGCGGTTACACGGGATGGAAGTCAGGTTGAACTGACACATCGCGAATTTGAACTGCTTCATTATTTAGGCAGGCACATCGGACAGGTGATGACCCGCGAACATTTACTTGAAACCGTGTGGGGCTATGATTATTATGGTGATGTGCGAACAGTTGATGTAACGGTTCGTCGCTTACGTGAGAAAATTGAAGAAAGTCCTAGTAATCCTGTTTGGATCGTCACACGACGAGGTGTTGGTTATTATTTGCGTAATGCTGAGCAGGAGTAGTTTTTTATGAAGAAAGTGGGCTTTTTTCGATCTATACAATTAAAATTTATCATCATTTTTATTTTACTGCTGCTTGTCGCGATACAAGTTATCGGTTCTTATTTTGTAGGGAAATTGGAGGATAAGCTAACCGGTAACTTTAAGCAATCTGTTAACACGCAGTCGGATTATTTAAGTCTTAACCTTGAGCGGGCGTTCGCAAAAGAACGAATAGAAGGTGAACAAACACTCCAAGAGGAAATACAGGAAATTGTAAGTGGCGTAGAAAGAAATGATGGTACGAGTATACAGGTAGTAAATGATCAAGGGCGTATTTTAGGAACAAATGACTATACCGCTAACATCGGGAAAAAGAATACCAATAATTTGATACAAAATGTATTGTTGTTTGGTTCATCTCATCAGGAAAAAGTAGTTAAATTATCCGAAAACTCTCCAAGGTTTTTTGTTTCTGTTTCTTCACTAAAAGATAGTGAAGGCGAAACAGTAGGCGCTATATACTTAGAAGCCTCAATGGAAGGTGTATATAATCAGCTTGAAGACATAAATCAGATATTCCTACAAGGTTCAATATTAGCTGTAACCGTTTCAGCTTTTCTGGGTGTTCTAATAGCACGGACCATTACTAAGCCTATAAAGGAAATGCGTCGTCAGGCTCAAACGATGGCGAAGGGAGTATTTTCTGAGAAAGTAAATGTATACAGTACAGATGAAATAGGAAACCTTGCAGAAACCTTCAATGATTTAAATGATAAATTAAGACATTCACAGGCCACGACAGAAGAGGAACGCAGGAAACTGAGTTCCGTTCTCTCCAATATGTCTGACGGAGTAATTGCGACAGATGATAAAGGTTCGGTTACGCTGATGAATGAAGCTGCTGCAATTCTTTTAAGTAAAGATCCAGAAGAATTGAAGGGTAAATTTTTAATAGATGTGCTGCAGTTAGGCGATAAAGTAGTCGACATTTCTGACCTGTATGATACCGGATCCATGATTGTCGATTTCAGTGAAGGGGACGACGTCTTTCTTATTCGGGCAAACTTCTCCATTATCACCGATGATTTTGATGATGTTATAGGTTTTATTACGGTTTTAAGTGACGTAACAGAACAGGAAAAAGCCGAACAGGAGCGTCGGGAGTTTGTATCCAATGTATCTCATGAACTTAGAACTCCTTTAACAACAATGCGGAGTTACCTTGAGGCATTGACAGAAGGTGCGTGGGAAGATAAGGAGATTGCTCCGAGATTTTTAAGTGTTACTCAGAATGAAACTGAGCGTATGATTCGAATGGTAAATGATCTGCTGCAGCTTTCTAAAATGGATCATAAGGATTACGGACTGCACAAAGAACGAACAGAATTTATTACCTATTTACATCGCATTATTGATCGCTTTGATATGAATGTGGCGGAAAAAATAAACCTTAAACGGGACCTTCCGATTGGGCAGTATTATGTGTATCTTGATAAGGATAAACTGACACAAGTGTTGGACAATATCATATCAAATGCCATAAAGTACTCTTCAGACGGGGGAACAATACAATTTAAAGCTGAAAAACAAAAGCATCAGCTTTTAATCAGCATCCAGGACGAGGGGCCAGGCATCGCATACGAAAAATTGGATAAAATCTTCGAACGATTTTATCGTGCTGATAAAGCGCGTAACCGCAAACTTGGAGGAACTGGCTTGGGGCTTGCCATTGCCAAAGAATTAGTCGAGGCACATCATGGAAAGATTTGGGCTAGAAGCAAAGAAGGTAAAGGGACTACTATTCTCTTTACACTTCCGCTAATGAATCAGAAGCGGAGGAGTTTCTTATGAAATTAGAATCCATTAAATCCTTTACGTTAACGTTTTTAATCGTAGTAAGTATACTGCTTACTGCTGGTTTGTGGAGTTATCAGTCAGATGACGAAGTATTAAATGATTCATTTGCAACCAGTATCAGCGTAGGCGGGGAAGGTAACCTTAAAAAAAGTGACCTCATTGGACCTAGCGAAATTACGTTTCAAGTGGATGACAAACATTACGGTTTTGCGAAACCAAATCAATCGGCTTTATTGTTTGACGATATGCATACATGGGGTCTTACAGGTATTCAGTCGGTTGATCGTAAAGATCAAATCACAAATAAGAGACAAATGGAAATCACTTTTCCTACTGCACTTCCTTTATCGTTTTTACCGAGTCTCTTTAACGTTGTAGAATCAGGGCGCTTACCTAATTGGTCATTTGATCGAATTGTTATTACGTTTATCGAAAACAGATCTGAACTGAAATTTCATTTTATTTCAGAGGATGAACAGCAGCGATTAACCGCTGTTGTAAAAGAGACGAGTAAGTATGAACGGTTATGGAATTATACTACAAAAGAAAATACTGATTTAATCGAATTGTTGCATTATGACAAGGGTGCGGAACCAATCTATATTCCACAAAATAACGTAACTTTGGAGAAAACCCAGCACACTGTGGACCGTATTGATGAAACAAAATTGGTGGATATATTATTTCCCAATACGTTAGCTAGTGGAACGGGTAATTATTATAATGATAGTGAGAAGGACTTACGTATTTCTGCCGATAACTTGAGTATGGAGTTGCTCAATTCCAAACGGGATGATTCCGAAAACGTTCAAATTCCTGCAGGAGCTTTACTGGATTACAGCAGACAGAACATTAATGATTACAAAGGCTGGACAGACACCTATAAGCTGGTTGAGATTAATTCCGTCAGAAGGACGCTGCGTTATCGTATGATTTATGAAGGATTACCAACATTCAGTACGGCAAACTTATCCGTAATTGAACAGGAGTTTGGGGAAAACGGCGAGTTGTATCATTACTCCCGGCCGATTATCAGCTTAAAAAGTGTGCTTCCTGATTCCACTTCAGTAGAACTGAGATCCGGAATGGAAGTTATTTCTTATTTGGAACGGGAGTATGATGACAGCGAACTGGAAGCGATACAAAATATTAAAATTGGATACGATTACTCATATAACGAGGAACTAACTTTAGCAACGCTCAATCCTGCTTGGTTTATGAGGAAACAGGATGACAGTGAATGGGAGAAAATCAGTTTTGAACCAAAAAAGGGGGGAGCAGTGGATGCAATGGAGTCAAATTAAAACATTATTTATCCTCTGTTTCTTTCTCCTTGATATCTATTTACTTATTCAGTTTACTGACAAGCAGAAGAAGGAAGATTTGGACGTATTGAAAGAACAGATCTCCACTATTGAAGATAATCTGAAAGCAGATAATATAACGATTTCAGATGATGTATCAAACGAGGTAAAAGATGGAACCTATATAGCTGTGAAGAAGCAGGTTTTCAGCGAAGAAGAAGTGAGATCGCTTAAAGCAGCAAGTACTCAGGAGACTGCAATTATTGATCAGGAATTCATTATTTCTAAATTAAAGGACCCTGTGAAGGTAGAAGAAGATGCAACAAATGAAGCAATTGCAGGTCTTGTGAAAAATGAGCTGGAACTTGTTTCTCCTGAGAGTTATAAATATTGGGGCTGGAATAAAGAAATGAATGTTTTATTATTTTTTCAGACAAAAAAGAACCGTCCTATCTATTTCAATCCAAATGGAATAGTACTCGTTTATCTGAATCAGGAGAATGAGATTGATTTTTACTCCCAAACCTTACTTGGTGAAATAGATGAGGAATCAGGTGAACAAAAAGTGACACCAATTCAGGCAATCAGCGTCCTCTATCAGAGGAATGAATTAACACCTAATACCGAAGTTTCAAAAGTAGAATTAGGGTATTTCACGCGGATTCCGCTAGATAACGCAACACAGGTATTCGCGCCAACATGGCAAGTAACCACGGGTGATAAAGTGAATTATTTTGTAAACGCCATTGAACCTTCTGTATTTACGAGTGATGACTTGGTATTTTTAACCGATTCGATGCAACGAATGACTGAAAAAGTTATGCAAATTGAAAAAAATGAAGAGTTAAAAGAATATCTTTTAAAACAACTGGAAAATCGAGTAATAGGAATAAATCGGAGTGAATCGGAATGACTTTACGTTTTAGTGTATTAGCATCAGGAAGTACTGGAAATGCTTTTTATATAGAATCTGAAAAAGAGAAAATATTAGTAGATGCTGGTTTAAGTGGAAAGCAAATGGACAAGCTTTTTAGTGAAGTACACGTGAATCCAGCAGAATTAACCGGAATATTGGTTACGCACGAGCATAGTGATCATATTAAAGGTCTAGGAATTATTGCGCGGAAATATAATTTACCTATCTATGCAAACGAAAAAACATGGAATGCCATGGAAGGATCAATTGGAAAAATTTCATTGGATCAGAAATTTCATTTTGGTATGGAAGAAGTAAAGACGTTCAGTGATATGGATATCGAATCCTTTGGCGTTTCGCATGATGCTGCAGAGCCAATGTTCTATACGTTTCGTCACAACAACAAAAAGGTTGCTCTCGTGACAGATCTTGGATACGTATCGGAACGTATTAAAAAAACGGTTGAGGATGCAGACGCCTACATTTTTGAAGCAAACCACGATGTTGGGATGCTCCGAATGGGAAGGTATCCGTGGAATGTAAAACGACGTATCCTGGGTGATTCCGGTCATGTTTCAAATGAAGACTGCGGTTTAGCATTATATGATATTATTGGAAATCGAACAAAACGTATTTATTTAGCTCATTTAAGTCAAGATAACAATATGAAAGACTTAGCCAGAATGTCGGTTAGTAATGTGCTGGAAGAACGTGGCGTTGCAATTAATAAAACGATAAAGGTCATGGACACGGATCCGAAAAAAGCTACAGACTTGTATGAAGTGATTTAGGTATTGCCAGGCGCCGCACATGATGAAAGGGATGATAGGATGGATTATTTTAACGATCAATATCCACCATCAGGCAGAAAACAGAGAAGTAAGAAAAACTGGATTCTCCCTGTACTTATAGGTATAGTCATCGGCGTCTTAATTGTAGTTATAGCAATGCCATCTTTATTGCAGTCTGCCTGGACAAATGAATCGCCGTCTGGCAATGAAAATGTACCACAATCATCTGAGAACAGCTACGTTAACGTAGACGTCACAACTCAAATTACAGATGTTGTTGAAGATGTTGCTCCTGCTGTAGTAGGTGTAGTCAACATACAGCAGCAAATGGAATTTTGGCAGCAGCAGGAAAGTCAGGCTGGTACTGGATCAGGCGTAATTTACAAAAAAGATGATGGGACTGCATATGTGATTACAAACCATCATGTGGTCGAGGGAGCAGACACGATAGAAGTTGTCCTTTCCGATGATACACATATAAAAGCGGAAATTCTCGGAAGTGATTTATTCTCGGATTTAGCTGTTCTTCGGATGGATAGTAAACAAGTAAAACAGGTCATCCAAATGGGATCCTCTGAGAGTGTAAAGGTCGGTGAGCCTGCGATCGCGATTGGGAACCCATTAGGAATGCAGTTCTCAGGTTCTGTAACACAAGGAGTAATCAGTGGAAAGCAACGAACCATTCCAATGGACTTCAACCAGGATGGGCGACCAGACTGGCAAGCTGAAGTACTTCAAACCGATGCAGCAATCAATCCCGGGAACAGCGGCGGCGCTCTAATTAATATTAAAGGCCAATTGATTGGAATTAATTCGATGAAGATTAATCAAACAGCGGTTGAAGGAATAGGCTTTGCAATTCCAATCGATACAGCAAGACCACTAGTAGACCAATTAGAAAAAAAGGGAACCATTACCCGACCGTATTTGGGTGTTGAGATCTACTCGCTGGAAGAGATACCACAGACCGAGTGGGAAGGCACGCTAAGCCTCCCAGAAGGTGTTAAGGGTGGCGTCTATATCTGGAGTGTGGAACAAATGTCACCGGCAGATAAAGCAGGTCTAAAGCGTTTGGACGTCATTACCCAAGTCGATGGTAAAGAAATTTTGAATATGATTGATCTACGTAAAATTCTATATCAGGAAAAAAAGGTTGGCGATGATTTAGATGTAACCTTTTATCGTGATAGTAAAAAACAAACGACTACCATAAAACTTGGTCAGCAGCGCTAATCATTAAAAATCACTCCCCAATGTGCGGGAGTGATTTTTTGATGTCACGCGAACACGTGTGCATATGTGCATAAGTTTGTGGATAAGTTTAATTTTGTTAATAAAAATGGCACCTGGGTTTAGGTGCCAATTCATCATTCTATTGAATTATCTAAACTTCTGTCCTCGTACATGGTTCCAGAGTAAAAATAATAAAATCAGCATTACAATATCAAGTCTTGCTGCGTATAAGAAATGGAAGAAACCATCGGATGTTAGTAAAGGGAGTTTCGTTAAAATAATTGCTGCAATAACAATAACGATCAGAGGTAACGAAGCTTCCTTCACATAGAACCTTCCAGCAATCAAAGCACCACAAACTATTTCTGTAATCGCAACTACCAGTAAAAGAGTTGCAGGGAATGGCACTTCCAAACTTGCAAAGCTAGCTTGGAAATCATTAAATAATAATTTCATTAAACCAGTAATTATAAAAACATACCCAACCGCATAGCAAATCCAATTCGATATCGGCATTCTCACACATGACACCTCCTGTTTGTATTTTAAAAACGGGGCTAATTGCATCTTTTTTAATATATATGCTGGGCTTGGGCAAAGATTGACAAGTATTTTTTTGAAGGTTAGCTAATGGTCTATTCTTATTGCTATTCGACAGATTTAGACTTATAATTTGGCTTATACATAGGTGGTGGCCGGTATTTTTGCTAGCTTGGGATGTATGTCAGCCGGAGCGGGATGTATTTAGATAAAAGCGGCGAGTAAATCATGGCCCGGCCGGTATTCCGTCTGAGTTGGCTTGTATTCATCTAGGTTTGGCTCGTATTTCAGCCGAAGCGGCATGTATTTAGATGAAAGCGGCGAGTAAATCATGGCCCGGCCGGTATTCTGTCCGAGTTGGCTTGTATTTCAAGCCCATAACTATTTTTACATAATGAAAAGGAAGTGTACCATGTGATAAAACGTTTTTTCTCCTACTACAAGCCGCATAAGCGATTATTTATGATCGATTTTGGCTGTGCTGTAATCGTTGCGATACTGGAACTTGCTTTTCCCGTAGCGGTTCAGAAATTTATTGATGAATTACTTCCCACCAAAGACTGGAATCTAATTATCTTGGTCAGCATTGGGCTGTTTCTTGTATATTTATTTAGTACGTTTCTCCAATATGTTGTCACCTACTGGGGGCATAAGCTTGGGGTAAATATTGAAACGGATATGCGTCAGGATTTATTTAATCATGTGCAAAAGCAGTCTTTCCGATTTTTTGATAATACAAAAACAGGGCATATCATGAGTCGAATCACGAATGATTTATTTGATATTGGCGAACTTGCCCACCATGGTCCGGAAGACTTTTTCATAGCGATCATGACGTTTGTGGGTGCGTTTTGGATTATGTTTACATATAACGCTAAGCTCGCGCTGATCATCCTGTTTGTAGTGCCTATTCTCGTTTGGTTAATTACCTTCAGTAACATCAAGATGAACGCAGCATGGAAAAAGATGTACAAGGACATTGCTGATGTGAATGCCCGCGTGGAAGACGCTGTATCTGGTGTACGTGTTGTTCAGTCATTTACAAATGAAAAACATGAAATGGCTCGCTTCACAAAGGATAACTACAGCTTTCGTTCAGCGAAGATCAGCGCCTATAAAGTAATGGCGTTTGTTCATTCGAATATTTATATGATGATGCGTTTAATCGTTCTGATTGTGTTAGTAGTTGGTTCATGGATAACCTTAAACAATGAAAGTTTCACAGAGGGAGATCTTGTTTTATTCATACTATTCACCAATGTCCTCTTCAAACCAATTGAAAAAATCAGTGCACTGCTTGAGCTATATCCGAAAGGGATGGCAGGGTTTAAGCGCTTCACCGATTTATTAGATGTCAGTCCTGAAGTGGTTAATCGTAAAGATGCACAGGAAGTTACATCGCTAAAGGGTAATATTCAATTTAATCAGGTAACGTTTGGCTACGAAAAGACACAGGCTCCTGTGCTGAATAACCTTAATTTTTCGGTGAATGCAGGCGAAACGATTGCGTTTGTTGGGCCATCTGGAGCTGGTAAAACAACAATATGTTCACTAATCCCCCGCTTTTACGATGTTCGCGCGGGAAGTATTACTATTGATGGAATTGACTTGCGTGACATGACAAAGGAATCACTGCGTCATCAGATTGGAATTGTGCAGCAGGATGTATTTCTATTTACCGGTACCTTACGGGAAAATATTGCATACGGACGTCTTGATGCTTCAGACGAAGAAATTGAAAAAGCGGCTAAGGATGCGCATATGCTGGAGTTTATTAACGAGCTGCCATACGGATATGAGACGCAAATCGGCGAGCGTGGCCTGAAACTATCAGGTGGACAAAAGCAGCGGATTGCCATTGCTCGGATGTTCTTAAAAAATCCTCCGATCTTAATTCTGGATGAAGCAACTTCTGCGCTCGACACCGAGACAGAAATGATTATCCAAAAAGCATTAACTGAACTGGCTAAAGATCGCACAACTCTTGTTATCGCGCATCGTTTGGCAACCATAAGAAATGCGGATCGAATTATGGTCGTTACAAAAGATGGAATTGCAGAACAGGGAAATCATGAAGAGCTTATTGAGCGGAATGGAATTTTTGCCAATTTGCACCGAGTACAGATGCATTAGGAATATGACGTTAGACCCAGCGGATTATATGCTGGGTCTTTTTTAATATAAAAAAATAGTGTGATTACGTAATTATTTTGCTATTATATCGATAAGCGATATATCGATATGCGATACAAAAAGGTGTGTGAGTACATGACAAAATTACCAGAGAATTATTTGCCTCTCTCACAGGCGACGTATTATATTTTACTGTCGCTGCGAGAAGCACGTCACGGATACGGGATCATGCAGGATGTAGAAGAAATCAGCCATGGGGACGTAACAATGGGTCCTGGCACGTTATATGGGGCATTAAGCAAACTTGAGAAACAGGGAGTCATATGTAAGACGGACGTTAAATCCGATGACCGCCGGAAGTATTACGAGTTGACGCGTACAGGTGTGACAGTACTTCAGCTTGAATATAAGCGTCTAGTCTCACTGGTGAAGAATGCGGAAGTTATTATCGAAGACTTGGAGGGATAAAAAATGACTGTAAAACGATTTAGGTTGTTTATTGCATCAGATGTTCAAAAGGAAGAGAAATGGCTGACGGAAATGTCGAGGCGGGGTCTACACTTTTATAAATATCGATTTGGAATTTATTATTTTGAGGAGAGTCCAGATGAATCGTATATTTACCAAATTGATTTTCTGCAAAGCCCTGGCAACGATTATTTTCAGCTATACAAGGATGCAGGTTGGGAAAATATAAACAATGCTTATAATTGGTTAAAACTCTTTCATTATTTTCGTACAGAAGCGGACAATCCTGGCATGAAAAAAATTTACTCAGACAAAGAATCTGTTAAAGAGTCCTATCAGCGTATGTTGACCATGTATATAACGATATTTTGTTGTATTCTTATTTCTCAAATTGGGATAGTGCTGACTTGGAGAGGTTATGTATTCCAAATAGCCATTAGCATACTGGTGGTGTCTATATTACTATTGTATATCTATTTGTTCATTTCTCTCAA
This sequence comes from Virgibacillus flavescens, assembly GCF_050574275.1. Classification (GTDB taxonomy): domain Bacteria; phylum Bacillota; class Bacilli; order Bacillales; family Amphibacillaceae; genus Virgibacillus_F; species Virgibacillus_F flavescens. The sequence continues at coordinate 860,023 of NZ_CP192260.1, forward strand.
AAGAAAAATTAATTTCTACAGAAAAGATTAATTTTTTAAATAATTTAGTCTGTAAAATGTTACACTAAAAGGAAGCGTTTAAATGAAGAAAGAATGAGAGGTGCGAACGGGGTATGATCTTTGGGGACAAAATTGCCGGACTAGATTATCGATATAGAAAAGGTGTTTACGCTGTAATCTTCAATGCGGCTAAGGATAAAATTGCTATAATTCGAGGTTCACGAGGGAAGTATTTTTTAGCTGGCGGCGGAGTTGAAAACAATGAAAACGATGCCGAATGTTTAGAACGGGAGCTGCTGGAAGAGACTGGATACGAAATTGAAATTGGTACGTTTATCGGTCGAGCCCAGCGATATTTTCATTCCACAAGAAATGAACCTATCTTAAGTGATGGTTATTTTTTCTTAGCAAAATTAAAATCAAAAGTACAGGAACCAATCGAAGAAGATCACTTTTTAGAATGGGTAACTGCAGAAACAGTTCCAAATCTGCTGGAAAGCGATAACCAGGTATGGGCTGTAAAGGAAGCAATTCATTCCACCTACGATCCCTCCATCAAGAAGCTTCTAGCCTATGCTACCTCGGAAAATAAACTTGCTAAACAGTATGAACTGTACAACCAATCTCAAAACCGAAAATTATATGGATTTAAACAAAATAACAGCGCAATTGGATGTATTGGAATTGAATTTCCATCTCCAAACCAGTGTGAAATTAAGCATATTGTCGTTTCTCCAGATTTCCGCGGGTACGGACTCGGAAGAAAGATGATTCAGTTTGTCATCGATCAAAATTATCTCACGGGAATTACTGCTGAAACGGATAAAGATGCTGTAGGATTTTATCAAAAATGTGGCTTTCAGGTAACGAGTTTAGGAGAAAAGTATCCCGGAGTCGAGCGATATTGCTGCACCTATTCGATGAAAGAAGCAGCGAAAAATTGAAGAATGACTTGATAGTGAGGGAGTTTTTTCATGAAAAAATCTTATCAATTGTTAGTATTGATTTTTATTTTACTAGCCATGGCGGGATGCAGTGAGGGAGAAAAAGAACAAGGAATTGCAACCATTTCTTCAACTCCAGACTCTGACTACGTAAATACGTTCAAAGAATTGAACTTAGGAAGATTGTTCGATTTTAATTTTGAGTTACCTGACACTGATAATCAATTGGTTACGTTGTGGGTGGAAGGTTACAGTGACGGAGAAAAAATCGAATCAAATGTGGCGGAGTTAATTTATAGTGTTAATCCTGAACAGGATGAAGAGGGTCATTTGGGTTTTGGGATTTTAAGCCCTAATAATAAAAGCCCACAGATCTTCACCTATGCTCCTGAAGTGAGGAGTGAACCGCGTCCATTAGCTAACAATATTACAATTTCCGGGACGTCTAGGGAAAAATATGCTGTCGGTGAGGATGAAGTAAATTTAGAAGCAGGAGAAACAAGGATATTGGCTGTGTACAGAGAAGCGGAAAAATCTTATAAATCATATGATCCGCAGAATGAAGAGGCAATTGAAAAAATGATCGCCGAAGATGACACAGTACTATTATTCAAGATTAAGGTTGAAAAAGATAAGGAAGACGGTTCAAGCGCCTTAAACTAAGGAGTGATCCTGTTGAATGGTTATTCTGTATCTGGAAGGTTGTTCTTATATTCGATTGTTATGATAAGCTTATTATCTGCTTGTGGCACTTCTCAATCAGAAACAAATGGTAATCCCGCGCCAAAGGACTTTCTTGAACAAGAAAATGCTGATATTTTTATGCTTGGCAGTATTGTGTATTCTAACGTCGAGGATGTCGAGTGGGTACAGGAGTTAGATTATAACATTGGGGAACAGATTGCTGAGATTAGCGAGCAGACTGATAATGCCGGGGATTTTACTAATGGCAGCGCTACTAAACTCCCGGTTGGAACAAAAATATTTAAGACGGATAAAGCAGTATACATAGCAGTTGTAGACAGTAAGGAAATCCCCTACCTAAAGATGATCGAAGGATAATTATAGTATATTTGCTACAAATAAATTCTGACTATTTCATTTATTAACTGAAACTTTTGACCGGCGGTTACGTATATACTGATGACTGCAATTTATTAAACGTAGGAGTCGATACGCAGTGGGTAAATTATTTATCTCTGGTGGTGGCGATGGAGAACAAACAAAAGTCGTAGACACCATTTTTACAGGTGAAATTGATAAGGATAAACCATTATTATATATTCCTATCGCACGAGAACCGAACGAAACGGAGTATGGATCATGCTTCGATTGGATACATAGCGTTTTTAATCCTTTAGGAATAAACGAAATCACAATGTGGACGGATCTGAACAATAAAACTGTTGCGGATGTCAGACAGTTTTCTGCAATATATATTGGTGGCGGAAACACTACCAGTTTGTATAAAGAGCTTATAGATACCGGTTTTGATAAAGTGCTGGTAAACTATTTTAATTCCGGTGGAGTGATATACGGCGGAAGCGCAGGTGCCATCATTATGGGCAGCAATATCATGACGTGCGCATATTCTGATCCAAACCACGTTGGTTTAACTTACTTTGAAGGATTGAATCTTGTTAAGGATTACTCGATTTGGTGCCATTATGAAGAAAAAGAAGATTCATTGATTCAGGATTTTATCGAGAAATATAATAAACCAGTCATTTCCTTACCTGAAGGGACTGCCATATTTGTGAATCGCGATGGTTTACAGGTTATTGGAACAGAAAATGCTGTTGTATTTGAGGATGGACGTAAAAAGATTATGTGACAGAGGTGATAACATGAGAAAACAGAATGATAGAGAATGGAAGGTAATACAAAAATCTATTACCATTACGTTCTTCTTTTATTGGATAGCTCTTCTCTTACTTTCCGTTTACACACTAATCACTAGAGATGAACTAGGTCCTCCATTCATTATTATGAACGCAGGAACAGTAATTTTCTTCTCAAGCTTTATTATCATAAAAAGTAGGGCAAAAAAAGAAAGTAAGATTAACTGAAAGGGCTGAAAAAATGTTTTATATATTCGTGAGTATTGGTATTATTTTGGTCATTGCCGTGCTGTGGTTAGGTGATAAATTTGCTGGTGCTTCTGACATGATGGCTAATTTTTCAACTAGTACCTATAAAAAGCTGATGATTGGTCTCTCTATAGCGGCTGTATTATCAATGGGGTACGGTATTTATGCCAAAATTACGTATCAGCCTCCTTTTATGGATATTAGCGTAAATGGAGGTAGTTATACCGTTTTTGGTGATATTGGAGAAGTTGGGTATTATGCAGATGGTTTGGTAACGGAAGGCAAAGAAACCAACCTGAAATTAGTATCATGGGAAAAAGTAAATATGAATAAAGAAACGGAAATATTGATTCGTTATCCTTCAGGGAAGGAAGTCAGCTGGAATCCTGACGTTTCAGGTATAGAAGGAGTAGCAATCGATGAAATAAACAAAATCTATAAGCTTTCGCCGTATACGTTTGAGGAATCTGGTAATGTACAACTAACGATTAGAGATAAAGATTTAAGTTTTACTATTGATGTGAAGGAGCAGGAATAATCAGGGAGGTAAGTCCACAAATGAATCTGGTAATCTATGGATCAATTAGTCTTGTTATTCTTTTCTTTCTATTAATATCGGCTCAAGCAGGGGGAATGGGCGAATTCATACTGTTCATAGAATGGTCTACTAAATACATTCTTCCTTGGATTGCACTATTTTGGTTTATTAAAATGGTCAAAAGTAAAGGTGTGTAAATACTCTTGTTTAGAGGTGTTCATATGAAAAAATGGATGGGTTCTGCTGGATTGTGTATAAATGAAAAAAAACAGATTCTAATGGTTAAACAGGGACTTCCTGATGAGGAAAAGCTTTGGACCATTCCGTCTGGCGGTAAGGAAGCGAATGAAACGTTTGAAGCTTGCTGTATTAGAGAAACCTATGAAGAAACAGGTTATTTAACCAGCATAGTAAAGCCGTTATTTATAAAAGAAGGTACAACTTTTGGCATCCCGGTGACAGTACATTATTTCCAAATTAAGGTTGATGGTGGAAGTCCTATTATCCAGGATCCAGATGAACTTATTTACGAAATTGCCTGGAAGTCAGCAAATGAAATAAAAGATTTGGAGCTTTCTTTTCCAGAAGATAGGAATTTTTTATTAAATTTCATCAACGAAGAGCAGGTCATGATTAATTAAGAGGTGCTACTATGGACTTTGAATTATTAAAAGCAAGCATTAAACGATCAGCACTAAGGATTTTCTTAACAATAGCAGCAATTATACTTTTGATAAAAACTGTAGGGATTCTTTTCCCGGAAAATGAGTTTGCGATATACATCGTGGCTATCGCAACACCAATTCTTTTTATTTTAATTGATAAACCGAACGATAAAGAATAGCTTTAAAGACACCACGAATAGTCAGGAGATGTTGAACATGTTATTTATTATTTTCGCTTTTTTAGGGGTTGCCGTTGGACTGGCCATTATTAAGCTGACTCGCCACTACAGAGAGACCGGGAAATCAAGGATAATCACGATAGCACCTAGTGGTATCGCTATCATACTAGCGGTTTTTCTCATGTATTTAGGAAACGCGGTGGTTGAAGGAACGAACGGCGCTGCGTTTATGCTTCTTTCGATGATCATTTTTTGTTTTGGTGGAGTGGTTTTATACGTAACGGATAAGAAACTGAACAGTAAGGGGAATACTCGTTGAAATCAATCAAAGAGACGTACAACGATTTGTCAAAAGCTTATGAGGAGAATGTAGATACGGAAAGTCCCTATAATACCGATTATGAGCGTCCTGCAATGATGAAAGAGATCCCTGAGCAACTGGAAGGGGTAAAGGTTTTAGATGCAGGCTGTGCTGCTGGCTGGTATTGTGAGGCGTTTGTGAGCCGTGGTGCGGACGTTACGGGAATCGATGTAAGTTCAGGGATGGTCGAAGCGGCTAAAAGAAGACTCGGAGTTAAAGCAGCAATTTTTTGCCATGACCTCGAAGAAGCGCTGCCATTTCAGAATGAAGAATTTGATATCATTGTCAGTTCCTTGACACTTCATTACATAAAAGACTGGGGGCCAGTTTTTCAGGAGTTCAGACGAGTATTGAAACCTGGAGGAATCTTGTTGTTTTCTGTCCATCATCCTTTTATGGACTTTACCAGATTTAAGTTAGAGGACTATTTTAAGAAGCAGCTGCTGACAGAAACATGGACAAAGCAAAATATAAAAGCTGACGTCAGCTTTTATCGAAGGTCGTTACAGGAAATTATTACAGCTGTCTCAGAATATTTAACGGTGGAAGGCCTTACGGAACCACAGCCTGAAAAAGTAATGAAGGACAAGTACCCGAAAAAATATACATACTTAATGAAGAATCCACATTTTTTAATAATAAAGTCCAGGAAACAATAGTATCAGTTATAAATGAGGTGCAGGAATGAACATTACCGATTGGATAAATAAATGTAATGGTGAAAAATGGTTTAGGGTAACTGGTTTTGTTGTTAAAGCAACTCTTGGACTAGTGCTTGCAGCAGCATTTATTTGTTGCGCCATTTTGATTTATTTAGTAATACAGGATTATTTCTATGATGAGCCAGTCGTTGATAAAAACGAAACAATTGAATCGATAGAAATGGAGGCAAATTCATGACCAGTAAAGTGAATATAACTGATTCCTATAACAAAACGGCGATGGAGCGGGACAAATCGAAGCAACAGGATTGGAAGAAAAGAGAACGGGAAATTTTTCATGCGACTGCGACGAAAGAAGGTGTGCACAGTTTGCTTGAAATTGGTGCAGGGCCAGGCAAGGATAGTTTGTACTTTAATGAACAGGGGCTGGAGACATATAGTACAGATATTTCGCCGGAAATGGTGCGGTTGTGCAAGGATAAAGGTCTGCCTGCTGGAGTGATGAGCTTTGAAAATCTGGATTTCCCAAATGATCAATTTGACGCGGTTTGGGCGATGAATTGTCTGCTTCATGCTCCTAAGAACGAAATCAGGGAGGTTCTGAAAGAAATCAAACGCGTGTTAAAACCTTTCGGACTATTTTTTATGGGCGTATATGGTGGACAGAACTCTGAAGGTGTGTGGGAGGATGACTTCTACGAGCCGAAGCGCTTCTTTTCCTTTTATGATGACAATACGATACAGGAATTACTGGAGGAGTTTTTTACAATCGAGCGGTTTAAGGTGGTTCCGGCTGATGTAGTTGGCGGGAGCTTTGCGTTTCAGTCGATTATCGTGCGTAATTGATAGATAAGCTGATATCCACACGAATAAGCCGTTATATAGTAACTAAACAAAAAATAACCTGTCACCCGGTGTGAGTCTACTGGATGGCGGGTTATCTGCGTCCATTGAGAATAATTAGTTGCAACATATAAGCAAATCGTTATATACTAATACACGAATGAATAAGGAGGCGCTTTGCGTATGCTACAAACTGTAATCGATATTGAAAAAGCGGCGTTGACACTTAAATTATTAGGTGACAAGACGAGACTGACCATGGTCGGCCTGTTAAAAGATAATGAATGCTGTGTTTGTGAATTTGTAGAAGTGTTTGATATGAGCCAGCCTTCCATCAGTCAACATCTTCGCAAGCTGCGGGATGCGGGCATTGTGAAAGAGAAAAGACGCGGGCAGTGGATTTTTTATTCGCTAAATAAAGAGAGTGTGAGCTTTCCGATGGTTATGACGCTTCTTGAACATATACCAGATCAGAAAGAAAAATTAGAATGCTTAGAAGCAGAGGGAAAACGAATTAGCTGTACGTAAGGTTTTTTCGTAAATAAGGAGGAATTTGATTGGATTCATTAGTTTATTTAGCCATTGGGATCTTTGTCGTTACGTTAGTATTAGTAATTTGGCAGCCTAAGGGCTTAGGTATAGGTTGGAGCGCGTGCGGCGGGGCGATCCTTGCGCTAATCGTTGGCGTTGTTTCATGGGGTGACGTACTTACGGTTACCGGGATTGTTTGGAACGCCACGTTAACGTTTGTCGCAGTTATTTTAATCTCGCTTATTTTAGACGAGATAGGATTTTTCGAATGGGCAGCATTGCATATGGCCCGTATAGCCAAAGGTAATGGCGTTCGAATGTTTGTCTATATTATCTTATTGGGATCTGTTGTAGCGGCATTTTTTGCGAATGACGGAGCTGCACTTATCTTGACGCCAATCGTATTGGCAATGGTGCGAAATTTAAATTTTAAAGAAAAAATGATTTTACCGTTTATTATGGCAAGTGGTTTTATTGCAGATACCGCATCATTGCCACTAATTGTAAGTAATTTAGTAAATATAGTTTCTGCCGATTATTTTGGTATCGGATTTGTGGAGTATGCTTCACGGATGATTATTCCAAACCTCTTTTCGATAGGTGCTAGTATTTTGGTATTATATTTATTTTTCCGTAAAAGCATTCCTGGGAACTATGATTTATCCCAGTTAAAACAACCAAATGAAGCAATAAAAGATCACACCATGTTCAGAGTTTCATGGGTAGTATTAGCTGCATTACTGGCCGGATACTTTGGCAGTGAATTCATTGGTATTCCTGTATCCATTGTAGCTGGAATTATAGCTATTCTATTCCTGATTATGGCTAGAAGAAGCCCCGCGGTCGAAACGTCAACTGTTGTAAAAAGTGCACCATGGGCAATTGTATTCTTCTCGGTTGGTATGTATGTGGTTGTCTATGGATTGCAGAACGCTGGATTAACAAGTGTTCTCGCTACATTAATTCAGTGGACAGCAGATCAGGGACTGTATGTGGCAACGATTGGAATGGGCTTCATTGCCGCGATATTGTCTTCGATTATGAACAATATGCCAACGGTTATGATTGACGCGCTTGCCATTTCAGAAGTGCAAACAACAGCACCAATAAAAGAAGCACTTATTTATGCGAATGTTATCGGGTCAGATCTTGGACCAAAAATTACACCGATTGGTTCGCTTGCCACATTATTATGGCTGCATGTTCTATCCCTGAAAGGTTTTAAGATTTCATGGGGCTATTATTTCAAGGTCGGAATTATTCTAACCATACCAACCTTGTTCATCACACTGTCTGGACTTGCGTTATGGCTTTGGGTGATTTTATAAAAGTTAAATCAGAGTTAGTTTGTGCTGCTGCATCTCGTGGCCGATATATCCACAATACTGGCTGATATACTGAAAAACTTGGCTGATAAACCAAACAGCTACAGGTAAAAAAAGGAGAATTTATTTATGACTAAAAAAACAATTTACTTTCTATGTACGGGAAACTCATGCAGAAGCCAAATGGCAGAAGGGTTTGGTAAAGAATATCTTGGTGACGACTGGGAAGTGAAAAGCGCTGGGATTGAAGCACATGGCTTGAATCCAAATGCCGTAAAAGCAATGAAAGAAGTAGATATAGACATTTCCGGTCAGCAATCGGACATCATCGATCCGGATATATTGAATAATGCTGCGATGGCTATTACGCTTTGCGGAGATGCTGCCGACAAATGTCCGATGACGCCACCTCACGTAAAACGTGAACACTGGGGATTTGACGATCCTGCAAAAGCAGAAGGAACCGACGAAGAGAAATGGAAGGTATTCCAGCAGGTACGTGATGAAATTGGCGAGCGTATTAAGCTGTTTGCTGAGACTGGAAAATAATAGCGTAACAAGTTATTAAATTTACTATGGAGGGTTAGCATGACTAAACTTGAAATTTTTGACCCAGCAATGTGTTGTTCTACCGGAGTATGCGGGCCAACTGTAGATCCAGAACTTACACGGGTAGCCAGTGCTGTATTTTCTCTTCAAAAGAAGGGGTTTACTATAAATCGTTATAATCTCGCAAATGAGCCTGGGGAGTTCGTCGACAATAAAATCGTGAATAAGTTTCTCGAAGAACAAGGTCCAGACAGGCTACCTGTCGTTTTATTAAATGGAGAGATTGTTCTGGAAGCCAATTATCCAACGACTACGCAGCTTGCCGAGTGGTTTGATGTCGCAGCAGAAGCGTTAAACGACCGTCCGGATAATCGGGTAACAATAGATATCGATCAACTGAAATAGCGGGGTGTCAACATTATGTACCAAAAGTTTAATCCAAACCACATGGTTAAAACACCTTTCCTGTTTTTTACAGGTAAGGGCGGCGTAGGTAAGACCTCCACTGCGTGTGCGACGGCCATTCATTTAGCGGATTCAGGCAAGAAGGTTTTGCTTGTAAGCACGGATCCAGCGTCTAACTTACAGGATGTATTAGAAGTGGAATTAACAAATACACCTAAGCCCGTTCCGCACATAAAAAACTTAGATGCATCTAACATTGACCCGGAGGAAGCAGCAAAATCGCACCGAGAAAAGGTTGTTGGACCTTATCGAAATAAACTTCCAGACTCAGCTATCGCTAAAATGGAGGAGCAGCTTTCTGGTGCGTGCACGGTCGAGATGGCCGCCTTTGACGAGTTTGCATCGATAATTTCTAAGCCGTTAATTCATAATTATGACCACGTTATATTTGATACTGCGCCAACTGGTCATACCTTGAGATTACTCCAGCTTCCAAGTGCCTGGGATGGTTTCCTTGCGGAGAGCACACACGGGGCATCGTGTTTAGGTCCGTTATCCGGACTTCACGAAAAGAAAAATCTGTATAAACAGACTGTCGATGCATTGGCAGATGGAACGAAGACTACCTTAATCCTGGTAACGAGACCCGAAGTAGCTTCTTTACAGGAAGCGAACCGTTCTGCTCATGAATTAAAGGAAATCGGAATACGAAACCAGGCGCTGATTGTGAATGGGTTATTACAAACTCACGTATCTAACGACGAAGTTTCCACTGCCTTTTTCAATCGACAACAGGCAGCAATCAAGAAGCTTCCTGATGATTTGAAGCAAATGGCTGTGTACTCTTTACCGTTCGTTTCCTATCAACTTACAGGACTTGCGAATCTGCGTTATTTTTTCAAATATGATTTCCTGCAGACTGAAATTGATCAGGCTTCAGATGAGGGAAATGGTACACTACCCAAATTGTCCACCATGGTTGATAACTTTTCCAAAAGTAACACAAAAGTTATCTTCACAATGGGAAAAGGGGGAGTAGGAAAAACGACGGTAGCATCGGCTATCGCGGTTGGACTGGTCGAAAAAGGACACAAGGTTCATCTTACAACCACTGATCCAGCAGCACATTTGGAGTATATATTTTCTAATGGTATTGATAATGACTTATTAACGATTAGTTCCATCAATCCCAAAAAAGAGGTAAAAGCCTATAAAGAAAGCGTACTGGCAAAAGCGAGTAAAGATCTTGATGCTGATGGACTTGCTTATCTTCAAGAGGATCTGGACTCACCTTGTACGGAAGAAATTGCTGTTTTTCAGGCATTTGCTGAAAAGGTGGCTAAATCTGCTGACGAAATAGTTGTGATTGATACAGCACCTACTGGGCATACACTGCTTTTATTGGATTCTGCTGAAGAATACCATAAAGAGTTAACCCGTTCCGCGAGTGATGTATCAGACAGCGTACGGGATTTACTTCCACGACTGCGAAATGCTGATGAAACGAGTGTCGTGATTGTTACATTAGCAGAAACTACACCGGTTCTGGAGGCTGAACGATTGCAGGCAGATTTAATACGTGCAAACATAAAACCCGAATGGTGGGTTATTAATCAAAGCTTACTGGCGACTGAAACAAGAGATCCAATTTTAGCAGGCAGAGCGGTTTCTGAAAAAAAGTGGATGAAAAAGGTCAGGGATGAATTAGCTAGGAAAACGGCTATTATTCCGTGGATTGGTGAAGAAAAAATAGGCTATGAAAAATTGAAAGATTATAGTAACAGCTAGGAGAGGAGAATGGTTATGAAAATAACGGACGAGGCTAAACAAACATTGCACAACCTTTTTGAGGAACGTGGCGGTGAAGGAATTCGTATTTATTCTGCAGGAGCAGGATGTTGTGGACCTCAAATAGGATTATCTCTTGATAATCCAGAGGAAACAGACGTAATTAAAGACGTAAATGGAGTTCGTGTTGCAATTGATCAGGAGGTAGGAAGTTCTGTTGAGGAACTGATACTAGATAAAGATGGCGATAGGTTTGTACTGTCAGGTTTGGATGATTGCTGCTAAATAGGCATGGACAAAAATATATTATTTATAGCGTAATCCGAACGATTCATTCGATATCGTTCGGATTATTTGCTATGGCAATCGCTTTGTCAAAGTGCGCACGCTTCAGTTTATGCTGTTCTTGGCCGCTGAAAAAGTTAGATGTGGTATGAAATCTCTGGATCTACGATCGCATCTTCGAATATACTTCGCTTTCCGCGGGCGAGTGTCGAGCCTCTTCGGACTGGCGTCCTTCAGGGTCTCGCCGATCTCTTTCTTCCCGCAGGAGTCTTCGTATATTCGAAGATGCTAAGTGAGGGTGAAAAGATAGAATTTTATTATCCCCCCTTTTTCAGTAGCCTACAGAAGTCTTCTTCTTTTGACTAAACCATCTCGATTTTGTCCCAGACTCTTTTTAGCTTGATATTCTATTTGAATCAGCAGATCTCCAAGCTTGTTTATTCTCCATAAAAGCTACAATTGCCCATTGGACCGCTAAATAGAACAACACTCCTGATCCTCCCCAGTAAAGGTAGGAATAACCAGACTCTAATTCGATTATCATGTAACTTATAAACGGGCCAATTGCTGCACCGAAATCCTGAGCTATTGAATAGAAGGTAAGATAAGATACACCGTTTGACGAACTTCTGGAAACATCGAGTGCTATAGAATCTGTCAATGTCGATATAGCGGTAGCCCCTAACAATACGAGTAAGGTAACGGTAACCCAGAAACTGATCGGCATATCAAAAGATACTAGCCAGTATACAAATGCAGCAAGGATTAGCGTACTAATTAAAAGTGGCAATCGCCCCTTTGCACCGTCTGATTTTATTCCAATCCATCTCCCCAAAAAGGGTTCACATACCCATCTTACTGATTGAAGAAATCCTGACAGTAATGCCGCACTAACAACGAAATCAAGAACAGAAAATTCTTTTCCATAATAATATTCAATTACTGAACTAAGAGTTGAAGTTAAAATTCCTTGAAATAACAGTGCAGTTAAAAAGCCAGTGATACAAATGATAATAATTTTATTCCGACCATAAGAAGGGTTTACTAACGGTACGCGTAAATTCATAGTGGACTTACCCATTTTAGCGGCATAATCTTTTTTCATGGTTAAAAATGTGACCGGAACCCCTGTTAAAGTAATAATTCCAAAACAGATGGCTACGTTTTGCAGACCAATAACAGGTACGAATAATCCGCCTAGCAGCAGACCAAATAAACTTCCTAAACGATAGATTCCATTATAGGTTCCCATCGCTTTACCAAGATGTTTTTCATCCGCGTAATAAGCAACACTTGAAAGTCCGCCAATTCTAAAAAACGACCAGGCAATACCCCACAGCGCCCGTAACATAACCCAAGCAATAAATCCGCTAAATATACCATATCCTAATGTAGTTACTGCTCCAATCGTGACAGCAATCAACAGACCGGTTTTTAATGATATTTTTTTGTATATCCAACCGACTACGGGATTTACAGGCAAACGGATAAACCGGTTAATGGAAAGCAGTATTCCTACCTGCCATAACGAATCCAAGCCTACTTGTTTCCAGTATAAAGGCAATGCAATATATAACATGGAATCACCAAGCAGGCTTAGAGCAGTAACAACAGCTATTATTTTTATAACTTTTGAATTGTCTTGTGACATTGTACAAGGAACCCCTTCAGTTGAATGAAGTTTCTATAATTACCGCAAATGAATCATGAAATTTTAATCATTGCCGCTACTTCCACAGCACCCACTAGACCCACTCCCGATTATATCCAGTTGAATAGGTGTTGAATTAACACGACAGACCCCTGTTTCCGGCAGATTCAACTTAACTTTCTTGGCTTCCTCGTAGTCACCTGACAGGTAAGCAACAATCGAGCGTACCTGTTCGTAACCAGTCGTCATTAAAAATGTGGGAGCACGCCCGTAACTTTTAACTCCAGCTATATAAAAGTTTTTTTCCGGTTGGCGTAATTCTTTTTCACCATGGGGCCGAACAGTTCCACAACTATGAAGATTAGGGTCAATTAGCGGGGCAAGCTCTTTTGTGCTTTCAACTATCGGATCAACCTCGTACCTTAATTCTTTCAATATAGAAAAATCAGGTCGTGCCCCCGTATTCACGATGATTTCGTCTACGTCACTAATGGCAATACCCTCACTGCTTTGAATCTCAAAAGAGCCATTATCCTCCTTAATTTCTTCCACATAAAAATTGGAATGGACGTTTATGTGGCCATTATCAACAAGCTGATGCGTTTTGGTTCCAAGTTCCCCTCTAGCAGCTAATTTATCATCTTGTTCCCCTCCGAAAGCTTCTTGTGCCTGTTGCTTTCGAACAATCCAGGAAATAGTTGTATCGGGATATTTACCTTTAAGTGCACTCAAATCATTTAATGAATTTAAGGCTGAATGACCGCTCCCGATCACCGCAACATGTTTATTTTTAAAACGTGCTTCTTCTGTTGAAAAATCAGGAATTTGTGTGTGCAGGTTTTTACCCAATCCGTCAGCTCTCGATACACCATCAGCAAATGGAGGGTTGGGATTATACCATGTTCCAGTAACGTCGATGACTGCCTTAGCCTCGATTTTTTCAACGGTATCGTTTATGCGAACATATAGTACGAATGGGAGTTCTTCGCGTGAAGCGGACTTCATTTTATCAATATTTTTCTTAGTAATAGCGATAACTTCCGCGTTGTAAATGAGGTTATCTTTGATTTCTGGAAGGTTTGCTAATGGCTCGAGGTACTCTGTTACAAGCTCTTTTCCTGTAGGCAGCGTTTCTGCATCTGGTTCATTCCAGTTAGTCTGTTTCAGTAATTTCTTAGCCGCCTGATCGACGTTAAATTCCCATGGTGAGAATAATTGCACGTGCCCCCATTCAAGAATGCTGCTTCCAGCATTAGCCCCTTTCTCCAGAACCAGAAAACGCTGGTTGTAAGCATTCAGGTGAGCAGCAGCGGCGAGCCCGACAGGACCAGCGCCAATAACGACAGTCGGTAAAGTGGATAACATACTAATCTCTCCTCTTTAAAAATTTTATTTAATCAAAAAAAGTTGATTTAATATCGAAAAATTCACCGTTTATTTCCCAGGTACAAATAAACAGCAAAGTTCTTCACTTAGTAAATGATTCAATTCTTCTTTATTTAGACTATAGTAACTCCAGGTGCCCCGTGTCTCTTTTGTAACGATGTCGGCAGTTAACAGTATTTTTAAATGGTACGATAATTTAGATTGTGTCATGTTTAGTAACGGTTCTAAATCACAAACACACATTTCACCATTTTTAGTAAGCAAATTCATAATTTGAAGCCGCTTTTTATCTGCTATAGCTTTATACTTCATTTCATACTTTTCAAAGGTTTGATCCAGGTTCTCATCCTGCAGAATGTTAAACTCTTTCATGTTGTTCACCTCTTCATCAAATTTTATTGATTTAATCATATAACGGTATTCAAAAGCTGTCAATCATTAAATCAAAAAAAATTGATATAAGGGCGAAATAGTATTGTTGGCTATAATAAAAGTGAAACAGCCATGAAAAATTACATGGCTGTTTCAACTTTCATCATTACCTATTAACAACATGGATAAACATATAAAAAAGATGTTAACTACAACGGTATAAATATTTGGGTGATTTTTTATGAAAATGATGTTGAAGTTACTAATAATTATTAAAAGAGAAATTCTTGAAAATAATGTTCCCAGAAATAGACCTACTATAACTCTGAACAAAGTTCTCCCAATATTCATTAGCCAATGATCACCTTTTCCTTTGGATAGTGGAAGGAATCTTTTGTAACCTTACCTCGCATTAGAAACAGAAATGAGAAAATACCAATTCTGCCTATAAACATCATAAATATTATAATCCATTTAGCAAATGTGCTTAGATCAGCTGTAATTCCCATTGAAAGACCTGTTGTTCCAAACGCTGAGCAGACCTCAAACACAATTTCCAAGAAAGGGAAAGGCTCTGTATAGGCTAGCAAAATGATTGCTGTAACACATAACATACTTGCCGTGCTAATTACGATAAAAGATCGAATAACATCTTCTGGATCAATTTCTCTTCCAAATACTTTGATGCTGGAGTTACCTTTACCATAATTATAAATAGCTAATAACATGATTGCAAAAGTCGTCGTTCGTATTCCACCACCCACACTGCTGGGAGAGGCACCGATAAACATTAATATACATATCACAACTAACGTTGGTATGGTGAAATCACTTACATCCATTGTAGCCAGTCCACCATTTCTTGTAGTAACAGACTGAAACAGGCTGTAGAAAAGTTTCTCATGCCATAGCTTGTCTTCAAAAAAGGCATTTCTCTCCAGGAAATATATAAGTACCCAACCCACTAGTATGAGTCCAAAGTATGTAATGGTAGTTATTTTTGTAAAAAGGGAGAAATGGTATTTATTGTTGATTTCTTTGAATTTTCCACTAAGTAAATCTTGAACTTCTATAAGTACCGGAAATCCAATTGCACCTAAAATTAAAAGTATAATAGTAATAAATTGAACAAAGTAATCATCTGCAAATGGAATCAGCGAAGAACCAGTTATATCAAAACCAGCGTTTGTGGTAGCACTTACTGCACTAAAAAAGCCATGAAGTAAAGCTTCCTGCCAGGTATCGAAGTAACTCAAAAAATAGGTAGTGAGCACAATAGTACCTACTAGTTCAATGATAAGTATAATCTTAAAAATATCTATCATTAGTCTTACTAATCCACCCAGCGTAGATCTATTCTGGTCAATTTTGATTAATTGTCTTCCACGCAGGCCGATTTTTTTACCAAATAGTAACCATACAAATGTTCCAAGTGTCATAATACCAATTCCGCCAAATTGCAAAACGACTGCAAGGGCGATTTTACCAGCAGTATTGAACGTATCCACTGTTGGAACGACAGTTAGACCTGTAACACTAATGGCACTTACAGCAGTAAATAGTAAATCTATAAGAGATACGTTAACTCCTTCCTGGTGAAAGAGAGGAAACCCTAATAAAAGGGTGGAAACCATTACCGCTATTAGGTAAAACAAGACAATTGATTGAATAGTAGATAGGCGATTTACAAATAAAGAAAACAAAATTCCTTTCACTCCTCTTACCACTAAAAAACGATTAATTTAAATTCAACTCTATCATACGACTTATTAAGGCTGATAACAATATCAGTCTTTAATTAGCCTTCAGCTTCCGTAACAAAAACAGAAAATATGGCGCCCCGAGTATTGCAGTGAAAATTCCAGCTGGTATTTCTGCTGGCGGTGCAAGTCCGCGACCGAGCGCATCTGCCAGTATAAGCAACAGCATTCCCATGATTGCTGAAGTTGGCAACAATAGACTGTGTCGGTTTCCAACCAGCTGACGTGCGATGTGTGGCGCAATTAACCCAAGGAATCCAAGTGAACCTACAACTGCAACAGATGAACCCGCCAGCGCAACCGCAACAATTAATAGAATCAGGCGCGTTCGTTCGGTATTTTCACCGAGCCCTTCCGCAACGTCATCACCTAAGTTCAGGATGTCCAGGCGGGTAGCTAATACCATGCTTAATGGAACCAACAGGATAATCCAAGGCAAAAGAAGCAGTACATCATTCCAGCTTTTTCCCCATAGACTGCCGGTTAACCAGATAAGTGCCGCGTTTATTTCAATCGGAAATTTAACCATCAGGAACTGAATGCCTGCGTGACAGATCGCTCCAAGGGCAATCCCGACGAGTGCAAGTGTCGAGGGGTTCACTCCTTTTCGATAGACAAAAAGATACAATACCACGGTAATAATTCCTGCCCCTGCTAAAGCTGACACAGGTAACATAATGATAGGCGCATTAGGAAATAGCAGTACGACAATAGCAGCGGCAAGCCCTGCGCCTTTGGTGATCCCGATCACATCTGGTGATGCTAATGGGTTGCGGATAATTCCCTGCAGAATAGCGCCAGATACGCCAAGACCTGCCCCGACTAGGATAGCCATGACAATCCGGGGAAGCCGATAATTCATAATAATAAATCCAGCGCTGTCATCGCCATTTCCTGCTACCGAATGCCACAATTGAAGCGGTGTAATAAAGATTGCACCCACACCGATGGCGAGAATAGCTGCAATTAATGTCAGGATAACGAGCAGCACCAAACGTGTTTTTGGGGTAATTTTTTTCCTGCTCATGCTTCTTTACCCCCTTTACGTGCTAAAAATAAGAAGTAAGGCGCACCAATTAACGCAGTGACAATGCCTACCGGCGACTCAGCTGGAAATGCAATAAACCGTGATAATACGTCAGCACTAACGAGCAGTAATGCACCAAGCAGCGCGGAGAAGGGAATGATGAATCGGTAGTCAATTCCGATTAGTCTTCTTGCGATATGTGGAATAATTAATCCAACAAACCCGATGGGACCAGCCACCGCAACAGATGCACCAGCAAGCATTACAACGAGCAAACTGAAAAATAAGCGAATCAGGACCACGTTCTGTCCAAGCCCTTTTGCCATGTCGTCTCCTAGCCCAAGAATGGTAAGTTGACGAGCAAGCAGGATTGCAATCAGAATGCCTGCAGCAGCCCATGGCCAGATAATATGTACTTCACTCCAGCTTGCCCCGTCGATAGCCCCGGCGAGCCAAAACAGAACGCTCTGTGTAGAATCTTCATGAAATAAAACGACACCTTCAATAATCGCTGATAGAAATAAATGAACGGTAATGCCGGCAAGCGCCAGTTTAACAGGCGAAGTTCCAGCCGAACTGGATGCCATGGAGTATACAATCGAACCACCTATGATTGCGCCAAGGAATGCGAAATACACCAAGGATCCGGACGAGAGATCTGGCAGAAAAACAAGACTTAACACAACAACTAGTGAGGCACCGGCATTCACGCCGAATATTTGTGGCGATGCTAATGGATTCATCGTGATTGCCTGCATAATTGCTCCAGCAATTGCCAGACTTGCGCCAATGATAATCGCAATTAGTGTCCGTGGCAGGCGTAAATCCTGGATAATTAAAAATTCTTTTGTCTGTTCGTCAGCAATAAACGATTGAAAAATTTCCCCATAATTAATAGACACTGCCCCTATTCGCAAGCTTGCCAGTATACTTATTGCGAGTAAAAAAAGTACCGTGATAAATAAAATTATTTTTGTGCTCGTTTTTCTTGAATCCATGCGCTATCCCCCACTTACCCGAACAATTCTCTACTTGATACTTTATCACATATAATGCCAAAGAAAAGAGCGGGAATGAATATCCCGCTCCGCATTTAGTTACCATACAGTTTTTCCACTGCTTCTTCCAGAATTGCTTCTGATGAAATCAATCCACGGAACCGGGACCATGTATTCTGATCGACCGTGAACACTTGGTCATTCTTTACAGCACTGATATCCTGCCATAATGGATTTTCTTTCCATTCGTCGACTATCGTCTGATCCCCAGACTGCATGAAGAAGAATACATCCGGATTAAATTTTACAACTTGTTCTAAATTAATCTTATTATAGCGGTCACTGCCATCCTGAATCGCATTCTTAAGACCGATTGATTCAAGCAATGTACCCGTGTAGGAATCCACATTGTGTGCGAAGAATCCATCTGCTGTTACAACGGCCGGTAAAACAGTTCGATCTTCGTCTTCCGGCACCTGTGCTTTAATTTCTTTCATTCGCTCCTTGTGTGCTTCCAGAACTTTTTGACCCTTTTCTTCTTCGCCTACTGCATATGCGATTTTCTCGAATCCAGCTAGAATCTGTTCATAATCAGCAGCTAACGAATTCAGCATGATCGTTGGAGCGATATCGGAAAGTTCTTCATAAACATCTTTGTGACGCTGCAGATCTGCAATAATTAGATCCGGTTTTAACGAGCTGATAATTTCCATGCTCGGTTGTTTGCGCGTTCCAACGGAAGTATAGTCGTCGATCTTTTTACGAATTGGTTCAATAATTCTGCTTTCATCGTCATCGTCCGCAATTCCAACCGGTGAGATATCAAGCGCTGCCAATGCGTCTACGTAAGAGAACTCCAATGCAACGATTTTCTTAGGGTTGGCAGGTACCTCTGTTTTACCCATTTCGTGCTCAACGGTAATGGTGTCTCCGCCGGTTTCGCTTTTCGTTTCTTTTTTCTTTCCTTCGTCCCCACCGACTGTACCACAGCCGACTAAACCTATAATGGAAATAAGTAATAGCATCATAAAGGATAACTTTTTCAAACTCATCTTGTAACCTCCTGGATTGTAGTTGTATGTATTATTACTCGCACTCTATTAATAATGATAATCATTATCACAGGAAAAGTCCACAACTATTTTTAGGAAGGGACAGCGGGACGGTTCTTGTGTCCCTGGGACACAAGAACCGTCCCGCTGTCCCTTATTGATAAATTGCTTTTCGGTATCGATATATTTTTTCTCAAGCGTGATAAAAAATTTCTCGAAAGTGATATTATTTGTTTCAGGAGTGATATCCACATTTTAGTAATCGATAAAATGATTTCAGGAGCGATAAAGATAATTTAACAAACAGCTAACCAGTGGATAAGTCTAAAATCCGACCTGTTAACAACTTAAAAACAACCTTTCCACAAAGTTATCCACCATTTTCTGTGGATAAACTGTGCATAACGCTTACACGAATTAAATTTCGGCGAAACAGGAACAACATTTGTTAAACTGTTACTATAGAGGAGGCAAAAAATGGACCGTCTATTAAAAAGTGAAATTTCAAATGAACTAGCAAACCTAACAGACTGGAAGCTGGTGGAAGAAACATGGATTGAGCGAAAGTTCAGCTTTAATCAATACCTGGATGGAATAAAGTTTGTCGATCAGGTCGCGCGGGTTGCCGAAAATAAACAGCACCATCCATTAATCACGATTAACTACAAAAAAGTCAGTATCAAATTTTCCTCGTGGCAGGAAAAAGGATTAACATCACTCGACTTTGAAATTGCTAAAAAAATTGATGAGCTTTACCAAAAAGCTGATCACTAAAATGAACGACCGCTCTTTCCCATCATAGAAAGAGCGGTCGTTAGCGTTAGTTATAAGTTTGTAGCCAAGCTATTCGTCATTTTTTTCTAACTCAACCAGTTGATCCGTTATTCTTTCATGTTCTTCTTCAGCAACTTTTCCTGATATAATATCATCTCGTAACAGCAAATCAATTGCTTCATGCTGGGCATATAAGGAATGTTTTTGTAAAATGACTTGCTGTTCTTGTTTTAACTCGGGGTGCTTAGCTAACAGTACTTCCATTTCGTTGTGGACTTTTTGAAGTTCTAATTCATATTCATGAATGACTTCGCCGTATACATGACCGGAAATAAATAAGTTCTTTTTCACTTTGTTTACTTCTTCAATCGCTGAGTTATACCGGTGTGCCCGCGCGATAATGGACTCGTACTCCAGATGTCCTTCTTCTTTTTGTGTTACACCCAACCAGGCCAACAGTGGCTTGATCGAGAGACCCTGACATACAAGAGAGAAGAGCACGACGCTAAATGCGACGATTAATATATCTTCACGTCCTTGAAAATCATGCGGCAGGCTCAGGACCAGCGCAATGGATAGCGACCCCTTTAAACCGCCCCAGTTAAATACATGCTTCCATGTAGTTGGGATATTTTTAATGAAGAATAAGCTTGTATATACAGCGATACTCCGAGCAATCAGCACAATTAGTATAGCGAAAAAGATTAATCCCCATTTATCGGTGACATCAATTTTCGTGATTTCCAGCCCTACCATTAAAAATACGACGGAATTGGCGAGTAGTGCAGCCACATCCCAGAAATTGCTGATATTTAATTTTGTTGTTGGGCTCATGCCAATCCTCGCACCATAATTTCCGAATATAAGCGCTGCTACCACAACCGCGATAACACCAGAGGCATGCAATCCTTCTGCAAGTAAAAACGATCCATAAAAAAGAATAATACTAAAAATAATTTCTAATGGATAATCATCAAAATACTTGGTTAGGTGTGAAAAGCCATATCCGAGTGCGGCACCAGTAATCAGGCCAAGAAAAATAACACGGATAAAATCCCATAATCCGAGTCCTGCACCTTGGAATGCAAGATCGGCATAGGCGACTAACGAAAACGCGGAAATGTTAAATAACACGACAGCTAACCCGTCATTAAATAAACTCTCCCCCTCAATAATCGTTGCCAGTCGTTTATTTACACCAAGACCTTTAAAAATGGACAGCACACTTACAGGGTCTGTCGCACTCATAATCGCAGCAAATACAAATGCAGCAGGAATTGAAAAGTTTAAGAGCCAGATGGAAAGGAAGCCGATCACGATAAACGAAAGGAAGGTACCTCCAAAAGCTAACGTTAAAATTGGCTTTTTATTTGCATTTAAATGGGAAAAAGGGAGCTTTAACGCAGCTTCACCTAACAATGCGGGTAAAAACAAGGTAATAATGACAAAGTTAAAAATTTCTCCTTCTGTAATAAAATCCTTTAACGGTTCAAGGATAGAAATATGTAAAAGTCCAATAACTGCACCAACAATAACAAGCGCAATCGGATATGGTTTTTTAAATTTTTTCGCTATCGCGGTAACACCAGCAGCCAGCATAATAAGAATAAGTCCGAGCTCAACAATATGATGCAGGTCAATATCCTCCACGGTAAAACTCCTCCTTCATGTAGGTAGATTCGCATTACCAACATTATACAGTCTAGTTTATCCATATAACAAAAATAATTCCGAAAAAAGGAAGCACATGAAAAAATAAACGACCGATCTCTTCCGTCATAGAAGAGCGGTCGTTAGGTTCAATTGGACTTTCGAAGCGGTTCCAGCATGTCAAACTGTTCCTCTGGCAATACATGTGTCTCCTCAGGTTGGCTGATTGTTTTCTTCCTATTCTTCCATTTCTGGGCTCTAAATATAACACCAACTTTTGCCTGCTGAACTTCCTTGACTCCTTGAATAACCAGCTGCATCGCGAAGATCGACAGAATAAATGCTAACAAAACCCATGCCAGTAAAGAATATTCACCAGCTTTGAATGCGTATCGATTAATGGAAATCAAACTGGACCAGTCATACGTTACAGTCTGTGGTGGCCCTGCCAGCATTCCGGATTCAATAATCGTACCCCCTAGGAAGATATTATAGACACCTAAATGGATAAAGATTAACAGCACCTGTATAAACTGCTGGCCAAACAACACAGCCATTCGTGGTCCGATATGCGGTAGAATGTGATTCCTGAAGATGTGTAACTTGCCGCCACCGAGTACGGTCGCGCTCATAATAAATTCATTTTGCATAACTCGATTGATATCTTTACCGATTAATATCGTCGTCAAAGGAATAACCAATACCGTCAGAATAACTACCTCAACAGCAACTTTGTCAGCTATACTTTCTGTAATGACACCTCTTGAACCAAATATAATCATACTTAGTAAAATATAGGCGATTACACTTAATGGAACAAAGTGAATGGAATCGACCATTTTACTAAACCACTGCTGTGCCCTCGGTTTTAATTTAAACGCGTAGAATAACCCGAATAACAAACCACCAAAAACGCGCAAAACAGCAATGAGCAGCCCGCATAAAAGCGTATACTTTGCCCCTACAACAATTTGATCAAACAGGCTGAATCCATATCTGTCTGAACCAATCAGAAACGGTTCTGTTGGTTTATGTGGCGGAGCACTAATTAATGAACCATCGTCAGCGAACAGGAATTTAACTTGCTCGACATGGTTATCTGTTGTGATGGAATAAAACAGGCTATAGCCAATAACGACAATGAAAAACAAACAGCCGGCAGCAAATTTCCAGTTCTTCAAATGTTTTGCCAACACAACAAAAAGGTAAGTTACCGGTCGCCATGGCCGCAATTTTCGTATATCCAAGCGTTTCATCGAAAAAATCACATTGCTTTTGAAGCGGAGCAGCCAGCCTTTTAGCTCAGCGGGACGCCATTTTTTCCACCATCGCTCCTTTTTCTCAATGGCATAACTATGAAGTTCTTCCGGATTGATCCATAAATCAATAATCTGAAAGAAAAAGTAAAATGGTGTAAAAATCATAAACAAGGAAATCGCGCTGTTGACCGGCACTAAATTTTCGACTAAAAAGTATGTAAATCCATTGATGTTATACATGCGTTCAATAACAAACTGGCTTGATAGCGTAGCCCAGATGATTATTTTCATGTGATGAAAAGAGCTTGGCATAATATTTTTCAGCACATGAATCGTGATGATTCTGAATTTCTTAATACCCTTGCTTTGCAGAAATGATACGTAGTCCTTTAAAAACTCTTCCTCGATCATTAGCAGTAAAATCTTGAACATGGAGACCATTGGAAGAATAGCTAAGGTAATGATTGGTGCCAGGTACGCTTTATCATCTCCAAGCGTTGCCACGCGAAAAATATCAACTGCGAATGTCTTATACACGTAAACTGATAACGCCTGCAGCAAAATCGCTATCATTAAGTCTGGAATTGTCTCCAGGAAATCCAACACCCGCTTTATTGGATGAAGCAAATATTTTGGCAGAAAGTTTGCTGTTAAAGCAAAAATAAACGCTAGTGAAAGTCCAATAAATACTGCTGCCAGCAAAATCTGCATGGAATAAAGGTACGGTTCCCACAGTATTTCAAGTAACGGTACTTTGACGACGTTTACTGTCCATGGTACTGAATATAGCCATGTTTCCGGATCCATAAGTTGTTCTACAAATCTGAAGAACAGATCTATTATCCGGATTGGGTTCCATATTTTACTGTATACGATTAATGGCAGCATACTAACCACTGCAATTCCAACAACGCCAAGCAAATAAAACAGTAATAGCTTAAAAATCCGCATAGATTTACCCCCGTATTTACGATAAATTATCTATGTTGTAAATATCTCAGGTTGTTGTGTAAAATTTCCTATTTATCTATTATTTTTATAATATTACTACTATTTTACAACTATTTCAATATGAAAAAAACACTCTGAAAAGAGTGTCTGTTAATACGCCGAAGCTGCTGAAAAAGTTACATGTAGTACAAAATAGATGGATCTACGATCGCATTTTCGAATATACTACGCTTTCCGCGGGCACGGCTTCAGCTTCCTCGAGAAAACCACTCTGCGGGATCTTCAGCTCGCGCTGTTCCCGCAGGAGTCTTCGTATATTCGAAAATGCTAGATTGAGGTGGAAAGAAAAATTTTTAGAATCTATCTTTTTTCAGTAGTAGAAAGTCTCCAATACGTCGCCCATTCTATATAATGTTGTTGAATCATTATTTTAAAGAATCGTTGTTAAACATTCCCGACTAGGGAGATAAAGCGATCGATATTGCCGGTTATTCGGTTGACTCCGTTGACGTAATAAAAGGTGGAGGCTGTTGCTGGGTCGAGTTTTTCTTGGGAATAGATGTAGACGGGCTTTCCTGTGCCTAGTGCCATTCCGAGCTCTACGTGACTGCTTTTGCCAGCGGGCATGAGCAGAATGAAAATATCACTACTGCAGACTGCGCTTTTTTCTTGTTCACCGATTGCTTTTAACGATTCTGTTTCCACTGCCTGCTGGTTCTTTGTCCAATCGTATGTGTGCGTGAATCCTTTTGAAATTAGCTTTTGCGAGACGTAACGAACCATATCTTTGTTTTGAAAACTTGAAGCTATATAAAATTGCATGAAATCTATCCTTTCGACTAATTACTCCACTCGCTAGCAAGCATTCCATAAACCACGTGGTCTACGTAGTGATCGTATAACCATTCGGCTTGTCTGAGCTGTCCTTCTTCTACAAATCCGAGGCGTTCTGGAATGGAGCGGCTTTTCTTGTTTTCATATGCTGCGCGAATGTCGACGCGGTTCATGTCCAGGTCGGTTAAAGCGTAATCGGTTAATGTTCGTGCGACACGGGTCATAATTCCATAACCTTGATAATTCTGGCCAAGCCAGTAGCCAATATACGCAACTTTATTGGACCAGTCCAGATTATTGAATCCGGCTGTACCGACTATGTTTCCTTTAAATCGTATTGCCAGTGTCAGGCTTCTTTTCTCTTCAAATCCACGTACGGTATGTTGGATAAAACCGAGTGTATCATCAACTGTAGTTGTTCCATCAACCCAAGGCAGCCATTCACGCAGATGTGTACGTGAAGCATCTGTTAGCTTAAATAATTCTTCTGCATCGTCAAGTTTCATTTGCTCTATGGTTAGATCGTGATCAATTTCTCGAAAAAACATGGTAAATCGCTCCTGTCAATGGGTTAGTATAGACCTTATCATACCACAATTGTATACTGAAATAGACAACTTTAACTCACGGAGATACGCCATTTTTCGGCGATTGCAAATTATTGTAATAGGAGGAGATTCATTTGAAAAAAACTTCGCCCAAGTTACCACTCGCACCAGAAGAAAGAGCTGCATTGCGAAAAAACAAATTGAAATTGAGCGACATTGCACAGTGTGATACGGAGGAACTGGCGAGTGCTATGGAATCCACCTTCGATCGGGCAAAATATCTGCGGGCGCTATCTATTTTCCAAGCAGTGCCATCGATCGGACCGAAGCTTGCAAAACTTGTCGTGGAGCTTGGATATTACGAATTTGAAGACTTTAACGAGGAAACAGGTGCAGAATTGACCAATCGCGCTGAGTTGCTGTATGGACATTGGATGGATCCGTGCGTGGAGGATACGCTGCGGTGTGTCGTTCATCATGCCACTAATCGAGGAAGCGATAAGCAATGGTTTGATTTTACGGCAGAACGTAAAGCGTTCCGAGCAAAGCACGGGTATCCAGAATCGCGCCCGAAACTAGCCTGGCATGAAGATGAACGTTACGGTGAATAGAGCGCTCATAGTGGTAAATACTATAATAAATAATGGTTAGCAGGTATAATTAGGCTGAACGTGAACCACACAGAAATGGAGGTTTGTTCAATGTTTAAAAAGATCATGAAAAAAGTAAAACATAATGTAGCTAAATACGCTGGGAGTGGCAGCAGCAGAAGACGTCACCGTCACCATAGCGGAAGTCGCAGCAGTAGTGAGCGATCGAGGCACTCTCCTTACCAGGGAAGCGGAAGATATAAACGAAAAAGTTATAGAAGCAGCAGTTAATAAAACCAGTTCCTATCGATTTTCGACGGGAACTGGTTTTTAGGTTTTTAATGCAGTTAATGCCCGATTTAATTCATGCGTTAAGTCGCGGGCGTTTTCATATGGCTCTTTAATAGCCAATAACCGTTCCAGCAAGTGTTTTGTAGGTGGCTGCAGTGTCAATTCCTCTGTCCAGGGACGGGATTTTTTTGACTGTGGAGTATAGGATGAATACAGCAGATAAAGTAGGATATCACCTAAATCGTAAAAGTCGTCCTGAATTAAGGTGGTTCGTTCTTTTGAATTCTCAAGCTTACGAGATAAGCCAAAATCGATAAGAAACAGCTTGCCATCCTTCATCATCATGTTTGGAATGCGGAGATCCTTATGAACAATGTCCTTTCCATGCAAATACTCCACAATATCAACCATCTGTTTTAACAGCCGCAAAGCATCTTTTTCACTGAAATGATTATCCTCTCTAAATAAAACATCCTCAACATTACTTCCTTTGATAAATTCCATTGTATAAAAAAAGTGGTCATTGTATGCGAAATGTCCATAGAG
Organism: Virgibacillus flavescens; assembly: GCF_050574275.1. Classification (GTDB taxonomy): domain Bacteria; phylum Bacillota; class Bacilli; order Bacillales; family Amphibacillaceae; genus Virgibacillus_F; species Virgibacillus_F flavescens. The sequence continues at coordinate 886,877 of NZ_CP192260.1, forward strand.
CTTAGGAATACACCGGTGGGCGAGCGAACCAAGAATGGCAATTTCGTTGTGATAAAGTTCCGGACCAGCGTCCTTTTTATGTTTGCTTGGTCTCATTTGCTTCAGTACACATTCACTGCTGGTCCTAAGATCCGTGCAGAGGTAAGTGATACCGAAGCTCCCCATTCCAAGTATTTTTAGGATGGTGTATCTATCCGCAACTGTGGCGCCTTTTTTGTAGGGGCGGTCAACCAGAAAGCGGTATGCGTGTTGAATTCGATGAAAAATAGCTATTGGATTCACCTCATTACCTTTTCTCAATTGAAAAATATGCGTCCTTATTAGTATAGAACAATGCTGATAGAAAAACCAAAGCTATAGATGAGTAGTTGATTGCAGTCTGTGGAGAATGGTCACTACATTCTAAAATACACTTATTACTAGTAAGTGGATCTGCGATCGCATTTTTGAATATGCGGAGCGCACCTTAGGGCACGGCTTCAGCTTCCTCGGAATGCAAAAACCGCTATTCCTCCGGGATCTTCAGCTCGCGCTGTTCCCGCAGGATAAGGAAGGCTTCTCTGAAAAGGCATCGCACGAAGAAAAAGTGCTTTTCTTTTTCGAGGAGTCTACGTATATTCAAAATGCTAGGTATAAGTGGAGGGATAAATTTTGTGAATCCATCCCTTTTTCAGAAGCCTTAAAAACGGGCGATCCGAGATAAAAGGGATCAAAACGTTCTTTTCTTTTTTCTTGCAATTCTGTATAATTAGTAGACATTCAATTAAGGAGGAAGTTAACATGCGAAAAAACTTAACATTTTTTTCAAACCAACAAGCAGGGGTGAAAAGAATCGGTTAGATAGGTCATTATTCACTCCTGCTTGTTTATCAGATGAATAAACAGCAGCAGGAGGATAAAAAAATTGAAAAAAGGTACATTAGCATCACATAATATTCGTGTTTTATTTTGGGCGGAATTATTTGGAAGTGTCCGCTTTTTACAGCCTGTTCTGGCACTGTTTTATTTTGCTCGGGGACTAGATGAATCTACTATTCTTTGGGTATTGTTATTCTGGAGTACGGGTGTACTGATCGGGGAAGTCCCGACAGGTATATTCGCTGACCGGTATGGGGCAAAACTGTCATTTATCATTGGCGCTGTTTTAAGTATGGTTAGTCATGGAATGCTTATTTGGGCGTACGATCCTTGGCTGTTCTTTGCCAGCAGTCTGCTAAGCGGATTCGCCGTTACATTTTTTAGCGGAGCGGATGAAGCGTTAATCTATGAATCTTTAAAAGAATCTAATGAAGCAAACAGGATGGATAAGGCGCTTGGAATTATCCAGTCGGCGCAATTTATTGTAATGGTTGTGGTTCTCATTCTGGGCGCGATCCTTGCAAAGGACTTAACGGATGATCAGTTTATCTTACTGATTTTGCTAGGTATTGGTTTCCAGTCCATTCAAATTCTATTATTATTTTTTGTTAAAAACCCAAGTGGACAAGGCAACTACCGTGAAAATCCTTTTAAACAGGTAAAAGAAGGAATGCTCGCGATTAAAAAAGCACCACACGTGTTATGGATGTTCTTAAATATTACGCTCGTATTCATTCCAACAGGCGCGATATTTGGTAACTTTAATGACAAATTACTGAGCGATGCGGACTTACCAATTTATCTGATCGGCTTTGTATTAGCTGGTCTGTCTATTGTAAGTTTTGTTGTATCCCGTCTGATTGGATGGCTGACATCACGTGTCTCAAGGGTTACCGTTTTATATGTAACCGGTGGCATGGGTGTCGTTGCGTTAATGTTGGCGGCATATTTCCGAGAAATACTTTGGATTTTAATCCTGATCATGATTGTCCTTAGTTTCGTCAGAACGGTTCGTTATCCGGTGTACGCACAACTTGCCAACGATATCATCCCGTCACATGTGCGAGCGACAACCATATCCTTACTGTCCATTATTGATTCCGTTTGCGACCTGCTTATTTTCAGCAGTATAGCAGGAATCGCAGTGTACGGTTTTGAAAAAATGTTTCTAGCATGTGCAGCTATTGCATTAGTCGGGTGTTTACTTCCGATACGGCCACTAGGCAGAAAGAAAATTGAATAATGGCATGAAAAAAAATACAGTCAGGCGCTAGCTGCCCGGCTGTATTTTTACGATTAGTATCCGACTTCGACCGCTGCGTTCACGATATACATTAAGTCGTTTTTATCCAATTTATCTTCAAGAAAAATCCCGCTCGTTGTAGCCATTCCACCAGAAACAACCTCTACCGTCACGGTGCCATAAGGAATCATGTCTTTAATCTTTTCTTCGTCAAGCTTCTCATGATCAAGCGGAAGAGCAAGCTTTACATTAACTTTCATATTTTCCAGCCGCTGATCAGGCAAACTCTTTTCGATACCAGGCATCGAGTTATAATGGATCGCGTCCTTCACAGCGCGAGTAGAAGCTTTCGTCACGTCCTGCCCGTGGACATCAATCCCAGTTCCGGTTTGAATGAAAAGTATCTGTTGCATGCGATCACCCCTTATCTGTGTTCTACTAACTATCATTCCCGTGTAAAAAGAAATACAAACAATCATAGGGAGATCCGAATTTTTTTGGTAGACTATAGAAAGAATAGCAGATGGACTATATGAAATGAGGTGTGCGCTGATTATGAAACTAAGTCACGAGGACCAATATATAAAACGGGTAGATTTAAAAAAAGACAGCATACCCGCACGTGGAACGTTCCCGTTTAACCTGCCTGTTATGCAGAACTTCCGCGAATTGATCATGCACCCAAATGTTACCTATATCGTCGGCGAAAATGGAATGGGAAAATCCACCCTGCTCGAAGGAATTGCGGTCGGGCTTGGCTTTAACCCGGAAGGCGGCACCCTGAATTTTAACTTCTCAAGCTATGATTCACACTCCATCCTGGACGAACACTTACGAATTATAAGAGGGTTCAACCGACCTAAGGACAGTTTCTTCTTTCGTGCTGAAACCTTCTATAATGTATCGACGAACATAGAGGAGATGGATGCCGATCCTTCAGGGGGACCAAAAGTTATCGATTCATACGGTGGAAAATCCCTGCACGAGCAATCCCACGGCGAAGCGTTCTTTGCAGCATTTATGAATCGATTTTATGGACAAGGCATCTATATCTTAGACGAACCAGAAGCGGCATTATCCCCGTTACGGCAAATGTCCATGCTGGCGCGCATCCATGAACTGGTTAACCAGGGATCCCAATTTATCATCTCCACACATTCGCCGATCATCATGGCATACGAAGACGCTAAAATAATTCAGCTGACAGAAGAAGGGATAGCTGAGGTTAGTCTGGAAGAAACAAGTCAATATACAATCATGAAACAGTTTTTTGAGGATAAAGATCGGTTGCTGCATCATTTATTTCAGTAAAAGGAAGGTATCGTTATGAATATAAGTATTATCACAGTTGGAAAATTAAAGGAAAAGTACTTAAAACAAGGCATTGAGGAATATCTGAAACGTCTCACAGCCTACGCAAAAGTAGATATCAAAGAGGTGGCGGATGAAAAGGCACCCGAAAACATGAGCGACGCCGAAATGCTCGAAGTGAAGCAAAAGGAAGGCGAACGAATTCTAGCCCAGATCAATCCGGATGCATATGTGATTACGCTTGAGATTGGTGGAAAGATGCTGAGTTCGGAACAGCTGGCAGCGAAAATGGACGAGCTTGCGACGTATGGTAAGAGTAAGATTGCATTTGTTATTGGTGGATCTCTAGGGATTAGCGAAGCGGTTCAGAAGCGGAGCGATCTGTCATTATCCTTTTCTAAGATGACATTTCCGCATCAGTTGATGAGACTAGTGTTGGTGGAGCAGGTTTATAGGGGGTTTAGGATAATTAGAAATGAGCCGTATCATAAATAAATGGGGTTTTTCGAAAAATATTTATAAAGAATCGAAATACTACTGAAGATGAGATTACACGTTATGCTGAGTTGAAAAATGAATTAGCAACTAATAAATTTTATAAAGTTTTGAAGTATTCATGTAGTTGGCCAGTGTTAGTAAGTACCAAGCAGAATTTATAAAGAGAGCCGATGTTATAAAAATAAACCTTTTAGCAATGGAGAGAAATATAATTTCTATTCCTGTAAAGAAGAACGAATGCTAGAAATATATAACTAAGGAGAAACTGTTATGAAGTATATACAGACTATCAATCATGATTTGCATGGCATAAAAAAACTTCTTTTATTTACAAGAAATGAGAATTTTTCTAGTGTAGCTGTGCACTCGCTTTTTCGTGATAGCTGCCTAATGCTATACGAAATAATAAAGGTTTTAGAAAAAGAAGGAATATTAAAAGAAACGCCTTCTACATTTAAATACATTGAATCGATTCGGCATAAGGTTAAGGCTAGTCAGGGAAAGCATAATAGAAATATTTTCAATAGTGTACTTAATACTCACTTTGATTTATTTGGTAAGGATATTGATAATCTAGGATTTTACTTAGATCAAAATAAATTAATTGGAAGTACTTTATATGTTACGTATGTATATGATGAAACTCCTTTTTTTGATTCTATTAATTCTGGGGAAGTAATTAAAGAGTTTTCTCAAGAAGTGGGCATGAATATTGCTAATGTTATTGATGCTATTGAGCAACCACTACTATTACCTTCAAAGAGTATAACAATGTCAAATGAAGAAGTGTATGAACTAAAAGATGTATGGCATAAAAGGTTTCTCACTAATAATATCACTATGGATGTTTGTATAATGAGATTATTGATAATACAAAATGAGATATCTAGCTGTTTGTGGATAGAAAAACATCTAGACTATAAAGGTAAAGAAATTAGCTTAGATAAATATATATTATTAAGATTATCTTTAATTAAATTCTACCAAACAATGGAAAGCTTACTTGATCTTAAAAGGAGAGCTCCACAACAATACTCAACTTTAAATTTAAATAATTTAAATGAGCTATTACTAAGTTATAAGTATGATTTTAAAGCTGAAATCAAAACATTAAGGAACTTGTTGCATTACAGTGATAAGGGGATAAACTTTTATGAGTATCTTATGCACAGTATTAAAAAAGACAATGAATACGCAGATAATTTATTGCAAACTATATTAATAGACTTCTTTCCGATTATTACGGATACAATATCTGATTCGTTAAACATTTCTAATATAGTTAGTATGAGTGATTCGGAAAAAATTGGAAGAAGGGTTGTTACTAAAGTGAAACAATTTAGTAAGTTATCTAAATGAATTCTGTATGCAAACATAAAAGTGATAATCCGAAGGTAGTAACCGGTACTATCAGACGTATCATGAGGAAAGTTAATTCAAATTTATGAAAAAATTTAATGCAAATAATCTCAATTTTTAGTCAGTAAAACAAAGATATTGAGTTCAGAAATACCAATTACGAACTCAGTTTTCATCTTCAATTACATCAATCATACATTCCTCTATCCTCGGCAACTTTATAATTAATTGGCGAGAAATCCTGATAAACATCAGTCTTTTTCAATCGGGATTGGAAGTATTGGTTAAGTTCTGGATCAGTACAGAAGATAAAACAACCTTTCTGTCCTCGTGTCATTAGTGTGCGATAAGTATTGCGAATGATTTCGTCAGCAACAGTTTGTGCTTTTTCAGGGTCTTCTTTTGCTATCTTCTTAATTCCTTTTAACGATTGATCACTTTTGGCTCGTTTAGTATAATCTGTTTGTACGAAGCCATCTTTATAAATTAAATCGGGTCCAATAATGACTCCTACATAATCAAATTCTAGTCCTTGGGCGGTATGTATGCACCCTGCCTCACTAACTGAATCCTGATCTATTGCCCAAATACTATCTGTTAAATTCCAGCTGATTTCAAAGTTTTGCTCTGGAATAATGATATCTTTAAAGTTTGTATTCTTTCGTTCCTTTGTTGGCCATTCCCAGCAATAACCTGCTAACATACGAGACTTATTGTTCATTTGGTTTAATTTTTCAATTTCGTGCAACATAGCGTGGGGATCATCGAATACACGAAAATCGTAATCAACACCATAATCGTGTGTGTTGGCTGTTTCTCGTATTTGAAGTACATCTTCCAGCCATGCAATGTAGGCATCTGATCCATCACAACGGAATTGTGATGTTAGCATGCCTGTAATTAATTCTGCGTCGAATTCCTCTGCATATTTTTTTATAACATCCAGACTTCCAATATCCTTCAATGTAACTCGTTGTTTTTCGTCTATGAAGAAGAGGGTGAATTTAGAGGCATTAATAAGTTCCTTAATCTGATTCTCCCCTTGGTTACCATAAAAACCGGACTTTTCATTCAAACGGTGCGCTTCATCTACAACAATGACATCGAACTCATTTAATTCGGATTTGGTAAAGCTCCCGGATCCTTTAAATAAGTTATCAATCTCTGTTTTAGTTATTGTACCTTTTAGCTTGGAGGCATAGACTTCTCTGGGAGCTGAATTTTTCGAAACATATAGTGTCATCAAGCCCTGATTTATTAAATTCACTAGTAGGTTAACAGCCATTACGGACTTGCCAGTACCTGGACCACCTTCAATGACCATTACCTGTTTCTTAGTTATCTTTGAGCCTTCCGTTGCTAAATGATAGGCATCCTCGTAAAATATTTTTTGTTCATCAATCATAATAAATTCTTCGTTACCATCCAGCATGCTGCTTAGGTTGTCCTGCAATGATTTCGACGGACGAATTCTACCATGTTCAATCTGATAGATTAACCGGTTCTTATCTCCTTTACGAACATACTGTTTAATAAAACTTCGTAATTTTTGAATCTCGCCTTTTGTGAATACGGGAGCTTTCGCTAGATGTTCTTCGTAGTGTACATCTGTAAGAGGATCGTTATCTATCTTTCTATAATTATGTAAATAAGCACACGGGTTTAATTCAATATGTTGTTCCTGGACATTTTCATTAAAATCACTTATTAAAGCAGCATAGGACCACGCCTGATAGGAAGGATGAGTCACAGAACGCGCACCTCCACCAAGATAAGTGCTGATAACTGCATCCTTACTTTCAATTTTCTCTACCTCTGACCATTGCTTTAACTCCACAATTACAACATGATCCTGATTGCCGTTATTGCCAGCTACAAGGAAGTCAACTCGTTTAGATGTATTAGGTATCTTAAATTCAATGGCTACAGCAGCGTCACGAGGAATTTCTTTATCTTGCATGACGTTACACATGCGCTGCAGAGAATTTTCCCAGGAAGTGATTTCACTTTTAGAGGTTCTCCCAATTTTTTCTTGATAGGATTTATATAATCGCTCAATTAATAACTCATTGGTTATGTCAGAAATGAATTCAGTTTTTGTTGCTTCATAGATAATCATTAAACCGACTCCTTGTGAGGGTTTTATGTAAGAAGGGTACTGTCTACCTTATTCTACCATTTAATAATGGGGGAGAGAAGTTGTTTGGAATGTAATTTGAAAGCTAACTTCAACACTTGTTTTCAATCAGATATTAGAGAATTAAGGGGTTATCATATGCCAACCTATTAAAGAGGCAAAAGTGGAGCTTTCAAAAAAAATAAGAGGGAGAGTGGAATATGTCTCAGTTAACGTTTAATTTACCTGAGATTAATCGAGAAGCAAAAATATATCCATTGAAACGCTGATTACAAAGGGTTTCAGTGATTACGTTGGAAGTATACACTTACGAGATATCCATAAAAAAGAGGATGTGTAACTCATTTTATCGACTTATGGTAGAATTAGGAATATTAAGGGATTAGAGAATTTATTGAATTACACAGTATATAAGATATGGGTAATTGAATTACGTAGGGGGATAAAATGGCGGAAAAAAGATATTCAGACGAGGCGATATTATGTTTGCATTGTGGTAATGAAACAATTTTAGAAATTAAAAGCGAAATTGAAGAGAAGGAACACGAATTTGATTTTGATGGGTATGGAAGGAAATTCCCGATATTAACATATTTCTCAACATATACTTTATACAAGTGCCCGGTATGCTTTAAAGTTTCATTAACTTCATTAGAGTATAGTGATATAGAAATTGGACCAGACGGAAGCCCCTATGAGTATAGAGAAACATTGTACCCTGTTCATACCGGTGAATTATCTTTAGTACCGGCAAAAATCAGAAATGCTTATGAATCATCTTTAAAAACAAAAAATGTTGATAATGTCATGTGTGTAATGGGATTAAGAAGAACATTGGATATTCTTTGTCGAGTACACGGGGAAGTAAAAGGGTCATTAAATAATCGATTAAATAAGTTATCCGAAAAAGGCATTATCCCTGGAGTGTTAGACGATGCTTCGCATTTAATTAGAGTTATCGGAAACTCAGCTGCACATGACGATGTAGATTTTGATAGTCATGTAGTTAATAACATGATTAAGTTTACTCGTATTATATTAGAATATGTCTACGTAATTCCTAAAGAGATAGAAAGAATGCAGATTAAATTTGAAAGTAAAAAATAACGGCAGACTTTTGGCAGGAAAAAGCAGAGCATTTTCAAATAAATAGGATATGATTGTAATATGAAGTATACTCGAAAACTGCTTCAAATAAATATTATTATAGAAAGCCAACTCATATGGTATGTGAGTTGGTATTTTTAATGGGGGTAGAGCGTGGGGTTTTGAAAGTTCGAATCCTTCTATTCCCTTTATAACGAGGGTGATTTATTGGACCATCTAGACAAAGAGTAGCTGAAGAAAAATAGAGCGACCGGTAAAAACCAAAAAGAATAATGGGAAACAATCTGATAATGAGTGGCATGATCTTATGGGTATGAATCAAGATACGTATAAACGTGGTAAAGGTGGGGCTGTTAGAAGTAATAGGAGATAAAGAAGGAAAATACTCCCATTTGTCGAATAGGTAATTAAAGGGAGGTACATATTGTTGAGATTTGAGAGCAAATATTTAATCAGATGGGGAATGCCAGGATGGATTGTATTACTATGGTTTTTAGTTACTTCTTATTTTGGTGATTTTTATAATTTTAAATTACAATCAGACAATGTTGTAAAGGTGTTTAGTAATTTACTAGTTTTCATTTCTTTAGGCATAGTCATTGGTTATATAATAAATATATTCTATTTTTCTATTTTTTGGTTACGCCTGAATAATAGGGATATTAAATACACTACAAAAATTCTGGAAGAAAATAATATTACATTGCCCAGTAACAAAAATGAAGTATATTTCTATATTGAGTATTTATGGCAATCAAATTTAAAAGAAATGGAGGAATATAAATTAAATTATATCTCTGAAAGATACCGGCATTTATTAAACCGAAAGCACGAGCTCGGATCATTAATGTTTTGCTTTATATTTTGTTTCCCTATAAGTTTAGCTTTTATAACTAGAACGTGGTTTAATGATATGTTTATTGGATGGGGATTTGTAAATTTCGCCTTTTTTTCGCTTTCTTACCTATCCTATAAATATTACTCCAAAAACACAGATTATTTTATGGCAAAAACATTAGATGAATTATTAAAAAAAAGACATTCCACATGAATGTCTTTTTTTATATGGAGGTGAAAACATGAATCCTCAGTGAATAAAAGACAAACTAATCAAGTCTGTACATCATATTAAACGAAAGAATTGATGATATAGAAAACCTTGTAACTGTTGAAGTCAAACGTTTAAAAGATTTATTTAAAAATTTATAAAAATCAACTGGATGTTGCAGAGGGACAAGCACTCAAGCTTCACTATTAAGAATTTTATAGATGTTAATTGGAAAGACATTTTAACAGGTCATTTTACATATTTAAGCGGACTTTCAAAAACTTTTCTCAAAATAGGCTTAAAAAACAGTTGCAAAATGACACTAGTGTCGATATAATGACATTAACCAATAACGACACCGATGTCGTTTAATCGAAAGAGGGAGATCGGAATGAAAAGTTTAGTGAAGAACAAGGGATATATGACGTTAATGAGTGCGCAGGCGATTTCAAGTATTGGTGACTGGTTGAGTATAGTGGCGATTATCACGCTTGTTGGACTGAAGTGGAACGCGTCACCTATCGAAGTTTCCCTGGTTATTCTCTGTTTGGCTGTTCCAATGGCGTTGCTTGGTCCAGTAGCGGGTATGGTGGCCGATCGCTTCAGTCGAAAAACAATTATGATTATCTCGGATTTCACCCGGGCAGGATTGATTCTTGTCCTTACCGTCGCAAGTTCACTTTGGATGGTGTATGTCACACTGTTTGCAATCGGTATACTTTCGGCAGTATTCATTCCAGCGAAGAATGGCAAGTTGAAAGAGGTTGTTGGGGAAGGTGATATGAAGGCTGCTATGTCGATCACTTCCATGATTGATTCATCGACAAAAATTATTGGGCCGCTCCTTAGCGGGGTTCTCGTTGTGGCATTTGGTGCGCAGCAGGTATTTTTTATCGACTCTGCAACGTTCGTTGTCTCAGCAGTATTGTTGCTTTTCTTACCTAATGCCATAAAAGTAGAGTCTGCTGAGGAAGACGAAAAGAAACAAGGGTCATTCAAAAAGGAGTTCGTCGAGGGACTTTCGTTTATCAAATCAAGCCGTTTTATGGTAATCGGTTTACTGATGATGGGGGTCAGTCTTTTAATTCTTCAATTGGCCGATACGCAGCTTATTGTTTTGATCCGGGAGTTAACGAACGCTTCGCCTGATTTGTTTGGATATCTAGTTACTGGATCTGGTCTTGGTATGTTCTTTGCGGGCTATCTGCTAGCTAAGAAAACCAATTATAAGCCATACCCGCTTATGCTGATTGGTGTTTGTGGTATTGGATTGAGTTTTGGTATGATGGGAGTACTAACGAATTACGATCTTGACTATTCCATAATCTGGGGACCGGTTCTAGGATTTGTCGCAGGATTTTCGGCCAGTCTGCTTTTTGTGCCATTCCAGGCGACTGTTCAAGTCGATACACCTGTTCATATGACGGGTCGAGTCTTCGGGGTTATCAACAGTGTTATGACAACGGCAACGATTATTGGCCCATTGCTAGGAGGGTGGCTGGCAACGGTTATTGGGGTTATTCCAACATTCACCATTACAGCTAGCTTGCTGGTTCTTGTGTCGCTGATCGGGTATGTTACAAGAAGGAAAGTAGAACGGGGGAATTCACATGGCTCCACGAGTGAGCGAGGAGCATCTGCAGCAACGACGAGCTAATATTATGAGCGCAGCAAGGGATGTCTTTATTGAACACGGTTATGAAAACACGACGATGAAGCACGTTATGGATGCAGCTGGGGTCAGTCGTGGCGGACTCTATCAGTATTTTTCCAATAAGGAAGACTTATTCGAAGCCATCATTGAAGTTGGACTTAGTAAGGAATCCGAAAACATAAATAACAAGCTGAGTACGACTGAATCGTTCTGGAAATTGCTCATGCAGATGCTATTTGGAGAAGAGGGAAAACCTGACGCCAAGATGGATCCACTCGCACCAAGCAAACTGGAATTTTTCATCACTGGAAGAAACGACGTGCGACGTCGAGACTATGCCAAAAAGCGGTATAACTTAGCGGTTCGTCTTTATACCGATGTTATCAAAGCTGGTCAAGATGCTGGTGAATTCAGCGATCGTTTTGACAGCGTACTGCTTTCGCGATCCATCATTAGTTTCACGGATGGTCTCGCTCTCGATGATGCCATTTTACCGGAAAATGGTGTACAGGTGGAAGAGCAGTGCAGTTTGTTTGTTGAGTATTTGCGAATGGCTTTGGAAGTAGGAAAGTAAGACAAGTTGTAGATCCGTTATATCCTTCCAAGGTATGCCTTGGTGATTTATCAGAGCTTCCTATTGATTCAAGTTCCAGATTTTTTCAGTTGAACTAAGTAATACTGTATTAGATGAATTAAATAATGAAATCTAGCCTCTTCAAACGCTTGAACACGTTTGAAGAGGTTCTTTTTATACCAAAAATAAAATTAAAAGGAACAAACGTTCTCTTCCTGTACACAAATTTCATTAAATGAATAACAACGTTACAAAAAAACCAAATAACCCTACCGAAATATAAGCATAACCAATAATTGTACTATTTCTGTTTTTATTCTTTTTAACAAACAAAAAGTAGATTCCTAAAAATATTAAAAATAACGTTATAAAGGAGATCCCAAGTTTTAATAAAATCATTTTTTATCACTCGTTTCTAAACATTTAATAACCTTTATTAATAAAGAATATCGAAATAAGTAGCTCTTGCCCAGTTAGCATTTTGACCCAACTTCACAGCAGCATCTAATGTTGCACCATATGCCCCTAGAGCAGCTAATCCTGCAGTTAATGTTCCTGCACCTGCTGTTGGAACAGAAAGAATAAAGGCTAAGAATGATAAACCTAAAGTAGTAAGGGAGGTGCCAATTGCCCTAATTTCATAGTAATTAATATTTTCTACATATCCTTGATATCTTGTTAATTGTGATTTATTTGAAGTGGTACGGGTAACATTTTGATATTTATACTTGATTAAAGATTTTCCATCAGGTCTTCTTAATTGCCAGCGTTCAGGTGAACCGTGAGTAATTGTATATTCGTAGTTAATAAATGTGTTTTGTTTAGTAGTGGCTGCCATTATTCCGAAATCTGTTTGTGAAGAAGATACATCAGGTGAGATAGAACCTGATTCTACGTATTCTTCAGCCAAAGCATCTAAATCGAAAACCCTCTCTTCTCCATCTTCTTCAATTGTTAAAATGTTAGAATCTTTATCGAGAGTTGCTTCAATTTCTTCTCCATCTTCTAGTGACACAGCTATTCTTTCAATATCGTTATCTTTAACAATATTAATGCCTTCTTTAACCGTTTCTCCGTAACTAATAGCTGGTAAAACAGTCGCACCAAAAACAACAACAGCTAATAAAACACCTAACAATTTTTTAAGCATTTACTACTCCTCCTTCTCTTTTCTAATTTATCTAGTTTATTTATTCTTTTATTAAGAACTATAACCCTTCTTTTAAAAGAATATTTCGTTCGACAAGATTCTTATAGACACGATTTCGATTGCCTTCAGGGCAACCTTTTTCGTCTTAATGGCGCAGAAGTAAAATACATAGAATTAGGTAAGTGGCGAAATAGCCCCTTTATTAGAGAGTGAGAGTAAATTAACTACTTATATATTATATAAGGTTGTTATAACATGGGTTTATGGTAGTTTTAATAGTTATCGAAAAATTAACCCGTCTTCTGCGCAACGAGCATGTATAGTGATTCAGCTGGGAAAAATTTCTCCGTAACCTGGAATCCTGCTTCTTTCATTTCCCGTTCCATTCCTTGCATAGTAATTCTCGGTGCTTTTTCGGAACTTCCTTTTGGTTCAAGTTCCAGACAGATTAGGTAGCCTTCTTTTTTCAGTACATTTTTCATTTGCTGCAGAAGCGGTGCAAGCGGCTGAATTTCATGCAGTACCAGAGAAGCTATGATTATATCGATAGAGTCATCAGGTACAGGTAGAGCTTCCATACTTCCCTGAACTGATACAATATTCGTGAGCTGTTCTTTCAAAGCTTTCTCATTTATTATTTTCAGCATGGCAGTGTCAATATCTAAGGCGTATACGTTGCCTGTGATCCTTTTCGCTGCAGGGATGGAAAAATATCCTGTTCCAGCGCCAAAGTCCAATATGCTGTCCGTTTCTTTTATAGGAATCATGTTCAGCAGCTGTTCTGGCGAGAATTGTTTTCTTCGTTCGGGACTTTCCAAGTACGATACTTTTCCTTTGCTGTGCTTGTGTGAGTGATTCATATAGATCCTCCTTTAACTTTTTTCTTCCTTCTGTTTGGATTCTGCCTCTTTCGCAATATCGATAATAAGCTTTGATTCCAGATCATCTTTCATATTTTCTTCTGCCTGCTTCATGACGCTCTCAATCAAGCAGCCTTCATGATGAATGGAGCAATCGAACAAGCTGGTATCTCCTTCAATCGCATGAATAACGTCCAAAAAGGATATGTCATGTTTTATCCTGGAGATTTTATAGCCTCCCTTCGCGCCAGGCGTCGACTCGATCAAACCGGCTTTCGTAAGTTTGGTTAGTATCTTAGAAAGGTACGTCGGAGAAAGATGCTGCATTTCGGCTAGTTCCTGAACTCCCACCGAGTTGCCACCAGGCTGCAGCATTAAATGGACCATCGTATGCAGGGCATAGTTTGTTGCGTTTGAATACCTCATGATAAACCTCCTCATCGTTATAAAAGATATTAAAGACTCTTAATGTCTGTAATATAAAAAAGTTTATCACTAGACGTGAAGGAAGTCAACTTGTTGATTTTTGAACATACTAAGAAAATCTTAAGAATTGTATCAAGTATTTATTAAGATTTAACTGATATGATGCACTTAGAAGCTATAATAAAGAGGTGATAAATGGTGAAAATTTCATTTAGGAGTGAATTTCCGTGAACATATTAGTTTGTGATGATGATACAGCAATTGTCGATGCGATAGAGATTTATTTAGAAAATGAAGGCTACCAAGTATTCAAAGCTTTTAATGGAATAGAAGCCATAGAAGTAATCAGAGATCACGAGATCCAGCTTATTATCATGGATATTATGATGCCTAAGATGGATGGGATCAAAGCTACCATGAAGATTAGAGAAGAAAATAGTATTCCATTGATCATGCTTTCTGCTAAATCGGAGGATTCGGATAAGATAATCGGATTAAATTTAGGGGCTGATGACTATATTACCAAGCCATTTAATCCTTTGGAATTGATTGCAAGGGTTAAATCCCAGCTGAGAAGATATACAACCTTTGGAAGTCTTGAAACGAGGAGTAATGTATATCAGACCGGGGGGCTGATGGTCGATGATGAAAGTAAAACGATCACGGTCGACGGGGAGGAAGTGCGTCTAACCCCGGTGCAATATAAAATAGTAAAGCTTTTGACTGCAAACGCTGGAAAAGTTTTTTCCATTGAGGAGATCTATGAAAAGGTTTGGAATGAAACGGCTCATAGTCCGGAAAATACAGTATCTGTTCATATTAGAAAGATTCGAGAAAAAATAGAAATTAATTCAAAGGAGCCAAAATACTTGAAAGTGGTGTGGGGAGTTGGATATAAAGTTGAAAAAATATAGCCATTCAATTATAACAAAAATAGTTGTTTTGATTATTGCGGTTTTATGTGTCATGGGTATCATGAAATCATTTATAAATGGAGAGATCGTAAATGATGGAGACTTTAGCAGCGTGGTGGATGACCATTATTTTGAAAGCAGGAGCTTTGTTCAGGAAAGTGAAAATCTCATTGGGACCCTCACAACTTTAATAGAGGAATATAAGAATGAAGAATATATTAAAAGTGGCGGAACAATTGATGAGGATGAATGGAAAGATGAGGAAGAAAACTTATTATTAGATTATCAGCACCACTCTAATAGTTATAATCCAGCGTTAAGTAGAGAAAAAAATTATGAAACATTTAAACAGGAATATGCTGCTGAAATTTCTCAGGCGAAGGATAGGATGATTCAGGAGGATCTAGAAGACTTTTATTTTCTTATGCAAAGACTTGAAGATTATGAAGCACCGTTGTTTTATGCCAGCGATGGCGAAAATGTATTTTCAAATACAAAGCTGACAGATAAAGAACAGTTTAAAAGCTATCCTTCTTATATGATAGCTGAAGATTATCAACGCGAATTTTTTCCAAATAAAGTAGAACAAAATGAATATTTATATCGGATAACAGACCATCTAAATGAATTGAATCCAGAAAACACGGTTATGTATCTTGCTTTTACGGAAGAAACTTTAAATGCTCAAATAGAAGAATGGGAAAGCAATAAAGCTATAGCTACAAAAAATTTATATTATATAGCATGGTTCTTGTTAGGATTTATTCTTTCATTTGTCTACCTGGTACTCGTGACAGGAAGAAAATCATTTAAGGATCACGACGTACACCTTTATGCAGCTAATAAATTGTATAACGATATTAATATTGCAGCTTGTATATTCCTAATTTTGCTATGGGGCACATGGATGGCGGAAGTATCTAATAAAATTGATTTATTTTTCTTTCCCATTACCTTTCCTATAGTTACCATAGGGTTGCTGCTGATACTGTCACTTGTGAAACATGTTAAAAATAAAACGCTTATCAAGCATACATTGTTCTTCAGTATCATTTATACGTTAGTTAAATTTGTAGGGGATGTATATAGAAGCGGAAGTACCGGAGTTAAGACGGTATTAATTGTAATTGGCTATCCACTATTAATTGCGTTAACGTTCTTCATCTTCCCGATAACCATTGGTATAGCAGCTTGGTTTGCTTATAAAAAAGTCAAATCCTTTAAAGCTTTACAGGATGGGGTAGAGACAATAAAGGACGGAAATATACACCATCGAATCGAAGTGAATGGCAAAGGAGAGTTTGCAGGACTTGCTTCCGATATTAACAGCATCACGGATGGGTTGAAGAAAGCAGTTGATAATGAACTCAAGAGTGAGCGGTTAAAAACGGAGCTGATCACCAATGTATCACATGATATAAGAACGCCTTTAACTTCTATTATTACGTATGTCGATCTTTTGAAAAATGATAAGGATTCAGCTAAGACAGACGGTTATATTGAAGTGTTAGATCGAAAATCCAAAAGGCTAAAACTATTAACAGATGATTTATTTGAAGCAGCTAAGGCCACAAGTGGAAATATCCCAGTTTCTTTAGAAAAAATTGATATCGTCTCCTTAATTACGCAAGGTCTGGGGGAAGTGAATGACAAAGTAGCTGTCATGGATTTAGATTTTAAGGTAAATCATCCTAATGAAAAAGTCTATGTTACTGCTGACGGTAAGTTATTGTGGAGGTCCATAGAGAACTTGTTATCTAATATATTTAATTATGCTCTTGAAGGATCAAGAGTATATATAGATATTGTCGATTTGGGCGATGAAATACTGATCACTTTCAAAAACATCTCAGCAACTGAATTAAATATCACAGCAGACGAACTAATGGAGCGTTTCAAAAGAGGCGATGAGTCCAGAACGAGCCAAGGAAGCGGGTTAGGATTATCGATTGCGGGTAACTTAATTGAAATACAAAAAGGGAAATTTGATATACATGTTGACGGAGATTTGTTTAAGGCTAGGATCTATCTGCCTAAGCATCAATCTAGTAATGAGTGATAAATAAAAAGCAATGATTGGAATAGGATATCAATTGATGTCCTATTCTTTTTTACATTCAGATCAGCCAATTAAAGTTAATACGGAAGCTGCCATCAGTTGCATACTTTTCTCCAATTTTTATTCCATAAAAGGGTGAGTGTTAGAGGAAACAAAATTCGAGGAATTTTATTAAAATCCGGGGGTAGCATATTTTGCAAAAGTACCCCAATTTTCTATCGTATTAAACTGAGGATAGCTTGATATAAAGTGAACGATTATTGGAGAGTTATTCAATTCAGGATGTGACATGAAAAATCTGCTATCTCCATATCTGATTGCTTCCAAAGCGAGTGGTAGTTCACGCCTGAATATATCATTTCGTGTAGCTGCAACATCCTGATTAAATTGTCCATCTACGTCCAAATACACATGGTATACATAGCAATCTCTAGTCATAATCCACTCACCACGTACTTCATCTCTCATAGGGTTAATTTTATCCCAGGCAAATCTTAATCCAATTGTTAAAAAAAGATCTCCGGTAAGATCCGAATGGGTTAGTGTATAGCGTCTATGGATTATAGGTTCTGTAGGCGTTATTCCTTCTCTAAATTCAACATAAAGCTTTTCGGGGTTGAAAACGCTCAAGTAAACACATCCCAATACTTTTTTCTTTTATATTATGAAGTTTATTAATCATTTAGTACTTGGTTATTATGGTTAACTCGGATTGTATTCCACAACACGCCGATATTTTACAGAATGAACATAGATTTTTTTGAAAATGAAGCAGGTGTTCGCACGTCCTGTGCAGAATATATATAGTGGGAACAAAATTTGCGGAAGTGCAGGTGAGAAGTATGGGAAGAATGGTTCATTTTGAAATTCATGTGGATGACATGGAAAGAGCGAAATCGTTTTATGGTGATGTGTTTGATTGGAAATTTGAAGATTGGACGGACTATGCGGGAATGCCTTATTTCGGAGCTGTAACGGGTGATGCAAATGAAATGGGAATTAACGGAGCGTTGATGCAGAGGCAAGGTCCACCTCCAGAAGCAAACCAGCCGTTGAATGGATTTGCTTGTACAATGGGCGTTGCAGATTATGATTCTATCGAGAAAAAGATTTTGGAAAAAGGCGGAACAGTCGCGATGCCAAAATACGCACTTCCTGGAATGGCGTGGCAGGGTTACTACAAGGACACGGAAGGAAATTTATTCGGGATTCATCAGCCAGACGAGAATGCGAAATAGGTATTAAAATAAATAATGCCTTTTGTCCATGTTAAGGGCAAAAGGCTGTTTATTACGATATCCAGTATGTAAATCTATTTCTCTGGATGCTATCGAGTGATTTCTATTTTATTTTCCTTATGAATATCCTCTGTGCCAGCATCAAGCGCAGTCTTGTAATAAAGGCATTTATACTCAATAAGCTGCATTGTCTTTTTTAATTCTGCCATCTGTGCCTCTACAGTATCCTTCCGTTCCAAAAACAAATCATATCTTTGTTGAAGCGAGGAATCCCCTTCCGAACACCAATCAATAAAGTTTTTAATTTCCTTGATAGGCATCCCTGTTGCTTTTAAGCATTCAATGATCTTTAGTGCCTCGATATCGGATTCTTTAAATACTCTAGTCCCGCTGGATGTACGTTCCACAAATGGCAGTAGTCCCTCTTTGTCATAATAACGCAGCGTATAGACGGTAAGGTCCAGCTCTTTTGCTATTTCGCTAATGGAATACTTCTTCATTTTGTATCTTCCTTTCTCAACGTAAACTTCGAGTTAACTTTAGGTTTGTGGAGAGGAGTCTACCATGAACCATGAGGACTGTCAAAACCCTATAGAGGAAAGTATGAAAAAATCAATCTTTCTACTTGACCTCGAGTTAACTATAAGGCGTACCATGTTGTTTAAAGAGAACAAGCGAAGTTGAGTTAGAGGTAACTTTTTATAAAAGCTCTGTTTCTCTTAGAATGATATTAATAGGAGGATTTCATTATGGTAACTGCTAAAGCAAGAGCTGTCGACGGACCAGATAAATCGTTCCGACCAGCTGAAATTCAAAGGCGCGATCTTGATTTATATGATGTTTTAATTGAAATAAAATATGCAGGGATATGCCATTCGGATATTCATACTGCACATGGTGAATGGGGAGAAGTAAACTATCCTCTTGTACCTGGTCACGAGATTGCGGGTTTTGTGACAGCAACTGGATCAGAAGTAACGAGCTACAAAGTAGGAGACCGCGTCGGTGTAGGTTGTATGGTAGGTTCATGTGGTGAATGTGAGAACTGCCGCAAAGGCGAGGAACAATACTGTTTAAAAGGGAATGTCCCAACTTATAATGGTGTTGATAAATACGGAGAGCCAACTCAAGGTGGCTATTCTACCCATATTGTAGTTGAAGAGGATTTCGTATTACGAATTCCAGACAATATTGAGCTTGATGCGGCAGCACCATTACTTTGTGCAGGTATTACTACATTTTCACCGTTAAACCACTGGAATGCTGGTCCGGGAAAGAAAGTCGCTGTAGTTGGTATGGGTGGTCTTGGACACATGGCTGTTAAAATCGCGTCCGCTATGGGTGCAGATGTTACCGTGCTGTCACGGACTTTAAATAAGAAAGAGGATGGATTAGAATTTGGAGCGAGTGAATACCATGCAACAAGTGACCCTTCGACATTTGAAAAACTAGCAGGAAAATTCGACCTGATTATTAATACGGTCAGCGCAAAAATTGATATAAACGCGCATCTCTCCTTGCTAACTTTAAATGGTACACTTGTAAACGTTGGTGCGCCTGCAGAACCATTGGAGGTTAATGCATTTTCGCTAATTGGTCATCGTCGTTCGTTTGCAGGATCATTGATTGGAGGCATCCGTGAAACCCAGGAAATGCTGGATTTCTGTTCTAAACATGACATTGCTCCCAGCATTGAAGTCATTTCTGCCGATCAAATTGATGAAGCGTATGAACGCGTTTTAGGGTCCGATGTGAAGTATCGATTTGTTATTGATATAAGTACCATGTAAATGGAGTAAATTTTTCACGCAATTAGAGACCGTTCATGTTAGTTGAACGGTCTCTTTTTTTTATTTCGATGCCTGGCCGGTATTATGCCGAAAGTGGATTGTATTCTAGTGAATCTGGCTTGTATTCACTCGAAAGTGGCTCGTATTTCATGGAAGTCGGACTATATTTCGCGCGTCGGCTGGTATTATGCCGGAAGAGGATTGTATTCTGGTTAAACTGGCTTGTATTCACTCGGAAATGGCTCGTATTTCATGGAATCCGGACTGTATTTCGCTGCCCCGCCGGTATTATGCCGAAGAGGATTGTATTCTGGTTAAACTAGCTTGTATTCACTCGGAAATTGCTCGTATTTCATGGAAGTCGGACTGTATTTCGCTGCCCCGCCGGTATTATGCCGAAGAGGATTGTATTCTGGTTAAACTGTCTTGTATTCACTCGAAAGTGGCTCGTATTTCATGGAAGTCGGACTGTATTTCGCTCGTCGGCTGGTATTATGGCGGAAGTGGCTTGTATTCACTCCGAAGTGGCACGTATTTCGCCCAACCTGTAATGTATCCCGCGAAATAATTAAAAAGAAGGAGGCCGTTCTAATCACAAGAACGGCCTCCTTCTAGTTTTCATACAATTATAACTTACTTCACACCGGTACCTGCATCGGCAGGGTGAACGCCATGACGGTAATAATCTTTATACTCAGGCTTCATTGGTCTTTGGCCGCGAATAATATCAGCTGCTTTTTCCGCCAACATCAACACTGGTGCATGGATATTTCCATTTGTTGTATGCGGCATAGCAGATGCATCTACTACACGCAGATTTTCAAGGCCATGAACTTTCATGGTCTTCGGGTCTACGACTGCCATTGGGTCGGAAGCAGGACCCATTCTTGCTGTACAAGATGGATGAAGTGCTGTTTCCGCGTCATTTGCTACCCACTCCAAAATCTCTTCGTCTGTTTGAACAGAAGTTCCAGGTGAAATTTCACCCGTACTGTAAGGTTCTAATGCTGGCTGCGAAAGGATGTCACGTGAAACGCGTATTGCTTCAATCCATTCACGGCGATCGGCTTCGGTAGATAGATAGTTACAGACGATACTTGGATGCTCGAAAGGGTTACGTGAACGGATTTTCAGGCTACCTCTCGAGTTTGAATACATCGGTCCAACGTGTACTTGGAATCCGTGCTCCGTATCGGCTTTTTTACCATCATAACGAACCGCAAGTGGTAGGAAATGGAACATCAGATTTGGATATTCAACTTCGTCATTCGAACGAACGAATCCGCCACCTTCAAAATGGTTCGTTGATGCTGGACCGGTGCGTCCAAGCAGCCATTGCAAGCCAATCCAAGGCATTTTAGCTTTATTTAAGCTTGGCTGCATGGAAACTGGCTGCGGACAAGCGTGCTGAATATATACTTCAAGATGATCCTCAAGGTTTTCTCCTACGCCTGGTAAGTCCAAGATCGGTTCAATGCCAACTGAGCGCAAATGCTCAGGGTCGCCTACACCGGACAATTGTAATAACTGCGGTGTGTTAAATGCACCACCGGAAAGTATAACTTCTCCCGCGTCAACATGATGGGTTTTTCCGTTCTGTTTGTATGTGACACCTTGCGCAGTAGTACCATCAAAATTGATGCTGGTAACAAAAGCACGCGTCTCTACGGTAAGATTTTTGCGTCGCATGGCAGGATGTAAATATGCTCGTGAAGCAGAAACCCGTCTGCCATTATGAATTTGGCTGTCAAATGGACCAAATCCTTCTTGACGAAAACCGTTTACATCGGGTGTCCTTGCGTAACCAGCCTCAACTCCAGCATCGAAAAAAGCCTGGAATAAAGGGTTCTTGGCAGGTCCGCGCTTTAATTTGATTGGACCATGGTGACCGCGGTATTCATCCGCGTCGTCTCCAATGGTTCCTTCCAGTCGTTTAAAATATGGTAGACAATGGGCATAATCCCAATCTTCCATTCCGTTATCGGATCCCCAGCGATCGTAGTCCATCGGGTTACCGCGCTGGTAGATCATGCCATTTATCGAACTTGATCCCCCGAGTACTTTTCCTCGAGCGTGTGCAACACGGCGTCCCTTCATATACGGCTCCGGATCCGTAGAATAGATCCAGTCATAATTGCTATTGCCTGATGGAAACATTAATGCTGCCGGCATTTGAATAAATAGATCCCAGAAGTGATCATTGCGGCCTGCTTCCAGAACGAGCACGCTGCTATTCTTATCTGCACTTAGACGGTTCCCAAGTACAGAACCTGCACTGCCCCCGCCGACAATGACATAATCGTATTTTTGATTCATATAAATCCCTCCATAAAAAAATTAAATGCTAGTTGATTACATTACTTTTTGTTAAGTTTATTAAATATATTTTTAACGGTTTAAACAATATAAACGTAACATGTTTTGAAACCCTTGTAAAACTTCAAGTAGTAATCTCGTGTTTGAAAGCCCTGCAAGGTACATGCTGGTAAAACGTAAGATAGCTCTAAACCTTTTTACTAAAGAAGGCTTAGAGCTATTAGATTTACAACAGAAATTATTTAAACCAATTAACAGGCTCAGGTTGTGTATTACGATAAATGTGCTTAACCTCAGTATATTCTTCCATACCTTCTGAACCAAGCTCACGGCCAATGCCTGATTGCTTATAGCCGCCCCACGGTGCTTGTGCAAAGTAAGGATGGAAGTCGTTAATCCAAACAGTACCCATTCGCAAGCGTGCCGCTACAAATTCTGCCTTATCCAAATCTTGTGTCCAGACAGCTCCTGCCAAGCCATAAATCGTATCATTCGCTAATTTGACTGCTTCTTCTTTAGTCTGGAAGGTTTCTACCGTTAATACCGGTCCGAATACTTCTTCCTGGACGATACGCATATCGTTTGTGCAGTTAGTAAATATAGTTGGCAGATAGAAAAAGCCGTCTTGCAGTTCAGGATTATCAGGACGTTTTCCGCCAACAGCTAGCTTGGCGCCTTCGTTTAGGCCGATTTCCACGTAGCTTTCAACTTTTGCACGGTGTTCTGCAGAAATCATTGGTCCGCTTTGTGTGCTTTCATCAAAACCATTGCCTAATTTGATTCTCTTTGTACGTTCAACCAGTGCTTCAACAAATTCATCATGAATGCTTTCTTCAACTAAAAGTCTGGATCCGGCAGAGCACACTTGTCCTGCGTGGAAAAACACAGCGTTTAACGCCTGGTCAACCGCTGTTTCGAAGTCAGCATCGGCAAAGACGATATTTGGATTCTTTCCGCCGAGCTCAAGTGCGATTTTTTTCACATTATGACTGGCTGCCTGCATGATTGTTTTTCCGGTTTCAATGCCACCAGTGAATGAAATTAAATCAACATCATTACTACTTGCTAGTTCTGCACCAGTCGATGCTCCGGAACCAAGCACGATGTTGGCTACACCTTTTGGTACACCAACCTCTTCTATTAGTTTAAAGACTTTAACGGTTGTTAATGGTGTGATCTCACTCGGTTTCATCACAATAGTATTACCTGCTGCCAAAGCCGGTGCAATCTTCCATGCGGCTTGCAATAAAGGATAATTCCATGGTGTGATTTGCCCACAGACGCCGACTGGCTCGCGAACAACTTTACTTTCGCTGTTTGGTATCGGTGATGGAATCACTTCACCGCCATTTTTATCTGCTAAACCACCGAAATAAAGAAAAACATTTGCGATGTCTGCCATATCACCAAGGCTTTCTTCGAGTGTTTTACCAGTATCCAATGACTCGAGTTCGGCCAGTTCTTGCAGATCTCGACGGATTAATGTACCGATTCCGTATACGAGCTCCCCACGTTCGCTAGCAGGTAATGTGCTCCAGCTTCCTTCATCAAAGGCAACCCGTGCTGCTTGAATGGCTGCTCGCGTATCTTCTTCATTTCCTTCCGCAGCTGTTGCAATAACTTCTTGATTAAAAGGGTTAATAATATTTCGTGTTTCACCGGATTTGGCGTTGATCCATTCACCGTTTATATACATTTTTTGTAAATTCAAATTATCACTCCTTTATATTTATATAAGCATATCGTTAAATTTGTTAAATAAAAATTAAATATTGTTAATAAAACAATCGTAACAGTACTTTTAATTACTTGTCAAACATTCTAATGATGAGAAATTGCTCTATCCTCCGTTTATTAATTAAAAAACACGATGAAATAAAAAAACCGATTTGACAAAACTAAATCTTTCGTTAACCTATTAGGTAGGGCAAAACGTTTAAAAAATATTAAATGTTTTTATTTTATTTAACAAAAGGACAAAGTTAGTTGTCTGAAGTACCTGCTCGCACTCATGGCAAAAGTGTGTGTGTCTTTAAAGAATGTTTGCCGAAATACAAATCAGAAGGGTGTTTGACTATCAATGAGTTTTCGCAGAATTTCTCAATTAATTTTATTTACTATCCTGCTTTTTGTACTCGCAGCTTGCAGTTCAACTAGTGGAGATGACGATTCGGGTAGTAATGTCGAATCGAAGGAAAGCAAAGGAAAAATTACGATTGGACAGATTAACTGGCCAGAAAATGTTGCAGTAACAAATTTGTGGAAGGCAATTCTGGAAGATAAAGGTTATGAAGTAGACTTAAAACTTCTTGGAATGGGTCCTCAGATGGCCGCTTTAGCTGCAGGGGAATTAGATGTGGCACCAGAAATCTGGTTGCCGGTGCAAGATAAGAGTTACTATGAACAATATAATGAGAAAGCTAATTTTTTCGAAGATCCTTGGTATGAAAACGGGAAAGTCGGATTGGCCGTTCCAACGTATATGGAAGATATAAACAGTATTGAAGATTTAAAAGAAAACAAAGAAAAATTTAATGGTGAAATAGTAGGCTTTGAGTCTGGTGCAGGAACTATGCTGGTAACGCAAGATGTAATTAAGGAATATGGTCTTGATTATGAATTGGTATCGAGCAGTACGGCAGCAATGATTTCAGCTATTAAGAAAGCAGTTAAACAAAAGGAACCTATCGTTGCACCGTTATGGAAACCACATTATGTGTTTTCTGAAGTGGACTTAAAGTTCTTGGAAGATCCGAAGGGAACTTTTGGCGGAGTAGAAAAGATCTACATGGCAACTCGTGATGAATTTGCAAAAGACAATGAAGATGTAAGTAAGTGGTTAAAAAACTTTAAATTGAACGACAAGCAGCTTGGTGAATTGATGCTTGCTGTGAAAGATAATGAAGAAGATCCTGTTAAAGGCGCACAAAAATGGATGGAAGAAAATCAAGATGTAATTGATAAGTGGATGAAGTAATCATCAGAGAAGGAGACGGTACTCGATTACGAGGACCGTCTCTTTTTTTTGCTTCAGCATTAGATAAGAATACTGAAAAAAGAGTGGATGTAGTACAAATTATAGCGGATCTACGATCGCATCTTCGAATATACTACGCTTTCCGCGGGCACGGCTTCAGCTTCTTCGGAATGCAAAAACCGCTATTCCTCCGATATCTTCAGCCAGTGCGGTTCCCGCAGGAGTCTTCGTATATTCGAAGTTGCTTAGTAAGAGTGTAAAGAATAAATTTAATATCTACCACTTTTTTAGTAGCCTCTTCGCTGAAGCACTTAATTATTTCAGGCGGCGAAAGTTGAGTTAGTATGCTCTTGCTTAGTTTAAGTTGCAACTTGGTAATATTAATTATAAAATATAAGAAACATTTAATTTAAAATTAATTAATTTAACAGCAAATATGCTCTTGTTTTCCACAAAAAAGAGGTGCCGCAATGGAAGTAAACCGGAATAACGATAATAATGAAAAAGCTAAAGAAAAAATTGATCAGGCCGAAAGTATGATGGTTAATACGATCTCTGAAACGATGGATCTTTATGGAGTTACTCCTTCAGTAGGACGTCTGTATGCAACTATGTATTTTAAACATCAGCCTCTTACACTGGATGAAATGAAAGAAGCACTCGGGATGAGTAAACCTAGCATGAGTACATCTGTTAGAAAGCTTCAAGAAATCAATATCGTTCAAAAAGTGTGGCAGAAAGGCTCTAGAAAAGATACATTCATGGCTGAAAAAAACTTCTTCAATTATTTTTCTCAGTTTTATGGTATGAAATGGGAACGCGAAGTGAGTATGTTTATGGTCAGTATTAAGAAGGCTAAAGAACAACTCAATGAGGTCATTGAAAATAGTGAAACAGATGAAACATTACTAGAAAGAGCACGATTGGATTACCAGCAACTCGATGATGCCATGATCTATTATAAGTGGCTGGATAAGCTCACTAAACTTACTAAATCCGGTGAGATATTTGATTATATACCCCTTGAAGATGCAGGTGAAAGAGAATAGTTAACAGGTAGGTTTGTAAAAAATATAATAAATTATTCATAAAAAGTAAGCTCAGCGCCACTGAGCTTACTTTTTTTTATGTTGGAAAAGACATTTGTCTTTCCAAGGTCTCGGGTTTTCCGTTGTTTATAAGCAGGAACGTTTCCGAAAGTGAAAATTGAGCCAGAAAGTAGATCTGTCTCACCGAATATTTTCCGAAATTACTAAAACCACCTGAAAATAAGCGCAGGTTTTTAGAACCGCGCAGCCTTTTAATAAATTCGCGCACCCCTTCGTTAATATCGCGCACCAACTGGCTGGTGCGCGATTTTCTATTGGATATGCGCGATTATTATCCATCATTACGCGTTTTTGTACTAACCATGCGCGATTCAACGGATTTCCCCGCATAGTTGCATATTCTGAAGTGTTTTATATATATTCTGGCAACTTGCTTTATTTCCTCAATAGTAAATACATAAAATATGGTGCGCCAATTAGTGCGACCATAATCCCAGCTGGAATGCCGCTTGGGTCGAGGATGTTGTGGCCGATTGTGTCTGCTACGACTAGTAGCCAGCCGCCGATGAGTATGGCAACAGGCAGAAATAGTTGATTTCTTGGGCCAACTAACGCCTTCGCAATATGTGGGGCCATTAATCCGATAAAGGAAATGCCTCCTGTTACAGATACTGCGGAAGCGGCTAAGGCAACGGCGGTTAACAGTAAGATGATGCGTTCTTTATCAATGGATACACCGACACCGATTGCAACCGGCTCGCTTAGTCCGAGTATATTTAAGCGGTTGGCTTTGTATAGTGTGAATGGAATCAGTATGAGTAACCAAGGGAGGAGCGCCCAGATAAATGGCCAGTCCGTTCCCCAAATATTACCTGCCAGCCATGTGGCGATAAAGTCTACCTTTGTTTGGTCTGCCGATGAAATAAGCACAATCATTACACCTGACAGTGCGAATGAAAATCCAATTCCGATCAGTAGTAGCCGCACGGGTTGAAGTCCTGTCTGTTTGTCATAGGAAAACAAGTAGATTAAGAAGGCTGTCAGTAATGCGCCGAGAAATGCCACAAGTGGAAGCAGATAGATGAATGACCCTGCCTCAATTGGGAAAAACAAAAAGAATAAGGCAATGGCAACGCCGGCACCGGAGTTTATTCCGATGATACCGGGATCTGCTAAATCATTACGGGAAACCCCTTGTAAAATTGATCCGGATAAAGCCAGTGCCATTCCTGCTAACAAGGTAATCAGCATTCGTGGAAGTCGAATGGAAAATAAAACAAATTCCTCTTTGAATGTTCCCTGGCCGAACAGTGCTGGAATCAATCTGTCGTAGGATACAGTTGAGTAGCCGATTCCCATTCCAATTGCGGCAGTGACTAATATAAGTGCTGTAAGGACTATTAGAATTACGCGCTGTTTTCTGATCAATGAAGGATTTATCATGCGAACATGTTCCCTCCTTTACGAACGATGATAAGGAAGAAAGGTAAGCCCATTATAGCTACAATGGCTGCCACCGGCGTTTCGTATGGAGCATGAATGGTGCGTCCTAGTGTGTCGGCCAGGAGCATAAATGTTGCTCCGACAATCGCAGACATTGGGATGATCGAACGATAGTCGGTTCCGACGATGCCGCGAACGACGTGCGGAACCATTAATCCGATAAAGACCATATTCCCTACTAAGGCGACGGCAGCACCTGCAAGCAAGGTCATAATGATGAATAAAACGAACTTGATTTGTGTTGTTTTTTGCCCTAACCCAACTGCCACCTCTTCATTCAAACTAAGGATGGTAAGCTGTCGTGAGAGCATTAATGCTATTACGATTCCAAGAACGATAAAAGGAATAATGACTTGAAGCTGACTCCATGATGTGCCAATCATACCTCCAGCAGTCCACATGGAGACGTTTTTGGAAATCGTAAAATAAAGCCCCACACCTTCCGCAATGGCATAGAGGAAGGCTGAGACGGCAGATCCCGCCAATACGATACGAAGCGGGGAAAACCCAACTTTTTTCATGGATCCGACACCAAAAACCATGATCGCTCCGGCTGCTGATCCAATGAAGCAGGCAATCATGATTCCGAAATAATTGGCGGAAGGTATGAAAGCTATCGTGATAGCTAATGCTGCATTAGCCCCGGCGGATAATCCAAGCAGACCAGGATCGGCCAAGGGATTTCTGGTCATTCCCTGCATGACTGCACCGGATACGGCAAGGGACGCGCCGACGAAAATAGCTGCCACTTCACGTGGGAAGCGGATCTCTCGAATAATCGATATGTTTTTACCGGTCGCATTGGAGGTAATGGCTAGCCATACATCTTTAACTGCAATGTCGGCAGCGCCAAATACACATGCAATAACAAACATAGCGATTAATGCTAGAATTCCGGCAATTAGTTTATAAATAAAAGGCAAGCGCTGTTTTTCTTTTGTCATAGTTTCTCATCTTTTCTTTCATAGAATAGGGAAGAGGAACTCTTATGGTAAGAATTCCTCTTAAAAAAATTTGCAGGGATTACGTCTCGAGCGCTTAATTTCCTAAAAATGATTCTTTGAAGAAAGTAAGCTGTTTTTCCAGTGTGACTGGGTCCGTGAAAGAGGCACCGTTTCCTTTCATTTCAAAAACATGATTGTTTTTAACAGCAGGCATATTTTTATAAGCTTCTGTTTCCATGAACGAAGTATCGGCATCTGTGTATTTACTTAGGATCAGATAATCACCTACATACTCAGGGATTACTTCAGCAGATAGGGTGTAATAACCCGCTTCTAAAGCCATTTCTTTTACTTTGTCAGGCATCTTTAAGTCCATTGCCTGGTATAGGATTTCCGTTCCGCGTGCCCAGTTATCACCGAAAACATAAAGTTCTTTGCCATAGCTTTCGATTACCGTTACGGTAGCATCTTCACCTATTTTCGCACGGATTTCTTCTCCTGCGGCTTCTGCACGTGCTTTAAAATCATCAACCCATTTCTGTGCTTCTTCCTCTTTGTTCAGAAGCTTACCAATCTCTAAATGCTGTTCTAAATAATCAGCTTTGCCCCATGTGTAGGTTACAGTAGGTGCAATCTCCTTTAATTTATCAATGTTCTTAATCGTGCTTAACCCGATAATTAAATCTGGGTCTAACTCAATAATTTTTTCCAGGCTTTCGTCTGAAACTTCTTCTACGTCTTTTAATTCTTCTTCAAATGTAGGGTTATTTTTCGACCAAACATCTGTACCAACTACGTTCACGCCTAAATTGATGACGTTTCCTGTGAAACCGGAAAGCGAAATAACACGCTTTGGATCTGCTGGCACCTCAATGGGACCGCTTTCAGATTGGTACGTTATTGTGTCTGATTTTTTATCTGCTGAATCTTTGTCTTCTTTTTTGGCGTTTGTATCACTACTGCAGGCGCTAATAACCAGTACGAGCAGCAGGAAAAATGGAAGTAACAGTTTTTTCATTTTGATTGTCTCCTTTTAATAAGTTGTATGTAAGGCACATTGGTTTATTTGTTCTCGGATCACGTCCGATTTGTGCATCGATCTGAAATACTTTTTTGAGGACTTCCGGCTGGATGACCTCCTCACAACTGCCGGCTTTAACAATTTCGCCATCTTTCAGTGCGATAATATAGTCCGCAAAGCGAGCTGCCTGGTTTAAATCATGAAGAACCATCACGATGGTGCGGTCCTGTTCTTCATTTAACTTTTGCAGAACCTCTAACACTTCCAGCTGGTGGGCCATATCTAAATAAGTGGTTGGCTCATCCAGGAAGATAATATCTGTTTCCTGGGCTAGTGCCATCGCAATCCAGACACGTTGTCGCTGTCCTCCGGATAGTGAGTCGACCGGGCGATATTTAAAATCGGCTGTCCCCGTGACGTCCAGTGACCACTCAATAACTTCCACGTCTTTTTTTGATAAGCGACCGAATCCTTTTTGATAGGGAAACCGGCCATACGAAACAAGCTCACCAACGGTTAACCCACTTGCACCTTCCGGAATCTGTGGAAGAATCGCCATTTTCTTGGCAAGGGATTTGGTGCTTTCGCTTGAAATATTGGCGCCATCTAACAGGACTGCTCCAGATTTCTGGGTAATGATTCGTGTGATGGCTTTGAGTAATGTGGATTTTCCACAGCCGTTCGAGCCAACGATGGTAGTTATTTTTTTATCTGGAATAGCTATAGTCAAATCTTTTATAATTAAGCGTTCACCGTAGCCAATGTTCAGTTCATTTGTATATAGGCGAACCATGCTCTAACCTCCAATTTTCGTATTGATAATGATTATCACTATCACTCAGTTAAACTATAAGTGTCCTTTTTTTAAAAGTCAACATAATTTTGAAATCATGTTGTAAAAAGTGTGAAAAGGATGTATATTTTAATGAGAATGATAATCATTTACAATTGATATCTGAGGAGTGGACGGAATTGGAACAACAAGATTTGTATGATGTAACCGTAATTGGCGGCGGTCCAGCAGGGCTATATTCAACGTTTTATAGTGGGATTCGTGAAATGAAAACAAAGATTATCGAATTTCAGCCTCAATTAGGCGGGAAGATTCATGTCTATCCGGAGAAGATGATTTGGGATGTCGGTGGGCAGCGGCCGACTACAGGTGCTCAATTAATCGACCAGCTGGTGGAGCAGGGGTTAACGTTTAATCCTGCGGTTGTTTTGAATGAGAAAGTGGATTCAATCACGCGGAATGAAGAAGGTATTTTTGTTTTGATGGGTGCTTCAGGTGAAAAGCATTATTCGAAAACGGTTATTGTAGCGGTTGGGAGCGGTATCCTGAATCCTCAGAAGCTGAAGATCGAAGGTGCAAATAGGTTTGAAGTAACGAATCTAAACTACACGGTCAAGTCATTGCAGTCATTTAAAGGTAAAACCGTGATCATTTCAGGTGGTGGAAACGCTGCGATAGACTGGGCAAATGAACTGGAATCCATCGCCAAGAAAGTATATGTAAGCTATCGCAAAGAGGCTTTAGCAGGACATGAATCACAAGTAACGCAATTATTGAACAGTTCCGTAGAGTGTTTCTTTCATACGTCGATTACCAATTTAATTGCCTGTGCTAACCATGACTGTATTGAACGTGTGGAGCTGACCAACGATCGAACGGGAGAAGTGATCAATTTGCCGATTGATGAGGTTATTATCAATCATGGTTTTGAACAGGATGCGACACTGCTTACGAATAGTGAGGTAAAAATGGAAATAGCAGATAATTATTATATCGCAGGGAGTGCTGCTAGCGAATCTTCTATCGATGGTTTGTATGGCGCAGGGGATATTCTGAAGCATGATGGTAAGGTCAATCTAATTGCTGGTGCATTCCATGATGCCGCTAATGCGGTAAATAAGGCGAAACAATTTATCCAGCCGGACGCTAATAAAATTGGAATGGTTTCCTCACATAATGAATTATTCAAACAGCGCAATAAAAAACTGATTCAGGAAATGGTGAAGCAGGCGAAATAATCCTAATGGATTACACATAATCTCCGCTATAGAGTAAACAAATAATAGAATTGTTTACTCTATAGCGGAGATTTTTAACACCCTTATTCGTTAACTTCAAATAAATGAAACTTCATGCCGAAAGGATCTGCTACCATTACGCTCTTTTCATGGTACTCTTTTGTAATTGTACAACCTTGGTCTACTAACAATTCTTTGGCTTGCTTTAGATTCTCAACCGCAAATTCAAAGAAGACATTTTCAGTTTCGGAATTCTCTATGAAAAATTGGTTTCCTCCAGCTGAAAATACCGTTTCGTTATCAAAGCTTTTTTCAATGTTCATACCTAATATTTTTTTGTAGAAAGAAATAGCCTCTTTATAGTCTTTCACTTGTATGGCCACGTTATTGGTTAATTGAAAAATTGATTGAGAATCGTACCTTTTCTTCGGATGAAAACCTTCTGAACCAGATGGCAGTAAATCCAGCAGATGCCAAACGATGTTATAATCATCTCCTGGTCCTAAGGAAGCTTTAGCATGATGATAGATGTTGCCTTCTGCGTCTTTTCTAAATGTAGAAATCCCCGGAAAATAAAATCCATCTTTTTCAAAGCCGAAATCCTGTTTAAATGTGGTACCTTTAGTAGAGACCATCGGGAATTTCCAGCCTCTCGATGCTGCAAAGTCTTCTTGTACTCCTGGGGTATCAGGTGAAGAGAGGACAAAGGCAGCTTTCTGGGTTATGTGTTCGTAAATGCCATTAAAGCCGTCAGCCCACATCGTGCAATGTGAACAACTTTTCCCCATGTTATGTACAACGATAAGTTCATCTTTATCCTGAAAAAGATCGTGTAAACGTACTTCTTGTCTATCATCCGTGAAAAATTGGTAGTTATCTGCCTTTTGTTCTGGAATCGATTTTCTTAATTGTGCTAGCTTTTTCTTTTTCTCCAGGATTTCATTCTCGAGCTTGTCAATTTCATCGTAAATAACCTCGTTAGGCATTCTCCATCACTCCGATCTTCATAGTTAAATTTATTTTCTCATAATTGAAACTATTATATTCAAACTATATAGGCATAGCTGAAAGTAGTCAATTTATTAGCTGACAACTGGAGGTTGCGTGCTTGATGCACCTAGAACTAGCTTTACATCAACTGCTCAACTATTTAATAATAAACGTGTAAGGAAAGGCGATGAGAAATTTGATTTTTAGCGAACGATTAAAACGTGAAAGAGAAAAAAAGGGCTGGTCACAAACGGAGCTTGCTGAAATGCTGCATGTTAGCCGCCAGTCCGTTTCCAAATGGGAAACAGGAAAAAACTATCCAAGTATTGAAGTGATCATTGATTTGAGTGATCTGTTTACTATTACGATAGACGAACTGTTAAGGAGTGATAAAGAGTTGAAAGAGAAAGTAATTCAAGATAGTAAACAATTAGCTTATCCAAAGTGGAAAGTTTTATTTGATAGCTTGTTTTTATTAGGGGTGTTTTTATTAGCTGCAAAAATAATTATTATTGCTCTTAATTACTTTGCTGGTACAAATATTTTAATCCTGGAAGGGGTACCGAAAATAGTTGCTAGTTTCTTACCGCTAATATTAATGGTAGTGGGTGGAATTGGCAGTGATCACTTGAAGAATAGATATATTGATTAACTCCCAAATCCTTCTGTTTATACTAGCTTATTCCTATCTGGATGATGTATTTTATTCTATGGATAATAGTGATATAATAGAAACATATTATAATGTACCGGGAAAGATGTTTAACTGGGTCGAGCCCTGTCCTGCTGAAACGTATTAGCAGGAGCGATTGCATCTTTTCTGCAAAACTTAGGGAGTTTGACGATAACAATGAGTAAAAATTATTTTAAAAAAGACGTTATTTTAATAGGTGCAGGAATCATGAGTGCAACGCTTGGATCAATGCTTAAGGAATTAGTGCCAGACTGGAACGTTACGGTATTTGAACGGCTTGATAGTGCAGGGAAAGAGAGCTCGAACGTTTGGAATAATGCTGGAACTGGGCATGCGGCGTTGTGTGAACTGAACTATACACACGAACAGCCGGACGGCTCGATAGATATTAGCAAAGCTATCAAAGTAAATGAACAATTTCAGGTTTCCAAGCAATTCTGGTCTCATCTTGTTAACAGCAATTTGATTCGCAATCCGCGGGACTTTATTATGCCTTTGCCGCATATGAGTTTAGTGCAGGGCGAGGAAAATGTCAGGTATTTAAAAAAGCGGTTTGAAACGATGTCACGTAACCCGTTGTTTGAGAAGATGGAATTCTCCGATGATGTGGATAAGTTGAAGCAATGGATTCCGCTAATTATGCAAAACAGAACATCAACGGAACCAATTGCGGCTACTAAAATCGATGGCGGTACCGATGTCAACTTCGGCTCACTAACGCGCAAACTGTTTGACCATCTGGAAACGGAAGATATCGAGATAAATTACAAGCATAGTGTT
This sequence comes from Virgibacillus flavescens, assembly GCF_050574275.1. Lineage (GTDB taxonomy): Bacteria > Bacillota > Bacilli > Bacillales > Amphibacillaceae > Virgibacillus_F > Virgibacillus_F flavescens. The sequence continues at coordinate 921,408 of NZ_CP192260.1, forward strand.
GAGGATATCAAACGTGCAAGCGACGGTTCGTGGGAAGTGAAAGTACACGATATGGAAAACGGTAAAATCGAATACCATACGTCGGACTTTGTTTTTATCGGCGGCGGTGGTGGAAGTCTTCACCTCCTGCAGAAAACCGGCATTCCGGAATCCAAACATTTTGGTGGGTTCCCGATAAGCGGACAATTTATGGTATGTAACAATCCGGAAGTGGTAGCGCAGCATCATGCAAAGGTATACGGAAAAGCTAAGGTTGGTGCACCACCTATGTCGGTTCCGCATCTTGACACACGATTTATCGATAATGAAAAATCGTTGTTGTTTGGACCGTTTGCTGGCTTTTCACCAAAGTTTTTAAAAACCGGATCCATGCTGGATTTAATGACTTCTGTAAAAGCGGATAACCTTGTTACGATGGTTGCGTCAGGGGTTAAAAATGCTTCATTGACAAAATATCTGATCGAACAGGTTATTTCATCGAAGGAAAAACGCATGGCAGACCTGCGTGACTTTATCCCGGACGCGAAAAGCGATGAGTGGAACCTGGTTGTAGCTGGTCAGCGTGTGCAGGTTATTAAGGACACGGAAAATGGCGGAAAAGGAACCCTTCAGTTTGGAACAGAACTTGTAAGTGCGGCTGATGGATCCATCGCAGCGTTACTCGGAGCTTCTCCAGGTGCTTCTACTGCTGTTCACGTGATGCTTGAGTTGTTTGAAAGATGTTTCCCGCAGCATGTAAAAGAGTGGGAACCGAAAATCAAAGAAATGATTCCTTCTTATGGGGAGTCCCTATCGAAGAAACCAGAGCTTCTTCACGAAATAAATATTTCAACTGATCAGGCACTTGGTTTAAGCGAAAAAGAACCGGTATCGAGTTAACTTAATTTGATGTGAATATAGGCAAAAAACCCTTTGAACAGTTTAAAGGGTTTTTTTGTATTGAATTCACTTGTTAGAAAATATCCCGTTTAGTACTTGAGGTTTCGTAATAGTAACTAGATTTCAGGGATGTCAGTATACTGAAAAACTTACATAAGGTATGGGATTAGAGGATCTATGATCGCATCTTCGAATATACTTCGCTTTCCGTGGGCGAGTGGTGTGCCTCCTCGTGCTGTCTCACCGATCTCTTACTTCCCACAGGATAAGGAAGGCTTCCCTGAAAAGGCATTGCACGAAGAAAAAGTGCTTTTCTTTTTCGAGGAGTCTTCGTATATTCGAAGATGCTAGGTTAAAGTGTAATAATATTTTTTAAAACCTACCACTTTTCTAGTGACATTTTGTTGCGCTCCATCTTATCAATTGTGTCTAATCTTTATTCCCAATCACTTAAAAATTGGATGTTACGGATATTATAAATTGCGCACAATAGTGGTGATGGAAATCCGTGAGGTTTTCAGCAGCTGAAAAAGGGATGGATATTATAAAAGGAAATTTTGCACCACAACCTAGCATTATCGAATTCACGAGACTCCTGTGGGAACAGCGCGAGCTGAAGATCCCGCAGGAAAGCGGTTTTTGCTTATCCTAGGAAGCTGAAGCCGTGCCCACGGAAAGCGAAGTGAATTCGATGATGCGATCGCAGATCCTCTTAATTTGTACTTCATGTAACTTTTTCAGTTTCCTTCATAATGATTCTGTAAGGGAACAATGAAAAAAATTGAAGTTAATTCTCATTTTATAGATTTTGCGTCAGCTACAACAGTCGAGGGTGGGAGTATTCAACTATTTCAGGGTGCATCTACATATTTCAGTCTGCAAAAGTTGAGTGATATAATAAAAGATACACCTTCACTGGAAAAGAATGCAGTGGTCAAGTTTTACTTGATTACTGAAAAAAAGAAATGGAAGTAATAATGGACATGCTGAAAAGTAAGCGGTTAGAATAGAAGAGCCATTAACACTATTTATGGAATCAAACATGTAAAAACCGAAAGGACAGAATTCACAATGTCTAATAAACTGGATTTATCAACCTTTGAAAAGAAACTTGAGGTTAGAAATATACAACGCGAAGATATTGATCAGATTTTAAAATTGCAAAAGAAATGTTTTAAAAATATGGATCCATGGAAACGGGAACAACTGGAAAGCCATCTGGATATTTTTCCGGAAGGGCAGTTTTGTGTAGAATATGACGGCACGATTATTGGAAGCTGCTCCAGTCTGATCGTTAATTTTGATGAATACGATGATCGCCATACGTGGGATGATATTACCGATGAAGGATATATTACCAATCATGATCCAGAGGGCTTCAACCTGTATGGAATAGAGGTAATGGTAGATCCGGAATTTAGAGGTATGAAGATTGGCAGAAGACTATACGAAGCGAGAAAAGATTTGGCGAGAGAGCTAAATTTAAAAAGCATTATTATCGGTGGACGAATTCCGAATTACCACAAATTCCAGAAAGAGTATTCACCAAGAGAATATGTGGAAGAGGTCGGTTTCCGAAACATTCACGATCCTGTGCTGACGTTTCAGATTATGAACGGATTTAGCGTGATGCGCATTAATCCGGGATACTTACCGGATGATGAGAAGTCGTTAAAATATGCGACGTTAATGGAATGGAATAATATTGATTACCAGGCAAAAACGAAGCGGCATTTTAAGACAGCATACCCAGTCAGAATTATGGTCATTCAATACATGATGAAAACGATTGAGTCGTTTGAGGAATTCGCAAAGCAGGTGGAATATTATGTTGATGTGGCTTACGACTTTGGCTCGGATTTCGCTGTTTTTCCAGAAATATTTACAACGCAGCTCATGTCCTTCCTGGATGAAAAAATTCCTTCGAAGGCGGTCCGTAAGCTTACGGAATACACGGAGGATTATATTGAACTTTTCACAAACTTGGCAGTGAAATATAACGTTAATATCATTGGTGGGTCACACTTTGTTCAAGAGGATGACCATATCTATAATATTTCTTATCTATTCCGCAGAGATGGAACGATTGAGAAGCAATATAAAATTCACGTTACGCCAAATGAAAAGAAATGGTGGGGAATTAAACCTGGTGATGCCGTTAAGGTGTTTGATACCGATTGTGGTAAGATCGCTATCCAGATTTGTTACGATATCCAATTCCCGGAACTTACCCGGTATGCAGTCGATCAGGGCGCAAATATTATTTTCGTGCCTTTCTGTACCGATGATCGCCAAGGGTATTTACGGGTACGCTACTGTGCGCAGGCACGTGCGGTGGAGAATCAGGTATATACCGTTCTTGCCGGCACAGTCGGTAACTTGACGCAAGTGGAAAATATGGATATCCAGTACGCGCAATCCGGAATATTTACCCCATCCGATTTTGAATTTGCCCGTGACGGAATTGTCGGAGAATGTAATCCGAATATCGAAGCGGTGGTTGTCGGTGATGTCGATTTAGAAATACTAAGGAGACAACGAAAGTCCGGTACCGTAAGACAATTACGTGATAGACGCAGAGATTTATTTGAAGTGAAGTATAATAAGAAAGATTCGTTATTGTAGGATCTTTGTTGAATAGTAAACGTCCATCTGCTGGTTAGCAGGTGGACGTTTCACTTTAAACATATAAATTGGTTAGTTTCTTCAGTTAATACTCTAATCCTGTGTTTTAGAAGCTCTATCTTTCTTTGCTTTATTTTTGTGTTCCTGATTTGCCTTAGCACTGCCAAGTTCTTCGGAAAACTCCGTATCTCTCTTACTGGAATCAAATCCTTGTTTATTCTTTTGTTCTGCATCATTTTTCTTTGTTCGTTTCGCCATGGATATCCCTCCTTTTTGCTTTAGTATGGGATGTCGGGAATAAATTATTCGTAAAAATTGACTAATCTACTAAGTGATTTTCGATTTTTTGGTTAAAAACCTATAGTATTGTACGTACGATAGTGAATTTTTAAAGTAAATTAATACATCAAAGGATGAAAACTAAGTTGAATACTAATAGCCGCTCAACCTATATTTACACATATGCATTTCCAGAGGATGAAAGAGAATTATGTTCACTAGAAATGCGCGCTTTTTTTGGGGAAGAATCCAAATCTAAGGTTTTGGAAAGCTTTGTAGAAGTTGACCCTAGTAGAAGCCCGTTTATGAAGGAAAGAATTCGTGTGATTTATGAAGGGGAAACCTTTCAGGATTTGCTGACACAAGTACCGAATTTAAAATTAGGCGACGCAACGTTCAAGGTGACTTATGTGAAAAATGTGGACCTTGCCAAAGCTGAAAAAGCAGTTTTTAAGGAACGGCGACGTGTCGAACGGGAGATTGGGTTACATGTTACAGGTATTGCTGATCTGGATCACCCTGCCCGATTATTTGGAGTAATGTATGCAAATGGGCGCTGGGTATTCGGCGATTATACGAAAAGTGAGTCTATTTGGTATCAGCATCAAAAAAAACCACATAATTACTCGACCGCTCTTAGTACACGTGACGCAAGAGCAATTGTGAATATCGCTATTCCGAATCCAAGCGGAATAAAGGCAATTGATCCTTGCTGTGGAATTGGGACCGTATTAGTAGAAGCTCAATCAATGGAAATTGATATCGTGGGAAGCGACCTGAATTATCTTATCCTCGACGGAGCACGGGAAAACATTGCTTATTTTGGATTTACTGGTGAAATAAAGCTAGCAGATATCCGGGATATCACTGGACATTATGATGTAGCGATTATCGACTTACCATATAATTTATGCTCCGTCTTAACGGCGGACGAGCAGCTGGAAATGCTCCAAAGTGCGCGCAGGTTTGCAGAGAAGGTGGTTGTGATAACGATTGATCCAATTGATGATACCCTTTTAACAGCTGGGTTTACGATTGTTGATCGAGCTTTTGCTAAAAAAGGGCTGTTTACCCGTGAAGTACTTGTATGTAAGTAAGAGTAGCAACGCATTTGTGTTGCACTCTTTTTTTCTGAATCGAAATTCCCACTCGGTTATTACATATTTTTACTTTGCTGAAGAAGTTTCGATTCTCCAGTCCGTTCCCATTCTTCTACAGTTTCGTAGGCACTTTCAGGTGTATATCCTTTTCCTACAAGAACTCCCATTAAAATAAATTCCTGGAGTATATGGGTAGCATTTATTCCTCTTTCCACATCCTCGAGCCCTTCCTCCACCAGGAAGTTCGTGTGCTTAATCCATTCGTCAGGAGTCTTGCCAGCAATTATCGGAGATTTATTATCATGGTCATGCATAGCGTCTGCTTTCGTAACATGAACCGTACCAAATGGATGATTTGGTGGAGCGTATATAGAATAAAGCTTTAGTGGAACGTTGCCCGTATTAATCAGGTTATGCCACGTCCCTGCAGGTATCATAATTGCGGAATCATCATAGATATACCGTTCGAAGGTAAATTCATTTTTGTTTTGGCCCATTCGAACAACGCCCTGACCTTGTTCAACACGTAAGAATTGATCAACGTCTGGATGCATTTCAAGTCCAATATCTTCGCCAGGACGGAGACTCATTAACGTAACTTGTAAATGTTTCCCTGTCCATATTGCTGTGCGATAGGTATTGTTTAACTTTGTTGCTTCATTGATATTTAGTACAAATGGATTTGGTCCATAATCGCCTAATAGAGCATTTTCATTATTAGAATGTCCCCAGTTAGCAGTCTCTCTTTGATAGGTATACATTGGTGGGTTGGCGTAATAAGAATATTGACATGGACATACATAAGGATAATACATGCTTCACCACTCCTTCACAGTTTGTAAATAGCCTATGCAGTTGTGTGAGAAAAGTACTTAACTTCCAAGTAACTTTGTTAAGTAGAAACCATCGAAAAAGAGCTGATCTTTCTCCATTCTCAAAAAATTACTATATTCTCTATTAAGAACATGTTAGTATACAATAAAGAACAAAAATTTGAAGAGAAATCGTTTAGGGGGAAGGCAAGGGATGGGGAAGAAACTGTACTCGAATTTTTCTAAAGCAAATCAGTTGTTAGAAGGTAATGTGTCTGTATATCTGGATTTCATTCGTGGTATATCTGCTATTTTAGTAGTAATGGAACATTTAAGTTCCCGGTTGTTTGTGGGTTATGGTAATGTGCAAAATCCTGATATTTTTACCAAGGTTCTCTACTTACTAAATATGTTAGGAGGGCCAGCTGTAATCATTTTTTTCGTTCTTAGTGGCTTATTTATCTCAAGATCAGTACTGAAAGCAATTTTTGGAAATAGATGGACATGGAGATCATATTTGACAAATCGCTTTTCCAGGCTATTTGTGGTGTTAATTCCTGCTTTATTACTTACACTAATTTTAGACAGTATTGCTGTAAAATTCTTTGAATATCAAATGTATGAACAAGCTTCTGCTAATTTGATGGCGTTTCTCGGAAATCTGCTTTTTCTTCAAAATATATTCGTTGGGGTTTATGGTTCAAATGCTCCATTATGGAGTCTGAATTATGAGTTCTGGTACTATATGTTGTTTCCGTTGTTGCTTTTATTGTTTTTCAGAAAAGGAAAAGCCTCAACGTTTATTTACTTAGGGATAACTCTGCTCATTGTTTCCGCAATCGGAACTCGTATGAATTTGTATTTTTTAATATGGCTGATTGGAACATCCGTCCTTCTATTACCAAAGTTAAATATTTTTAAGAGAGGTGTTGTTCCAATCATAGCTCTTTTGCTGTTATTTATTGCTATTCCTGTTAGACCGCTTGTAATGACCGGCAGACTCTTCACCAACGGATGGACAGAAGATTTATTTTTTGTGGATTTTTTTGTAGCAATTACTTTCGGATTTTTCATATATGCATTGTTGCATTATACATCTATTAGGTTTAAAAAAAGGGAACTTAGACGGTTCGGGAGGTTTTCGAGGTTAATTGCTGGATTTTCATTCAGTTTATATCTAATACATTACCCGATTATAAATGCGGTGTACCGTTGGGTTGAATCTAATGGTTACAAGGGTTTAGAGCCGGGAATAGTATCCATCGGAGTGGAATTAGTACTAGTTGTTCTTATTTGCATTATTGCCTATTGCTTTTCCAGATTTACCGAAGCAAAAACACCTATAATTCGTAACCTGATTGATTCAAGAATTAGTTCATTTGTAACGGTTCGCAATAAAAAGGTATTAAAAAAACAAAAAGTTGCAGGTTGATAGAAAAGGACCCTATGGATTAACACTGTTTATAGTGTAATCCATAGGGTCCTTTTTTATATTGGTTCTTACGCATATATCTAATTATTTTCGAACAACTGGTTATTAAGGGAACTTGAATGTGTGGTTCGATTTCTTCCTTTATTTTTGGAGTCGTATAGTGCAAAGTCAGCTTTTGCCAAGATCGTATGCTGCGTATCGTTTACATTAAATGTGGATACGCCAATACTAATTGTTATACTGAATTCGCCCCATTTTGCCTGCTCTACGTTGGAACGCAGCGTCTCTGCATAGGAAATAGCTGTTTTCTCTTCTGTTTCAGGCAAAAGAATAACGAATTCTTCCCCGCCATACCGTGCAAGGATGTCATTTTTACGTCCAACATTTTCCATTATGTGTGATAGGTTGATTAATATTTGATCACCAACCAGGTGTCCCCACGTATCATTTACTTTTTTGAAATAATCGATGTCTATTATTAAAAGTGAAAAAGAAATAGCATGATTATTAAATAATTGAACTTGTTCATCGAGTGTATCAAGGAAAATTCTGCGATTCTTGAGCTGTGTTAAGGAATCCAGTGAAGCTAGTTTGTCCAACTCTAAATTCAGTTCCGAAAGCTGTTGCTGCTTTTCTTCATTTTCTTTATTCAGCACTTCCAATTTTGCCAGTGTTTCATTTTTTTGTTTATAGGCAATTTCTAATTTATTATGGATGGTCCGTATTTCATTTTCGTAATCAATTCTTTTTTTCATAGGTACAATAATGCAATCAATGATTTCTTTTCCGTTTTCAGTAAACTGCCTGGCATTTAGCAAAACTGGAACTTTCTCGTTTGCCTTCGTTGTTAATGTTAAATACAACTCATTCACAAATCCGTTTGATTGCAAGGCAGGATACAAATAAGAGTGAAAAAGAAACTTATTTGCATTGGACATTGTGTGTTCGATATGCTGTCCTACCATGTCGTCTAGCGAATAATCCAGCATGCGCAAGAAAGTCTGGTTGGCTGCTTGAATAGTTCCTTGATTGGTTAATGTGATGTAACCGCATGGCGCATAATCCAAACGATATTCCATTTGAAACAGTCCTTTCGCTGGATTTAGTGCATTAAGAATTTGATAAATATTTTTTTATAATAGCAATGGTTTCGTCCGGGTGGCTAATGTGTGGATAATGCCCTTTTACGTCCATCACTGCAAGTTGGCTGTTTTTCAGGTTTTGCTGCAAATACTCCCCAACTCCTGCAGGAACAAAACTGTCATCTGAACACTGAATAATTAAAGATGGAATGGTAACATCAGCTAAATCATTCCGGTGATCAGATAAAAGTGTTGCTTGTAAAAATTTCTGTGTAATTGCAGGGTCATTTGAACGAAAACTCTTTTCAAGGTTTTCGGCAAGTTCAGGGCGATCCGGGTTACTCATTGCAATAGGTGCAATATGGCTTGCCCAACCTACGTAGTTCATTTCCATCATCTGGAGTAAATCGGTAATATCTGTCTCCTCAAATCCACCTTTATATTCGGCGTCATTTAAGTAATGAGGTGACGGACCGATCATAACCATTCGTTCAAAATAATCCGGATTTTGAATTGAGGCAAGAACGCCAATCATAGCGCTGACAGAATGCCCAATAAATACTGCATTCTCAACTTCAAGCGTTTCACAGATTTCTAATAAATCTTGCGCATAGCCATGAAGAGTCTGGTACTTTTCTTCGTCGAATGAATTTCGGTCAGATGCCCCTGATCCGACATGGTCAAATAAAATTATTCGAAAATTGTTTTCAAATGCTGGTGTAAGCTGTTTAAACATACTTTGATCTCCACCAAATCCGTGTCCAAATATGAGTGTTTGTTTCCCTTCACCGAACACGGTAACATTATTGCGAGATAGTGTATTTTTCATTTTTTAAAACTTCCTTTATCTATGTATTTCCAGTATTTGTATAACTACTATTCTTTCATGAAAGGGGTAAACTCCGCAAGCCCTCCACCTATTCGTTATGAAATTTGACCACCTGCAATCTTGCATTACTGGAAAACAAATTCTATTCTAATTATATAGATATTTTTTGCATGTAGGAAAGTATAAATCCTTTCTTACTGATAAGTGCAACTAAGGCTCTGACGATGAGACAAGTTTACTAAAAGGGAGAGAACTAGCTGTGAAGGTCGAACAATTACATATCGGTTCTACAGAAGAGTTTATTAAATATGCTAAAAAACACAAATTGGAGTTAGACGATTCCTTTTTATACGATGATGATTTGCGAAACTTTGTCCCAAACGAGGAAAATCCTACCTATATCATTCGAAATAAACAGGGTGAAGTCGTTGCAGCAGCTTCCCTGATAATCGATGATTATGCTCGACGGGGGAGAAAGGCACGGTTTCGTATATTTCATTCGGAAGTCAATCATCAGCAGTATTATGACGTACTGATGAAAGCTATTTTAAAACACACAAAAGGGTTGGAAAAAATATACATTTTTGTGCCAGTAGTAAATGAAGAGCTGGACCATGCCATTAAACAGTTGGCGTTCACGTTGGATCGCTATGCATTTCTGCTTCTGCGGGAGGATTTAGAGGTGCCGGCGTACAACTTGCCGGATGATTACGAAATGAAGGTATTTCGATTGGGACACGACGAGGATGCATGGTGTAAGGTTCGGAATGCCAGTTTTGCTACGCTGAAAGGAAGTGAAACACCGCAAACGCCGGAAATGGTTCGGAAAATGATGACGGCAGAAGATCAAATCGAAGAAGGCGCAATGATTCTCTTTCATGAGGATAAACCTGTTGGTGTAATCAAGAGTTCAGATGATGAGTATGAAGGTCAACCGATCATGGATATTGGTCCGATTGCCATAACGCCTGAATATCAAGGCAAGGGGCTCGGACGAATGATGCTCAGGGCAGCGCTGAATTTAGCGAAAGAAAAGGGTTATAAGCGAACTATTCTGTCCGTAAATGCTGAGAATGAATGGGCGAAGACACTATATATCCAGGAAGGGTTCAAACAGGTAGAGGCCGTGACTTGTTATCATTATTATATGTAGGCATAGAGACTGGAACAAAATTAAAAAGATTCCATGAGTCAAGTGTCGGGTCGATAAACTGGCATAATGGCAGATAAAACTTCAACCAAATCTTATTTTACACGTAACTAAAGGATAAAAAGGAAGTTCTTCAATTGACGAACTTCCAAATTATATCATTAATATCTCTTTAATATCTTCATCGGTAAGGGAGGTTGCGTTTCCTTTGCTGCCGATGATTTCGTCGACTAGATCTTTTTTTCGTTCCTGGAGTTCATTCATTTTTCCTTCAATCGTACCGCGTGTTACAAGTTTTATGACATGAACGGTGTTGGTCTGGCCGATGCGATGTGCTCGGTCAGCTGCTTGTTCTTCAACTGCTGGATTCCACCAGAGGTCGTATAGGATAACGGTGTCGGCGCCGGTTAAATTCAAGCCAGTTCCACCTGCTTTTAATGAAATCAGGAAGATATTTCGTTCGCCTTCGTTAAATCGATTGCAGCGGGCAACCCGTTCTTTTGCAGGTGTTTCACCATCAAGGTAGAAAAAATTTTGACCTTGAGCTGTCAGATCTTTTCCGATAATCTCAAGCATTTTCGTAAACTGAGAGAAAATTAATACTCTGCGGCCAGCCGTCCGCGCCTCTTCGATAATCTGCATCAGCTTTATGAATTTTGCAGAACTTCCTTTATAGCCGTCTACAAATAAGGAAGGATGGCAGCATATTTGCCGCAACCTTGTCAGTCCAGCCAGTATTTTTATACGATTTTTCTTCAAGGTCTGCTTGTCCAAGTGTTTGAATGTATCATGGCGCAATTTTGCAAGATATGCTGCGTACAGTTTCTTTTGTGCTGGAAGTAACTCAACAGAATCCAGCGACTCTATTTTATTAGGAAGCTCCGTCAGCACATCTTCTTTCAGCCTTCGAAGCAAAAATGGATGTATTCTTCTTGAAATTTGTTTCTTTGTAAGATTGCTGTAGGCTTTCAATCCTTGAAACAGCTCCGGAAATACCACATGGAAAATCGACCAGAGTTCCTCTGTTGAATTCTCAACAGGTGTGCCAGTAAGTGCGAAACGATTAGTCGCCTGTATCTTTTTCACTGATCTGGCAGTTTGTGTACCAGGGTTCTTAAATGCTTGTGCTTCGTCAAAAAACACGGTGTGAAATCTTTGCTTCTCGTACCATTTTATATCGGTTCGTACTAATGGGTACGAGGTGATGACAACGTCCTTATCCTTTAAATGATTCAGAATAGCTATGCGGTCAGCTTTGTTTCCATCAGCGACAACTGCTTTTAGCTCAGGCGCAAATTTAATTATTTCGCTAAGCCAGTTGTATGTTACAGAAGATGGACAAACAATGAGGACAGATTGCTTCGTTTCACGAATTGCCGGAAGTTCAGACAGCATGAATGTTATGCTCTGCAGTGTTTTTCCGAGTCCCATATCATCCGCGAGAATTCCGCCGAACCCATAGCTCGCAAGCTTTTTCATCCATGTATAGCCTTGCTTTTGATAACCCCGCAGTACCGGTTCCAGATCAGCAGGGACCGGAAATTCAAGTTTGTCGGGGTTGCGGATTTCCTCAAGAAACTGGCGAAACGATTCCTCGATGTTAAATAAATTGCCGTCCGCTGTTGAATCGAGAAGCTGTAGACCTCGGACAATCGGTACATCCAAACCTTTTTCCAGGTCATTGTGCTGAACTGGTAACGCATGCATGAAACGGTTGATTTCTTCAATCTCTCTCGTTTCTAAAGAGAAGAGGGCGCCATTCCCAACTCGGAAATATTTTCTTTTTTCCTCAATAGCTTCCAGCAGTTCAGGTATTTCTTTTTCAGGAATACCATCCATTTCAAATTTAAATTCAAGCCAATTGGTCCGTTCTTTTTTAAAACTGACACGAATGCGTGGAAAGGAATTACTCTTAAAAATTCGGTTGCGAACTGCGGTTGTCGCATAAACGCGCGTTAACTCGTGCAGTTTCGGCACAATATGGTGCAGGAAATCATACTCCAATTCTTCATTATGGAGGAAATAACCGCCTTCCGTCTGTGCAAGTGATTCCATTAACTTCAGAATCGTCTCCTCTTTTTCCGTATCCCTGAAAAGAACCGTTCCTCCTTGTGGCGCGTGACTTTCTAGTGGATTGATCATCGTATTCCCGTAATGAAATTCAAGTCCAGCTAGCAATCGGTTGTTTACCCTGTCCAAATACAGCTTTGCCAACAGCGGATTCTTACTTTTCTGATCGGATATTGACTCAGAAAGGGTGACGGTGCCAAGTCGTTTTAGGCTCGGAACTACTTTCTCCAAAAATAAGCCAACCTGATCCTGCGAAATGGGAAGTTGATTTTTTCCTGTAGCAGCTATCATTTTAGCAAGTTCATTCAGACGGCGTTCGTCTTCCTTCTTTAATTGAATAAATTTGCCGTCAGTCAGCACAAACGGAGAAGCCTCCATCCGAACGATCTGATTGAATCCATCGATCGTAAGCTGAAAGCCTTTGTCAGCTGTTTCTTCGAATTTAAAATTCAACGGTAGCGCTTCCTCTGAAAGATGAAGTCCGTCATAGTTTTCCCCCTCCTGCCGGATTTTTACAGAAGGGGCGTGTTTTAGGATAGACAAGGTCTGATCCAGATAGGATGGTGGGAGGACTAATGTTTGGTCGTTTTCTGCTGGTCCTTTTTTATGTTCAGAATCGTTATATATTTCTTCATCAAATACGATGTGGATAAGTTTCTGGATAACTGCATCTGTTTCATTTAAAAAGCAATGCAAATCAGGGTTGTAGGTAAATGAATCGGAAAGCGCGATAGGTAAAACTTCTTGCGCGTGTTTCAAAAAATCGCGGATGTTTAGTACCGTTATCCCTTCCAGGTCTAACTGGATTCCGAATAAGTGCCGTCCTTCACCAATCGAAACAGGAAAACATGTAAATACTGCATCGAGTACTTGTCTGTTTTCGAAATGAAGCTGATGGGCAGTTGGCCGCTTTGGATTATCCTGAAAAAGCGTGAATAACCCGTTCGACATTTCATTTTTGCTATTTGTATTTAATTCCTGTCGCTGCTTATTCCAAATGGTTATTAATACCGCTGCAATATGCTGACAGTTCTGTTTGAAGGAAGGCAGCGATGGACAACTGCACGATGTGTTGAATGCTCCGTCAGAAGTTACTTCAATGGCGACCTGGAAGTCTTCTTTTCCTTTAACAGTTGCGCTGCAATATTCCTGACTGTATTCCTCAACTGTCACTTTATTGCTTCGATAAAAAGAATCCCCTCTTTTGAAGGAGACGGCGCCACACATTTTTTCAATAATTTCAGGGTTTAATTTTATGTTCAAATGTCTCGGCTCCTTCAAGGGGATTTTGGTCCGTTTATCCGCTATGTAATACCATAATTGTATCATAATCGAAGCTTGTTTATACAGGGGAATGTGGTAGTATAAAAAGGATCAAAAGAGTGAACGGAGGAAATGAACGATGGCTGATTTACCAAACTGTTCTAAATGTAATTCTGCATATACATATGAAGATGGACTTCTTTTGGTGTGCCCGGAATGTGCACATGAATGGACACTGGAAGCGGAAAATGAGAACAAGGAAGAAGAAACGGTAATCAAGGACTCGAACGGACATGTGCTGCAAAACGGCGATGCTGTAACTGTAATCAAAGATTTAAAAATAAAAGGGTCTTCTTCCGTGGTAAAGCGTGGAACAAAAGTTAAAAATATCCGATTAATTGATGGAGACCACGATATTGATTGTAAAATTGATGGACTCGGAGATATGCAGCTGAAATCAAAATTCGTTAAGAAACTATAACTGTCCATCCTGCCACAATGATTATCATTGTGGTATTTTTGTGGGCTATTTTATAGGGATCGAGTTGGAGATCGATAAATTTCGTCTCGGGATCGATATTTTTTTTATCGACATGGAAAAAAGTTTTTTCGAGCGTGATAAGTTGAATCTCGCAATCGATAAATTCAAAGCGAGAACGATAAGCTAAGTAACGCCATTGATAATACATCACTACGTTAAAAAGGACCCAAAAAAAAGTAAGAAATGACCGGTTGGGGATTTTTACCGGGTTAAACAATCGTACGCTAAGCGAATAATTCTTATCGATTTGAAAAAACTACGTGTGTATGTAAAAGAATAGAGAAGGAGGCTGATTATGTTATGAATAACCGCAAAGGCATGATGACGTCTATGCTTACAATAGGTGCAACTGGAGCTGCAATTTACGGTATTACCAAAGGTGTTCAAAATGGAACTTTTAAGCGTATGCCTCAGGCAGTTTCAAACGCTATGAATAACTCACAGACACAACAGTTTATGAAGCCAATACAAAACATGGCGAATAACCAGGATAACCAGCAAACAAATGGTGGAGCAACGCAGGGATGGGAAACAAATACCACTACAACATCGGATAATCAAAACAATCAATTTTAGAAGGTGGCTCTCTATAATAGAGGGCCATTTTTTTGAGAAAATCCGAACCTGTGGATGTTATGGCCGAAATATATTGCTTATTTGTTTTAAATTGCTTCCGGTTACATTATAGTTGTGGGAAGAGATAGTCGGCACCATGAAATTAAGTTGTCAATATACGAGTCAATAATAAAGGGGTTATTCAGATGGACAAGCCAAGCTTAAGTGCACTTCAAAACATTCAATCAGGTGACAGAGAACTTCGGTACGAAGGCTTTATTAAATTACAGGCTACTACGAACAGCCGAGTAGACTGGGCCTATGAAGCATGGGACGACTTAATGAGTGACTTAACACATTCTGATAACCATCGACGCGCAATTGCAACGCAGCTTCTATGCAATCTTGCCAAAAGCGATCCTGAACAAAGAATGTTACGTGATTTCCCTAGGATTTTAACCGTGACGAAGGATGAGCGTTTTGTTACAGCAAGACATACGCTCCAGGCATTATGGAAAGTTGGCATTGTCAGTCCTGTATACCAGGAGCTGGTTATGAAAGGATTTGAAGAACGTTATATTGAATCGATTGACGAAAAAAATTACACCCTGATTCGATACGATATTATTCAGGGCATAAAAACGATGTATGATGAAGTTATGGATCCATCAATAAAAGAAAAAGCACTGGAATTAATCGCCAAAGAAGAAGATCCAAAATATAAGAAAAAATACCAAACCGTCTGGAAAAACGTATAGTCTAGCATATTCTATTAGACATACAATGCGATCACTGAAAGAAATGGTGGATTTTAAGAATTTATCATTTCACCTTTAACCAAGCATCTTCGAGGGAAGTAAGAGGAAGTTACTGAAAAAGTGATAGATTTTATAAATTTAATATTTCGCTTTAACTTAGCAGCATCGAATATACGAAGACTCCAGCGGGAACAGCGCGAGCTGAAGATCCCTAAAATGAATACCACAGTCTCTTTTTCAGGATTGGAAGGATAAACAATGAAAGAATACTATTTTGATAAATTACTGAACATAAATACAGGCGGCTCCCAGAATGAATCGCATACATCCTTTCATTATTTCCCATACGAGCCTACCCAATATAGCGCATTAGAAATCTTATTCAACGAATATGAACTAAAAAGCAGTGACAGAGTCGTCGATTTCGGAAGCGGAAAAGGACGATTAAATTTCTACATCCACTATTTTTATCAGGCATCGGTAGCGGGAATCGAAATGAATGAGACGTTTTACCAGATTGCCATCCAAAATAAGACTAGTTACAATAAGAAAAAGAAAGATAAGATTGAGTTCCATTGCTGTTTAGCAGAAGAATATAAAATTAAACCAGATGATAATCGTTTCTATTTTTTTAACCCATTCTCAAAAGAGATTTTTATCAATGTCATCAATAAAATACTGCGTTCCGTTGAACAAGAAGCACGTCAGATCGACTTGATTTTATATTATCCTTCTGATGACTATATTTATTTCCTTGAGAATAATACATCCTTCGAACTGGAAAAGGAGATCAAGCTGCCAGATGCTGATTGTGATCCATTTGAACGGTTTCTAATTTACAGATATGAATAAGATTTAATTAACGAGGGGTTTAAAACTATGCAAATTCCAAGTTCATTTCGTGCCAAAATAATCGGAGCTTTTGGTGATCAAGGCGTGGAGTGGTTAGGCACACTTGAGAAAACCGTTCAACGATATCTTAAAGAATGGAACCTGCGGCTGATTGCACCAGTGTCTAACCTTTCCTATAATTATGTAGTACAGGTGAAAGATAGAGAGGAAACCCTGTATATATTGAAACTTGGTGTTCCTGGTAACGACTTTCAGAATGAAGTGAAAACCATTCAGCTTTACGACGGTGAAGGCTGTGCCAGATTAATAAAAGCAGATGCCGAACAAGGAGCCATGCTGCTTGAACTTCTTATGCCGGGACAAATGCTCTCGGAAGTTGAGGATGAGTCGCTCGTTCTGCAGCATTACATAAAAGTCTGGAAGGCTATTCGTCGTCCGCTTCCGAAAGATTGTTCTGTTCCAATGATTGCTGACTGGTCTGCCGCACTAGATCGTTATCAGCAGAAATTCAAGGATGATGATGGTCCGGTTGCAGTGGATCGTATTAAAATGGCGCGGGATTTTTTTGCGGAACTGATCGCCACGTCAGAGCCTGAACTGCTGCACGGGGACTTGCATCATGAAAATATATTATATTCGAATCAGCACGGGTGGATGGCAATTGATCCAAAAGGTGTAGGCGGGGATCGTTATTTTGATCTTATTTCTTTTTTATTTAACCATCTGCTGGATAAGGAAAACCCAAAGGCTTTGCTAGCGTATCGGATTGAATTTTTTTGTGAAGAACTGGAATTGGATTGCGTACGATTGCTAAAAGCAGCAATCGCTATGTCGACACTGTCGGTTTGCTGGAGTATTGACGACGAGGACCCCGAGTGGAACCAAACCTTCCAGTGTACCGAGTGGCTAGTAGAGATGCTGTGTAAATAAAATATTGGTGTATTCCACGTGGTCTTTAGTATAATAAAAGCTAAGGCTCAGAAAAAGGGAAGGTAGTTTATGTCTGAAGAAAATGATAATATAACGAGATTACATATAGATGGCAAGGAAATTGTTCTAATAGGAACGGCGCATGTTTCGAAGCGAAGTGCTGAACAGGTGAAAGAAGTTATCGAAGCGGAACAGCCTGATTCTGTTTGTTTAGAACTGGACGAACAGCGTTACCAGTCGATTGTAGACGGGAACAAATGGCGCGACATGGATATTTTCAAAGTCATTAAAGAAAAGAAAGCGACACTGCTTCTTATGAATTTAACCATATCTTCTTTTCAAAAGCGGATGGCTAAGCAGTTCGGCATTAATGCTGGCCAGGAAATGATTCAGGGTATCGAGTCAGCTAAAGAAATTAACGCTGAACTGGTACTTGCGGATAGAAATATTCAAACAACCTTTTCTCGTATCTGGCGCGGGGTTGGATTAAAAGGGAAATTCATTTTGCTTATGCAGGTGGTTGGCAGTATATTTACAAAGGAAACGATATCAGAAGAGGACCTTGAAAAAATGAAGTCTCAGGATATGCTTGATTCCATGCTGGACGATATGACAACGCATTTTCCCAAACTAAAAAAGCCATTAATTGATGAACGGGATCAATATTTATCACAGAAAATTAAAGACGCCCCCGGGAATAAAATTGTTGCTGTGCTTGGAGCTGCGCATGTTCCCGGCATTAAAGAAGAAATCTATAAGGAACACGACTTGGACAAGCTTTCCGAAGTTCCGAAAAAATCCAAGATCCCGAAATTGATTGGTTGGTTCATTCCAATTTTTCTTATTTCCGTTGTTGCCTATACATTTATCTCTGATCCTTCTGCTGCACTGGAGCAAACGGTCACGTGGGTACTATGGAACGGAGCGCTGTCAGCTATCGGGGTAGCACTCGCACTTGGGCATCCAATTGCTATTCTGACTGCGTTTATAGCCGCGCCAATCACATCACTTGATCCCATTACAGCTGCTGGATGGTTCGCAGGATTTGTGCAGGCATATTTTGTTCGGCCTAATGTGAGAGATTTTGAAAACCTCTCGGATGATGTTTCGACCTTGAAAGGATTCTGGCATAACAAAGTATCGCGCATCCTTCTAGTTGTCGTATTAGCAAACTTGGGCAGTTCACTAGGTACGTTTATCGGCGGTGCCGACGTCATCAAGATATTTTTTGAGAACCTGTAATCGGATGTTTGGAGGATTTTATGGATACGATCGCTATACAGCCATATTATAAGGTTGAAAGAGAAGTTAACAGTATCGAACAATATAACGTGGAAGAAGAACGCAACATACTGTTATATGATGACAGAATAACTACGAAGCACCATGTCTTTACCTTACCCGAAGTGCTGGATATATCTTACCGGACGTTCGGGCGTGAAGGCGGTCTGCTTTATATACACACAACAGGAGGACTTTTCTCCTATACCGTAAAAAAATCACCACAAAAATTTATTGAAGCATATGAAGTTCATAAAGGAACCCGGGCAGAATAACTGCTCGGGTTCCTTTTAATGTATTGTTCACACGGTGAATCGCGCATGTTCGGCATGATATCGCGCACGTCTGGTCGAGAGTCGCGCGGTATCATGATGAGAACGCTCGCACCCGGCAGGGTATCACGCATCACCATGTGGCGCGCGAATTTGGGGCGGTGCTGCGCGATTCCACCGACGCCATGCGCGAATCAGGTGGTGCTATGCGCGATTTCACCCACGCATCGCGCGAATTAGGCGCTACCACGATCGATTCCACCCACATCCCGCGCGACTTTAGTCTGCAACTATTAATTTTTGTTATTATTTTTAAGTCTTATGGCAAACGTCTATTTTCTTTTAAGTCAAGCGTATCAAAGGTTAGTCCCGAACGACCATACACGTGAATTCCTGTCCAACTTATTCTTTCATTAAACTTGTCGGTATCATGACGAGAGCCCATGCATACGATATATAAACCCTGACATAGATGGAGGGAATATTAATGGATATTTTAAATAAAGTAAAAAGTTACAGGGAAGAAGAAAGACGGCTAAAATGGGAAGGAACATTTGAAGAGTATCTCGAGATCGTAAAGCAAAGACCGGAAGTTGCCCAGACAGCACATTCTCGCGTTTATAATATGATTAAAAGCTCAGGATTAACAGAACGAAACGGGAAGAAAATGTACCAGTTTTTTGGGGAAGAAATATTTGGTCTTGAAGATGCAATTGAGCGATTGGTCGAAGAATACTTTCACCCGGCTGCTAAGCGACTGGATGTAAGAAAGCGGATATTATTACTTATGGGTCCAGTTAGTGGCGGTAAATCAACACTTGTGACGATGCTGAAGCGCGGGCTTGAACAATATTCTAGAACGGACGAAGGCGCGGTCTATGCTATACAAGGCTGTCCGATGCATGAGGATCCACTCCATTTCATTCCAAGCCATTTGCGGGATGATTTCTTCAAGGAATATGGGATTCGGATTGAAGGTAGTTTATCTCCATTGAATACGATGCGCCTGGAGCAGGAGTACGGTGGACGTATAGAAGATGTAGTAGTGGAAAGGATTTTTTTCTCGGAGGATAAACGTGTAGGAATTGGAACATTCAGTCCGTCCGATCCGAAGTCACAGGATATTGCTGATTTAACGGGAAGCATTGATTTTTCAACGATAGCCGAGTATGGTTCTGAATCAGATCCTCGTGCTTATCGCTTTGACGGTGAGTTGAATAAAGCGAACCGGGGTATGATGGAATTCCAGGAAATCTTGAAGTGTGATGAAAAATTCCTTTGGCACTTATTGTCGCTGACACAGGAAGGAAATTTCAAAGCGGGAAGGTTTGCCTTGATCAGTGCGGATGAATTAATTATCGCGCATACAAATGAAGCGGAATACCGGTCGTTTATAGCGAATAAAAAGAACGAAGCACTGCATTCGAGAATTATCGTTATGCCAATTCCATATAACCTGCGGGTGAGTCAGGAAGAACGCATTTATGAAAAAATGATAAAGGAAAGTGATATGGCGCACGTCCATATAGCGCCACATGCACTGCGGGTTGCTGCGATCTTTTCCATATTAACGAGGTTGAAGGCATCGAAAAAGCAGGGTGTAGACCTTGTAAAGAAAATGCGCCTTTATGACGGAGAGAGCGTGGAAGGATTTAATCAGGTTGACGTGGAAGAGCTGCAAAACGAATACGCCGACGAGGGAATGGGCGGGATCGATCCGCGTTACGTGATTAACCGGATATCCTCAACGATTATTCGCAAAGAAGTACCTGCGATAAACGCGCTGGATGTATTGCGTTCCTTGAAAAATGGACTTGATCAGCACGCATCCATTTCGGATGATGACCGGGAAGATTACAAGAATTATATTGCAGTTGCTCGACGGGAATTCGACGAAATTGCTAAAAAAGAAGTACAGAAAGCATTTGTCTACTCGTATGAAGAATCTGCGAAAACATTAATGAATAACTACCTGGATAACGTTGAAGCATATTGTAATAAAAACAGACTTCGCGATCCGTTAACCGGCGAAGAGATGAATCCGGATGAAAAGCTGATGCGTTCGATTGAAGAACAAATTGGTATTTCAGAGAATGCCAAAAAGGCGTTTCGTGAGGAGATTCTCATTCGCATCTCTGCCTATGCACGAAAAGGAAAACGATTTGATTACACATCACATGAACGCCTGCGTGAAGCAATCCAAAAGAAACTGTTTGCCGATCTGAAGGACGTCGTGAAAATAACTACATCATCCAAAACACCGGATGAGTCGCAGCTCAAAAAGGTCAACGAAGTAATTGCCAGATTAATAGATGAGTATGGTTATAACTCAATTTCTGCCAACGAGCTATTACAGTATGTGGGAAGTTTGTTAAATCGGTAACTGATAGCATATGGAAAAATAACAAGACGCATCTATACTTGGTCTTGTTATTTTTTTACCCCAAAAGTGGCAACAAGCTGTCTGTAAATGCATAAGCTAAAAAAAGCAGAGATAGGAGAGGAATCGATGGAAGAAGTAGGTAAGGGAAATTTTGTCGTCTCCAAGGAAAACTGGTCCCTCCATCGGAAAGGCTTGCAAGATCAGCAGCGTCATATGGATAAAGTGAAAGATGCTATTAAAAATAACTTGCCGGATCTTGTTAGTGAGGAAAGAATAATTTTGTCTAATGGCAGGGATATTATCCGAATACCGATTCGTTCGCTGGATGAATATAAAATTCGTTACAACTATGATAAGTCGAAGCATGTAGGTCAAGGAGAAGGAGATAGTCAAGTTGGCGATGTCATTGCTCGTGAATCGGCTGAACAGGGTGATGGGAAAAGCGGAGCAGGAAAAGGACAGCAAGCGGGCGATAAGCCCGGTGAAGATTATTATGAAGCCGAAGTCTCACTTGCCGAATTAGAAAGTGCATTATTCAAAGAGCTTGAGCTGCCAAATCTAAAGCAAAAAGAGCAGGCAGAGATAATAAATGAGAAAGTTGAATTTAACGATGTCCGCAAAAAAGGTCTCATGGGCAATGTGGATAAAAAGCGAACCATCCTTACTGCAATCAAACGAAACGCACGTGATGGAAAAGCGGGTATTATTCCTATTCACAACGATGACCTGCGATTCAAAACGTGGAACAATACAGCAAAACCAGAATCAAAAGCAGTAGTCCTTGCCATGATGGACACAAGTGGATCGATGGGTAATTTTGAGAAATACATGTCCAGAAGCTTCTTTTTCTGGATGACAAAGTTTCTGCGATCCAAATACGAAACAGTGGAAATCGAATTTATTGCCCACCACACAGAGGCAAAAGTTGTTACCGAAGAAGCGTTTTTTTCAAAAGGAGAAAGCGGTGGAACTATCTGTTCATCCGCCTATCTAAAAGCACTCGAATTAATAGATGAAAAATATAATCCAACCCGTTTTAATATATATCCATTTCATATTTCGGATGGAGACAATATCTCCTCCGATAACGTAAGGTGCCGCAAACTCGTTCAGGAGATCATGGGTGTTTCCAACATGTTCGGCTATGGAGAAGTAAACGAACGAAGCAGGCATACCACCTTAATGAATGCATTTTCCAACATGGATAATCCAAAGTTCCGACACTATATTATGAAAGAAAAAAGTGACGTGTACCATGCACTGAAAAGCTTTTTCCGAAAAGAAGCAGGCACACCGGTTTAACTATAAATGTGAATGGCACCTGATGCTCAGGTGCCATTTTGGTGTTGGCTGGACGCCCGCCCAGACCACGTGTCGCCGGTATATCAGGATTTCTCAGCGTTTATCGGGATTTTCTGGGTTTTATCAGGATGGCCAGGTATATACCAGGGTTTTCCCGCATTTATCAGGAATTCAGCGAATATATCAGGATTTCCGGAACCCGCCGCACCTCCCGCTACCGCACTCACCCGCCGACATGCCGATCCACCCGAACCCAATCACAAACAAACCAATCAACTTTTCCTAATATTTCGTTCAATATTCCTCGGTTGTTTCATAGACTATAGAAAGGGAATTTGGAGGGATGATAGTGAATGAAGTAAAGGCACTCCAGCAGGCAATTGAGGAGATAACGGAGATTGCGACTGAGTTTGGACTGGATTTTTACCCAATGCGGTACGAAATTTGTCCAGCTGATATTATTTATACATTTGGAGCATATGGCATGCCGACGCGTTTTACTCATTGGAGCTTTGGCAAGCAGTATCATAAAATGAAACTGCAGTACGACCTTGGTTTGAGCCAGATATACGAGCTGGTGATTAATTCAGATCCTTGTTATGCGTTTTTGCTTGATACGAACAGCCTGATTCAAAATAAATTAATTATCGCGCATGTACTGGCTCACTGTGATTTTTTCAAAAATAACGTACGATTTTCCAATACGCGCCGCGATATGGTGGAAAGCATGACGGCGACAGCTGAGCGTATAGCTGATTACGAGATGCTGCATGGCAAAGATGAGGTGGAGCGATTCCTGGACGCTGTGCTTTCCATTCAGGAGCATATCGATCCATCGATTGTCCGGCCGAAATTGAATGTTAACGATGTGGAAGCGGATGATAATAAGGTAAATAAGCGGCCAGTCACTGAGTATGATGATTTATGGGGCATGGATAAGAAGCAGATGGAAGATAAACCCACTACAAAACAAAGAAGGAAATTTCCACTGCATCCAGAAAAAGACATCCTTTTATTTGTGGAGGAGAACAGCCGCGAACTGGAAGACTGGCAGCGTGATATTTTAACGATGATGCGCGAGGAGATGCAGTATTTCTGGCCACAGCTTGAGACGAAAATCATGAACGAAGGCTGGGCTTCCTACTGGCATCAGCGGATTTTGCGGGAAATGGACCTGACAACCGATGAAGCAATCGAATTTGCATCATTAAATGCAAATGTAGTGCAGCCGTCCAAACAACAGATCAATCCCTATTATCTTGGGCTTAAAATCTTTGAAGATATTGAGGAACGCTACAACAACCCAAATAAAGAAATGCTTGAGCTTGGAATCAAACCAAACTCAGGCAGGGAAAAAATCTTTGAAGTTCGCGAAATTGAATCAGATATTTCATTCATTCGAAACTACTTAACAAAAGAGCTTGTCCAGCAGGAAGATATGTATCTGTTTGAAAAGCAGGGCCGTGATTACAAAATTACCACTAAAGATTATGAAGATGTACGAGATCAGCTGATTTCCATGCGCGTGAATGGTGGCTTTCCATTTATCAGTGTTACAGATGGGGACTACATGCGAAACGGTGAGCTTTATTTGACCCATAGTTATGAGGGGACGGAGCTGAACCTCCCTTATCTAGAAAGTGTTCTCCCGTATATTTATCAGTTGTGGGGGCGCATCGTCCATATGGAAACGTTTGTGGAAGACAAAATGGTGTTGTACTCGTATGACGGGAAGCGGGTGCATCGGAAGAATATGTAGCGGGAAAAGGTTTCCAGAGTAATGCTGGAAACCTTTCTTACTGTTAAGAAGAATTTAATTCACTGTCGATCTTATGTGAAATCCAACACCTGTAACTTAGGATAAAATTAAAAACTTTGTGGATGCTAATAGTGATTAGGAGGTGAAAAGGTGGTTAATCCTTTTGAAGCAGTCTGGAATACATTAAAAACGTTAGTGGACGATGAGCCTAAAGCTCCTTTGCATGTAGGTGAAGTAATGAGCTGCTGGACCTATTTAACTGTGCTGACACAGGCGATAACGTATGAAGAAATAGGTCTTAATACAACTACTGACAAAGAAGTTAGGGAATTGCTGGTAGATGCTAAAAAACTATGTGAAAGCCAAGTAAAAAGAATGAATGATTTTTTACTGAATGAAGGCGTTCCAATTCCTTCAAGCGGTGATACGAAGCCATCATCAGAGCCAAACGAAATCCCACTAGGTGCTAAGTTAACGGATGACGAAATTGCGAATGGTATTTCTTTAAAAACAGCTACCGTTGCTGTGGAGTGTGCAGTAGGTAATTCACAATCCATTCGATCGGATTTAGGTTTGTTATGGACAGGGTTTAACGCGGAATTGATAGCATTTGGAGCTACAACAAAAGTCCTGTTGAGAAAAAGAGGATGGTTAAAAATCCCGCCATATTATTATCCACCAGGAATGCCAAAGGAATAATTTAAAAACCGACACCACTTGGAGCTGTGTCGGTTTTTTAAATTAGACTATTTTCTAATAAACATCTGTGTCCAGTAATCCCCGTTTTTTATATATCCGACCCCAATATGGGTAAAATCACTGTTCAGGATGTTTGCCCGATGTCCTTCACTGCCCATCCATGCGTTTACGACCTGCTCAGGCGTCTGTTGGCCGTGGGCAATGTTTTCACCAGCGGCGTTATAGGAAACGCCAAATTCACTCATCATATCGAAGGGAGATCCATATGTTGGGCTCGTGTGTGAAAAGTAATTGTTATTCACCATATCTCTTGATTTGAGTTCGGCAACCCTGCTAAGCGAAGCATCTTCCTTTAATCCAGATAACCCCGCATTCTTTCTTTCGGTATTTGTAAGTTCAATAACTTTCGTTTCAAATTCATTCAGTTTATTTGGTGTAAGCGGCTGGCTGTCATCCGCTTCATTTGTTTGCTGCTGTCGAGTCCGATTGCTGTTCTGGTTGCTCGGTGGTCTGTCCATTTTGTTCTGTCTTTCCCATAGTGGACTCCGCTCTCTATTTTCATTTATATCCTCCATGTTGAAGCCAACGTTATCGGGGTAATGCTTTTGTTTTCCTTTGAAAAATTCGTCGTTTGAGGTACCAGTAAAGATGCTGGAAGTGGATTTGGAAGTATCATCATTGGGATTATTTTCTACATCATTGTTATTACACGCGACAAGTACGAACAAGAATAAAGGAATAATACTGATCAGTAGTCGATTTAATTTCATTGTAAAAACTCCTTTTTGTATTTTCCCTTATAATTGCTTTCTTTTCGCGAAAATATTAATGGAAAAATAAAACAATGCTAATGAGCGCAAAAAAAAGAGATTGAAACCTCCAATCTCGGAATTACGACTATCTATTTGCTGGCCACGAGCCTTGCAGTTTACGAATTAACACAATTTGACCTATGTGATACGAGTCGTGCATAATCCATTGTGCGACCTCATCCGATAAAGATAATTCCTCTAAATCATTATCATCAAGGCTGTTTAAGGTTTTGTGAATGCTCAGTTCAATTCTTCTTGATCTTTCTACCGTGGCTTCCCAATCTGTAACTTCTTTTGGATCGCCAGGCTGCCCAAAGGTATGGTCGTTGGAGAGTTTCGATTCTCGGGGATTACCCTGCAAATTGGATAGCATTAAATCATTCCAATAGTTTAAATGGTTAACTAACTGCCAAATTGTGTTTTCACCAGGAGCTGGCTGCCATGCAGCATCAGACGGACTAATACCTTCGAGGGAAGTGGAGAGTGGGACAAACCATCCTTCTTTTTTCCAGCTGTATATTCGTTGAAGACATAAAAGATCTACCTTGTTTTTCAAAACGCTAGTCCTCCCTTTCTCAATAGGTGTACCAACTTCTTGTTCCCTAAATTACAGCAACTAACCTTAAATGGGAGAAATACTTAAAATTCATTTTTACGAAAGTTTATAATCAGCTTATCCATACTCAGAAAATTTATCAAAAATACGGTGATAATTTTTTATTTCGTTACAATTTTGTTAAAAATTAAAAGTTTTCTAGACAATTAAATTTAAAGTGGTAGAATTTATATAGATACATAAAAGAGGTGAAGACCAATGAAGCTCTGGTTTAGAAAAGTAACCGTTATCCTTGTTACATTTATGGCTTTAGGGATGTATATCCCGCCAACATACTTAAATGAAGTTGATGCTGAAGAAAATAGTGAAGCGATTTTGCCTGAAGACGAACCTACAGCTTCAGATACTGCCGAAGATGAAGTTGTCGATTCCCTGCTTACGGATGCAGCAATGATCGATGCTTTGACGGAACAGGCAACAAATCAAACAATAACAAAATTAGGACCGAAAATAGGTGAACAGATTCAACCTGATTTCACTTCTGCTATATTACCAAATATGAAAGAAGTACTTAATCGTATTATGGAAGAGGCCTCTGAGGAATCACCATACCTTGCAATCACAGAAACTCCTGCGAAAGGCTATGGCGAGAAGATATTTAACTTATATGATTACCAGACCAAAAAGGATATTGCCAGATTCCATGTTAGACGTGAAAACAGACCGCTTGAAGGATACTGGTTTAATTTTCATTACCATGTACGTGATGATAATTTCGAAAGCCACCATGAAATTGGAGAAATTTACTGGGACAAAAATATTCCACCTAAGTGGATGTCATAATTAAGCAGTAGAAACCATCTAAAATACCATTGGTGGTTTCTTTTTTATATATATATCCACATATAGTGGTTTGAAAAATCAAAAAACAGGGTAGCTACTAATGGGAAAAGTATTTGAAGGACCCCTTGCTTAGAAGTTAATAAGCAGGATCGTACTGTATTCAAAAAAATTTAGACTACTTTAGTAAAAGTATGATCAATACCTTCGTTAAGGATATTAAGTTAATGGTGGCTTTATGTAGCCTAAAACAAGGGGTTGTGTACTGAAATTAAAAGTGAATAGGTTGTATCAGCATGAAGACCAATGATTTTTTGAAAATTATAGGTCTACTTATTGTAAAATGAATTAATCAGTGATACAGAGTAGTTTTTAATCAGTTCATTTCTCCACTAGTAACATCTATTTCATTAAGTGGAGAGGGAATATAGTGTCTTACATCAATGAGTTAAAAGAGGAAATTGAGAACACGAGGGAAAAAATGTACCGGGCTTACGAAAATAACCCAATGGATCCGCAAGTACTTGTAATTTCCCAAGAGTTAGATAAGCTTTTAAATGAATTCGATTTTTATTTAAAGAGTGATTGGACGTCAAAGAATAGCTTTTAGTTAAGGGTATTTATTGAGAAGTTCCAAAATACCCTTGAATACTAGTTTAACGACTTCTGCTTATTAAGCTTTAGGATAAGCAAGTAGGGATTTTTTGTATGCTGAAGACCCGATACCTTTTTATTAGGGTATCGGGTTTTTAATTTAATGTACTGGTTATTATTAATTTTAAGGTTGCGCGCTTAAAATTAGAGTAGTATTATTATAAAAATTGGAAATTGGTGGAAATTATAATGAAAGAAAGATAGAGGTGGATTACATGAACAAGCATTTATTTTTATATGGTGGTGGACCTCCATTTACATCGAATATGGCAAAAAAGTTTGTTGCGCTGACTGAAAAAACGAATAAACCTGTATCCATTTTATTTGTAGAGCGAACTGGGTGGCGAGAATACATAGCTGATTATACAGATCAATTAAGAAAGTTTGGTTTTGAGGAATTTCATGTTTTGCCATTACCTTCAACGCCAATTTCAGAAGCAGTCAACGCGATAAATAATAGTTCTGGAATTATCATCAATGGTGGGGATACCAATAAATATGCTGATTACATCGTTGATACGCCTATTTCAGATGCTATTCAAAAAATCTATGACGCAGGGGGACCAGTAGCTGGTTTTTCAGCTGGTGCATTGATAAGCCCTGAGGTATGCATCATTTCAGGTAAAGATAATGAGCAAAGTGAATTTCAGCAACGAAATGGTCTGGGGTTACTTTCAACTGTTATAGTAGCTGTTCATTTTTCAGAGTGGAATGATAAAGCGCATCTGAGAGCAGCATCTGCTAAATATCCATCTTGCACGAACTATGGAATCGACGAAGGCACATGTATCTACATGGTTAATGGAGAAATTGCAGATACAGAGGGTGCCGGGGTCTATTCTCTAAAAGATAATATATTATATAAATTAAATTAAAAAGAAACAGAACTAGCGGCATTCACCAGCTAGTTCTGTTTCTTTTTGTTAATAAATTATATGAGCTATTATAGCGATAATTGGTAATGAAATTAATGTGCGTTCCATAAATACGAGAAACAATCGTCCAACCCCAACTGGGATCTTAGAAATAATCAGTAAGGTTCCCATTTCAGTCAGATAGATTATTTGTACTAATGATAACGCGGCAATTACGAATCTTGTAATCTCGGCATCGATACCGGTTGCCAGGACCGCAGGAATAAACATATCAATAAATCCTACTACAGTAGCAGGGGCTGCTTGTGCTGCTTCGGGGATCTGCAGTAATTGTAAAATTGGTATCATTGGCTTGGAAATAAATTCAAATACGGATGTGAACTCAGCTATAATTAATGCAATAGTTCCGATTGCCATAACCTGTGGCATAAGGACGAAAATAATTCCTAGGAACACATCACTGCCTTGTTTAAGTTGAGATTTCAGGGAACCAGCGCTTTTTGCTCGTTTGATAGCTTGTTGAACTCCCCATTTAAATTTTGAAACTCCCTTTGGAATATCTTCATTGTAATCGTTGTCTTTCATATAAGAATCCGGAATTCTGGATAGAGGTGGTATCCTTGGAACGATTACAGCACTAACAATTCCTGCTATACAAATCGTCAGGTACAGGAGCGGGAACATATGATCAAGATCTAACATTCCTGCTATTACGAGACAGAACGGCAGGGAGACGGATGAGAAACAGGTAGCAATAGCGGCTGCTTCTCGTCCGGTATAAAAGCCATCACGATGCTGCTCACGGGTTATTACAACGCCTACATTTACATTTCCAACCCAGGAGGCTAATAAGTCGATAGCTGAACGTCCTGGAAGGGTGAAGAGCGGTTTCGTCACACCCCTGAGCAGTGATCCGAAAAATTCCATCGCTCCAAAATTGATCAGATAAGGCATTAAAAAGGATGCAACTAAAAACCATACAATTAGCGTTGTTAATAAACCGAACATTACTTGACCAGTAACTTCTGAGTTGATTAAATGGAACCCTACATTGTAATAAGTCATAAGCACAAAAATAGTACCGAGTACCCTAGTTACTGTCCAAAAAGCAGATACGTTGAATAAAGAATTTAATAGGCTGGAATTTAAAATTGCTTTTGGTTTAAATAACGTTGTAACTACAGTAAGTAAACTCGAAATTACTATTACGTAAGTTACAATTACAGGGAGGATCCCTGCTAAAGCTTCAATTAAAAATTCGGTTATTATTCCAAGTGGTATATTAAACGTACCTCCTATATAAATGGGGAATAAGAAAATGAATACACCGAATAAAGATGGAAGTAAGAATTTCATTAAACCTTTTTGATCAATACCAGTTACGTCACTCTCGTTTTTTGGCTCTACGTTACTTTTCATTTATAATCCCCCTCGTATTTTAAACGCCCCTAACAGCTTTGTTATAGTGTTGAAATAACTTCATCAAGTACATCTAAGCCATGGTCGATTTGCTCTTTTGTAACAGTTAAAGGAGGAATCATTCGAATTACTTCACCGGAATTCCCGCAAAGATAAAATAAAACACCTTTTTCCAAACAACCATTCAATACTTTCATGACAGCGTCGCCATCGGGTTTACCTGTCTGAATATCCTTTATGGAAATACCAATCATTAACCCTATTCCTCGCACATCATCAATTACTGGATATTTTTCTTTTAGCTTTGCAAGCCGAGTCAGTGTGTATGAACCCATACGTTTTGTGTTTTCCAGAAGATTTTCTTCTTTTATCACTTCAAGAGAAGCGCGAGCTGCTGCACAAGCTATGGGATTCCCTCCAAAGGTGGTTCCATGAGAGCCGAGTGGCCATTGGTCCATAAGTTCTTTTGAGGCAATTGTTGCACTAAGCGGCATTCCTGCAGCTATTCCTTTTGCAACTGCCATTATGTCTGGCTTCACATCAAATGTTTGAGCGGCAAACCAATCTCCAGTTCGGCCAAAACCAGTCTGTACTTCGTCAAAAATCAATAAAATATCGTGACGGTCACATATTTCTCGGACCTTTTTCAACCATGATTTAGGAGGTATGATGTATCCTCCTTCACCTAAGATTGGCTCGAGAATCATACAAGCTACTTCCTCGGGATCGACTTGGTGATTAAATAAATTTTCAGCATCTTTTTCCAATTTCTCAGCGAAGAACACTTCTGGGTCTAAACCATCTGGGCAATCTTGAGGGTGCGCGTATGGTAATTGGTACGTTAACCAGGAAGGCTGCTGGTGCTTGCGGTATTTACTTTTCGAAGTAGAGACACTTAATGCACCAATAGATCGTCCATGAAAACATCCAGTAAAGGAGATTGCATAGGGACGTTTTTTTACATATTTTGCTAACTTCAATGCTCCTTCAATAGCTTCGGTTCCGCTGTTTGCAAAGAAAAAATTATCTAACTTAGGTGGAAGAATGGATTGAAGCTCTTCCGCTAATTTCAAAATGGATTCGTAAATAATTACGCCAGATGGACCGTGGATTAGATGGTCCGCGCTGTTTTTAATAGCCTGTACAACTTTAGGGTGCCGGTGTCCGACGTTTTCAACAGCAATGCCTGATGTGAAATCCAGATATTCTTTGCCGTCGACGCCGTAATAATAACATCCTTCCGCTTTTACAACTGGCAGGTTTGGATGGTCCTTTGCCATACTTGGTGCCAGATAATTACCAATAGAGTTAACTAATTCTTGCCAATTTTTCTCTGTGTGTGTCATAAAAATCCTCCGTTATCGTTAGTTTAGGTATTTTTTCAGTTTTCGAACTACAGAAGGTTGGCTAATGCCCAATACTTTTGCCATTTCAGTAGTAGTTTTATATCGCTTTTGGGCATTTATTAATACTTCTTCTTCAATTTTTTCAAGAATAGCTGGCAGCGTGCGACCATCTATGTCGAGCGTATTCATGCTGGAATCATTTTTACGGTATTCAACAGGCAAGTCATCCTTGGTAATACTATTTGTCTCATTCTGAACGATTAGCCGTTCGATTAAATTCTTAACTTCCAGGTGATTACCGCTCCATTCCAAATGAAGTAACTCGTGAAATAAGCTATCTGATAACTTCTTACTAACCTGGTATTGAGCGTTATATCTATTCAAGTAATTTTGTATGATTAAGCTTAAATCTTCTAATCTTTCACGCAGGGGTTTGATGTGGATAGGAACCACGTGAAGGAAATAAAACAAGTCTTCGCGAAATTGTTTTTGAGCCATTAATGTTTCCAGGTGAAGCTCGGTGGAACTCACAATTCTAAAATTGCCTTTTGTAACTATCAGTGCTTTCATTAGAATGGATTGAGATACTAAAGACAGTTCTTCTACACCTTGAAGGTAAAGTGTTCCGGTTTTTGCCATTTGAAGGTATCCAATTTTTTGCGGGGAATTAGCCGCAGAACCACCAACTAATTCATTTTCAAAGATTGCATCTGGAATTGAAGCGCAATTAACTTCAATAAAAGGACCTTTGTGCCTTGAGCTTTGGTTATGAATGAGTTTTGCTATCGTGGATTTCCCTACGCCGCCTTCTCCCTGCAACGTTACAGATACATCCAATGGAGCGATTTTATTGACCGTTTTCAGAATTTGTTTCATTGACTTACTTTCTGCTACAAGTCCTTCAACTGTTAAGCTTTCCTCTCTAAGCAGTGCCAGTTCACCTTTTACGGTTGACATCTCCCCCTCAAGTTCATTCAGATAATCCTGAAGGTCGTGTAACTCAGATACTTCATAGGAATAACTAATTACAAACTCTACTTCGTGCTGCTCGTTAAATAGTGGAATCGCTGTAATGAGCACCTTGCTTCCACTTGGAGTAGTTTGTACAAGTGCGACTTTCTTTTTTTGTTTCAAAACCAGAGGCGTGATAGCTGGTGAAAAAATACCTTTTGATTCTAATTCATAAACAGATTGTCCTAGCAAATCGTCAGCAGATAAATTGTATTTTAACCCGCTTATCTGGGACACCTTTATTATTTTACCTTCTCGATTTGTAATAATAATGTCTTCCTCATACGAATCGATAATTTCTTCTTCAGCATTTGGTAGAAGATAAAGACTTTTCATGAAAAATCACTCCTGCACTGGAAATTAATTCAAATTTAAATAATTATTTGATTTTGTATAATGAGTATACATAATAGTATTCTGATATGCAATACTAATCGGTATTTTCTGTCATTTATAAGTGTTGCTTTAACAAAAAAAGTCCCCCTGCTCATAGAGCAAAGGGACATTAACAAGCTTACGTTTTTCTTCCTGGGATTCTTGCTATTCTTCGTAATCCTCAGCAGGTCCGCGCTTCTTAGCCAACACGACGGAAACTGCTACAATTAATAACATTACGCCCCAGAAGGTAACTTTCCACCAGATGCTGTGGGTGAACGATTCTGATAGTATTCCTAAGTTTAAATCCGGGTGAGCTAAAGTGTGCAGAGCGAGCTTCACACCAACCCATGCCACGATAATGAATGCAGCTTTTTCGAAAACTGGATACTTTTTCATGTATTTGACAACGTAAGTGGCAGCCACACGAATAAATGCCAGTCCGATTGCCATACCTACGAAAACTACAATAAATTTACCGCCATCCATTCCACCAAATGATGGTAATCCAGTTGAAGGTAATGCAACTGCAATAGCTACCGCAGCTAAGATGGAGTCGATTGCAAAAGCGATATCGGTAAGTTCAACCTTTAGTATTGTCTTCCATAGGCTTTGGTTTTCATCGATTGACGAATTGGAATCTTTTTTTTCTTCTTTTTTGTTTTTAATTATATTTTTAACACCTAAATAAATTAAGTAAGCAGCACCAATTGCTTGAATTTGCCATATATTTACCACAAATGAAATCGCAAATAGCGCAGCGAAACGAAATACATAGGCACCAATAATTCCATAAAATAACGCCTTTTTACGTTTTTTTTCAGGTAAATTCTTAACGATCACACCCATTACCAGTGCGTTATCTGCCGAAAGTAATCCTTCCAGTCCAATAATCACAAGCAGGGCCCAACCATATTCAAGCCATAAATCCATAAAATCACCTTCCGTTGTTCATCCTAACTGTACTCATTCCCGAAAGATGGAGGGGTGCAAACATGGAGTGAAAAAATGGTATAATTCATATAGTAGCAATATTAGGGAAATTTAGGAGAGGGTACTGGATGGGATATAAATACAATAATCAAAAGCAATGGTTTCAAAAGGGAATGGGTTCTTTTTTAGCTGCTTTTATTAACTTAGGTGTACTTGCAATGAACATTTATACTACCGGAAGTCCACCGTTATTTTTTTACGTTCTTCATGTTTTGATAACTGTAATCGGTGTTGCAGTTGGCATAAATTATATTAACTATCCAGATAAAGATTACATCCAGGTGGATCATGATACTATTTCGATATATAGGGGTCTATTCATCCCACGAAAAACAATTCCATTCGATTCTATTAAACGAGTCGTGGAAGTAAGTTCAATAATAGAACTAAAATTTTACGAGGATGATAGTGAACAACTATTATATCCCGAATGGCTGGATGAAACAGACGCAAACGAAGTGAAAGAAAAGTTAAGGAAGGTAACTAACTGGAGGAATACGAATGTCAACTAGTTCTGCTTATTCCAAAATTCCAATCCTGGAGACAGAAAACTACATAGTAAGAGGATTAACTATAGCAGACGCAACAAAGCTTTTTGAATTTTTGGGTGATAAGGAGACGATGAAGTTCCTGACGCCTCATCCAGTAACGACGGAAGGGAAAATGAAAGAAAAAATTGTAGAACAGCTGAAGCTTTATGAAGATCAAAAAGAAATCCCCTGGGTAATTGTGAATAAACGGAATGAAGAGATCGTGGGGCAGTTCAGTTTCCACAAACTAAATATGTGGCACAAAAAAGCGGAAATGGGGGTTGTTATTCGTAAAGAATATCAACAGAAAGGTGTCATGCGTGAGGTTCTGGTGAAACTGCTTGAATTCGGATTTGAGACGCTTGGGCTGAACAGGATTGTCGGCGATATTTTTGCTGAAAACATAGGCTCAGAAAAGCTTTTGACAAGATTTGGATTTACGAAGGAAGGTGTTATGCGTCAAACCGATTTCGACGGCGAAAACTATCATGATACAGTGGTATTTTCACTGATGAGATCCGAGTACTTTAAAGTGGAAGATTAAATGTTTTGAACATCAAAATAACCACCCATTCGTTCTATGGACAAGACCTTAGACAACGAATGGGTGGTTTGTTTATAAGTTCGGATAATCACAGTATTCGATAATTGTTCCTTCG
This sequence comes from Virgibacillus flavescens, assembly GCF_050574275.1. Taxonomy (GTDB): domain Bacteria; phylum Bacillota; class Bacilli; order Bacillales; family Amphibacillaceae; genus Virgibacillus_F; species Virgibacillus_F flavescens. Next base: position 956,331 of record NZ_CP192260.1, read on the forward strand.
GTGTCAACTGGATTCAAATAAATTAATCGCCTTCCATGCTTATTTATGCGGAAAGAATCTTCCAACGTACGAATTCCTTTATTTTTTAAATCCTCTAATGCTTCATCCAGGTCGTGGACGTGATAAGCAATATGGTGTACGCCTTTCCCTTTCTGCTTCAGGAAGCGAGCAATAGGGGAGGTAGTATTGTTTGTTGGTGCCAGTAGTTCGATTCGATCTCCACCCAGGTCAATTGTTGCTATTTCACTCTCCACACCTTTTGCCTCGCTTGTGTAACGATCAACTAATTCACCTCCAAGTATATTCACATGAAACAGGATACTTTCTTCTATATTTCGAACGGCTATCCCAATATGATCTAGTTTATAATCCATGCCTGCTCACCTCTTAATTATATTTTTTATGAATTCGCAAATGGAATTCTGTACACCTTACCATATTCGTACGCTTTTTAGTAAAAAATCATAAGTTATCTGATTAGATAATACTACTGTTTCTCAGTATAGGGAAAAAGTATTGTTTTAAAGATTGTACATCTTTTACGGACTGAAAATTAAAATTTTGACGAAAAGTATTATTAGAATAATGCGATTCCTTATGCAGGAAGAAAATATAAATTTTTCTTCCTGCATAAGTGAACTAAGGCTTTCGCTATATGCCAAGTTTTCTAAAAGAAAGGTGGTGATATCATGAACTTTCGAGGTGTACTTGTATTAGGTTTTATTGTGATTGCTGCCTTTACTTTTCCTATAGTTGCATTTGCAGAAAAAGGAGGACAAGCTCAAAATCCCGAAGCAGATAAGAGTAAAGGTGTTGGTAAAGTAAAAGATTATACTCCTTTACCGGATAAGCCTGAGGTGCAATTACCTGATAAGGCTAACAAAATGGCTAAAAAGGGAAAAGATCTTCCTGAAAAGGCACTGAATAAAGCGAAAAAAGCTAAGGAATTACCGAGCCAGGCAAGTGAAATGGCTAAAAAAGCGGTTCAGAAAGTTAAAAAGAAAAACGAACCAGCTCTAAAAACTGCCAAGAATAAATCAGATAAAGCTAAAAGGTCTGTCAACAAAACTTTGCCTGAAAATAAGGGGACTGCAGTCAAAGTTAAACTTCCAAAACAGGTGCTTAATGAAGAGGAAATTCGTTCTCAGAATGAAGAATCAATTGATCAAAGGGTTGAACAGCAAAAAAATAACTCAACTGAAAAAATCAATAAGCAACCTGTAAAAGATGCTAAAGTTGAAGTTGTTTCTGGTAATAAAGAACAGCCAGTTAAAGCAAAAGCAGAAAGCAAAGAAAAGAAAAATCCATTTGATAATGAAAAATCACATGACGTTAAAGTTATTCCTTTTTCATCCAATTCCAATGTGCCGAGTGCTCCTTCCAAGGATCGAACAGGTAACGGAAATAGTTCAATCGGTTTATTGGACAAATGGCTATGGAAGGCAGGCAGCAATACATATATAAAACTAATTAACCCATTTGTATCAACAAGACTTGAATATCGTGATCAATGGGTTAATGCACCACCGTCTCCGCCACCGAAGGAAACTCCTTTTTTCTAAACGTTTATAAAAAATAATAGAAAAAAAGGAGAGAAATTTATAATGAAATTTAATGGAACAAAGGTATTGAAATCAATCGTATTAACAGGTGTTATCTCTGTAGGAGTTTTTTCAAGCGCACAGGTAAGTGAAGCGGCTGAAGGATCTAAAGAAGCAAAAACAGTTAAAGTTGATAAGTCACAGGCAAATGTTCATGCTAGTGCTGCAGCAAAGGCTAATGCTTCTGCTAATTCAGCAGTACATGGAAAAGTAAAAGCTAAGGCAAAGGCTGAAGTGGATACGGAAGCTGTTGAAGAAGAAGTAAAAGAGAATAAATCAGCAGCAAACAAAGTGAAATCACAGGCAAATGAAAATGCAAGTGAGAATGCTAAGCTGCATGCATCTGCTAATTCAGCAGTATATTCAACAACAGTTGAAGAAGAGCCAGCAGAAGAAGCACCAGAAGTTCCTGTAGTAGAAACGGAAACCGATGTTGAAAAAGAGACAGAAGTTGACGTGGAAGAAGGAGAAGCTACGGAAAATTTGGAAGAAGAAGTAAAAGAGAATAAATCAGCAGCAAACAAAGTAAAGTCACAGGCAAATGAAAATGCAAGCGAGAATGCTAAGCTTCATGCCGCTCCAAATTCAGCAGTACACGCGACAGTAACAGTTGAAGAAGAGCCAGCAGAAGAAACACCAGAAGCTCCTGTAGAGGAAACGGAAGCTGATGTTGAAGAAGAAACAGAAGTCGACGTGGAAGAGGGAACAGAAGCTACGGAAGATCTGGAAGAAGAAGTAGTAGAAGAGACGGTAAATAAGTCAGCAGCGAACAAAGTAAAGTCACAGGCAAATGAAAATGCAAGTGAAAACGCTAAGCTGCATGCTTCTGTAAATGCAGCAGTACACGCAGTTGTAGCTGTTGAAGTAGAAACAACCGAAGCAGAAGTTGAAACTGATGTTGAAGAAGAAACAGAAGTTGATACAGAAGAGCAAGTTGAAGAAGTAGAAGTTGTTGTTACAGAAGGATAAGCAGTAGGTAAAAGAGTCGAATGGAGATTACTCTGTTCGGCTCTTTTTTTGATCCTCAATTTCTTTAAATTTTTTCTACTCATTGGGAAATGCTAATCAATAGAAAGAAAAATTGACTTCAGAAAGGGTGTTTTACAACATGAAGAAAGGTTTAGTTATAATACTTGTTTTCCTCTTGTTCACTAGTATTGGTGCTCAATCGGTAGTTGCTTCTAGTAACGATGGGTGGGTTGCGAAAGCTGAACAGGGGCGCAATATCATAAGTGATAAGCACAGGAAAGAAGCGCGCTTGTACAAGCGGGAAGCAATTATTAAGATGCAAGCAAAGGAATTGGGAATTGAAACAGAGGGTAAAGAGCTGGCTAAACTAGCGCAGGAAGTATTTGATGCAAAAGTAAGGCAGGAAGCTAAGACGTTGGGAATCGAGGTTAAGGGTAAAGATACGAAAGAAATCGCCCAGGAAACACATCATAAGAAGGTGAAATTAAAGGCTGCAGAACTGGGAATTACTGCGAAAGGAAAAACGCCAAAATCATTAGCTAAAGAAGTTTATGAAACAATGATTAAGCGCCAGGCTGAAGAACTTGGTATTACGGTTGAAGGTAAAGACGTTAAGGAATTGCGTAAAGAAGTTTTTCAAAGAAAAGTTCTAAATGATGCGAAAAAATTGGGGATAGAAACAAAAGGTAAGAATGTTTATGCCCTGGTGAAAGATATTCAAGAGAAGAAAGTAATTCAATCTGCTGAGAAATTGGGGATTGATACCAAGAATAAAAATACGGATCAACTGATGGATGAGATTGTTTCCAATCACTATAAAAAAGCGAAGCAACTTAAGTTATTTCCGTTTGATGGTGAAAGCGACAAGTGGCACATGGGTTACCATTACTAACTAAATAATAAGAGTACAAAAGTATATTATTTATAACTCAACTTTTACAGATTAATAAATGTAAGGAATGCAATAAACGTTAGTTCTTGCAGACTTGAAATAAGTTGCTAGTTGCTTTTGTCGTAATAGATGGAAACTGCGACGTAACATCTAAAAAACCGGCGAAGTGTCAGCAACGAGATTTACGCTGCTGGCAGTCGCTTTCCGCGGGCGGCTGGTGAGCCTCCTCGTGCTGTCGCACTCCGGGGTCTCACCTATGCCTTCCCTCCCGCAGGAGTCGACTGCCATCCGCTCCAATCTCTAGATTAGAGTTTGATGGTCACAGATTTATAAGATCCGATCCACACTCGATTAGCTATATCTCTTTCAGAATGCAATCGTTTACAGAAACAACAAAGACATAAACAGCTTTACCAGTCCTGCATCGTTCCGGGCGGTGACTCCTGCGGGAACAGCACGAGTCTGAAGGCCACGCAGAGTGCTCTTTCTCGAGGAGACTGAAGCCGTGCCCGCGGAAAGCATCTGCCCGCAACGATCCTGGACGGCGGCTTTAGAACATTTCTTGGTAATAAATATACTTCGCAGTATATAGAAAATCCGAACGATTGAATTCGTTCGGATTATTTTCAATGAAAAAACTCATATTATTCGGCGTGGCTACTGTTTTCTTGCCCTGCCCATTTCTCAAGTAAATACTATTTTTCCTCTGCACCGAGGTCGGTTGCCAGGGTAAGCAGGGACTGGTTAATGCGCCATACGTAATACAGATGGTGAATCAGATCCAGGTTGTTTTCATGATTAGTAGTTGCAAACCGCTCAATTTGTTCCCGTTCCTGCTTTAAATTATAAAGTACACTGTCACGATCATTACCTTTTATCAACTCACCAAGCACCGTTATATTATGCTCCAATTTATCTTCTACTTCCTGAAAGCTTTTCTTCAATTCCTCTGGATAACTGATTTCCCCTCTAAATGAGGAGGCCACCAAATGTCTTGCATAATAGTTAATTGCAGTGAAAATGGTAATCCAGCGAGCAATACCCGATCTGCTGATTGTTTCTGCCCGATTAAGAATAGGATCAGCTTCGTCCATAATGGTCTGCAGATTTTGGTCCAGGGTAAATGCATCATCAGCCAGGTCTTTCACATATACAGGCTCACGAAAGCTTCGAACATAGCTTGTAACATATGGTTTTAACTCGTCCAGATAATCGTCAATGCTATCTACTACTTTATCCTTCGTCTTCTTCGGGAAAATAACGGCGGAGACGCTGAAAGCAATGACAGCACCTGCGATTGTGTCAATTACGCGTGCTCCAATTAATTCTAACGTTATTCCGCCTAACAGAATATCGTACATGAAGGCGATCAGCATGGTGATAAACACACTCATGAGCGTGTAGGATACGGTAACCAGATAAAATGCAAGAAATATTACTGTAAACAACAGAATCAATTCAATTGTGGAGTGCCCAGACAGTAATTTAGCGAGTCCGAAGCCGATTACGGCTCCAATAATTGTACCAAACGAGCGCTGGAATCCTTTTGCATAGGTTCGTCCGATTGATTCCGTTCCAATTAAAATGATAAATGCAGTCAGAAGCACCCAATATGGCTGGGTAGGGGAAATAATTCCTCCTACTATGATGGCCAGGGCGCCAGCGACGAGCGCCTGATAAGCTTTCTTCGTACTTGGCTTTAGTGATTTTTCGTCGTCTGCTGGATTATCTTCTTCTGCTTCCACTTCTTCTTCGTCCTTTTGAATGTATGTTCCATTCTGTAAGGAGGTTTGAATGGTTACTGCTCCTTCAATTACATGGGTGGCAATCGATTCAATCCGGCGAATGAGAAAGACCCAACCTTCTGGCTGTTCGTCCCGGTTCAGCAAGTCTCTTAATGCCAGCTGCAAGCCTTGCAGTGCTATTTTTGCTTCTTCAAGGTCTTTTGAGTCATATGTTTGCGCAAGCACTCTGGCGTCGCGTAAACACCTAATTACCCATACAAGGATCCGGCGAAGTTCTTCTATTTCCAGCGCATCTTCTTTTTTTAACTTTTGAATGGAATCTGTTAACGTTTCAATCAGCATCCCTGTGTCAAACACGTAAAGTCTGAGTTGCGCGGTTTCAAGACCTTGCCAGATTTCCTGGATATCCTGCTCGTTTAAATTTCCTGAAACAATTCTTCCGTAATTACGGAGCTTATACACATTATTTCGTAGACTCTTTAAGCGCTTTTCGTTTAAATCTGTGTCCTGAATTCCGTTTATTAATATATTAAAAGTCAGGTTACTTTGAATATGGAACGAGCGGATACTTCGTTTTAATATTTGAGCTGAATCTTTAAATAAAATAAAATTATATAAAAATGCATAGAAAACGCCGAGCGTAATCCCTAGGTAAAACCAGGGCAGTTGGTCAGGGGATAAGCTTAAAATCGATGAAATATAAACTGTCAGGAAACCGATCATGCAAATCGAGAAATACCTGACGGCAAAGCGGGACAAGTAAAATGCACCAAAAATAATTACGATCATCAGCACATCAATGTAGTAGGCAACCCCTGCGAGTAATGAACCACTTGTTATTCCAATTGCTGCAGAAATACCAAGTAATCCTGTTGTTACCTGCTTTTCCTTTTTGGTTTCATCCATTACGATTAGAATTCCCATCATTCCGACCATCCCAGCAACTATTGCCGGTGTGAGTAGATCATTTCCGGTTACACGCAAAAGGAATAATGTTGTGAATACTGCAGACATTAAGCTGATGGTAGCTTTTCCAGCTTTTAAAAACCTTATGTAACCTGGATCAGAAGCTAATATTCTGCCCAGCCAGTGATGTTTTATAGGTAGATTATTCATTTAGTACCACAACTCCCTTCTGAAACTTATTATCCTGTTATTTATACTACCACTTGTAAAAGAATTCGACCAAGCCGACACACTATTGGTTTTAGGTATTGTTTTAACGGGAAAAGGTAACTAGATGACGAATGGACTGTAATAGGCTATAATTTTAACAGAACGAATGTATCATAAATTCAGGCAGCACGGAATATTTTAAAGTCTTGGGAGGTAATTAGAAATGATCGTAAGTAATGATTATGTAGAAAAACAGACCGTTATATTTGTAAAAGAAACGGATAGTATGGAGAAAGCACTTGGTAAGCTGCAGGACTCGGGATATCGTTGTATTCCAGTACTGGACGAATCGAGAAACAAATTCCTAGGTAATATTTACAAGGTGCATATATTGGAACACGAGAAAGAACATGGCCTGAATGATACTGTCAAACAACTTGTTGACGATAAGGAAGGCTTTGTGAAAGAAGATGATTCTTTCTTTAAAGTATTTTCAAGCATTAAAAAGCTTCCGTACCTTGCAATTGTAAATGAAAACGAAGAATTTTTAGGCATCCTGACTCATGCCAATGTTATTACAGTTCTTGAAAATGCTTGGGGAGTTAACAATGGTGGCTATTCATTAACCATTGGAACAGTTGAATTTTCAGGGGCACTACAGAAAATATTAAAAACGATTAATAAGCACTGCAGCGTGCAAAGTGTTATTTCGCTGAACAACAATTCAAAGTATGCTCGACGCGTACTGATTGTTTTGCCGAAAGATGTGGTTAAACAAACAGTGGATGTCATCAAGAAAGAATTATATAAGAAAAACTTCATAGTGACCGATGTAGAGAAGTTAAACTAAGGGCCGTTTAAGGCTCTTTTTTTTGACATTTAACCCCCAGGGGTATAAGGTAGGGCCAGTTGAGTGATAGTAGTAAGTTTTTTTATTTGGAGGAATACCGTTGGAATACGATGATAAAGTTCAAAATAGAGTGAAACGTATTGAAGGTCAGGTACGAGGATTAGTAAAGATGATGGAAGAAGAAAAAGATTGCAGAGAAGTTGTATCACAAATGACCGCTGTACGCAATGCGATGGACCGCACTGCAGCTTTAATCGTGAGCACAAATCTTGAACGATGCATACGAGAAGAACAGCAAAATGGCGGAAAGAACTCAGAAGACCTTATTAAGGAAGCCGTTAACTTACTAGTTAAAAGCAGATAAATTTATTTTTCAGGAGGTAGATTATGAAGGAAATATCACCACAAGAACTTGATTCGAAGCGAAAAAATGGAGAGACTATCAGTATTATTGATGTTCGTGAAAAAGAAGAGGTAGAGACTGGCATGATTCCTAACGCAAAGCATATTCCTTTAGGCGAAATACCAGAAAGACTGAAAGAAATTGATAAAAACCAAACACATTATATGGTATGCCGTTCAGGTAATAGAAGCGGGAAAGCCAGCTCATACATGGAGCAACACGGATATGATACAGTAAACATGTCCGGTGGCATGCTGGAGTGGGATAGCGACATTTCGAAATAACAATTATTCAGGAGATGATTTGAATGTTTCATTATACAGTCGAGACAAAAAAGAGTATGAAAGAAACCGTTCAATCGTTGGAGGAAAATTTAAAATCTGAAAAGTTTGGTGTCCTTTGGCAATTTGATATTAAAGAAACATTGCAGAACAAAGGATTCGATTTTAATCAACCCTATCAAGTGCTGGAAGTATGCAGTCCAAAAGATGCATATGAAATGCTATCAAAAAATCAAATGATTGGTTACTTTCTCCCTTGTAAGATCGTTCTATACGAGGATTCAGGCAAGATAAAAATTGGTATGCCACGGCCAAGTGTGCTCGTGGAATTAGTAGAAGACGAATCTCTTAAAGCGTACGCGATGGAAATTGAAAATACGTTAATGAAATGTATGGACCAAAGCATTTAAATAGCATTGTTGCACAAGAGCCCATGGAGTTTGAATACTCTAGGGGCTCTTTTTTTCGTTCAATTGTATCGATGCCGTGTGCTTTGCTGCCGGATATCAATCTTGATAATCGCTTATCGATGCCAGCTTAGCTGATATCGATTCCGCCCACGAGTATATCGATCTCGGGAAAAATAATATCGCTTTCGAGAAAAATTTTATCCACCGCGACTGAAAAAATATCGATGTAAACCGCGTCATTACGCAATACGCTGCGAATCTTCAGATCAAAATAAAGGATTTTAGGATTATTCGTCGAAATTTAATAATATGCAAACAAAGGGAGTGTACATTA